>CATLIG010000004.1 GCA_949948985.1 uncultured Clostridia bacterium | reverse complement strand
AAATTTATTATATGCCGCATAATATTTGGAAAATACAAAAACAAGTAAAGTACACATTATTAATAAAACACATATTTACCGTAGATTATTATAAATATTATACAATATATATTAATGAAATACAATACATTATTTGAATTTTATTAAATATTATATAAAAGTATTATTAAAATTATATACTATTTTTATAAGATTTGTTTTATAATTATAAATAAAATATAGCTTTGAGTTAATTATTATTTACCAAACAGATTTTTTCTATGTAATAAAAAATATCAAATCAACAATAAAAATTGGTGATTTGTTAATTAATTTTATGGACAAAGAAACTTTAATTTATTATAATGGAATAAATTAAAGAAATTTTTAAAAATTCGAAAAGTCAAATTTTGTTAAAGTTTGTTTTGATACAAAACAGTGTCTTTATGTATTTATAGAAAAACAATAATAAAAGATAAATGAATTTGGGGGTTTTATTGTGAAGTTAAAAAAATTTGCAGTTATCACATCAGCATTATTTATTTTTTCAGGATGTGACTTTGAAAGCGGTGAAGTAATATATGAAAAAGATGGCGGAGATAGTGGAAATGATGTTTATGTATATTTGCAGGAAAAAGAAGGACAGAAATTATACAAAAATAATGATTTTGAAATAGCGTGTTATGATAAATGGGATGTTAAGGTTGATGAGGATGGATATTTAGTAAAAATGCTGCTTAACACTGAAGAGGGAAATGTATGGCTTGGAGTAAGAAAGGATACTATTGACACTGAAAGCAAAGATATAAGTTCGCTTGTTGACAAATATGCTCAAGAATTGAAAAATGGAATTGTTAAAACAGCAAATGTTAATATTGGAGGCAAAAAAGGAAAATGGATTAAGATTGAACCGATAGACAATTCTGGTATTGCTTTGAAAAGTAAAAAAAATGGCAATAAAATCGCAATAGACGATTCTAATCTTCTTACAAGCGATGAGTCTGAATCAAGAGAAGATTTAATATTTATTTATGACGATAATTTTGCTTATGTATTTTTATATCACGCTGATACGAAAAAGTTATACGATGATTATGAAGGTGATATTGATAAATTTCTTGGAACTTTTAAATTTATTTAAGAAATACCACATTTAAGACAGAGAAAATATTAATATTGAACAGGTTATTGAATGGGTCTAATAATCTATTCAATAACCTATATAATACCAATTAACAAATCTTTTCCTATACACAAATATTGCATAGTTTTTTTGAAATGCTTGAAAAGTTTCTGAAAAAATCAAGATTCATTTGAGTATAAATCTTTTGTCAATATCATTACTTAGAGTTTTAAACAGCTTTTAGTATCGTTTTATATATTATGAAAAATGTAATTTATATGTTTTATCTATTGCAATTTGTCAAAAAAGTTATTATAATTGATTTTATGAAATTATAAAAAAGCTGATTTACAGCAAAATAATACAAGTGTACAGAAGTTTATTAATTAAAGTACAATTTTCGCAAGGTGGCTAAATTTATGTTAAAAAAATTATTATGTTTGTTATTTACAGTTATTATTGGTTTGGGGTTTTTTAATGCTGTGCATTCGGAGCCGCTGAAAAGAATAGTTAAAATACCTGATTATGAAATGGAAGGATTTATATACACTGATGATATAGGATTAAGAACGGGATACAGTTATGAGGTTTTTCAGGAAATAGCTAAGTATACAAACTGGGAGTTTGAGTATGTTAAATGTGACAGAAGCCAGTGTATTGATATGCTTAAAAATGGAGAATTGGATATTGTTGACAGTTGTATTTATATGGACGAGAGAACGACATTTTTAGATTATTCAGATATTAATGGCGGATATGGCAGCAAAGCTCTTGTTACAAAAGAAGACAATACTAAATTCTATCCGAATGATTTTGAAAATTATAATGGAATGAGAATAGGTATTGTTGATGAGAAATTTTGGGAAGATTCTATTAATAAACTTTCAAAACAAAAAGGATTTTCTCCTCAAATTATTAAGTTTAAAACATATGCTGAAAAATTTGACGCGTTTAATAATGGAAAAATAGACGCTATTGTTACTATGAGTATTCAGACAACTAAAAAACATAATGTTCTTTTTGAATTTGATTCAGAACCATATTATTTTGTTACTGACAAAAGTAACTCAGAAATTATGGATGAGCTTAATTCTGCTATGCATAAAGTTGTTGAAAACGATAATACATATTTTTTAAAAATTTATAATAAATATTATGAGAAAAAGGCTAATACGAAATTTTCATTAACAGAAGAAGAGAAAGAGTATATCAAATCTCATAATATTATTAAAGCTGTTGATTCAAACAACAGGGCTCCTTTATCTTCTTTTAATGATGAAACAGGGTCTTACGAGGGGATTGTCGCGGATATTATGAAAAAAGCCGCTGATAAGGCTGGTTTTAAAATTGAGTTTGAGAAAACTGAAACATATAAAGACGCAATACAGAAAGTACGTCAGGGAGATTGTGATATAATATGTGACTTTTTCTGTGATTATAGTTGGGCGGAAAAAAATGATATAAAAATGTCTGTTCCATATATCAGATGTTTAAAATATAATGCTATTATCAATAAAGATAAAGTTGATGAGAAACCGGAAACTTTAAAAATTGCTTATGTTGATAATTATTTTTTCAACAAAAAATTTTTATTTGAAAAATACAGCGCAAAGCATATGATTTTATATAATTCCGAAAAAGAATGCATAGAGGCTGTTAACAACGGAGATGCAGATATTACATTTATTATTAACTATGTTGGTGATAAAATTATTTCTGAAAATAATTATTATGATATATCTGTAATGGATTATCCTGAATTTCAGCACTCTGTCTGCTTTGGAGTAAGCAGAGAAGGGGATATGCCGCTTTTTACAATAATGAATAAAGCAATCGCTAGTATAAGTCAGGAAGAAGTTAATGACATTATAAGCAAACATACAATATTTAATAAAAATAATATAGGTATGATTGATTTTTTACAGAGATACTTTTGGTTAATTGTGATAGTAATTTTAATAATAGCTGTTGTTGGAATTAAAATTATTATCAGAGTGTTAAAATTAAAAAGAAAATATGATGAAAATATTTTTGATTTGGCTTATATTGATAAAGTAACAGGTATATGGAATTTGAATGGTTTTATATCAGAAGTTACGAAAAAAACAGAAAGTAATGATTTTAAACAAAGGAGTTTCGCTATTATATCTTTTGATATTTCAAAATTTAGGGTTGTAAATGAACATTACGGCAGATTTGTCGGCGACAGGGTTTTGAAATTTATTTCAAATAATCTTAATAATGAAATCCAATACGGCGGTGTTATCGCAAGAATAAATATGGATAATTTTATTGTAATGGTTCCTTTCTCTGAAAAAAATGAACATCTTGAGTTTCTTAAAAAAGTAATGGGAAAGACAAGATATTATGAAGATGGGGGAATCGCTCTTAAATTAAATTTTCAGTGTGGTATATATCTAATAACAAGTAACGAAGTAAGTGTTGTAAACGCTATTGATATGGCTGAAATGGCACGAAAAGAAGCGAAAAACAACAGAAATGACAATGTAGTTTTTTTTGATAAAAAAATGGAGAATAAGATTATACAATATAAAGAAATTGAGGAAAATATGGAAAGGGCTCTTGAGGAACACGAGTTTGCTGTTTATTACCAGCCCAAAGTCGATATGAAGTCAGAAAAAATTATTGGCGCTGAAGCTCTTGTACGCTGGATTTCAAAAACAAAAGGATTTATGAATCCGGGAGAGTTTATTCCTGTTTTTGAAAAAGAGGGATTTATTATTGAACTTGATTTTTTTGTTCTTGAAGAGGTTTTTAAAATCATAAGAGAATGGATTGATAGTGATAAAGAGCCTATTACTATTTCAGTAAATCAGTCAAGAGTACATCTGAGCAATCCATTTTACATTGAACGTATTGAAAATCTTATAAAAAAATATAATATTCCCACAAAGTATATTGAGCTTGAACTTACTGAAAATTTATTTATGGAAATGGATGCGGCTCTTGAAATTGTAAATAAAATCAAAGAACTTGGATTTTCTGTTTCTATTGATGATTTTGGCTCTGGATTTTCTTCTCTTAATATGCTTAAATCTATGCCTATTGATGTTGTTAAAATTGACAGGGAATTTCTTAATGAGTCTGAAAATTCCGAAAAGGCACAGAAAATTATATGTAAAATTGTTGAAATGGCAAAAGCTCTTGATATGAATGTTATTTGCGAGGGCGTAGAAAAAAATGAGCAGGCTGTTTTTCTTAAAAGTATAGGCTGTTATTATGCTCAAGGTTTTTTATACGCAAAGCCTATGCCGGAACCCGAATTTCGAGACAGAATAAAAAATGCTATTGAAAGAAGAAATTAAGGAGATCATATTATGCAGCAATGTATTGAGTATTTAGGCGAGTTTAACGCCGTTTCAATATTTTTAAGATTATTTCTCGCTGTTGTGTTTGGCGGAATAATAGGTCTTGAGAGAAGACTAAGAAAAAGAGATGCCGGTCTAAGAACATTTGCTCTTGTCTGTGCGGGCGCCGCTTTAGCTATGATTACTAATGAGTACATTTTTTTAAGACATAATATGACGGCAGACCCGGGAAGAATGGCATCTCAGGTTATAAGCGGTGTTGGTTTTTTGGGAGCGGGAATGATTATTTTAAACGGAAAACAAGTAAAAGGACTTACAACCGCGGCAAGTCTTTGGGCGACAGCGGCAGTTGGAATCGCTTTGGGCAGCGGTTTCTTTATCGGAGCATCGTTTGGCTTTTTTATTATTTTTGTATCAACGACATTTATGTATAAAATTGAGGAAAGAGCGGCTAAAGACAGTAAATTTATTTTAATGTACATTGAAACTAAAAAAGAAATCGGAACAAGTGAAATTATTAAATATATTAAAGAAAAAGATTTTTTATTATGCTCTATTGAAAAATCTGAAGAAAGAAAACAAAATGACAATTTATGCGTGTATGTCGAAATTAATATTAAAAAATATATTGAGCATAATGAAATTATTTCTGAAATTAATCTTTTAAACAGTGTTGTATATGCGGAGGAAATTAGATGAAGAAGATAAATTTTATGAACAAAACATTATTTCTGTTTAGTCTTATAGCAGTATTTTTTTGCGGAGGAGTTATTGGCTGTATGCCTGTGAAAAATTCTTATGAAAAAGGTTTTGTGGATACAGAAACAACAGAATCAAGTGGCAGTGATATAAATAAAAATATACAAGAAGAAACAATCGAAAGCTTTGAAGGTTATAATGATGGCGTTTTAAGACACGGCGCTCTAAAAATTAACGGCGGAAAAATTATTGATAAAGATGGAAATAATGTCATTTTAAAAGGAATGAGCAGTCATGGTATAGTATGGTTTCCTAAATTTATAAATAAATACAGTATTGAAAAAACTAAAGAATACGGCGCCAATGTTTTTCGGGCAGCAATGTATACTGAAGAATACGGGGGATATACAACAGGTGAGAATGAAAAACAAAACTCTGAAAAGCTACTGTATTATGCTGTTGATAACGCTATAGAGCTTGATATGTACGCAGTTATTGACTGGCACGTGCTATCAGACGCTAATCCTATGAAACATAAATCAGAGGCTATTGAGTTTTTTGATAAGGTATCAAAAAAATACGCAGGAAATCCCGCTGTGATTTATGAAATATGTAATGAACCTAACGGAGTTAATTGGAAAAATGATATTAAACCTTATGCTGAAGAGATTATACCTGTTATAAGAAAAAATTCTCCCGAAGCTCTTATTATCGTGGGAACAAATACATGGAGTCAGGATGTTGATGGGGCTTCTGATGATTTACTTGATTATGAGAATGTTGCATATGCTTTTCATTTTTATGCCGGAACTCACAAGCTTGATAATTTTAAAGGTAAAATTGAAAAAGCTATCTCAAATGGAGCTACTGTTTTTGTGACAGAATGGGGAACAAGCGATGCAAGCGGAAATAATGGAAATTATCTGGACGAGGCAAAAAAATGGCTTGATTATCTTGATGAAAAGGAAATAAGCAGGATAAATTGGTCTTTATGTGATAAAAATGAATCTTCAGCGGCACTTTCAGAAGGAGCGGATTCTGAAAATTGGAATGAAAGTAATTTGTCAAAATCAGGAAAATTTGTTTTTGAAAATTTAAAGTAGTTATAATAGCAAGATTTTGTTTTTTGTTTTAAATATATTAGGAGGATTTGAAAAATGAAATATATTATTGTTTTAGGTGATGGGATGGCTGATGAGCCTATTGAAAAGCTTGGAGGAAAAACTCCTTTAGAATGCGCTAATACTCCTACTATGGATATGCTTTCTAAAAAATCTGAAATAGGTATTGTTCATACAATTCCTGATGGTATGAAACCGGGAAGTGATACGGCAAATCTCTCTGTTATGGGATATGATCCACAAAAATATTATTCGGGACGGTCACCATTAGAGGCTTTGAGTATAGGTGTTGATATGAAAGCTACAGATATAGCCTTAAGATGTAATATTGTTACTGTTTCGGATGATGATTTGCCTTATGATGAGAAAATTATTATTGATCACAGTTCAGGTGAAATATCTACAGAGGATGCCGCTGTTCTTATTGACGCTGTAAAGAAAGAGCTTGAAACAGATGAGTACAAATTCTATGTTGGAACAAGCTATCGTCATCTTACTATTTGGGATAATGGTAATGTTATTGATTTGACACAGCCCCATGATATTTTAGGAAGAGTAATCGGCGGGTATCTTCCGAAACAAGAAGCTTTTAGAGATATGATGAAGAAAAGTTATGATATCTTGAATAATCATCCAATTAATATTGAAAGAGCTAAAAAAGGACTTAATAAGGCTAATTCTCTTTGGTTTTGGGGTGCAGGAACAAAACCAAAACTTGATTCATTTGAAATGAAAAATAATAAAAAAGGGGCTATGGTTTCTGCTGTTGACTTACTTAAAGGAATTGCGGTGGGAGCTGAAATGAAAGTTATTATTGTTGATGGAGCAGACGCTACGCTTAATACAAACTATGAGGGAAAAGCAAAAGCAGGAGTAAACGCGGTATTAAACGATGGATTTGATTTTGTTTACATTCATGTGGAAGCTCCTGATGAAATGGGACATCAGGGGAGTATTGAAAACAAAATAAAGGCTATTGAATATCTTGATGAGAAAGTTATTAAAATTGTCTATGACGAAATGAAAAAATCAGGGGTTGATTTCAGGTTGGCGGTTCTTCCGGATCATCCAACTCCAATTTCTTGCAGGACTCATACAAGTACTCCTGTACCCTATATGATTTATGACAGTACAAATGAAATTGATAAAATGTGGAATTATAATGAAAAAGAAGGAAAGACAAGCGGAAATTATATTGCGGAAGGTCATAAATTTATAGACAGGTTTTTTGAAAAATAAAGAAATACTTAATTGTAGCAATACAATTAAATCGCTTATGGATGAAATAGCTTCTTCAAGTAAATTTCAATACAATATGACTGTTACTGTTAATAAAAGAGTTAATGATATTTCACAAGTAGTACAAACAAATTCTGATGCTGTTGAACAAAGTGTTTTTACATCTAAGGCGCTTTCAAATCAAGCGGCAATTTTAAATGAATTAATTAATCGTTTTCGAATTAAATAAAGAATTTTTGTTTTTACTGAAATAGACTTCTTTCAAAACTATACAACCTGTAGTTTCGAAAGAAGTCTAATATTTATTTTATATTAATTTGTTTTTCCAGAACGGATAGGCATTCAATATGTATGAAAAATCCTTTGTTGTGAATTTTGTTGAAAAAATTATTGACACAAATAAATAAAAATGATATAATTTTATATATATCGGGGTGTGGCGTAGCTTGGTAGCGCGCTTGAATGGGGTTCAAGAGGTCGCAAGTTCAAATCTTGTCACCCCGATTTTAATTTTTATAAAAAATAATAAAAAATATGTTGACTTTTATATTATAGTTTGATAAAATATCATTGAATTAAATTTTAAAAATTTGATTTGATATTAAATGCTATGATTGGGACAAAAATTTGGTTTGTTAAATTTTCAGAGAGTTGTCGTTTTGGTGCGAGACAATAAATTTATGATCGGATTTATCACCCATGAGCTGTTTCTCTGAAAAGTTTTAGTAAGAGGTAATCGGAAAAGCCCCGTTATAGGCTAAGGTTTTTTTGAACCTATTGAGAATTCATATGAATTGAATTAGGGTGGTAACACGTGTATATCCTCGTCCCTTAAGAGCATTTTTGCGGGACGGGGTTTTTTTATCAAAGAATTGTTTTTTTAATCCGGAAAGAGGGAATGCTATGAACAGACACGTTTTATCTATTTTAGTTGAAAATCAAGCCGGAGTTTTAAGCCGGATTACAGGACTTTTTTCGAGAAGGGGATATAATATTGACAGTCTTAGCGTCGGTGTTACGGAGGATCCTAATAAATCTCGAATTACAGTTGTTGTTTTCTGTGATGATATTGAGCAGATTATTAAACAAGTTCAAAAGCTTGTGGATGTTATAAGGGTAGTTGAACTTAGCGCTGAAAGAGCAGTATTCAGAGAATTAGCTCTTATAAAAATTAAGACTGAAAAAGAAACAAGAGCAGATATAATTAATATTGTTAATATTTTCAGAGCAAATATTATTGATGTTGCTACAGAGTCTTTAACTGTTGAAATTACAGGTGACGAAGGCAAAATTAAAGCATTTACTGAACTTATGGAGGCTTTTGGCGTTAAAGAAATCGTCCGTACGGGACTTACTGCGTTGTGCAGAGGAAACAATCCCATAAAAAAACTTAAAGAGTCTGTTGAAATAAAAGATTAATTCTTTGACTTGAGGGGATGCTGTAAGATACTTCCGCAAGTAAATTACTCTTTTTTTAGAAAATTGCGGAGAGTTTAAAACCTTAAAATATTGTTTTACAATATTTATGGTATTAATTTAAAGTCAGGGAATGAAATGTTTTTTTCTGCATAAAGACTTATTTTTTTATGGTTTGATATTACATAAAATATTTTAATTATTTTTTATCTTAGGAGGAATTTTAAAATGGCAAAATTATTTTATCAGGAAGACTGTAACATTGGTTTATTAAAAAACAAAACTGTAGCTATTATCGGCTACGGCAGTCAGGGTCATGCACACGCTCTTAACTTGCATGAGTCAGGCGTTGACGTTGTAGTTGGTCTTTATGAGGGCAGCAAATCATGGGCAAAGGCTGAAGAAGCGGGTCTTAAAGTCGCTACTGCCGCTGAGGCAGCTAAAATGGCTGATGTTATTATGATTCTTATTAATGATGAAAAACAGGCTGCTCTTTACAAAGAAAGCATTGAACCAAATCTTACAGCCGGTAAATATCTCGCATTTGCTCACGGTTTTAACATTCACTTTGGTCAGATTGTGCCTCCGGCAGATGTAAATGTATTTATGATTGCTCCAAAGGGTCCGGGTCACACTGTAAGAAGCCAGTATCAAGAAGGCAAAGGTGTTCCTTGTCTTATCGCTGTATATCAAGATCCATCAGGAGATACTCATGATATTGGACTTGCTTATTCTTTAGGTATCGGCGGAGCCAGAGCAGGTGTTTTGGAAACAACTTTCAGAGAAGAAACCGAAACTGATCTTTTTGGCGAGCAGGCTGTTCTTTGCGGCGGTGTTTCAGAGCTTATGAAATGCGGTTTTGAAGTATTAGTTGAAGCAGGATATGAACCTGAAAGCGCTTATTTTGAATGTTTTCATGAAATGAAACTCATTGTTGACCTTTGTAATCAAGGCGGTCTTTCATATATGAGATATTCTATTTCAGATACTGCTGAATATGGTGATTATCAGGTAGGAAAGAGAATTATTACAGAAGAAACCAAGAAAGAAATGAAAAAAGTACTTAAAGAAATTCAAAATGGTACTTTTGCTAGAAATTGGATACTTGAAAACAGAATCGGAAGAACTAACTTCAATGCTACAAGAAGAATGGAAGCTGAACATCCTATGGAAAAAGTAGGCAAAGAACTTAGAAAAATGATGAGCTGGACTACAAAATAATTTAATAAAAGTTAATTTTATTATCTGCAAAACCGAAAATTTTTCGGTTTTGTGGATAAATTTATATAAAGGGATAGAAAATGAAAAATTATGATAATTTTTTTCTTCCTGTTGACAATATGGAAGAAGCACAAAGGTATTATGGAGATATATTAGGACTTCATATGAAATTTAATTTTTCTGATAAAGGTATGGTTGCTTACAATATTGGAAATGAAGAACCGGCAATTATTTTAAAGGATAAAAATAAATTTAATAATCTAAAACCAACAATATGGTTTGAAGTATCTGATGTTATAATGAAGTATGAGGAAATGAAAGAAAAGGGGATTATTTTTTTATCTGAGCCTTTTAAAATAAATACAGGATATGCCGTTGAGTTTGAGGACCCGTTTGGAAACAGGCTGGGTATTACGGATTATATAAAAAATAATGGTTAATAATAATTGTATTTTATTTTATAAAAATGTAAAGGGGGGAGAACATGAGCAAAAAAATAGCTGTTTTTGATTCGACTCTGCGAGATGGAGCGCAAGGCGAAGGGATTTCTTTTTCTGTTGAGGATAAAATAAAAATAGTTAAAACGCTTGACGAATTGGGCGTCAGTTATGTTGAAGCGGGAAACCCAGGTTCTAACCCAAAAGATATGGAGTTTTTTGACAGAATTAAAAATATTAAACTTAATAACTCTAAAATTGTCGCTTTTGGAAGTACTAGAAGGTGTAATATTTCCGTTGAGGAAGACAATAACATTAAATCTCTTATAAGCGCAGGTGTTGATACAGTTGCTATATTTGGAAAAAGCTGGGACTTTCATGTTACGGATATTATACACACTACTTTAGATGAAAATCTAAAAATGATAGGTGACACAATAGCCTATCTTAAAAATCTTGGAAAAGAAGTTATTTTTGACGCTGAACATTTTTTTGATGGATATAAAAATAATAAAGATTACGCTATTAAAACTTTGGAAACGGCTGTTTTGTCAGGAGCGGACTGTATTGCATTATGTGATACAAACGGAGGTTGTTTTCCTGATGAGGTATTTGATATAACTAAATTTGTCTGCGAAAAATTCAATGTTTCTGTAGGAATTCATTGTCATAATGATTGCGGTATGGCTGTCGCTAATGCTGTTATGGCTGTTTACGCCGGCGCTGATAATGTTCAGGGCACTTTTACAGGATTTGGCGAAAGGTGCGGAAATACAACATTGTCTACAGTTATCGCTAATTTACAGCTAAAACACGATTACATTTGTATTCCGTCTGAAAATATTGAGAATTTGACTCATGTGGCAAGAAAAATCTCTGAAATCGCGAATTTTAAACTGAGCGATATTATGCCTTATGTCGGGAAATGCGCTTTTGCTCATAAGGGCGGTATGCATATTGACGGTGTAAGCAAAGCACCGCACAGTTTTGAACATATTGATCCTTCAAAGGTAGGAAATGAAAGAAAGTTTCTTACAAGCGAGGTTTCCGGACGAAGTACTATTTTGTCTATGATTAAAAAAATTGATCCGAGTATTGAAAAAAATTCGCCTGAAACAGATTTGATTATTAAAAAACTTAAAGAATTTGAATATAACGGTTATCAGTTTGAAGGTGCGGAGGGGGGCTTTGAGCTTTTAATCAGAAAGACCCTCGGTAAATATAAACCATTTTTTGAACTTGTTAACTTTAAAACTATTGGTGAACAGCCTTATTCAGAAGGAGTTAGCGCTTCGGCTGTAATTAAAGTGATTGTAGACGGCAAGGCTGAAATTACAGCGGCGGAGGGAAATGGACCTGTAAATGCTCTTGATAAGGCTTTGCACAAGGCTTTGGAAGTATTTTATCCGGCACTTTCAGAGGTTCATCTTACGGATTATAAGGTTAGAGTCCTTGACGGTAAAACAGCTACCGCCTCTAAAGTACGGGTACTGATTGAATCAAGTGATGGTGTTGATAATTGGTCTACGGTAGGAGTGTCTAACGATATTATTGAGGCAAGCTGGATTGCTCTTGTAGATTCTATTGAATATAAGCTTATTAAAGATATAGAATTTAAATTTAAAACATACTTGTAATTAAGGAGGAAAAAACTATGGGTATGACTATGACTCAAAAAATTTTAGCGGCTCACGCCGGTCTTGAATCTGTTAAGGCGGGGCAGCTTATTGAGGCTAAACTTGACATTGTTCACGGCAACGATGTAACAACTCCTGTTGCTGTTAAAGAGTTTAATAAAATAGGTGTTAAAGAAGTTTTTGATAAAAATAAGGTAACTATTGTACCTGACCACTTTACCCCAAATAAAGATATTAAATCAGCTGAACATTGTAAAATTATTAGAGAATTTGCCTGTGAAAAGGGCGTTAAAAATTATTTTGAGGTTGGACAGATGGGTATTGAACATTGCCTTTTGCCGGAGGCAGGACTTGTTGTACCCGGAGATGTTGTTATAGGTGCTGACTCTCATACTTGTACTTACGGAGCTTTGGGAGCTTTCTCAACAGGTGTTGGAAGTACGGATATGGCCGTTGGTATGGCAAGAGGAGTAGCTTGGTTTAAAGTTCCTTCGGCTTTGAAATTTGTCCTTAAAAATAAACCCGCAAAATGGGTGAGCGGTAAGGATATTATTCTGCATATTATCGGTATGATTGGCGTAGACGGCGCTTTGTATAAATCTATGGAATTTGTTGGCGATGGGCTTGAATATTTATCTATGGACGACAGATTTACCATAGCAAATATGGCTATTGAGGCAGGGGGAAAAAATGGTATTTTCCCTGTTGACGAAAAAACTATTGAATATGTTAAAGAACATTCAGACAAAGAATATACGGTTTTTGAGGCTGATGCTGACGCTGAATATGACGAAGTTTATGAAATTGATTTATCATCATTAAAACCTACGGTTGCTTTCCCTCATCTTCCTGAAAATACCAAGACTATTGATGAAGCTGGAGATATTGAGATTGACCAGGTTGTAATAGGTTCATGTACCAATGGAAGAATGGACGATTTAAGGATAGCCGCTGAAATTCTTAAAGGCAAAAAAGTTAATCCGAAACTTAGGGTTATTATACTTCCGGGTACTCAAAATATTTATTTGCAGTGTATTGACGAGGGTATAGCTAAGACTTTTGTTGAGGCCGGATGCGTGTTCTCAACTCCTACTTGCGGTCCTTGTCTTGGCGGACATATGGGTATTCTGGCGAAAGGTGAGAGAGCTTTATCTACTACAAATCGTAATTTTATCGGTCGTATGGGTCATCCTGAATCAGAGGTTTACCTTTGCAGCCCTGCCGTTGCCGCGGCTTCTGCTATTACAGGCAAGATTACAAGTCCTGAAAATGTATAATATAGTGGAATAATAAAATAATGCTATAGTAGATTTTTATAAAATATGATGTTTAAAGGATTATTTTATTGTTTCGACCTGAAAAATTTTCGAATGCTTATAGGAGGTTTTGATAATGAAAGCAAACGGTACTGTTTTTAAATATGGTGATAATATTGATACTGATGTAATTATTCCCGCAAGATATTTGAATTCTTCTGACCCAAAAGAACTGGCTAAGCACTGTATGGAAGATGCTATTCATTCTACGGTTAATTTTGTTCAGAATGTTAAAGAGGGAGATATTATGGTTGCTGAAAAGAATTTTGGCTGCGGTTCCTCAAGGGAACATGCTCCTATTGCTATTAAGGCAAGCGGTATCTCATGTGTTATAGCAAAAACTTTTGCAAGAATTTTTTATCGCAACGCGATTAATATTGGTCTCCCTATTCTCGAATGTGAAGAAGCTGCCGAAGATATTGATATGGGTGACAATGTTGAGGTTGATTTCACAACAGGAATTATTACAAATTTAACTAAAAACAAAACTTATCAGGCAGAGCCTTTTCCTCAGTTTATGCAGGATATGATGGCAGCCGGAGGTCTTATTGAGCAGACTAAGGTTAAGCTTGGTTTGAAGTAAAATATTAAAACTATGGGTGTCGTTTACACCTGCAAGTTATTTAAAAAAGCCTGACATTAAACTTTATATGATGAACTTTATTTGACTAAGAATTTAATGGAGATTGACATGAATAAAATTTTTAAAAATTTCAATTTTATAATACTTGTTTTCACTACAGCGTTTTTTTTGAATTCTTTTGTTTATGCACAAACTACAAATAAAAAAGAAGTTATGACAGAAATGGTTGAAAAATGGGCAGAAGCGTGGAAAACAAGAGATGGTAAACCTCGTTATGATATGATGTCCGAAAAAATGAAAAAAGATTTTGAGGAAAAACAGGGAAAGACTGATGAAGGTAATTTGATTTATAGTATTCGTTGGTCTAGTCCTTGGGTTGAAAGTTATACTGTTGATGTTGATGAGGAAAATGAAAATGCTGAAATATGCTATATTATGAAAACTAGTCATAATGATTATTATGTAATGTGGGATTATATAGCTTTTGGATTTAATAAACCTAAAAACAAAATGGAAGTAATTGCTTGCGCAAGTACTGATTTATCTAATTATGATAAGCTTCACGAGTGTGTATCAGAAAATTTTCCTCACTCTGTTTCGTGTTCGTGGGGACCTGTATATGAAAATTATAGTCTTTATAAACAATTAAATAAGTTTTATATAAAATTGGAAGAAGCTATAGCTGCTATGATTTCCACAGAATTTATCTGTGATGGCAGAATTATTTCTTGTGTTGACATTGAACAAATGAATTTAGATAATACAGGAAAAATAATTACTGTAGATGCGAATATAACAGCAATGACTGAAATTTTGCCGCCGGTCAATCCCGCTAAAGATGAAAATCTTAAAAGTTTAAAATCTGAAAATATTGATGATTATATAAAATTTTTCTCGGATTATGATTTGACTTCAACACAAGATATAAACTATACTTTAAAAGCTAAAATTGATTTAGAAACGAATGGTATAGTTTCTATTGAATTACAGCACAAAGATGATTGAATTTAAAATTATATTATATTTAAAATTGAAAAGGTGGAATAAAAATGAATTTTAAAATAGCTGTTGTTGCGGGTGATGGTATAGGCCCTGAGGTTATGGAGCAAAATATTCTTGTTCTTAATGAGATTGGTAAAAAATTTGGTCATTCTTTTAATTATAATTATGTTCTTGGCGGGGGGTGTGCTATTGACAAGTTTGGTGAACCTTTGCCTCAAAATACTATCGACGTCTGCAAAGCGAGCGATTCAGTTTTACTCGGCGCTGTAGGCGGTTGGCAGTGGGATACTTTGCCTGGTGATAAACGTCCTGAAAGAGCTTTATTAGGGCTTAGAGGCGCTTTGGGTCTTTATGCTAATCTTAGACCCGCTACTCTCCACAACGCATTAAAAGATGCTTGTCCTCTTAAACCGGAATTGGTTGATGGCGGTGTTGATATTATGGTTGTCCGTGAGCTTACCGGAGGTATGTATTTTGGTGAAAAGGGAAGAAAGCAAACTGATATGGGAGAAGCGGCTTACGACGTTGAACTGTATTCTGAAAAAGAGGTTGAAAGGATTACAAGAAAAGCTTTTGAAATAGCCAGAAAGAGAAATAAACACGTTACTAATGTTGACAAACAGAATGTTCTTGAGTCATCAAGACTTTGGAGAAGCGTTGTTCTTGAGGTGGCTAAGGATTATCCTGATGTTGAGCTTGACCATTTGTATGTAGATAACGCATCTATGCAGCTTATTATGCGCCCTACTACTTTTGACGTTATTGTTACAGGAAATATCTTCGGAGATATTCTTTCTGATGAGGCAAGCCAAATGACAGGTTCTATAGGTATGCTCCCTTCGGCTAGTCTTGGAGATGGTTCTCTTGGTATGTATGAACCTGTACATGGTTCCGCTCCTGATATTGCCGGAAAAGATATTGCTAATCCTATCGCTACCATCCTTTCAGGTGCTATGATGCTTAAATACAGCTTTGGTCTTTTAGACGAGGCGAAATGCATTGAGGACGCTGTTACTAAAGTTCTTGACGAAGGTTACAGAACAGGTGATATTATGAGTGACGGTATGAAACAGGTTGGATGTAAGGAAATGGGCAGACTTATTATTGAGAGACTTTAAAACCGCAGAACCGCGTACGGAAATTATTTTATTATCTTGAATTATGTTTTAGTAAAGTAAAAAACGATTTCGGTTTACGTAGTTCTTTCCAAATAACATAATACAGAAATTCCGGTAAAAAAAGAAAAAAATGTTTTATTCAAAATTTCAGTGAAAGTTTTTTTGCTTTTTATAATGTTGAAAAAGTTAAGAAATATTTGGATAAAATGTTTTTTCTTTTCTCCCTTTATTCCAGAATTGCTATAAAAAAAAGCGAGCAAAGATTTTAGCGCAAAATTATGTTTTGCAGGTGTAAATTAAAAATCAGAATATGTTTTAAAGTTAATTTGATAATTGTTATAAAGGTAATTTAAACAGGAGGGTTAATTTTGAAAAAGAAGAACATAATTATAGCGGTTATTTTGATAATTGTTTTAGCGGCAGTTGTTTTTATAGCTATAAGAATTACCTTGACTAATATAAGCACTGAGGAAGCGCAGAGTATTGCCCTCAAACATGCGGGTATTTCTAAGGAAGATGCGGCATTTACACAAGTTAAGCATTATGACAATGAATATAAAATTGGATTTGATACATCTGATGATTCTTATGAGTATGTAATATCAGATTTTAACGGAGATATTAAGGAATATGAGAAAAAAAGCATAAAAAAAGAAAATACTGTTAATTCTCCTTTGGAAAATGAAACAGCTCCCACAGCGGAAGAAAATACACAAGAAATAGTTTCAGATAATGTGGTTTCTGATTCTAATAAAACGAAATTAACTATGGATGAGATTTTATCTGTGGCTTACAAATATGCCGGTATTGACAGTAAGGATGTTGTTCAGCATAAAATTGAATTTGATGATGGAGTGTATGAAGTAGATTTTGAGGCTCTGGGGCATAAATATGAGTGCAAGTTGTCTATTTACGGTAAAGTAATTGAATTTGAAAAAAAGTGAAATGATTTTAGAAGATTATTATTTACTAAAAGATTAGGAAAGATTTTTATTGAAAAACTTTAATGCATATTACTGCCTGATAGGCGGAAACTATTTTTACGCCTGTCGGTGTTTCCGGCAGGCGCAAATATTTTAATGGGAGAGTTTTTTGTTATATTGTTTTTTTAATAGGTATTTTTATGACAGAGAAAGTATTTGCTGCTTCTACATCTTATAAACGCAAATTTAATAGATTTTTATGCTATTCTGATGGCAATATTTTAATTAATTTTATTTTAAGGAAGTGTTTATTTTATGAAAAATGTTTTTTGTTTTTTAATCAGTGGTATTATGATGGGAGTGGTATTTTCAGTTTATGTTTTCGGTGATGAGGCGATTACTTCTTCTAGTGCGGTTTCAGCTGTTTCCCAAAGCACTCTTGAAGGGATTTCAAAATGGGCGGAAAAAGAGGTAAAAGAGGCGATTGAAAATGGTATTGTACCTAAGGAATTACAAGGAGATTATACTAAAAATATAACCCGTAAAGAATTCTGCAAACTATGCTCTGCTGTAATGAAAGCATGGAATAACGGACTTGAATACAAAAAAGGAAATCTGAATTTTTTTGATACAAATGATGAAGATATTTTACTTTGCGCAGAAAAAGGTATTGTAAGCGGAGTTGGAAACAATAAATTTGCTCCCGATAATTCTATTAAAAGACAGGAAGCAGCCAGAATGTTGTATAATACTTTGAATAATGGAACTATAGTTGTTTCGGAAATGCATGGAAAATCCGTAGATACTGCTTTAGAGTGCTGTATTCCTCATTCTTTTGACGATGGCGGTGAAATAAAAAACTGGGCTAGAAATGAAATTAATCATATGTACAGATATGGCGTTATGCTTGGTGTTTCTGACAATAATTATGACCCTGACGGTTTTTATACAAGAGAACAGGCTATTTGTACTTTTTTGAGACTGTTTAACTGTTATGGCAATATGGAGGTGAATCCTGTTCCTGATGTGGAGTATTATCCTTGTGGTCAGACTGCCAAAGATTATATTTCTGACGGAGAAGCATATGCCTACGGATACAGCAAAGAAAATTATAAAGCTGATTATATTGACAGCAAAGGGAATAAATACACTGAAAAAGAAAAAGGATATATTTATCCATTTGATAAAAAACTAGGAGTTTTTATAACAAGTACAGGAGTTGGTGTTGGCGGCGGAACAGTTGTTGACAAAGAGGGCAACGAATCTGAGGTAATTAATTATGACGCTTTTTTGCTAGGATCTAATTTCGTCGTTAATTTTGATAAAACTTTTTCTAATTCAACTATGTATAGTTTACCCGATATGAAAGAGATTTTCAGCGGAAATGGAATGATATCTTATATAGGTGATAATTTATGTGAATTTATTGATGCTGATTTTTCTTCAAGCATTATTGATTCAAAAGGAAATGTTATTCTTGATAAGTCTAAGGGTTATAAACATAGCAGCGGTCAATTTACAAAAATTTATAACGGAGTTTTTGTTCTTGTCAACAAAAACGGAGGTTTTGATATTTTAAATTCAAAATGCGAAGTTCTGAAACATTTTAAGGTTAATTCTTCTTGGTCACTTTTGGATTCTATTGGTACAAACGCTCATTTTTATAATGAAAAGAATGACAAGCATATATTTTACAGGTGTTATAGCGGCATAGCAAAAGAGTATGATTATGTGACGCTTACGGAAAATAACGAGGCTATTGTAAGAGGACCGCATTTTCACAATTATATTTTAAATGCTGACGGAACAGTTAAATTTGATGCCGGAAGCCTTGGATATAAAAATGTGGAAAAAGTTGACGGGTTTGATTTTTACAAGGTTCTTAAAGATAACGGTGAAAGCGGTTTATGCGATATTGTTGATAAAAACGGAAAAATAATAAAAAAAGATATCAGCAGAGATTTACTTGTTGACAAAAGCGGCGTTTTTGCTTATATTACAGATAGAAATATAATTAATTTCTTTGATTTTTATGGAAGTGAACTTGGAAAAGTTGATTTAAGCAATGTTTACAGTAGCAGTACGAAAATTAAAATTAAATTTATAAATGGCATGCTTTTTGTAGAAAACTATTACCACGATGATGACAAGGAAAACATAAACGGAATTTATATTACTCCTCAAGGGAAAAGATTTATATAAAGATTATTGATAATTTATTTTTCAGAAAGGAGATTGTTTGATATGAGAAAATTTTTATATTTTATATTAAGCAGTCTTATGGCAGGGGCGGTATTTTCGGTCAGTGTTTTTGAAAAGAGGAAATTAATGCATTGAATTTAGTTTCAACTATTTCGGAAAGAGAGCTTGATGGTGTTTCCGAGTGGGCAAAAAAAGAAGTTGGGGAAGCTGTAAAATTAGGGCTTGTTCCTGAAAATCTGCAAATGGATTTTAACAGGAATATAACCCGTGAATAGTTCTGCAAGTTGTGTATAGCTGTGATGAAAGCCTGGGACAAGGATTTTAAATATGAAACAGGAAATACAAGTTTTTCAGATACTGACAGTTTATATGTGCTTATATGTGCTGAAAATGGTATTGTTAGCGGTGTAGGAGATAACAAGTTTGCTCCCTACAATCCTATAAGAAGACAGGAGTCGGCAAAAATGCTTTACAATACTTTGAATATTAAAACCAATATTATTTCGGAAATACATATGAAAGCTCCTGCCAACAGCGTTTCCGAATGCTGTGTCCCGCATTCATTTAACGATGGTGGAGATATCAGAAGCTGGGCAAGAAAAGAAATAAACCATATGTACAGATATGGAGTTATGCTTGGAGATTCTGATAATAATTATGACCCTGACGGATATTATACCCGTGAGCAGGCTACAGTTACATTTTTAAGATTATTTAAGTGCAAAGACTTTATAGAGGAAAATCCTATACCGGAAAAAGACTATTATCCTTACGGCGATATTGCTTGGGCATATGATTATGACGGGCGGTCAACTTATTTAAATTATGAAATATATAAGAATGAACGGAATATAATTGGCAGTGAACGGTATATTGACGGTTATATTGACAGCTCGGGTAAAAGATACTCCAATAATGAAAAGGGGTATATATATCCTCCTGACAGAAAATACGCAGCGTTTACTGTACAGATTGGTCCGGGTGTTGGAAGATGTGTTATTGTTGACCAAAAAGGAGATATACGTCTGAAAAATATTAACGGAGGTCGTTTTTATTTTATGACTTATGTTGTTGCTGATAAGTATGCTAATGTCAGAATTCTTCCGGATATGGGAGATTATAATAAAGAGGGCGTTTATGATATTGAAAGTGAAGAACGGGTTTTTGATGATATTGATTATATGGGTGATGGATACTATAGATGTATAAATTACAATTCTGAAGGTGTTTGTGATTCTATGGGAGTTGTTGATAAAAACGGAAAAGTTATTTTTGAAAATAAGTACATCCCTATAAATACAAAATGCTATAATAACACTTTTATACTTAAAAATAAAGACGGAAGTTATTCTATTGCTAAAACTGACGGCAAAATATATAAAAGATTTAAGGCTGATAAAAATTGGGAATTTAAGTATTCTATTGGTTCTAATATTGTTTTTGTCAGAAAAATAGATGAAATAAAAAATGAATATATATTATACCGCAGTTATAGTGAGAAATTAGTTAATGGTTTTTCATACCTTGAGCCGCAAAGTAACGGTGAGTTTATTGGAAAAAAAGAAAATCCCAAAGAGGAATATTCTTATAATTATTATATTTTAAATTCTGACGGAAGTGTTAAATTCGATGCTGAAAAATATGGATATAATGAAATTGGCGGTGTTGCTTTTATAGAAGAGGAATCATCTTCTAATTATTATTTTTACAAAGATTTGGGAGTGTACAGAGTTGTCATTGGCGAAGAAGTTGATATTATCGGAAAAAACGGAAATATTATAAAAAAAGGTGTAGACAAAAATTCTTTGATTGTTGATAAAAGCGGAATTTTGGCTTATGAAAAAGATAACAAAATCTTATTTTTTGACTTTTTCGGCGATGACATCGGAAGTTTTGACTTTAACGGAGAAGTGTGGTATAATTCCGATACTGAAAAAGAAGAAAATATAATTAAAATAAGAAAAAAAGAATTTTTTAATGGACTTTTATGGGTTGTAGGCATAACTGATATGGGCAGTATATGTGAAAAATATGTTTTGCCGGATGGAAGAAGTTTTACCAACTGGAAGTAATTAAATGTCTTACAAGCGGCAATTAAAATTTTTATTGTAAAACAATTAAAAAAATATATTATTATATATGGAGGTTTTTAATATGATTAGTGACAGAGTGAAAAAAGGACCAGATAAAACTCCGCATAGGTCTTTATTTAAAGCTATGGGATATACTGATGAGGAGCTTTCAAGACCCCTTATAGGAGTTGTCAACGCTCAGAGCGAGATTGTTCCCGGACATATGCACCTTGATAATATTGCTAAGGCGGCAAAAGCCGGTATTTTGGCGGCGGGAGGTACTCCTATTGAGGTTCCGGCTATCGGCGTATGCGATGGTATCGCTATGGGACATATAGGTATGCACTATTCTCTCCCTACAAGAGAACTTATTGCTGATTCTGTTGAATGTCTTGCTACGGCTCATGGTTTTGACGGTTTGGTGCTTATTCCTAACTGTGATAAAATTGTTCCGGGTATGCTTATGGCTGCGGCAAGGCTTAATATTCCAGCTATTGTTGTAAGCGGCGGTCCTATGCTCGCCGGTCATTTAAAATGCGGAGCGGACAGAGAAAAACTTAGTCTTTCAAAGACTTTTGAGGCGGTAGGCGCTTTTGAGGCAGGTATTATTAATGAAACCGAGTTAAAAGAGTATGAAGATAAATCCTGTCCGAGCTGTGGTTCTTGTTCTGGTATGTATACGGCTAATTCTATGAACTGCCTTTCAGAGGTAATTGGTATGGCTTTGCCAGGAAATGGAACTATTCCGGCTGTATATGGTGACAGAATAGGTCTTGCAAAGCACGCAGGTATGCAGATTATGAAATTGGTTGAAAAAAATATTAAGCCAAGAGATATTATGAATGAAAAAGCGTTTAGAAACGCTCTTACTATGGATATGGCTTTAGGCTGTTCTACAAATTCTATGCTTCATCTGCCAGCTATCGCTCATGAGGCTGGCGTTGAGATTACTCTTGATATGGCAAATGAAATAAGTGATAAAACTCCTAATCTTTGCCACCTTGCTCCGGCAGGACCTAATTATATTGAGGAACTTAACGAGGCGGGAGGTATTCCTGCAGTTATGAGTGAAATTAAAAAGCTTGGTCTTTTGGAACTTGACAATCTTACTGTTACTTTGAAAACAGTAGGGGAAAATATTGAAAACGCATACAATAAAAATACTGAAATTATTCGTCCTGTTGAAAATCCTTATTCAAAAACAGGCGGTATCGCTGTTTTAAAAGGAAATATTGCTCTTAACGGCGCTGTTGTTAAAAGAAGTGCTGTTGCTCCTGAAATGCTTAAACATTCAGGACCGGCAAGGGTATTTGATTCAGAAGAAGCTGCTATTTCAGCTATTTTCGGAGGAAAAATTATAAGTGGAGATGTTGTGATTATCAGATATGAAGGTCCTAAAGGCGGACCGGGTATGAGAGAAATGCTTTCCCCGACTTCTGCTTTAGCCGGTATGAAGCTTGATAAAGAGGTTGCTCTTGTAACAGATGGACGTTTCAGCGGTGCGTCAAGAGGGGCAAGTATTGGTCATGCTTCACCTGAGGCGGCGGCAGGCGGAAATATTGCTCTTGTTGAGGAAGGAGATATTATTGATATAGACATTAATGAGGGTCTTCTTTCCGTAAGAGTTTCTGATGAAATTTTGACTGAAAGAAGAGCTAAATGGGTTGCGCCTGAACCTAAAATTAAAAAAGGTTATCTTTCAAGATATGCCAGACTTGTTTCAAGTGCTGATAAGGGAGCTATTCTTGAATAATATAGGAGGGATATAATGCTGTTAAACGGTTCGGAAATTTTAATTGAATGTTTAAAAGAACAGGGAGTTGATACCATTTTTGGTTATCCCGGAGGGGCTGTTCTTAATATTTATGACGCTTTATATAAACACAGAGATGAGATAAAACATTATCTTACATCTCATGAACAAGGCGCGGCCCATGCAGCCGACGGTTATGCCAGAGCTACAGGAAAGGTTGGAGTATGTCTTGCAACAAGCGGTCCGGGGGCTACAAATCTTGTTACAGGAATAGCTACAGCTTATATGGACAGTATTCCAATGGTTGCTATTACTGGAAATGTTGCTTTGCCGCTTTTGGGTAAGGATAGTTTTCAGGAGGTTGATATAGCGGGAATTACAATGCCTATCACAAAACATAATTTTATTGTTAAAGATGTTAATAAGCTTGCTGATACTGTAAGAAAAGCTTTTTATATAGCTAAAGAAGGAAGGCAGGGTCCTGTTCTTATTGATATTACTAAAGACGCTACGGCAAATTTTGCTGAATATGAAAAAAAAGAACCGATAGAAGTTAAAAGGATTACTGAGAATATTACAGAGGAAGATATAAAAAAGGCGTTAGAGCTTATAAATTCTTCAGAAAAACCTTTTGTTTATGCTGGAGGAGGTATTGTTTCATCTGATGCCTCAAATGAGATTAGTGAATTTATTGATAAAATTGATGCTCCCATTTGTCTTTCGGCTATGGGACTTGGAGGAATTCCGTCAAGCAACCCAAGATTTACGGGAATGATAGGTATGCATGGTACAAAGGCTTCAAATCTGCTTGTTAATGAATGCGATTTACTTATAGCTGTAGGAGCGAGATTCAGTGACCGTGTTGCCACAAATATTAATAAATTTGCTCCTGACGCAAAAGTCTTGCATATTGATATTGACGCTGCTGAAATTAACAAAAATGTTAATACATACAGTTCTATTATTGGCGATTGCAAAGAAATTCTTAAAATTCTCAATAAAAGACTTGAAAATCAAAAACATGATAAATGGATGAGCAAGGTTAAAGAATATGAAAAGGAATTCCCACTTAAATATGCTGATGAGAAAGAGCTTAAACCTCAGTACATTATGGAAAGGATAAGCGCTATTACAAAAGGTGAGGCGATTATCGCAACAGAAGTAGGTCAGCATCAAATGTGGGCATGCCAGTTTATTGACTATGAACATCCACGCAGTCTTCTGACTTCCGGCGGACTTGGTACTATGGGTTATGGTCTTGGCGCAGCTATAGGAGCTAAGGCCGGTTGCCCTGACAAGGTTGTTTTTGATATTGCGGGTGATGGATGTTTCTATATGAACAATATTGAACTTGCAACATCTGTCGCTAATGATTTGCCTGTTATTGTTGTACTTATTAACAATCACGTTTTGGGTATGGTACGACAATGGCAAAATATGTTCTATGACGCAAGATATTCTAATACGGTTTTGGACAAGGCTACTGACTTTTTAAAACTTGCCGAAGCTTATAAGGCTGTTCCATTTAATGTAACAAGGCCTGAAGAGGTTGATGACGCTATTAAAAAGGCTATTGAACTTAATAAGACTTGTGTTATTAACTGTGAAATTAATATTGATGAAAAGGTATTGCCTATGATTCCTGCCGGTAAAAGTGCGGAAGACATTATTACTTTTGACGATTTTTGCGGAGAGTAAATCAAAAAAAGATAAATATATATATGTTATATAATATAGGTAGTGATAATTGACAAGAGATTTTTTATCAAATAATATTTAGTTTTGCTGGAATTTTTTTGATATTTTGAAAAATCAGATAAAGTATGAAGCCAAAATCTTTATTACAGCAATCCAGAATTGCTGTAGGCGGATTTGAATATAATTATTGTTTTGCTAATTTAGTAAATAAAATAAATTTTTACAAAAATAAGATTATTTTTTACATTATGGGTAAAACAAGATTTTTATTATATTATAATTATTACTGTACCCATTTTTCAGGGAGTATATAGATAATAACTTGGCAAATGGATAAAATAATTGATTGTTATTTTATCCATTTGCCGCTCGCCTATGCATCCCAGTCAGTCGGTGTAGGCTACGGCTACGCTCTTATTCCACTGCCTTGTGAAAATAATTTTTATCTCCTTTCCTTTTGCTCATTTTCAAGTTGATTGCCTATATTCTTTTATTAGACCTGTTTTAAACCACTGTAGTATTGCTTGACAGAATTTTTTCCGTCATACTTTGTCTGATTTTTTTGAAACATTTGAAAAGTTACTGTAAAAATCAGGCCTAGTCTGAAAAAAATCTTTTATCAATCGTTGCTGCGGGAGGTTAGAACAGGTCTTTTTTAAGTCAAATAACTTTAAAGGTAAATAAGTTTGGTGTATATAAATTATTTTTTATGTTTTATCAGCCGACATAGAACTACGGCTATGTACGTCATCTTTTGTTTTGTAAAAATTATTTTAGAATCGATTTTAACGATATTTTACATATATGTGTTGTAAATTATCATTAAATGTGATAGTATTATTATAAATTATTTTAACTATTTATAACAAATTGTAATTTGTTTTTTATTGGAGTTCTGAAAGGAATTTATTTATGAAAATAAAAAAGCATATACTTATTATTGACGATGTTATTACAAATCTTAAATATATTTGTGAAATTTTAAAAGAAAGTTTTGATTTGGCTTTGTGCAGATCCGGTAAAGAAGCTATTGCTTATCTTAGCGAGCATACAACAGACCTTGTCTTATTGGATATCAATATCCCTGAGATGAACGGATTTGAAATTATGAAAAGACTTAAAGAAAATAAAAGAACTTCGGATATTCCTGTTATATTTATTACTATGGATAGTGATAAAAATAAAGAAATTGAAGCCCTTGAACTTGGAGCTTCGGATTTTATTATCAGACCTTTTGATGCTAAAGTTATTACAAAAAGAATTTTTCACGCTATTGAAGAGGCGGAACTTAAACGAAGACTTCAAAAACAAATAAAGAGTAAAACAAAACAAATTGAGGAGGCCGCTTTTAAAGCTATTAGTGTAATTGTTGACGCTGTTGATTCTAAAGGAAAATACAACAGAGGTCATTCTGTACGCGTGGCTAAGTGCGCAGGTTGGATTTCAAGAAAATTAGGCTGGTCTGAAAAAGATGTTTCTAATATGTATTATGTGGCTTTACTTCATGATATTGGAAATATATATGTTTCTGACGATACAATAGGAAAACCGTCAAAGCTTACGGAAGAAGAATTTGAGGAAATAAAAAAACATCCATTTTTTGGAAGTGAGATTTTGAAAAACGTAACATCTATAAAAGATGTTGTTAACGGAGCTATGTATCATCATGAAAGATATGACGGACATGGTTATAACTATGGACTTAAAGGTGAGGAAATACCGATTGTGGCAAGAATTATCCATGTTGCCGATGCTTACGACGCTATGACCGGAGGCAGGATTTACAAAGAAAAACTTGATGACTCAGACGTAAGATTTGAACTTGAAAAGGGCAAAGGGTCTCAATTTGACCCTAAAATAGTCGATACTTTAATCTCCATTATTGACGAGGGTGGAATTGACTTTGATATTGATTTTGAGATAAGCGATGATATGGATTCAAAAAATCTCGCTGAGGAAAGTACTCAGCTCTTAAAAACTATTCTTGATAAATATAACGATACAATTAAAATCGAGTCGCAGAAAGACAGTCTTACAGGCGCATGGAACAGGAAATATACAGAAAATACAATAAATCTGTATCTTAAAGATAAAAAAGCCGGTGGGGCTTTATTTATGATGGATATGGACAATTTTAAGTGGATTAACGATACTTTTGGGCATATAGTAGGCGATGAAATGCTTATGATATTTGCCGAAACTTTAAAGAGCGTTATTCGTGAAACTGATATTTTATGCAGAATAGGAGGGGACGAGTTTATTATTTTCTTTAAGGGAAAAGCTTTAAGAAATGAAATAGAAAATAAGGCTCAGACGATTTTTAAAAGATTATCCGAAAAACTGTATATACCTGAAACCAATAAAAAGGTTTCAGCATCTATAGGTATTTCTATCGCGGGAGAAAACGGAGATGATTTCTCATCTTTATATAGCAGTGCTGATAAAGCTTTATATTATGTTAAGCAAAATGGAAAAGGTACTTATCATTTTTTCAGTGAGGAAAAGGATAATATTGAAATTAAAGCGGAAACAAAAATTGATATTGAATACATAAAGGCTTTTCTGGAAGAAAAAGAATTTAAAAATGGCGTGTATCGGGTCGAGTATGAGGGATTTCAGAAAATTTACAGATTTCTTGAAAGAACTATTTCAAGAACAAAACAGACTGTTCAGCTACTGCTTTTCAGATTAACTGATATAAACGGAGGATTTCCTGATTTATGTAATATAAATGAGATTTTGGGGTATGCGGAAAAAGCAATAAGCGAATCTCTTAGAAGAGGCGATGTATCTACGAGCTATAGAAAAAATCAATTTATTGTTATTTTAATGGACGCTAATTATGATTCGGGTATTATTGTGGCTGACAGAATTGTGGACAGGTTTTATTATTTATATAAAAAAGAAGACGTTATTATTCATTACGATATTCAGGAAATGAGTAGCGCTAAACAGCAAAAACAGTAATAGAGCCGCTATAGCAATTCTTAAAATTTTCAATGCAAAACAATAAAAGGATTCCTTTATGTATAAGTTTTTATTAAACAGGTCTAATATTATTATTGTTTTCTTATAAATAAGCTATTTGATATATTAGGCTTGTTTAATAACTTCGCACGGAAATTAATCTTAAAAATTTTTTCTTTAAAACTTTAAAAGTTGATTTTTGTGCCGGAATGTAATTTTACGATTTTAATTATTTTGTAAAAAAGTAAAAAAAGATATTGACATTATTTTCTTAGGATGTTATAATACTATCGTTGTGACATTAAGAGCGTTGAGGCGAAAGGTTGCTGTATAATATACAGGTTTTTTCGCGGAGCGATGTCCAGTTCATGAAACCGGGCGGCAAGGTCACTGTACTAAATAGATTTTTGAGAACTGTATCTGTATGCAGGGATACTTTCGTCAAAATATTGTGTGTGCAGTCACCGCTTGTCGTACTGAGTAAATTAAAAAAGTACGAAAAGGAGGGGACTTTTTTTATGGCTAATCAAAAAATTAGAATCAGTCTCAAAGCTTATGATCATAAGTTAATTGACCAGTCAGCAGTTCAGATTATCGAAACCGCTAAAAAGACAGGCGCTAAAATAAGCGGACCTATTCCGCTTCCAACAAAAAAAGAAGTTGTTACTATTTTAAGAGCTGTTCATAAATATAAAGATTCAAGAGAGCAGTTTGAAATGAGAACTCATAAGAGATTGATTGATATTTTGATGCCTACTGCCAAGACAGTTGATGCGTTGACTCGTCTTGATTTGCCAGCGGGTGTTGATATTACTTTGAAAATTATGAAATAAGTCCATGTTACGGTTTATATAAGTACATCTTATATTTGCCTAGAATGATTATCTTTATATGAGATAATCCGCTGTAGAGTTTAGGAGGTACGAAAAATGAAAAAGGCTATTATAGCTAAAAAGATTGGTATGACACAGGTTTTTGCTGAAAATGGAATTTTAATTCCTGTAACTGTTTTGGAAGCCGGTCCTTGTGTCGTTACTCAGAAGAAAACAGAAGAAAATGACGGGTATAACGCTGTTCAGGTTGGTTTTGGCGATATTTCAAAAAAACACGTAAATAAACCTTCGGACGGTCATTTTAAAAAGGCAAACGTTACCCCTGTTAAAGTATTAAAAGAATTTAAGTTTGACAGTATTGATGAATATGAGGTAGGAGCTGAAATTAAAGCTGATATTTTCGCGGCGGGAGATAAAGTTGACGTAAGCGGAATATCAAAGGGAAAAGGTTTTCAGGGCGCTATCAAAAGACATAATCAGCACAGAGGACCTATGGCTCACGGCTCTAAATATCACAGAGGTGTTGGTTCTTTATCATCTGCGACTACGCCCGGTAAAGTTAAAAAGGGCAAAAAAATGCCAGGTCATATGGGAGCTGTTAACGTTACTGTTCAAAATCTTGAAATTGTACGCACGGACGCTGATAAGAATTTAATTCTTATAAAAGGCGCTGTTCCGGGAAACAAAGGCTCTATACTTGTTATTAAAGACAGCGTAAAAGCTAATTAATAATGTTTCGCGAAAGGAGGAATAAACAGTGGCGAATATTAAAGTTTTAAATATGAGCGGAAGCGAAGTTGGTTCTATTGAACTTAATGACAATATTTTCGCGGTTGAGGTTAACGAGCACGTTATGCATCAGGCGGTTGTTCAGTATCTTGCTAATCAGAGACAGGGTACAAAGGGAACAAAAACACGTTCTGAGGTAAGAGGCGGCGGAAGAAAACCTTGGAGACAGAAAGGTACAGGCAGGGCAAGACAAGGTTCTATAAGAGCTCCTCAATGGACAGGCGGCGGTGTTGTTTTCGCTCCTAAGTCAAGAGATTATTCATTTAAGCTTAACAAAAAGGTTAAAAGACTTGCTCTTAAATCGGCTCTTACAACTAAGGTAAACGAGAATAAATTTGTTGTTCTTGACGCTCTTAACCTTGAGCAGATTAAAACAAAAGAAATGCAGAACGTTCTTAACAACATTAAAGTATCAAAAGCTCTTGTTGTTCTTGAAGACGGAAACAAAAACGCTGTATTGTCAGCAAGAAATATTCCTGATATAAAGACCGCTTCTGTAAATACTATTAATGTATATGATATCTTGAAATACGATTCATTTGTTGTTACTAAACAAGCTGTTGAGAAAATTCAGGAGGTGTACGCGTAATGGCTGATATAAAATATTACGATGTTATTTTAAAGCCTGTTGTTACAGAAAAAACAATGAACGATATGGCTGATAAAAAATACGCATTCTACGTACATCCTGAGGCTACTAAAAATCAGGTAAAGGAAGCTGTTGAGAAAATGTTCGAAGGAACTAAAGTCGCTTCCGTAAATACTATGAATGTGGTTGGCAAAGTTAAAAGAAGAGGTTATACTTACGGTAGAACCAATAAAAGAAAAAAAGCTATTGTAAAGCTTACCGCGGAAAGTAAAGAAATTGAAATTTTCCAGGGTATGTAATGTATGATTAATGATACACACGGATACGTGTGAGGTATAAATGTTTGAAAGGAGTGTAAAAATTGGGTATTAAAAGATTTAAACCTTATACACCTTCGAGAAGACACATGACTGTGTCAGATTTCTCTGAAATTACTAAATCTACACCCGAAAAAAGCCTTGTTGTTCATATAAAAACTACAGCGGGCCGCAATAATCAGGGTAAAATAACCGTACGTCATCACGGCGGCGGAGCTAAAAGAAAATACAGAATTATTGATTTTAAACGTAATAAAGACGGTATTCCCGCAAAGGTTTCTGCTATTGAGTATGACCCTAACAGAACAGCTAATATTGCTCTGCTTTCTTATGTTGACGGTGAGAAAAGATATATTCTCGCTCCGAACGGTTTGAAAGTTGGAGATATAATAACTAATGGTCCTGATGCTGAAATTCATGTAGGAAACGCTCTTCCTATGAGAAATATTCCTGTGGGCGCTGAAATTCATAATATTGAGATGAAACCGGGCGCAGGTGGACAGCTTGTTCGCTCAGCTGGAAATGTAGCTCAGCTTATGGCTAAAGAGGGAAAATACGCAACCGTAAGACTTCCTTCCGGTGAAATGAGACTTCTTCCTATAGACTGCCGAGCTACTATTGGTCAGGTAGGTAATATTGATCACGAACTTATTAATATTGGTAAAGCCGGTAAAAAACGTCATATGGGTATAAGACCTACTGTAAGAGGTTCTGTTATGAATCCTAACGACCATCCTCACGGAGGCGGCGAGGGAAGAGCTCCTATTGGTCGTCCGGCTCCTTGTACTCCTTGGGGCAAGCCTGCTCTTGGTTATAAAACTCGTAAAAAACACAAAGCAAGCAATAAATTTATAATCCGTGGTAGAAATAAATAATTAGGAGGAAAATCTGAATGAGTAGATCAATTAAAAAAGGTCCTTTCTGTGACGCTCACCTTATTAAAAAAGTTGACGCTCAGAATAAGGCCAATACAAAAGATGTTATTAAAACATGGTCTCGCCGTTCTACTATATTTCCGGAAATGATTGGTCACACGATCGCTGTTCATGATGGCAGAAAACACGTGCCTGTTTATATAACCGAAGATATGGTTGGTCACAAATTGGGCGAGTTTGCTTTAACAAGAACTTACAGAGGTCATGGTAAAGACGCTGAAAAGAAATCAAGAGTTCGCTAATAATTGTTTTTGGAAGGAGGTAATCTTTCATGGCTAAAGGTCATAGAAGCCAGATTAAAAAGGAAAGAAACGAAAAGCAAAAAGACAGAAGAGCTCAGGCTCACGCTAAATTCGTAAGAGTTTCCAACACTAAGGCTAAAATCGTTTTAGACCAGATTAAAGGCAAAAGTATCGGTGAGGCTATGGGTATACTTGCTTATTCCCCGAGATACGCCGCTGAAATTATAGAAAAAGTTTTAAAGTCCGCAGTCGCTAACGCGGAAAATAATTTGGAATTAGATGTTGATAGATTGTATGTTGAAGATGTAGTCGCTAATCAGGGGCCAACTCTCAAAAGAATTCGTCCGAGAGCTCAGGGCAGAGCTTACAGAATTAACAAACGTACTGCTCATATTTCAATATACTTGAATGAGAGATAAGGAGGTTAATGATGGGTCAGAAAGTAAATCCACACGGATTAAGAGTCGGCATTATTAAAGACTGGGATTCAGTATGGTATGCCGATAAGAAAAATTATGCCGATTTCTTGGTAGAAGATAATAAAATGAGGACTTATATCAAGAAAAAGCTTTATAATTCCAATGTTTCTAAAATAAATATTGAACGAACGAACGAACGTGTAAAAATAACTATTCATACTTCTAAACCCGGTATAATTATCGGAAGGAACGGTGCGTCTATTCAGGAGCTTAGCAATGAGCTTCAGAAAATGACTGTTCAGAAAGTTATGATTAATATTGAGGAAATTAAAAAACCGGAACTTGATTCTCAGCTTGTTGCGGAAGATATAGCCAGACAGCTTGAAAACCGTATTACTTTCCGCCGCGCTATGAAACAGGCTATGACAAGAACTATGCGTCTTGGCGCTAAAGGTATTAAAACAGCTTGTTCAGGTCGTCTTGGCGGAGCTGAAATGGCTCGTACGGAGCATTATCATGATGGTACTATTCCTCTTCAGACTTTAAGAGCGGATATTGATTATGGTTTTGCAGAGGCTGATACAACTTACGGTAAAATCGGCGTTAAAGTTTGGATATACAAAGGAGAGGTTCTTCCTCAGAAAAAAGCGGAAGGGAGTGATAAGTAATGTTAATGCCTAAAAGAGTAAAAAGACGTAAACAATTCAGGGGACGTATGACAGGCAAAGCTACAAGAGGCAATAAAATTACTTACGGTGAATTCGCTATACAAGCTTGTGAGCCAAGCTGGATTACTTCTAATCAGATTGAGGCTGCCCGTATCGCTATGACAAGATATATCAAACGTGGCGGTAAAGTTTGGATTAAAATTTTCCCTGACAAGCCTATTACAGAAAAACCTGCTGAAACTCGAATGGGTTCAGGTAAAGGTTCTCCTGAATATTGGGTAGCTGTTGTTAAACCGGGCAGAATTATGTTTGAAATAGCAGGAGTCAGTGAGGAAATCGCAAGAGAAGCGTTGCGTCTTGCGGTTCATAAGTTACCTATTAAGTGCAAAATAGTGTCACGTGCTGACCAGGAAATGGACGGTGAATAATAGTGAAAATTAAAAATTTTGTTGATGATCTCAGAAATAAATCAAGTGAAGAATTAAATAATGATTTGGTTACAGCTAAGAAGGAATTATTTAATTTAAGATTCCAAAACGCTACAAATCAGCTTAATAATACGGCGAGAATTAAAGAGGTACGTAAAAATATCGCTCGTATTCAGACTATTATTACTCAGAAACAAAAGGGTCTTTGATTCATAATGAAAGGAGGCACATTTAGTGGAAAGAAATCTTCGTAAAACAAGAATTGGCAAGGTAGTCAGTGATAAAATGGATAAAACTATTGTTGTTGCTGTGGAAAACAATGTAAGACATCCTTTGTATAAAAAAATCGTGAAAACTACTTACAAACTTAAAGCCCATGACGAAAACAACGAATGTAAAATCGGTGACCGTGTTAAAGTTATGGAAACAAGACCTTTATCCAAAGATAAAAGATGGAGACTTGTTAATATAGTAGAAAAGGCTAAATAGTTTTATGTTTGTTGGGGTTTTGTCAACTAATAAACCCCTTCGGAAAGGAGGCAATTAAATTGATACAACAAGAATCAAGATTGGCTGTGGCTGACAACTCAGGAGCTAAAGAACTTTTATGTATCAGGGTTTTAGGCGGGTCAACAAGAAGATATGCTAATATTGGCGATGTTATAGTTGCTACTGTTAAAGACGCAACACCCGGAGGTGTTGTTAAAAAAGGCGAGGTTGTTAAAGCGGTTGTTGTGAGAACTAAAAAAGGCGCTTCAAGACCTGACGGTTCTTATATCAAATTTGATGAAAACGCAGCCGTTATTATTAAAGAAGATAAAAATCCAAGGGGTACACGTATCTTTGGGCCGGTCGCGAGAGAACTCAGAGAAAAACAATATATGAAAATATTGTCTCTTGCTCCCGAAGTATTATAAGGAGGTGTACGAATCGTGAAAATTAAAAAAGGCGACAAGGTTGTTGTTATTGCGGGCGTTGATAAAGGCAAAGAAGGAAAAGTTCTTTTTGTTGACAGAAAAAATGACAAAGTAATTGTTGAGGGTGTTAATATGATAAAAAAACACCAGAAAGCCGCTCCCAATCAGCAGGGCGGTATTATTCAGAAAGAAGCCGCAATCAATGTTTCCAATGTTATGTATTTATACAAAGGAAAACCTACAAGAATAGGTTATAAAGTTGAAAAAGTTGAAAGAGACGGCAAGATAGTTAATTCTAAACAAAGAATCGCTAAATCAACAGGCGAGGTAATTGATTAATTTTTGAAAGGAGGTACATTTGACTGTGAATGCTTTAAGAGAATTTTATGAAAATGAAATTGTTGACGCTATGATGAAAAAGTTTTCATATAAAAATAAAATGGAAGTTCCTAAAATTGAGAAAATAGTTCTTAATATGGGTCTTGGCGAAGCTAAAGAAAACGCTAAAGCTATTGAAAACGCTATGGGTGATATGGCTATTATCTCAGGACAGAAGCCTATTGTGACAAAAGCTAAAAAATCTATTGCCGCATTTAAGCTTCGTGCGGGAATGCCTATTGGCTGTAAGGTTACTTTAAGGGGAGAAAAAATGTACAGCTTCGCAAGCAAGCTTATAAATATCGCTCTTCCTCGTGTACGTGACTTTAGAGGAGTCAGCGCAAACAGTTTTGACGGCAGAGGAAACTATACCTTGGGTGTTAAAGAACAGCTTATGTTTCCCGAAATTCAATATGATAAAATTGATAAAATCAGAGGTATGGATATTGTTTTCGTAACTACTGCAAAAACAGATGAGGAAGCCAGAGAATTGTTAAGATTATTTGGTATGCCATTCAAAAAGTAAGGGAGGACGGAAAATGGCTAAAAAATCTATGGTCGTGAAGCAACAAAGAAAAGCTAAATATTCAACACAGAGCTATTCAAGATGCAGAATTTGCGGAAGACCACATGCTTATTTAAGAAAGTTTGGTATATGTCGTATTTGTTTCCGTGAGTTAGCCTACAAAGGTCAGATACCGGGAGTTAAAAAAGCCAGCTGGTAATCAGGGGAAAGGAGGATTTTTATAATGTCGATGAGCGATCCTATTGCAGATATGCTTACAAGAATAAGAAACGCTAATACCGCTAAACACAATACTGTTGACGTCCCTTCTTCTAAAGCTAAAGAAGCTATTGCGGATATTTTGACTAAGGAAGGTTATGTCAAAGGGTTTGAAATGTTGGAAGACGGTGTTAAGAAAACTATGCGTATTACTTTGAAGTATGGCAAAGATAAAAATGAAAAGGTTATTACGGGGATTAAAAGAATTTCTAAGCCCGGACTTCGAGTTTACGCTTCCTGTGAGGAAATGCCTAAGGTTCTGGGCGGTCTTGGTATTGCCATTGTTTCTACAAATAAAGGTATTATAACAGACAAAGAAGCAAGAAAATTTGGTGTGGGCGGAGAAGTCCTCGCTTTTGTTTGGTAATATATAAGGAGGTGCGAAAATGTCACGTATAGGTAAATTACCTGTTGCTGTTCCCGCAGGTGTTGATGTTAAACTTGAAGAAGGCAACGTGATTACTGTTAAAGGCCCTAAAGGTACTTTGACACGTAAATTGGTCGATGATTTAACTATTACTGTTGAAGAAAATCAGATTGTTGTTACAAGACCAAGTGATTTGAAAAGATACAAAGCTTTACATGGTCTTACAAGAACACTTATCTCAAATATGGTTGAAGGTGTTACTAAAGGCTATACAAAAGAGCTTGAGATAAACGGTGTCGGTTACAGAGCTGCCAAGAGCGGTAATAAACTTACTCTTACTCTTGGATATTCCCATCCGGTTGAAATGATTGACCCTGAAGGAGTAACAACTACTCTTGAAGGTACTAATAAAATTATTGTTTCCGGTATTGATAAAGAAAAGGTCGGACAGTTTGCCGCTGAAATAAGAATTAAACGTCCGCCGGAACCTTATAAAGGAAAAGGTATTAAATACGCTACAGAAACTATAAGACGCAAGGTCGGTAAAACAGGTAAGAAATAATAGTAAAGGAGTGAAATCCAGATGATTAGTAAGCCATCACGCGCAGACGGAAGAATTAAGCGTCATTACAGACTTCGCAATAAAATTTCCGGTACGGCACAAAAACCAAGATTGGCAGTTTTTAGATCTAACAAGCACATTTATGCGCAAATTATTGACGATACTATCGGTAATACTATGGCGGCAGCGTCTACTATGGAAGCGGCTGTCAAAGATAAAATTGAAAAAACATCTGATGTTGAGGCAGCTAAAGCTGTAGGTGAGGCTATAGCTAAAAAAGCTTTGGAAAAAGGTATTAATACTGTTGTTTTTGACAGAGGCGGTTTTGTCTATCACGGTAAAATACAGGCTTTGGCTGACGCCGCTAGAGAAGCGGGATTACAATTTTAGTAAGGAGGGAAAGTCTTGAGAAAGAAAATTGATGCAAGTACGCTTGAATTGGAAGATAAAGTTGTAACTATCAAACGTGTTACCAAAGTTGTAAAAGGCGGTCGTACTTTCCGTTTCGCAGCGTTAGTTGTTGTCGGCGACGGAAACGGTCATGTCGGCGCGGGTCTTGGAAAAGCTATGGAAATTCCTGACGCTATCCGCAAAGGAAAAGAAGACGCAATCAAAAATCTTATTTATGTTGAACGTAATCAAGATGATAGTATTTATCATGAAAACCTTGGTAAATTCGGCAGCTCAACTGTTTTGTTAAAGCCTGCCGCCGAAGGTACAGGCGTTATCGCAGGCGGTCCGGCCCGTGCGGTTTTAGAGCTTGCCGGAATTAGAAATATCAGAACTAAATCTTTAGGTTCTAACAATAAGAGAAATGTTGTAAATGCTACTATCGAAGGATTAAGCAGAGTTACAACTCCTGAACAGGTTGCAAGACTTCGAGGTAAATCCGTTGAAGAAATCTTGAGTTAAGGAGGTTAAATTAAATGTTAAAAATTACTTTAGTTAAATCTACTATAGGGGCTATTCCTAAACACAAAAAAACTGTTGCCGCGCTTGGTCTTAAAAAACCTAACTCATTTGTTGAAAAACAGGACAATGATGCTGTAAGAGGTATGATTAAACAAGTTAAGCACTTAGTTAAAGTAGAGGAAATTTAATAAAAGGAGGTGCAATCTAAGATGAATTTGAGTGAATTAAAACCTGCCAAGGGTTCTAAATTTAAAGCTTTTCGTAAAGGCAGAGGTCATGGCTCAGGAAACGGAAAAACTGCCGGAAGAGGACACAAAGGGCAAAACTCACGTTCAGGCGGCGGTGTAAGACCCGGTTTTGAGGGTGGTCAGATGCCTCTTTACAGACGTATTCCTAAAAGAGGATTTAAATGCATAAACTCTAAAGAAATAGTCGCTATTAATCTTGTTCATTTAAATGTATTTGAAGATGGGTCTATCGTTGATATTGAAGCGCTTAAATCCAAAGGCTTGGTAAGTAATCCGAGAGATGGTGTTAAAATCCTTGGTAACGGAGAATTGTCTAAAAAATTAACTGTTAAGGTTAATTTCTTCAGCCAGTCGGCAAAAGAAAAAATTGAAGCAGCAGGCGGAAAAGCAGAGGTGATCTAATGTTTTCTGTATTTAAAAATGCGTGGAAAGTTAAAGATCTTCGTATGAAGTTGTTTTACATGCTGTTTATATTATTAATTGTAAGACTTGGTACACACATTCCTATTCCGGGTGTTTCAATGGATAAGCTTGTAAATCCTGTCAGCGGAAGCGATGATATGAGTTTGTTTACGTTATTGACAGGAGGTTCTGCCGGCTCTATATTCGCAATGGGAATCGGTCCTTACATTAACGCTTCTATCATTATGCAGCTTTTGACAGTTGCTATTCCAAAATTAGAGCAGCTTAAAAAAGAGGGCGAAGAAGGTCACAAAAAAATTAATCAGGCTACAAGGGTTTTAGCTGTTGTTCTTGCCATTTTACAAGGCGCAGGTCAGATTTATACAATTCACACAACAATGTTTACTGACCCTGGCTGGTTTGTATGGATTGCGGCTTTGGTAACTATGGTTACAGGAACTATATTTATTATGTGGCTTGGCGAAAAACTTACCGAATGTGGAATTGGAAACGGTTCTTCATTTATTATTTTCGCTAATATTATTGCGGGTCTTCCAAGCGGAGTAGTTACTTTATACACTTACGCTACTACAGGAGAATATTCAGGCACTATGGGCTGGGTTATTGTAGCACTCATTTTATGTATATTTGTCTTTATAGTAGGATTTGTTATTCTTGTTCAGGACGGAGAAAGACGTATACCTGTTCAGTATTCAAAAAAAATGGCAGGACGTACTGTTTTTGGCGGTCAGAGCTCTTTTATACCTATTAAAGTAAATATCGCGGGTGTTATGTCTATTATTTTTGCCATTTCTCTTTTACAGTTTCCGCAGACTATTAAAAATATGTTTAACATTCAATGGCTTGACGATGTTGTCAGAATTTTAGATATACAAAATCCTATCGGAGCCGTAATATATGTTGTTCTTATTTTCTGCTTTACATTCTTTTATACTTCTTTCGCTTTTAATCCTATTGAGGTTGCGGAAAATATGAGAAAAAGCGGAGGTTTTATTCCCGGTATAAGACCGGGTAAACCTACTTCTGAATTTATTCAGAATGTTGTTGACAGGATTTCTTTAATTGGTGCTTGTTTTTACGCTATAATAGCTATTATTCCTGTCGCCATAGGTTGGGTATTTGGAGGACTTAATGTTGGATTCGGAGGAACTACACTTCTTATTGTAACAGGTGTTGCTCTTGAGATTGTTAAACAGCTTGAATCTCAGCTCCTTATGCGTCATTATAAAGGATTTTTAAGTTAATTGGATTTTTACGGTTTTTGGGTTGTCCCATAAAGGGACTTCCTCAAAATGCCGGTCTTAATATATTTTAGGTTTGCTTAGCCTGAAAGGAAGTATGTTTTATGAAACTTATACTTATAGGTTGTCCGGGTGCCGGAAAGGGTACTCAGGCAAAAAAATTATCAAAGTATTTTAACATTGCGCATATCTCAACAGGTGATTTGCTTAGAGAGCAGATTAAACTTGAAACAGAGCTTGGCAAGGAAGTAGCTGATATTATGCATTCGGGTCATCTTGTTCCGGATGAAATTGTGACTAAAATTTTATCAGAAAGAATTGAAAGAGATGATTGCAAAAACGGCTATATTCTTGACGGGTATCCAAGAAATTTAAGTCAGGCCGAGGGACTTACTGATATTATCGGAGAGGTCGATAAGGTTGTTCTTATTGATGTTGATGATAAGATTATTGTTGAACGTATTTCTGGCAGAAGAGGATGCTCAAAATGCGGTCAGATGTATCATGTGAAATATAATCCTCCAAAAGCCGAGGGAATTTGCGATGAATGCGGTTCAAAACTTGTTCAGCGCAAGGATGATGCGGAGGAAACTGTTAAAAACAGACTCAGAATTTATCATGAAACTACCTCGCCTATTATAAATTACTATGATGAAAAAGGTATTCTTCTCAAAGTTTCGGGAATAGGCGGTATTGACGAAATAACTTCTTATCTGATAAAATCTTTGGAAGAGGCGTAAGGTTTATGGCTATTACTATTAAAAATGAAAAACAAATTGAATATATGAAAATCGCAGGTCGTATTACCGGAGAAGTTCTCAATCTTTTGGAAACTAAAATTCATGCAGGTATTTCCACAGGAGAGCTTGATAAAATTGCCGAGGATTATATAAGAAGCAAAGGAGCTGTTCCTTCTTTTAAAGGATATGGGGGGTTCCCAGCTTCAATATGCGCATCGGTAAATGAGGAAGTTATTCATGGTATTCCAGGAAGAAGAACTCTTAAAAACGGCGATATTATCAGTGTTGACGTTGGAGCCTATATTAATGGTTTTCATGGCGATGCTGCCAGAACTTTTGTTGTCGGTGAGGTTTCTGATGAGGCAAAAAAACTTATTGAGGTTACAAAACAAAGTTTTTTTGAAGGTATAAAGTTTGCAAAAGAAGGTAATCATTTACATCAGATTTCCGCAGCTATACAGCAATACGCTGAATTAAACAGTTTTTCGGTTGTACGTGAATATGTTGGCCATGGCATTGGCTCTGATATGCACGAGGCTCCTCAAATTCCAAATTATAAAACTAACAGCCGCGGCCCAAGACTTTGTAAAGGTATGACTCTTGCCATTGAGCCTATGATTAACGCCGGTGATTTTAAGGTCAAGGTTTTGGCTGATAAATGGACTGTTGTTACAAAAGATAAAAGATTATCCGCTCATTATGAAAATACTATACTTATTACTGACGATGAGCCGGAAATTTTGACTCTTGTTTAGCAATTAATAAAATTGCGAAGACAAAACAACAAAATAATTTATTTAATTCTGTTTTTAGTTTTACAAAGCAGGCAAAGTATTTTATTGTTTTGTTATAGTTGAGGTGAGTTTTATTGTACAGTAAAGGTCAAGTTGTTTATTCAAAAAGCGGACGTGACAAAAGACGGCCATTTATAATTGTTGATTTTGACGAGCAATATCTTTATCTGGTTGACGGGGATTTAAGAAAACTCGAAAAACCTAAAAAAAAGAAAATGATGCACGTCCAAATCGTAAATGATGTTATTGAAGATATCAAGCAAAAGCTTGAAGATAAAGCGTATCTTAACGATGCTGATTTCAGAAAAGCTTTGAAATCATATAAGTTGTGATTATAAGTCTTTATTAAACTTATAATTAATAGTAATAAGGGGGTTTGTTACCTTGTCTAAAAATGATGTTATTGAAGTTGAAGGTACTGTACTTGAAAAACTTCCAAATGCTATGTTCCAGGTTGAATTGGAAAACGGGCATAAGATTCTTGCCCATATATCAGGTAAGCTTCGTATGAATTTTATTAGAATTATTCCCGGAGACAAAGTATTGGTTGAAATGTCACCTTATGATTTGTCAAAAGGCAGAATTAAATGGAGAGATAAATGAAAGGAGTAGTTTTAAATGAAAGTTAGACCATCTGTTAAGCCTATGTGTGAAAAATGCAGAATTATTAAAAGAAAAGGAAGCATAAGAGTTATTTGTGAAAATCCAAAACACAAACAAAAACAAGGCTGATTTTTCGTAAATATGGTTTTAGAGGGGCAGGAATCCTTGCAAACCACTAAAGGATAATTTTTATTGTAATTAATTTTTGTTTATAATATTTATATTTTTATCAGGAGGTGTATTGATACATGGCTCGTATTGCCGGTGTAGATTTACCAAGAGAAAAACGTGTGGAAATAGGTCTTACTTATGTATATGGTATTGGTCGCCCAAGCTCAAACAGAATTTTAAAGGAAGCTGGCGTAAATCCTGATACAAGAGTGAGAGATTTATCTGATGATGAAGTCGCAAGAATTCGTGAGGTTATTGACAAGTCTCAGACTGTTGAAGGTGATCTCAGAAGAGAGATCGCGCTTAATATAAAACGTCTTATGGAAATTGGATGCTACAGAGGTATCCGTCACAGAAGAGGACTTCCGGTAAGAGGTCAGAAAACCAAAACAAACGCTCGTACAAGAAAAGGTCCGAGAAGAACTGTTGCTAATAAGAAAAAATAATTTTTCAGGGAGGTTCTAATTAAATGGCTAAGAAAGCAGTTAAAAAAGCTACAGGCCGCAGACGCCGCGACAGAAAAGTCGTTGACCGTGGTCAGGCTCATATAAAATCTACTTTTAACAATACTATCGTTACTATTACAGACGCGGCAGGAAACGCTCTTTCATGGGCAAGCGCAGGAGGATTGGGTTTCAGAGGATCAAGAAAATCTACTCCTTATGCCGCTCAGATGGCTGCTGAGACCGCGGCAAATGCAGCTAAAGAGTATGGTCTTAAAACTGTAGAGGTTTTTGTAAAAGGTCCGGGAAGCGGACGCGAGGCGGCTATTCGTGCTTTACAGGCGGCAGGTCTTGACGTTACTATGATAAAAGATGTTACTCCTGTTCCTCACAATGGATGCAGACCGCCTAAACGTAGAAGAGTTTAATTTTTAATATATATGGAGGTGCGTTTTTAAATGGCTAGAGAAATAGGTCCTGTTCTTAAAAGATGCAGATACCTTGGTATTGAACCGGCTGTACTCGGCGTTTCTAAAAAACCAAGCAGAAGAAAAAGAACAATGAGAAAATTAAGCGAGTACGGTTTACAATTAAAAGAAAAGCAAAAAGTAAAATTTATTTATGGGGTTTTGGAAAAACAATTTAGAATTTACTATAAAAAGGCCGCTAATATGCAGGGAATTGCCGGCGAAAATCTTCTTATGCTTCTTGAATTAAGACTTGACAATGCCGTATACAGACTTGGATATGGACGTACAAGAAAAGAAGCAAGACAGATTGTACGCCACAATCTTATTGTTGTTAACGGTAAAAAGGTAAATATTCCTTCTTATCAGGTTAAAGTTGGGGATGTTATTGAAGTTAAAGAAAGTAAAAAAAGTTTACAAAGATTTAAAGATGTTCTTGATGTGACATCATCAAGAATTGTTCCTCAATGGCTTAACGCTGACCAAGACAATCTTAAAGGTACTGTTAATTCTCTTCCTACAAGAGAACAAATTGAATATCCTGTTAATGAAACACTTATTGTCGAGTTGTACTCTAAATAATAATTTATTTATCCGATTGGAGCGTAAGCTCCGTCGGATTCGCGATAAAATTCTATATCTATAATATTTATGTTAATTTATAAGGGGGTTCGAATGAGTGTTTGAATTTGAAAAGCCTCGCATTGATATTGCTGAGAAATCACAGGACGGAAAATATGGTAAATTTGTTGTTGAGCCTTTAGAAAGAGGTTATGGAACTACTTTAGGTAATTCTTTGAGAAGAATTTTGCTTTCTTCTTTGCCCGGTCAGGCTGTAAGTAATGTGAAAATTGAAGGTGTTTTACATGAATTCAGCACAATTCCGGGAGTTAAAGAAGATGTTACAGAAATTATTTTAAATCTTAAAAATCTTGCTATAAAGAACAACAGTGATAATTATGAACCTAAAATGGCTTATATTGATTTTGTCGGTGAAGGTGAAATTACTGCCGGTGACATAAAAGTTGACGCTGACATTGAAATTCTTAATCCGGAGCTTCATATCGCTACTTTAAGCGGCGGTCCTAACAGTAAATTATTTATTGAAATAACTATTACAAGAGGAAGAGGATACAAAGAAGCTTCAAAAAATAAAAAGCCGGACCAGCCTATCAGAATGATTCCTGTAGATTCGCTTTATACACCTGTTCGCAGGGTGAATTTTCTTGTTGAGGACACACGTGTCGGTAATATTACCGATTATGATAAGCTTACTTTTGAAGTTTGGACAAACGGAACTATTACTCCTGAAGATGCAGTGAGTTTGGGTGCTAAAATTCTTAATGAACATTTGAACTTATTTGTTAATTTATCCGATGCTGCTATGAATACCGAAATTATGGTACAGAAAGAGGAAGACAAGAAAACTCAGGTTCTTGAACTTAGTATTGAAGAGCTTGACCTTTCTGTCCGTTCTTACAACTGTCTTAAACGTGCGGGTATTAATACAGTTGAGGATCTTGCTAACAAAACCGAAGAAGATATGATGAAAGTGCGTAATTTAGGACGTAAGTCTTTAGAAGAAGTGCTTAACAAAATGAACGAACTGGGACTTTCTTTAAGTCCTAACGATGATTGATATTAATTTTAAGGAGGTTTAGTAATGGCCGGATACAGAAAACTTGGTCGTACTACAAGCCAGCGTAAAGCTTTGCTTCGTAATCAGGTGACTAATTTATTATATCATGGAAAAATTAAAACTACCGAGACTAAAGCTAAGGAAATCAGAAGAATTGCTGAAAAATTGATTACTCTCGCAGTAAAAGAAAAAGATAATTTTACAGAAGTTACTGTTACTGCTAAGGTTGCTAAAAAAGATTCTAACGGCAAAAGAATTAAAGAAAATGTCAATGGCAAAAGAGTTACTGTTTTTGATGAGGTTGAAAAAACTATTAAAAAGGATAACCCTTCACGTTTGAATGCCAGAAGAAAGATTCTTAGCGTACTTTATCCTGTAACTGAGGTTCCCGCTGACGGAAGAAAGAAAAGAGCTAATACTAAATCTGTTGACATGGCTAAAAAAATGTTTGAGGAGATCGCTCCTAAATATGTTGACAGAAATGGTGGTTATACTCGTATAATAAAACTTGGCGCAAGACGCGGTGATGGCGCTGAAGAAGTTATTATTGAGCTTGTATAAGAAATTATATAATTATTTCTTTAAGCTTAGTAAATGAGATTATTTTTTATATACCCCTGTTGGATTTCGTTTCAACGGGGTTTTCTTTATTATGTATGCTAATTGTAGTGAAACAATAATAATCAAATTTTAATAAAGATGATATATTAAGGATTTTGTTATTGTTTTCTTGTAGAAAATTTTATGTATTGCTGTAATGGGGAATCAATATGGTTAATAAAACAATTAAAGGACAGTTTTTATATGTTATCAACAAAATTCTGAATTTCGCGTATCCTGATAAATGTATTGTTTGCAATAAAATCATTTATGATACATTGGATTTTGCTATATGCAGATATTGTATTGGTGATTTTTATATATTTGACAGAGAGATATGTGAAAATAATTTTGAAAAAAATAAAGGATTTTCTATGTTTTTATATACAGAAAATATCAGAAAGCTTATTCACGCTTTTAAATATGATGACTGCGGTTATTATGCTAAAGTTTTAGGCATTAAAATGGGTGAGTTTTTTATGAAACAAAATCTTTTCTCCGCTGATTTGATTATTCCTGTCCCTATACATAAAAAAAGAAGACGTAAAAGAGGTTTTAATCAATCTGATATTTTGGCGAAGGAGTTTTCACGTGTTTTAGGAATTCCCGTTGATTATAATTCTTTGGTAAGAAAAAAGAATACTATTGTACAATTTGGACTTAACAAGGAAGAGAGAATTGAAAATTTAAAAGATGCTTTTATGATTGTAAATAAAGAAAAATTAATAGGAAAGAGCATTATTATAATTGATGATATTTATACAACAGGAGCGACAATTAATGAATGCAGGAAGACTATTCAGTCTATTGGTGTTCAAGAAATATATTATTTTACATTATCTTCAACGAATGATATTTGTTGATATGGTTATTACAATAAAATTTACATTTATAGAAAAATAATACATTAACATGCGATATATTTAAAGAATTATTTTATTGGTTTGTTTGAAAATCTTACAAATCTTTATAGAGTTAGACAGTTGTATTTAACCGACTTTTTAAAAATTTTAAAAAAATTTTGTATAAATAATTGACTTTATATAAAAAAATGTTTATTATTATTAATAGGTGTGTTTTTGATTTTATAAGGCTATGTAAAATTTTTATTTTATACATCTGTTTTGTTTTTGGTAGGTGATGATATGACTAATGATAAAAATAAAATATGTATAAATGATTTTCCTGTTTGCATGATTAAATTTCTTTGTGATGATAACATGACGATTATTTTCGCAAGCGATTTATTTTATTCTTTTTTGGGATATTCGGAAAAAGAATTTATAGAGATAAAAAATAATAGTTTTAAAGAACTTATTTATGAGGACGATTTGAAAAAATTTAAAAAATTTTTATCTTCTGATGAGGGAGAAACAGGTTATTTTGATTTTGGTCTTGAAAGAAAAGATAATACAATTAATAATGTTAAATTGAACGCGATTGTTAAATTTGAAAATAATATAAAAGTATTTAATTGTATTATTATGTATACGGGAACTTCATTCAATAAGATGTATGAAGATATTTTCAGATGGGATTGTTATAGGTATATTTCATTTATTACAGATGATATTGTTTTTAAATATAAAATTGAGAATGACATTATTGAATTTAGCAGAAATTATTTTGAGGTTTTTGGAAGAGAGTCTATTATAAACGATTTTAAGAAAAATATTAAAAACTGTGTTTCATTACATAAAGATGATATTAAAAAAATTCTTATAAGTTTTGACGAGGCATCCAAAGATTTAAAAAGAAAAGAGCTTGAAATAAGACTTAGAAACAGAGATGGGAAATTTGAATGGTTTAGTCTTATCTACAAAATTATTGATGATAATGATAAACAAAATATTATTGGAAGATTATGTAATATAAATAAACAAAAAACTGAAAAAAATCAGCTTATTGAAAAATCTCAAATTGACGGTCTTACAAAACTTTATAATAAGTCGGCAACTGAAAAAATGGTTGGTGAAATACTTGAGTCAAATTACGGTTCTGAAAGTTATGCGCTTATGATTATTGATGTTGATAATTTTAAGGGAGTTAATGATACTTATGGACATTTACTGGGAGATGCTGTATTAATTGATGTTTCTAAGATATTTAAAAGTATTTTCAGAGAAACAGATATTATCGGACGTATAGGCGGAGATGAGTTTTTAGTATTTATGAACAAAGTTAGCAGTGAAAACGATGTTCGTGAGAAAGCGGAAAAAATGTGCCAAAAAGTAAGGTCTTTATACGAAAATGAAGTTACTTTGAGTAAAATATCAATAAGCGTTGGTATTGCTGTTATTATTAAAGAAAGGGTTCTTTATAAAGAATTATTTAAAAACGCTGACCTTGCTTTATATGAAACAAAACAAAATGGTAAAGACGGATTTACAATTTTTGATGAATATAGTTATTATGAGGAAAGTTCAGAAAACAGTAATTCAGTAAAAGGAATTACTGGATATATTAAAAAGAAAGCGAACAGTATTTTTGAAACGGAAACTGATATAAAAGAAGCTATTAAACAAGTTATTGAAGTTCTTGGCAATAAGTTTAATCCAAGTACAGTGTATATTTACTGTATTGAAAAAGAAAACAAATTTGCGTATGAATATTTTCAATGGTGTAATAAAGGTGTTAAAAGAATAAATGATGGAATGAAAGAAATACCCCTTAATACAGGAATAGATGAATTTAATTATTTATCTTATTTTAATAGGGAAGATATTTTCTACTGCTCGGATACTGAAAAGCTTGATTATCCTTTTAACGATTATATGAGATTTTTAGGCTCAAAAAGTCTTTTGGAGTGTCTTATTATTAATGAGGGAAGAAATATTGGATATATTGGCTTTGCTGATTATAATTCTCAGAGATTATGGATTCAGAGTGAAGTTGAGACTTTAACTATTGTAGCGGGTATTTTGGGAAAACATTTATCAAAATATATTGAACAAATTAATTCATAAAATATATGTCCCAAAAGTACTTGTTGGCTTTTGGGGCGTCTTTTTATTTATATCAGGAACAAAAGCAAATTTACCAGTATAATCTGACAACATACCGATACAGCAGTGAATACGGCTGAAAAAATAAATAGTTTAACTACTGGATTTTGATTATTTTTTATAAAGTGTTAAAAAATATTGTTTTTTGGAGGGGCTTTATAAGTGGTGGTATCTGATGATGAATTGAAATAATATTTTAAATAAATTTGAAAAATATATGGAAATTATGCGATATACCAATATTGGAACATTTGAATGGAATAGAAATATTGGAGTTGTTTTTTCAAAAGATTTGGAAGAAAAATTTGAGTTTGAAAAAAATTCAGAGCGAAATGACTTTGATATATCAGAATTTGTATATGAGGATGATATGAACTCTTACCTTAAATTTATTGAAAAAATAAAAGTTGGTGAGATTTTTTCACAGGTTACGTGTCGTATCAGAGATTGTGATGGTATGTATATATGGTGCAAAATTTCTGTTATTTGTGATTTTGAAAAGGGAAATATAATTGAAAGTTTTTTTGGAATAATTCAGGTTATTGATAAAGAAATTAAAACTTTTAACGAGCTTAAAAAAAGGGCTGAGTTTGACAAGGTGACGGAAATAAGAAATTTTGCTAAATTTGCTGTTGATACAAATAATATGTTTGAAAAATACTTAAAAAGTAAATTCGCTATTATTGCTATGGATTTTGATAAGTTTAAAATTATTAACGATGTATATGGGATAAATACAGGTGAAAATACGTTAAGACAGATTTCTATAATTTTACAGCGAATTCTTTCAAGTGATATTGTGTTCGCAAGAAGATACGCTGACAATTTTTGTATAAGTATGAAATATCAAGATGAGTCTGATATAGCAAGACTGCTTGAAAAGATAAGCAAAGAGATTTCTCTTTCTAAATTTATAATCGATATATCTCCTCTTTTTGGAGTATATATTGTTGATGATAAGAAAGCTCCCATTGAGATTATGTGCGACAGAGCAAATATGGCTAAAAAAAATTATAACTCTAATGATAAGAAAACTTATGTTTTTTATGACACGGATTTTAGAAAACAAATTCTTAGAGAAACGGCTCTTGAGGCTGAAATGTATGACGCTCTCGATAAAAGACGTTTTTTTATGTATCTTCAGCCCAAATATAACCTTAAAAACAAAAATATTATAGGCGCTGAGGCTCTCGTCAGATGGAACAGAAATAAAAATAATTTTCTTTTGCCTGACGAGTTTCTTCCTCTTTTTGAAAAGAATGGATTTATAATTAAGCTTGATGAATATATATGGGAAGAGGCTTGTAGAATATTAAGAAAATGGATTGATTTGGGATTTACTCCTGTTCCGGTATCTGTAAATGTTTCCAGACGGCAGATTTTTAATCCTAATTTTTTGGAAATGCTTTTATGGCTTACAAAAAAATATAATCTCCCTCATAATCTTATTGGTATTGAACTTCCGGAAAGTGTATTTATAAATAACAGTGAGGCTGTTTACAAAATACTGGAAAAAGTTAAAGAGAATGGGTTTATTCTTGAAATGGACGATTTTGGTGAAGGCTACTCTTCTCTTAAAATGCTTAAAAATATAAATGTTGACATTATAAAAATAGATAAAGAATTTCTTGACGAAACTGTTAGTAAAAAAGGGAGAGTTGTTCTTAAACACACTATAATTATGGCAAAGGAGCTTAATCTCAAAGTTATTGCGGAGGGCGTTGAAAATGAGGAGCAAATAAAATTTCTTATTGAGGCGGGCTGTGATATTGCTCAGGGATTTTATTTTTCAAAACCTCTCTCTATTGATGAGTTTGAGTATAAAACTTTTTATAATGTTAAAGGATGATTATTATGTATAAAGCGTGTATTTTTGATTTAGACGGAACTTTGGCGGATTCACTTGAATCTCTTGCTTATTGTACTAATTTGGCATTGAAAGCGGTTGGACTTAAGCCTAATCCTGTTTATATGTATAAAAAATTTGCGGGGGATGGAGCAAAGGCTATGGTTCAGAGAAGTCTTATTGCCGCCGGTGATAAAAATCTTGAGTTTTTTGATAAAGCTATAAATATTCATAAAAAAACTTATGAAAAATTTAGTATGTATAATGTTGAAGTTTTTGATGGAATAAAAGAACTACTTGAACAGCTTAAAAAGAATGGAATAAAAATAGCGGTTCTTACAAATAAACCGCATAACAGAGCTATTGACGTTGTTACGGAATTGTTCGGCGAAAATTATTTTGATATTATTTTAGGGCAAAGCGATGATTATGAAAGAAAACCTTCTCCTCAGGGAGCTTTGATTATTGCTGAAAAATTTAGTATATATCCGTCAGAGTGTATATATCTTGGAGATACTAATACAGATATGAAAACGGGAAAGTCAGCCGGAATGTATACTGTTGGGGTAACATGGGGTTTTCGTGATATACAAGAGCTAATAGATAATAACGCAGATTTTATTATTGATAAGCCTATGGATTTACTCAAATTGTTAAAATAGCAAAAAACATAATTTTTAAAAAGTCTTATTTATACTTAAACAATAAAATAACTATCATAATAAACTTTTATAAAATATGGTATATTCAAGGATTATCTTAATAGAGCTGTTCAATACTAAGTGATAATAATTACAAAAAGGTTTGTAATTGTTATCACTTAGTATTGAACAGCTCTATTTTTTTAGTATAGACTTCCTAGTTTATTTTACAGTGTTTTTTAATATTCCTATACCTTCTATCTCACATTCCACAGTATCTCCGCTTTTTAAAAATTTAGGCGGAATAAAACCCATTCCTACACCAGATGGAGTTCCTGTCGCAATTATTGTACCTGATTTTAAAGTCATTCCTTTTGTTAAGTCACTTATTATATATGGTATATCAAATATAAGAAGATCTGTTGTGCTATTTTGACGGAGTTCATCGTTTACTTTTGACATTATTTTTAATTTGGGCGGATTTACAAATTCATCAACAGTTGCTATGCATGGACCTATTGGAGTGAAGTCGTCAAGACTTTTTCCAAAATACCACTGTTTGTGCTGAGTTTGCAAGTTTCTGGCACTTATGTCATTTATTATGGTATATCCGAATATGTATTCAAACGCTTTTTCTTCAGAAACATTTTTAGCGTCTTTTTTTATTACTATTGCAAGTTCACATTCATAATCAAGACTGTCAACTATATCAAAATGTCCGTCTATGTATTCTCCTGGTGAAACAGTGTTTGAGACTCTTTTTGAAAAATAAATTGGAAGCCTGCGCTCACCTCCGAATGCTTCTTCTTTATATCTTTCAGCTTCAATGGCATGAGCGTGATAATTTATTCCTAAACATATTATATCTTGTTTTGGACAGGGAATCGGAGAAAGAATATTAATATTTTCCAGCGGTATTAAAGCTGTATCTTTTGAAATGGAAGATATTTTTTTCATTTCCTCAGAAGATATTTTTTCTATTAATTCATTCATATCATTATACATTATGCCTATTTTTTCTAAAGAAATTATGCCTGTTTCTAAAAGAACGCCTAAATGTTTGGTGTGTTTATTTTTATTTTTGTAAGTTATAAATTTCAATTTAATATTCACTCCTAAATATAATTTATAAAAAATTCATTTGTTTTAATAAGTATAGCATATTTTATTGGATTTATCCATAAAATTTTAAGGTAAATTATTATAGTCAATCAACGCCTGATTTTTTTAAAAGACTTTTCAAGTATTACTGTAAAAATTAAGTTTTATTTGGAAAAAATCTCTTGCCAATAGCTTCTACGGTTGGTTTAGAATAAGTTTATTAAAGAATTTTTTTTCGCAAAGAAAGTTATTATCGTAAATATGTTTAAAATATATTTATAATATAGTATATATACATATTTTTTGATAAAAAAACGAAAAATAATTCGAAAAAACAAAAAAATAACTTGTATTACAATTAATTTAATGTTATAATTTGTATTAACAAACTAAAATTCGATAAAGGGGGAGGTTTATGAAAGTTTATTCTTTATTTTTATTATTGAAGAAAATAAGTTTTTTTGGTATTATAATATTTTTTATTAATTTTATTATTTGCTGGATATTACAGACAGATTTTAATATTATGATTGTATGTACCATGCCTTTTATTTTAATTACATTTGGCTGTTACTGCGCTGTTTGTATTATTGAGGATTTTCTCCCAGTAAAAAAATATATTATTGAAAATAAAAGAAATATTGTGAAAAGACAAGATTTTGAGGAATTTGAAAGATATTCTGCGTGTTGAATTTTGTAAATTATATTTATTAAATTTTACCTATTGCTTTTTTTTTAATTATTATGTATAATAATAGTAACTCTTCCGAGTACGAATCTTTGATTGTTTATAACCAACACGATTTCTACGGGATAATAGTTTTCTTTATGTGGATTTGTAGGTTGCACATTGTATGCAAAACAAGGAAGCGTAAAGTGCTACAACCACCTTGTTTTAAGGTTTTAAGCCTTATTGATAGCCGGCTCGGCAGAGTCCTTTTAATTTTGTAACTTTTGTGAAAAGGAGTATATTATGGCTGAAACAGGTTGTGTTATAGATATTGATAATAACAAAGTTGTTGTTAAACTTCAAAGGAAAGAGGCCTGCGCAAAGTGCAGGGCTTGCAGTGTGGGTATGCGGTCAGAAGAAATGATTATAAAGGCTTATAATCAATGTGACGCTACTGTTGGTGATACTGTTGAAATTGTGCTTGAGGAAGCAAATTTTATTACTGCCGTATTGATTATGTACGGTCTGCCGTTCTTATCTTTGATTATAGGAACTGTTATAGGCATATTTGTTACAAAATTAATTAATATCGGATATAATGAGCTTGTTGGATTTATTTTTGGAATTTTATGTGTAATTATTACTTATATGTGGATAAAGAGTAAAGAAAGCTACTGGAAAAGTAAGAATTTTGTTCCTAAAGCAATTAAAAAAGCCGAACAATAAAAATATTTTTTACAATGTCCCCCCTCAGAAAAGTTTGTCTGAGGGGGTTTTGTAATTATTTTTAATTGTTTACAGTGATTTTCAGAATTTTTAGTACGAAGTAATATTTATCAAATATTACTTTCCACTATTTTATTGTTTCGCTATAGGTAAATCGGTTTTATTTGTTATTATAAATTATATGTAAAAAAATTATTTATAACTTTTAATTTATCTGCGTTTGTAGTATAATTATCAAAGAATAATTTAATTTTGTAAAGGAGAACTATAGATTGATAAGCTATATTAAGGGTATAATTTCTTATATAAATGAAAGTTATATTATTGTGGAAAATAATGGAATAGGCTATAATATTCAGGTTTCACAAAATACAAGAAGTAGGCTTTCTATTGATTCGGAAAAGATTATTAAAATTTATACATATATGAATGTTAAAGAAGATGGAATAAGTTTATTCGGCTTTTTATCTATGGACGAGCTTGAAATTTTTAATAAAATTATTTCTGTTTCAGGTATAGGACCTAAAGGAGCATTGTCTATCCTTTCTGTTATGACGCCAAATGATATTGTTTTAGCAGTTATAACAGAGGATATTAACGCTTTTTCAAAAGGGCAGGGAATAGGTAAAAAAACGGCGCAAAGAATTGTTCTTGAACTTAAAGATAAGGTTGACTCTTTTGGATATACTAATAAGTCAAGTATTGATAGTAGCATAACAGCATCATCAATTAATAATATGGATTCTGAAAAACAAGACGCTATTAATGGACTCCTTGCACTTGGGTTTGAAAAAAGTCAGACGGTAAAAGCTGTTATGGAAAGTGAAGGTGAAAATCTTACTTCTGCTGAGATTATAAAGTCGGCGCTTAAAAAATTATCTTCAAAATAAAACAGTTTTGTTTGTTATTTGCTGTTGGGAATAGTTTAACTTTTTTGCGGCTAAATAATAGACCTCCCCGGAAACGTAGAAAATGCCATCTAAGCACATCTTTTACTTATTAAGAAAATTATAACGAGAGAATAAAATAATGAACAGAAAAGCTTTAATAAGAACTGATATATTAATGAATTTTTTTATTGTTTCGTACTAAAAATTTTGTGAATTATTATAGATTTAACGCAGTTATATTTATTATTTATTATAGAGGTGAATTAAAATAAGCAGACGAATTATTGAAACAAGTTTAAAAAATGAAGATGTTGAGATTGAACCTAAGTTACGCCCTCAATCTCTTGAAACATATATAGGTCAGGAAAAAGTAAAAAGCAATATGAAAATATATATTGAGGCGGCAAAAAAAAGAAATGAGACTCTTGACCATGTTTTGCTGTATGGACCTCCGGGGCTTGGAAAAACTACACTTTCAAATATTATCGCTAATGAAATGGGAGTGGGAATAAAAACTACATCTGGACCCGCTATTGAGCATCCGGGAGATATGGCGGCAATATTAAATAATCTTAATGAAGGCGATGTTTTATTTATTGATGAAATTCACAGGCTTAACAGGCTTATTGAGGAAGTTTTATATCCGGCTATGGAGGATTTTGTTCTTGATATTGTTATCGGAAAAGGACCAGCGGCAAAAAGTATAAGAATTGATTTGCCTAAATTTACTCTTATTGGAGCGACTACAAGAATAGGTCTTTTGACAGCTCCTTTAAGAGATAGATTTGGAGTTATAAACAGACTTGAATTGTACAATGAGGAAGAGCTTACGGTTATTGTTTTGCGTTCTTCTGACGTTCTTGGAATAAAAACTGATAAAAAGGGAGCTGAGGAAATAGCCAGACGCTCAAGAGGAACTCCTAGAATCGCTAACAGATTATTAAAGAGAGTAAGGGATTTCGCAGAAGTTAAATACGAAGGAATAATTACGGAAATGGTTGCGAAAGAAACTCTCAATATATTAGATGTTGACAAAGTTGGGCTTGATGTGGTGGATAGAAAAATGATTATGACTATGATAGAAAAATTTGGAGGAGGACCTGTAGGATTGGATACTCTTGCTGTTTCTATAGGAGAAGAACCGGATACTATTGAGGATGTATATGAGCCATATCTTATACAGCTGGGATATATCCAAAGAACACCGAGAGGGCGTACTGTTACTGAACTTGGATACAGACATTTTGGTCTTAAACCAAATATTGAAGCTGAAAATATGAAATTATTTTAAAGGAGTTTTTTTATGATAAAGATGATTATTGAGGATTTCATTTATGAGATAAAAGAAGAAATTTTAAGCTATGAGGAACTTGGTGAAAAAAAAGCGTCAGATTGGGAAAAAGATTTTATGAATTGGCTTGAAAATTCTGAAATAAAAAAGAAAAATATAAAAGAAATTTCCGGTAAAAAATATTATCTTATTAAAGATGAAAGTCAAATATTTGATATTGTTGATGAATATTATAATGCAGTTGAACAAAAAAATGAAAAAAAATACTGGGAGAAGTTTCAATAACTTATAATGAAACAATGGAACTGTTCAATAATCTAAGCAGTAATGATTGACAAGAGATTTTTTTGTTAGATTAATTTTGATTTTTGGAGAAATATTTGAAAGGTCTTTCAAAAAAATTAGGCGAATATGGCTAAAAAAGATTTGTCAATCAGTGTTGCAGAGGTTATTGAACAAGCCTAATGAAAGAATGAACAATTAAATTTCAATGAATCTAATATATTAAAAAATTCTTTTATTGTTTCCAACTAAAAGTTTTGTGAATTGATATAATACAAAGAATAAATATTATTAATAATAATATAATTTACTAATTATTATATTGTTGGGAATTGCTATAAATTTAAATATATACAAAAAAAGCCAGAAAAGGGACTCGAACCCTCCGCTTCTTCATTACGAGTGAAGTACTCTACCGGATGAGTTATTCTGGCTTAATAAAATTAGTATATCATATATTTTATAGTTTTTCAAGAGGTTTTTACAAATTATTATAAAAAAATAAATTTTATAGCATTCCGTAATTACTGTAAAATTTTTGTATATTATATGGAGGAAAATAAAATGAATTTAGCTGAGGTATTTCTTATTGCTGTAGGTCTTGCAATGGACGCGTTTGCGGTTTCTATCTCTAATGGTATAATTATTAAAAATATAAAATTTCAGCACGCTTTAAAGTTTGGTTTGTTTTTTGGTATTTTTCAATTTATTATGCCTGTTATTGGCTGGTTTTGCGCAAAAAATTTTAAAGAATATATAGAAAATTTTGACCATTGGATTGCGTTTATTCTTTTATTTATTATTGGTGGAAAAATGTTTTTAGAATCGTTTAAAAATGAAAATGAAAATGTTGTGAGTGAAAAAAATATACTCTCATTTTATAATATGATTATTCTTGCTGTCGCGACAAGTATTGACGCTTTGGCGGTAGGTGTAAGTTTTGCTTTTTTGGATAATGCGGAAAGTGGTCTTAATATATGGGGAGCATCATCGGTTATTGGGATTGTGGCATTTGTTATTTCTTATACAGGTGTTTATTTGGGAAGAAAAATAGGAGATATTATTCAGAAAAACGCTGAAAGAGTTGGAGGTATTATTCTTATCGCCATTGGAATTAAAATTCTTGCTGAGCATTTATTGGAAGCATAAAGTTATATTTATTTTTATGGAGTTGTTTTAATGTATTAAAGGATTATTTTATTAAACAGGTTTATATTTTGATTTGAAAGTGTAATAAAGTAAAAATAAATATAACAGAACAGGCAGAGATTAATATTTTTAATCTCTGCCTGTTTTGTATATCCGATTTTGTTAAAATATCATGTTTATTGTTTTCCTATAGATGAATAAAAGTTTTAGAATTTTACATTGAAAATATTATGCTTAAAATATATGACGATATTAGAGCAAAAGAGAGAGTTATTGAAATAAACATACTTTTTTTAAATTTTAGTATAAATATTGAAAGTATTGTCGATATTATCGAAAATATAATTAGTACTATTGAGCCTATGTTTATATTTGTTATTGCTGTAAAATCAGCAAGTTCTTTTTGTTGTACACTATAAATACTTCCCTTATTATAAAGAAAGTCACCGAAACAAAGTATTATAAAATTAAAGAGATTGCTTCCTGTTATATTTCCTACAGAAGTATTGAAATTTTTAAGACGTACAAGGTTTATTGATGCCGTAAACTCGGGCAGGGACGTAGCAATTCCTAAAAATATAGCTCCTGAAACAGTTTTGCCCAATTCCAGTCTTGATGATAAAATATCTGTTACTTGGGTTAAAAGTATACTTACAGTTACCAAAAGTATCGCCAATAATATAAAACGTATAATAATTTGCTTTACTGTAAGTGTAATATTGTCATTTTCATTTCCTGCTGATAAGTTATCATTTTTTACAAGCACAATATTTATGATATATAAAATTATAATTATAATTGAAATTATACTCAATCTTGAAACTACGATTGAAAAAGAATATTTATCTGAAATATATATTCCAATAAGACAACATATAAACATTATTATAGTAAATATTAACGTATTTATATGTGATTTTGAAATTTTTGAGTTACGAAATGTTTTTACAGCCAGTAATACGCATATGGCTATTATTGTTAGATTAAATATATTACTTCCATATACATTACCCTGAACAAGTTCTGGCTGATTTAATACACATATGGCTGTTAAGCTTGTAAAAAGTTCAGGAAGAGATGTTATAGCGGCTAGTATTACACCTCCTATAAAAGCACCTGAAAGTTTTGTCTTTTTATCAAGGGCATCTACATATTTTGAAAGGTAAATAGAGGTAACTACAACTATTACAGCTAAGATTATATATGAAAGTCCTAAAAAGTATATATTTTGAATATTTGCAAAAAAGTTCATAAATTTATTCCTCCAATTTTATTTGTAAGAATTTATTTGTTTATATTTTTGCGTGATATATTTATATGATTTGTTATATTGTTTTAAAAGTTATTTAAAAATATATTTATATATATTTTATAGAAATTTTTTAAATTAATACGATAAAAATAAAAATACCATACTTATTTACAGAATCGTATTGGCGTTTTTTAATAGACATACAGAAAAAGGTCTGTCAAGCGATACTGAGGTGGTTTAGAACAGGTCTTATATATATTTTTTAAGTGTAAACATCTGTTATTTTCTATTGACTTTTTTGTCATACAAAAATATAATAGTTCTTAAGGAGGAATTAGTATGTCAAAATCAGGTCGTCCAAAGGCGGAAACTAAAAAAGAAAAAGTAGTAAGCGTAAGAATGAAGCCAGAGGACTATGCAAAAGTAAAAAGATATGCCGAGTCCTCAAACAAGACCGTTACACAAGTGATGCAAGAAGGTATTATTAAACTTATTGATAATGATAAGCGGCATTAATAAGAATTATCTAGTTGAAAACTATAATAAAAGAATTATTTGATATATCAGATTTCATTTTATCTGTCTATTCTTTTATTGTTATCTATAAAAGATGATTATTTATGTCAACACTGTTTATTATATGATTGAGAGAAAAAGGAGGATTAATATAAAATGAGTTTTAAAGCTCCGAGAGGTACAAAAGATATTTATGGAGAGGATATTTTCATTTGGCAGAAAGTTGAGGGGATTTTAAGAGAGATTTGTGAAAGGTTCTGCGTATCTGAAATAAGAACTCCGGTTTTTGAACAAACAGAACTTTTTCAAAGAGGTGTTGGGGAAACATCGGATATTGTCACAAAGGAAATGTATACTCTTGAAAAAAAAGGAAGTGAGAGTGTTACATTAAAACCTGAGGGAACAGCGGGAGCAGCGAGAGCTTTTGTTGAAAACAGCATGTATGCCGACCCTCAGCCTACTAAAATGTATTATATAACTCCGGCTTTTAGATATGAAAGACCACAGGCAGGGAGGCAAAGACAATTTCATCAGTTTGGAGTTGAGATTTTTGGTTCTTGCGATGCGGCATGTGACGCGGAAGCCATTTCTATAGCATATGAAGCTCTAAATAAAATCGGAGTAAAAAATATTGAGCTTAAAATAAACAGTCTTGGCGGTAATGAGTGCCGTAAGCGGTATAATGAAGTGTTGAAAGATTTTATTAAAAACAATATTTCTGATTTATGCGGCGATTGTCGTGAAAGATTTGAGAAAAATCCTCTTCGTGTACTTGACTGCAAAAATGAAAAATGCGGAAATATTCTTGAAAATGCTCCATCTGTACTTGATTGTCTTGGTGAAGAGTGTAAGGCGCATTTTGAGGCACTTAAAACAAATCTTGACAATATGGGGATTCCTTATACTGTTGATCCTAAAATTGTAAGAGGTCTTGATTATTATACAAAAACTGTTTTTGAGTTTGTGTCAAATGAAATAGGTTCTCAAGGAACTGTATGCGGTGGAGGAAGATATGATAATCTGATTGGCGAGTGCGGAGGACCACAAACAGGAGCTGTAGGATTTGCTATGGGTCTTGAGCGGATTATGATGCTTGTAAAGTCTCAAAAGCTTATTGAGTTTATTGGAAAAAACATTGATATTTATATCGGCTCCATCGGGGAAAAAGGTTTTTTAAAAGCGCAGAGTATTGGATATGAACTCAGAAAATCCGGTATTTGCGCCGAATATGATACTCTTAAAAGAAGTGTAAAAGCTCAGCTTAAATATGCTAACAAAATTAACGCTAAATACTCGGTTGTTATCGGCGAAAACGAGGTTTTAAATGATAGCATTAATCTTAAAAATATGAAAGAAAGCAGTCAGGAGGAAATTAAATTATCTGACATTAAAGAGGAATTACTCAAAAGAATTTAAAAAAGGAAATATTGATTTTTGAATATAGATTTTAGCAGGTTTTTCGAAATTATTTATATATCTATAGCGATTTACAAAATTTTTAGTGCTAAACAATAAAAAATTTTATATATCAGGTTTATTAAAATTTAATTGTTTATTCTTTTATTGTTTCACTATAAATGAATATTTTTATAAATTTATTTTTAACGGTAGTATGAAAAATGATAAGGAGATATAGTAATGAGTGAATTTATGCAAGGGCTTAAAAGAAGCTGTATGTGTGGTGAAGTTAATGAGAGTATGATAGGAAAAGAAGTTGTACTTATGGGTTGGGTCGGAAGACGACGTGTTTTAAGTCATCTTACTTTTTTACTTTTGAGAGACAAAACGGGTATTGTTCAGGTAGTCGTTGATGAGAACGGTGCGTCTGATGATATTATCGAAAAAGAAAAAAGTATAAGAAGTGAATATGTTGTCGCCGTAAGAGGTATTGTTCAGGCAAGAGAAGAGTCAAATATCAATCCTTCTATGAAAACAGGAAAGGTTGAAATATCTGTTGCTGAACTTAGAATTTTATCTGAATCTGAAACAACTCCTTTTCCTATTGAGGAATCTGTCAATATAAATACAGAGCTTAGACTTAAATACAGGTATTTGGATTTAAGACGTCCCAATGTGGCGTCAAATATTGTTATAAGGCATAAAACAGCGCAGATTGTAAGACAATTTCTAAGCGATGAGGGCTTTATTGAAATTGAAACTCCTATGCTTACAAAAAGCACTCCAGAGGGAGCGAGAGATTATCTTGTTCCAAGCCGTGTGCATCCGGGAAATTTTTACGCTCTTCCTCAATCTCCCCAGCTTTTTAAACAGCTTCTTATGGTGTCGGGATTTGACAGATATTTTCAGATTGTAAAATGTTTCAGAGATGAGGATTTACGCGCTGACAGACAGCCTGAATTTACTCAAATAGATATGGAACTGTCTTTTATTGACATTGATGATGTAATTGATATCAATGAAAGACTTATAAAAAAAGTATTTAAAGAAATTAAAGGAATTGATATAAAAACACCTTTTGAAAGAATGCCGTATAAAGAGGCTATGGAAAGATTTGGTTCTGACAAGCCTGATGTCAGGTTTGGAATGGAACTTAAAAATATTACTGAAATTGTAAGTGGAAGCGATTTTAAGGTTTTTCAGGACGCTATTGACAACGGTGGTTCTGTAAGAGCCATTAACGCAAAAGGATGCGGTTCTTTTCCAAGAAAAAAAATAGACGCTTTGGTAGATGTGGCGAAAACATACGGAGCAAAAGGACTTGCGTGGATAAACGTACTTGACGAAGGATTTAAGACAACTATATCTAAGTTTTTTGACGATGACAAAATTACGGAAATTGTAAAAATGCTTGACGGTGAAAGCGGAGATCTTATTCTTATTTGCGCCGATAAAAATAGTATTGTATTTGATGCCCTTGGTGCTTTGCGTATTGATATAGCTAAAAAACTTGATATTTTAAATGATAATGACTTTAAATTCCTTTGGGTTACGGAATTCCCTCTTTTTGAATACAGTGAAGAAGAAAACCGATTTGTCGCTAAACATCATCCTTTTACTTCTCCTATGGACGAGGATTTGGACATTATTGAAAGCAGCCCTGAAAATGCCAGGGCTAAAGCATATGATATGATACTTAACGGCTGTGAGCTTGGGGGCGGAAGTATACGTATTTATCAGCAGGAAATTCAAAAAAAGATGTTCAAGGCACTTGGATTTAGTGAGGAGGATGCGCAAGAAAGATTTGGATTTCTTCTTGAAGCTTTTAAATTTGGCGCTCCTCCTCACGGCGGACTTGCTTTTGGTTTTGACAGGCTTATTATGCTTATTACAGGCGCGGAAAGTATCAGAGATGTTATCGCGTTTCCTAAAGTCAAGGACGCTTCATGCCTTTTGACGGAAGCTCCTGATGTTGTTGATAAAAAACAGCTTGACGAGCTTGCTATTGATATTAAAAATATTGAAATTAACGAAAATTGAGTGATTTATTATGAATTATGACGAGGCTGTTTTATATCTTGAGAATTGTCATAGATTTGGTTCCAAACAAGGTCATGAGAATTTTAAAAATCTCATGGCCTTGCTTGGAAACCCTCATGAAAATCTTAAAGTTATTCATGTCGCAGGAACAAACGGCAAAGGTTCAACCTGTTCAATGATTTTTTCAATATTGTCGGAACAGGGGTACAGAGTTGGTATGTTTACATCTCCTCACCTTAATAAATATAACGAACGTATAAGTGTATGCGGAGAAAATATAAGCGATTATGATTTTACGAGGCATATTGATATTATAAAAAACAAGGTTTTTGAACTTTTTGGAAATACAAACGAGTTTTTTTCTTTTTTTGAGATTATTACGGCGGCGGCTTTTAATTATTTTAAGGAAAAAAGTCCCGATTTTATTGTTTTGGAGGTAGGTCTGGGAGGAAGGCTTGATTCTACAAATATTATTGAAAATCCACTTGTATCTGTAATTACATCAATAAGTTTTGACCATACTGAATATCTTGGAAACACAATTTCTGAAATAGCTAAAGAAAAGGGCGGAATTATTAAAAAAAATTCATATACGGTATTGTATTTTGGACATAAAAAAGTGTATAATATTATCAAGGAAATTTGTTCCGAAAAAAACTCGGAGCTTATGTATACTGAAAGTTACGGCGTAAATATTACAAAACAAAATTTAGACGGAACGGTTTTTAGTGTAAAAAATAAATATTTTTCTTATAAAAATATTTTTATTGGTCTTTGCGGAGATTATCAGGTTTTTAACGCATGCAACGCTTTTATGACAGTCGAGGCCCTAAAAAAACAAGGTGTGTTTATTTCGGAAAAAGCGGTTATTAATGGGATAAAAAAAGCATATATAAAAGGACGCATGGATATTGTTATGAAAGAGCCTTTGTTTATTCTTGATGGAGCTCATAATGTCGGCGGTATTGAGTATCTTGAATTGTTTTTGAAAAAACTTAAAAAGGAAAATAATAAAAAAATAACAATTATCATAGGAATTTTAAAGGATAAAAATTACGCTGAAATGCTTTTAAAAATAACTCGGTTTTGTGATAATATAATTTTTACAGAGGCTGATAACAAAAGAGCTGTCAAGTCAAAAGAACTTTTTGAAGCAGGTATTTTTAAAAATAAAAATATTTTTATTGAAGATGATTTTAGAAATGCTGTAAATGCCGCTTTAGAAATTTCAGACACAAATGACTGTATTATCTGCACAGGATCACTCTATCTTGTCGGGGATGTTTTAAAATATATTAATAGGTTAAAAAACATCTGATATGGTAAAATAATAATTTTTTATAAATTGGCATCTGTGTACAGTCAATAAAGCTTAAAAAATAAATTATTTTTATGTTTTGCTGTAAATATATTTGTAAAACTACGATTTTTGAAAAGAGAAGGTTATAAATTTATTTTATTTTTTTGGAGGTTTTACTATGATTGATTTTAGAAAGGAAATTTTAAAATATAAACCTATTTTGGAGGTTGAGGAAATTGAAACGTCAATTAATTCAGATGAGATTGAGGATTTAATTGATGTTTTGAAAAAATTTTCTGATAAATCTTACAATATAAATAAAGTGCAAGGAGAGATTTAATGTGATATGTCCTATTTGCGGTTCTTTCAGTAATAACAAAAATAGATGTTCTGAATGTGGAAGTGATATAAGCGAGTTTTCAAAAATTTATGATATTTCTGATAAACTATATAACAAAGGTCTTTCTTATGCTATGGCAAATGATTTTACCAGGGCGCAGGAAGTATTGGAAAAAAGTATTTTATTTAATAAAAACAATGTAAACGCAAGAAACGTGCTGGGACTTGTTTATTATGAAACAGGAATGATAAGTCTTTCTCTTAAACAATGGGTAATAAGCTCAAATATAAGCAAGGAAAATAATCCCGCTATTGAATATGTGGAATACTTTCAAAGAAACTCAAAAGAACTTCAAAATATGAATGAGTCTTTGAAAATTTATAATCAGTCTGTCAGGTCAGCTAAGCAAAAAAGTGAGGATATGGCAATTATTCAGTTAAAAAAAGCTGTTGACTTAAATCCTAAATTTATTTTGGCACTTAATCTTTTGAGTTTTTGCTATATGAGAGAGAATGACAATGAAAAGGCTCTTGATATTATTAAAAAAGTTCTTTCTATTGACGCGACAAATCCACAAGCGCTTTCTTATTTTAAAGAATTATGTCCTGACGGAACAAGGCTTGTTGAAAGTATTAAAATTGTTAAAACAAATAAGGCTTATGACGAGCCTGTTAAATTTGAACCTAAAATAAGCAGAAAAGTAAGAGATTCAAGAAGATCTAAAATTATGGAAATGATTATTTTTCTTGCCGGTTGTATTTGTACGGCGGCAGCTATGTTTATTTTAATATTTCCCGGAGTCGCCAATGAAAAACAAGAGGAAATTGATAAAATAAATTCTGATATGATGATTTTACAGAATAAATATGAAGAAGAAAAAGCTAAAAATAATGAAAATAATTTTGAAGAGGTTGCGAAAGAAAATGAGAGTTTAAGACTTGAAATAGCGAACTATCAAAAACAAACAGAGATAAGAAGTACGGAAGACCAACTTATAAGCGCTTCGGCTCTGTCAGAAAAGAAAAGCTACAGTGAAGCAGTAGCTATAATTGATACAATTAACGTAAATAATCTAAGCGGTGAAAAGTTAGATGAATACAACCAATTAAAAGAAAAAGTATATAAAGAAGAATCCTCAAATTTACTTAAAGAGGGAACAAAGCTTGTAACTTCAAAAAAGTATCAGGAAGCTAAAGAAATTCTTGACAAAGCTCTTTTATATGCTGTATATGATGAAAAGACAAAACTTGAAGTAATGTATTATCTTGGAAAAGCGTTAAAAGAACTTGGTGATACCGTAAAAGCTAAGGAGTATTTTTCTCAGGTGGCAGAAAATTATAATTTTTCTCAGCGAAGACATAATTTTAAAAACTGGGCTAAAAATGAGCTTAACTCACTATAAGGCTTTAACGTATGTTTTATAGTTTTTGTTTAAACAAAAATTTGGCAATTAAAATTTATTTTATAAATACCGGTTACAGCAAGATAATAAAATAATAAACTTGTTTTAAACTCTCGTGACATCGATTGATAAAAGTTTTTTGTTAGATGAAATCTGATTTTTACAGTAATAGTTGTAGGGTTTTTCAAAAAAAATCAGGCAAACTGTGATAGAAAAATTTTTGTCAAGCAGTGTCACGGCGATTTAGAACAAGGCTAATAAATTAATTTATAAATTTACTTGAATTTTAAAAACTGTGCAGACAACGATGATAATATATTATTTTATTGTTTTGCTATATTGTTTTTAAAGATAATTTATTTTTTCTGTTATATGGCTTATGTGAACCAGGATAAAAGGTGTTCAGCATTATTATGAAAGGAGTGAAATTGATTTATGAAAGAAGAATTTTTTAACAGTATAAAAGTTTTATCATATTTCTTATGGGAATATACTAAGTATGACAATGTATTAAGCTTATGGTGCTGTGCTGAGGACATTGTATGTTTTTTATCTGAAAATGATATAAGGACAAAAGAAAATTTTATAAATATTATCTCTAAAGATAAAGATGATGTTGGATACAAAGAGTTTATAAGAAATATTTCTTATAAAATTTATGAGTATACAAATGATAATTCAAAAGATAAAAATTGGTTTGCTGCTGAAAAATTTGTCAGAAATTATGAATGTATTGAAGCTTGTGTAAAGGCGGTTCATATATTTAACGAAGTATATAAAAATGATGAAATCTATAAATCTATTCGTTCGGAAAATGCCAGAGAATATATTTTTTACAGAGATTAAATTTTATAAGAATTGTATTTATTGATGTATAAAATTATTTTGGCGAGAGAATAGAATAATTTATTTACATAATTGTAATAATAAGCAAGTTATTATTATAATTGTTTAATTTTCAGAAAAGAGGTTTTATCATTGAATAATAATACAAAGCTTGGACTGCCGGAAAACACAGAAGCTGCTTTGGCTTATATTTTCGGTATTTTCAGCGGATTGTTTTTTCTTATTATTGAAAGAAATAATCAATTTGTTAAATTTCACTCTCTTCAGTCTATTATGTTTTTTATATTTATAACATGTCTTAATATTTTTGTATCTGTAATTTTCTTTTTTCCTTTTTTCGGATTTTTTAAAATTATAGTGTGCGGATTTATTGGTATTGTTTCATTTATTTCATACATAATTATGGTTATTATGGCTTATTGTGGAAAAATTGTTAAAATTCCATATATTGGAGAATTTGCGTGGAAAATAAGCAACAAACAGTGAATAGGAAATTTTTGAATATAAAGAAATGGAAGACGCTGATTATTTTTTTATTTGTTAAATCAGCGTTTTCTTATGTAATATTTTTTTATTTATTTTTTGTTTTATGATATTGTTCTGAAAGAACAGGAGGATTTTAATGAAATTTAATTTTAAACTTTTAAAAAATGAATATATAAAAGATATTTTAAGTCATGGTTTTATATATCGGCATACATCCGGAGCAAAACTTGTTTTTATTAAAAATAACGATAATAATAAGGTTTTTTCTATTACATTTAAGACATTGCCGGAAAATAATAAAGGAACGGCTCATATTATGGAGCACAGTGTTTTATGCGGGTCGGAAAAATATCCTGTAAAGGACCCTTTTAATGAACTTGAAAAAGGTTCTCTTAATACATATCTTAATGCGATGACATTTGAGGATAAAACAATGTATCCTGTCGCAAGTACAAATGAGAAAGATTTTATTAATCTTATGAATGTATATCTTGACGCTGTGTTTTTTCCGCTTATTTATAAGAGAAAAGGTATTTTTCTACAGGAGGGACATCATAATGAAAAAGATAGTATAAATGGTGTTGTATATAATGAAATGAAAGGAGTGTTTTCTTCTCACGACAGAATAATTGATTTTAAACTTAATGAGAAATTGCTTGAGGATACAAAATATAGATTTTATTCAGGAGGAGTACCTGAATATATATCTGAATTATCTTATGAGGAATTTCTTGATTTTCATAAAAAATATTATCATCCGTCAAACAGTATTTTATATCTTTATGGTGATATAGATATTGATAAATATCTTGAAATTATCGATAGAGAATATTTATCACGTTTTGAATATAAAAATCAAAAAATTGATTATATAACACAAGGTGGTTTTTCAGAAATAAAAGATGCTGAGTTTACTTATGATGTTTCTGAATATACACATGAGGATAAAAATTATTTTGAATGCGGAGCAATTATAGGAAACGGATTAGATACTAAGCTGTCCTTTGCTTTTGAAATACTTACAGACATACTTTTGGAAACAGATGGGTCTCCGTTAAAAAAAGCTTTTATAAAAAATGAAGTAGGCAATAATGTTTATGGAAGATTTGATAATGAAATGTTTCAAACGGTTTTTTCAGTTTCAGTTGAAAAAACAAAATGCGACAGTCTTGAAAAATTTAAAAAAGTTTATTTTGATACTCTTAATGATATTGTTGAAAACGGCCTTGATAAAAGACTTATTGAAAGCTGTATAAACAGATATAAATTTTATTTTAAGGAGGAAAATTACGGATATAAACCGAGAGGGCTTGTTTTTAATATATTAATAATGAAAAGTTTTATATATGGCGACGGAAATTTTGATGAGATAAAATTTGAAGAGCTTTTTAACTATACAAAAAATTTAAAATTTGAAGAGCTTATAAAAAAATATCTTATAAACAATAAAAACTATGTTTTTTCTATTATGAAGCCAAAAATCAAGCAAACAAACAAAAGTATAATCTTAGAACCTGATGAGGAATTTGAAAAATATAAAAAGATTACCGACTCTGAAAAAGATATTATAAAAATTCCTGTGCTAAGTATTGATGATATTGACAAAAAGTCACAAAATATCAATATTAATAAGGAAAGTATATGCGGGAGAAAGCTGATTTACTCAAAAACAGATAATGATGATATTATATATGTAAACTTGCTTTTTGATACAAGAATACTTGATGTTGAAGATTTAAAATATTTTTCTCTTTTTAAATATATCTTTGGAAAAACGGATACTAAAAAATTTGGATATGGAAAACTTGCTAATGAACTTAATTTTTATTTTGGTAAATTTTTGGCTGGTTTTGACAGTTATGACCAAAAAGATGATTTTTTGCCTGTTCTTACGATTGAAATGAAGTTTTTGAGTGAAAATACAGAAAACGCTTTTAAGCTTGCAAGGGAAGTTATCTTTAATTCGGTAATAGATAAAAACAGGCTTAAAGAACTTATATATGAATATAAAATTCTTTTTGAAAAGAATTTTGTTAGAAGTGGTCATATTTATGCTATATCAAGATGTTTGTCATATTTATCAGACAGAAACAAATATTCTCAAAAAATTAACGGTATGGATTTTTATGATTTTATAAAAAATGCGGCGGATAATTTTGATGAAATGGCTGATGTTATTTGTGAAAAAATAATAAAAATTATGTCGGTTATTTTTAACGCCAATAATTTTATGGCGGGACTTGTATGCAGTGATAAAAATTATAATAATGTTTTTAAACTTCTTCAAAATTTTTACGGAGAACTTAATAAGTCTAATTTTACTCAAAAAATTTCCCGTTTGGAAAAAAATTATGTAAATGAAGCTTTTCTGATTGAATCAGAGGTTCAATATAATGTGATTGCTGCTAACTACAAACAGTTTGGCAAAGAATTTAACGGGAAAATGCGTGTTATTGAAAAAATAATTGAATCAGATTATATCTGGAACAAAATAAGAGTTGACGGTGGAGCGTATGGGGGAGGCTGTAGTTTTTTAAGGGGAGGTTTGTTATATTTATATTCTTACCGTGATCCAAATGTTGAAAGAACATTTGATAAATATAAAGAAATCGCGGATTATTTAAAAAATATTGAACTTTCGGAAAGGGAGCTTTGTAAATATATAATCGGAACAATAAATATTATTGACAGACCTGTTTTAATAAGCGGAATTATGGATAAAATGCTCCAAAGAACATTATCTGGAATTTCTGATGAAAAAAGACAGATAGAAAGAGATGAAATATTGAGCATAACTAAAAATGATGTTACAGAATTTTCTGATGTGTTTCGTATGGCGGTTGATTCAGGATATATTTGTTCATTTGGAAGTAAAGACGAAATAAAAAAATCAAATATAAAGTTTAAAAAAATATATGTTATTTGATTTTTATAGTTTTATGGCGAAATAATACAATAAGTAAGTTCTTATAGACTTATAGTGAAAACAATAGGAGAATGAACAGATATAGTCAATCAACTTAAAAATAAGTAAGTTCGGCGGCTAAAAATCCTTTTTGATGTGTTGCCGTTGGTCGGCATAGGCAGTCGGATATGCTCTCCCTCAGCCTCCTTGCAAACATAATTTTTAGCTCGCCTCCTTTTTCTCATTTTCAAGTTGATTGACTATAATATTTAATCAAAACTGATATATAAGGGAATTTTTTTATTCTTTAGCACTGAAAATTTTGCGAATTTCTATAATATGTTAAAAAAATCTTTTATTAAACAGGTCTAATAAAATAAAAATTTTTGAAATATAAAATCTGCTTATAAAAATAAAGTTTTAAATTAAAATTATTTCTTATAATTGTGTATATTATAAAAAAATATTAAAACTAAAAAATACAATCTCTTGACATTATTGTTAAATGGTTATAAAATAAGAATGGTAGTATTTTTGAATATATAATTATAAATATATTTAGATTTTATCTGAAGTGTACCTATACGTTTATTTTTAGTGAAACTGTATGAATATAAATTTTCTGATGAGAGCAGGAGTAATTAAAGAAATTTTTATCAATTCAAAATAAAAAATGGTTTTGGCATGAGGCAGCAAAGAGTTAAATTATTTTTTATATATTGAATCAGTATTTCTTTAAAGTGACATATATGAAAAAGCTATGCTGATTAATAGTAATTTATAAAATTAATGATAGAAAACAACAATATCTGTTGATAATTTTAATACTTATAGATTGTTACTACTTTGATTTTTATATAATAACAACAAATCAGCGGAAAATTTCAATGAACAGTATAACTGATTATAAGCTGACGTATATTTATGTCTGTTTCCTCTAGGTATTTATAGTAATCCGAAAAATTAATGACAGCGAAATATAAAATTTATTTTATAGTTTTTATTTAATATGTTATTAATTTATTATTTTACTATAGATTATTTTAGTGTAAATTTTATATTTTAGATTTATATTACCGAACTTTGAAAATTTAATAAAGGAGGTGTTCTGTTCTGGAAACAACAGAGATAATTGTTACGGCTTTGTTTTCAATTTTATCTATATTTATTGGCGCGGCGGCTGGTTTTTTTGTACGAAAAAAGATTGCAGAGGCAAAAATAGGTTCAGCTGAAAAAGAGGCTGATAATATTGTAGCTAAAGCGAAAACCGAGGCAGAGGCAAAGAAAAAAGAAATACTGCTTGAAGCCAAAGAAGAAAATATAAGAGTAAAAAATGAAGCCGAAAAAGAATATAAAGAACGAAAATCAGAACTTCAAAGATTTGAAAAAAGATTGCTCCAAAAGGAAGAGTCACTGGATAAAAAAAGTAATTCTCTCGAGAAAAAAGAAGAACAATATCAAATTAAAGTTGAAGAAATTGAAATTGCTAAAACTGAGGTAAATAAACTCAAAGAAAAACAAACTATTGAGCTTGAACGAATATCAGGATTTACTTCTGAACAGGCAAAACAATATTTATTATCAACAGTTGAATCGGAAGTTAAACATGAAGCAGCTGTTATGGTCAGGGAAATTAAAGATAAAGCTAAACAAGAGGCTGATAAAAAAGCTAAGGATATAATCGCATCAGCAATTCAAAGGTGTGCTGTTGACCATGTTACGGAAACAACGGTTTCGGTTGTTCCGCTTCCTAATGATGAAATGAAAGGCAGAATTATTGGACGAGAAGGAAGAAATATAAGAACTCTTGAATCTCTTACTGGAATTGAGCTTATTATTGATGATACTCCGGAAGCGGTTATTTTATCATGTTTTGACCCTATGAAACGTGAAATCGCAAGAATTGCTCTTGAAAAACTTATTATTGACGGTCGTATTCATCCTGCAAGAATTGAGGAAATGGTTGAAAAGGCTAAAAAAGAAGTTGAGGTTATGATAAAAGAAGAAGGAGAGGCTGCTTCTTTTGAAACAGGTGTTCATGGATTACACCCTGAGTTGATACGTTTGCTTGGTAAAATGAAATTTAGAACAAGCTATGGTCAGAATATTTTGAAACATTCTGTTGAAGTATCACATTTATGTGGAATTATGGCGGGAGAACTGGGTGTTGATGTTACGCTCGCAAAACGTGCGGGATTATTGCACGATATAGGCAAATCTGTAAATCACGATGTTGAGGGTTCGCACGTTAGTCTTGGAGCCGCCTTATGCAGAAAATACCGTGAAAATGATATTATTATTAATGCTGTAGAGGCTCACCACGGTGATGTTGAGCCAACTAATATTATTGCCGTTTTAGTTCAGGCGGCTGACGCTATATCCGCCGCAAGACCAGGCGCTAGACGTGAAACATTAGAATCTTATATCAAACGTCTTCAGAATTTGGAAAATATTGCGGATACATTTAACGGAGTTGAAAAATCTTTCGCAATTCAAGCCGGTCGAGAATTGCGAATTATTATAATACCTGACGAGGTTGATGATTCGGAAATGACTTTACTTGCCAGAGATATTGCCAATAAAATTGAATCTGAACTTGAATATCCAGGTCAGATTAAGGTTAACCTTATCAGAGAAATCAGAGCAGTAGACTATGCTAAATAAAAAACAGGACTGTCATAAAAAGGCAGTCCTGTTTTTTAGAGTCTGCTTAAAAATTAAACGATTTATTAAATATACAAAATGACCTGTTTATAGTCAATCAACTTAAAAATAAGTAAGTTCGGCAGATAAAAATCCTTTTTGCCGTGTTGCCGTCGGTCGGCATATGAAGTCGGCTATGCTCTCCCTCCGCCGCCTTGCAAAAATAATTTTTATCTCGTTTCATTTTTCTCCTTTTCAAGTTGATTGACTATAACAACCTAAGTGATGATGATTGACAAGAGATTTTTTCGTCAGACGAAACTTAATTTTTGAGTTAATACTTGAAAAGTATTTCAAAAAAATTAAATAAAGTATGGCGGAAAAAGCTCTGTCAAGCATCATTGCAGAGGTTATTAAACAGGTCTGACGCAATAAAAATAAAACTATTTTTTTGATATTAATCATAGATATACTATAAAATACAGAAAATTTATAATAAATTATGAGATTGTTATAAATTAGACAAAATAATATAAAATTTTATGAAAATTTAAACAAAATGTAAAAAAGTTTGTATTATTTTGTTTTTTGTCACAACCTGTGATCTTATATGAAATAATGTTTTATTAAAAAATATATTACGATAAATAAGTATAATAAATTTGAGAATTTTAATGAATTTTAATGAATATATTTATATTTTACATAAAAGATATCATAAATAACTTTATTGTTTTAATCTAAATATTAAGTTTTTATTTATTTGTTTAATTTTTATCAAATCTTGTACTTTTTTTTAATATATATTATTATATATATATGAAAGTGTTTTTAAGGAGGTAGAAAAAATGAAAGCATTAACTTTTAAACGCGGCGTTCATCCACCTGATTCAAAAGAGCTTACAAACAAAAAGCCTATTGAAATTTTAATGCCGAAAGAAGGCGCTGATATTGTTGTGCCTATGAGTCAGCATATAGGTGCTCCATGTGAACCTATTGTTTCAAAAGGCGACAGAGTTCTTCTTGGTCAGAAAATTGCTGAAAGCCAAGCGTTTGTATCAGCACCTATTCATTCCTCGGTTTCTGGTGTGGTCAAAGAAATAAAACAGGTGCTTACACCAGGCGGTGCTATGTCAAACGCGATTATAATTACTAATGACGGAAAATATGAAGAAGATCCTTCTCTTGGAAAAGATACTGACTATAAGAATTTTTCAAAGGAAAAAATTATTGAAAAAGTTCATAACGCTGGTATTGTTGGTCTTGGAGGCGCAGGATTTCCGACTCATATAAAATTAAATCCCGGGCCTGATAAGAAAATTGATTCGATAATTGTAAATGCCGCTGAATGCGAGCCTTATCTTACAACCGACCATCGTGTTCTTCTTGAAAAAACTGACAGAGTTGTTAAAGGACTTGAAATAGTACTTAAAATACATCCCAACGCACATGGGTATATAGCTATTGAAAACAATAAACCTGACGCCATTGAGGCTCTTACACGTGCGGCTAACGGCATATCAAATATCTCTGTTGTTACTTTACAGAAAAAGTATCCCCAGGGTTCTGAAAAACAATTAATTTACGCTGTTACAAAGAGAGAAGTTCCGTCAGGAAAGCTTCCCGCAGATGTTGGATGTATTGTTGACAATGTAGATACAATTCTTGCTATTGAAAGAGCTGTTGTAAAAGATAGACCTCTTATGAGAAGAATTATTACCCTTACAGGAGGAGCTGTTAAAAATCCGGGAAATTATCAGGTTCGTCTTGGTATGAGTTTCAGAGAACTTATTGAAATGACAGGCGGATTTAAAGAAGAACCAGCAAAGGTTATTTCAGGCGGACCTATGATGGGTGTGGCTTTATATTCTCTTGACGTGCCTTTAATAAAGACATCTTCGGCTATTTTATGTCTTACAAAAGAAGAGGCTGAACTTCCGGAGGAAAGTAACTGTATTCGCTGTGGGAAATGTGTTGGTGTTTGTCCTATGGGTCTTATGCCTCTTGAGCTTAATGGCGATGTACTCGCAAACGATTATGAGGCGTTTGATAAAAATCATGGTCTTGATTGTATTGAATGCGGTTCGTGTTCTTATGTCTGTCCCGCTAAAAGACATCTTGCCCAATCTATAAGAGTAACCAAAAGAGCTGTTATGGCTATGAAAAAAAAGAAGTAAACGGAGGATTGAATAATGGATAATTCTAAATTTATAGTTTCGTCAACTCCTCATATTCGCTCAAAAGATTCCACAAGCACGATTATGAGAGATGTTATTATAGCCTTGACTCCTGCGGCGCTTATGGGAATTTGGGCATTTGGTTTAAAAGCGCTTTTAATTATCGCTATTTCTATAGCTTCTTGTATTTGTTTTGAAGCTTTGTTTCAGAAAATTACTAAACAAAAAATTACTGTATGTGACCTTTCAGCGGTTGTAACCGGACTTTTGCTCGCTATGAATCTTCCGGCATCTTCTCCTTGGTGGCTTCCGATAGTAGGCGGATTTTTCGCTATTGTTGTCGCAAAACAGCTTTTTGGGGGAATTGGTCAGAACTTTATTAATCCGGCTTTGGCGGCAAGAGCTTTCTTACTCGCATCTTATCCTACTGATATGACTGCTTTTACTCAGCCAGAGGGAATGAATTCTTTTATGAGCAGTATATTTGGTGTAAGTACTCCTATTGTTGACACAACGTCTTACGCTACTCCCCTTGCTGTTGTGAAAAGCGCATCGGCCGCAGGAAATTCTTTCTCTCCGCAATCGGGTGACTTTTTAAACGCTATTTTCGGTAACGTTGGCGGATGTATCGGTGAAACTTGCGCTATTGCTCTTATTATTGGCGGAATTTATCTTTTGGTACGCAAGGTTATTTCATGGAGAATTCCGGTTACATATATTGCTACTGTATTTATTTTAACTTGGGCATTCGGTCGTGTTCCATATTATGAAATATTTATAGGCGGTCTTATGCTCGGAGCTTTCTTTATGGCTACGGATTACAGTTCTTCTCCTGTTACTCCCGTAGGTCAGATTATTATGGGTATAGGCTGTGGTATTCTTACCTCTCTTATTCGTGTTTATGGAGGGTATCCCGAAGGCGTTTCATATTCAATACTTATTATGAATCTTGCTGTGCCTTTGATTGACAGATATACCAAACCAAGAATATTTGGAGGAGGTAAGTAGAAATGAGCAAAGAAATTATAAAACCAGGTATTGTTCTTCTTATAATTACTATTGTCGCGGCGGGTCTTTTGGGCGCTGTTAATATAGCTACAAAGGACACTATTGCGGAAGTTGAGAAAAAAGCTACAGAAACTTCTATGAAAGAAGTATTGCCTGACGCTAAAAGTTTTAATGATGAGATAACAAATGATGATAAAAATTATGGAATTATAAAAAAATATTCTGAAGGTCTTGATGACAGTGGAAATACAGTAGGATATACTTTTAATATTTCCACAAAAGGTTTCAGCACAGGATTAAATCTTATGGTTGGTATTACAAAAGATGGAGTGATAAGTGGAGTAGATGTATTATCTCATGGAGAAACTCCGGGTCTTGGAGCTAATGCGGATCAGCCTAAATGGATAGGTCAGTTTACAGACAAATCTGGAAAGCTTGAAGTTACTAAAACGGATTCGGTGTCTGAAAACCAAATTCAGGCAATTACAGGAGCTACTATAACGTCTAATGCTGTAACTCAAGCTGTAAATACAGCGTCTGATTTCTATGAAAGTGTTATTAAAAATAATTTTTCAAGTGATAAAACAGATGTCAATTTAAGCGCATCTTCAGTATCAGATTCTGAAAACAAAGGAGGGGCTGAATAATGAATCCGGTAAAAATATTAAAAAATGGCATACTTGACGATAACCCTACCTTTGTTCAGGTTATTGGTATGTGTCCTACTTTGGCTGTTACAACAAGCGCAATAAACGGTATAGGCATGGGACTTTCTACATTGGTTGTTCTTATGTGTTCAAATATGGCGATTTCACTGATAAGAAAATTTGTACCAGACCAGGTAAGAATACCGGCATATATTGTTGTTATTGCAAGTTTTGTTACTATTGTTCAAATGCTTTTGCAGGCGTTTTTGCCAGACCTTAATGCGTCTTTGGGTCTGTTTATACCTCTTATTGTTGTAAACTGTATTATTCTTGCACGTGCGGAGGCTTTTGCTTCTAAAAACGGCATAATAGCGTCTATGTTTGACGGTATAGGTATGGGTCTTGGCTTTACTATAGCGTTAGGCATAATTGGTGTTGTAAGAGAATTATTGGGAAGCGGTTCTGTTTTTGGGCAGACTATTCTTCCTGAGGCTTTCCCTCATACTATTATTATGATTCTCGCACCGGGCGCGTTTTTTACTCTTGCTTTTCTTATGATGCTTATTAATAAAATAAAAGGTAACAAATAAAGGAGGTTAAGGACATGGAAGAAATAAATCTTATTACGCTGTTTTTAGGCGCGATTTTTGTAAATAACTTTGTATTATCTAAATTTTTAGGTATATGCCCTTTCCTCGGTGTTTCTAAAAAGGTTGAAACAGCTGTTGGTATGGGTGTTGCCGTTACTTTTGTAATGACTATAGCGTCGGCGGCGACTTGTCTTGTTTATAATTATGTGTTAGAACCGCTTCAAATAGAATATTTATATAATATTGCTTTTATTTTGATAATCGCTTCTCTTGTTCAGTTTATTGAAATGTTTATTAAAAAATCTTCGCCTACGCTTTACCAGGCATTAGGTGTTTATTTGCCGCTTATTACTACAAACTGTGCTGTTTTGGGCGTTACTGTTTCAAGTATGCAGGATCTCTCCGCAATTGAGGGAGTTTCTATAGGAATGAAATTTGCTTATTCTCTTGTTTACGGCGTTGGCGCCGCGCTAGGTTTTACACTTGCTATTGTTCTTTTTGCCGGTATAAGAGAAAGACTTGAAAGAAATAATCTTCTTCCTGTAGTAAAAGGCTTTCCTATTGCTTTGATTACGGCAGGACTTATGTCAATTTCATTTTTAGGCTTTTCGGGCCTTTTATAAGAGGAGGGGACAGTAGATGAATGAATTAAGTGTATTGGAAAGTATTCTTTACCCTGTTTTAAGTATAGGCGGGATTGGTGTTCTTTTTGGAGTAGGTCTTGGTTTCGCCGGTGTTAAATTTAAAGTCGAGCAAGATGAGCGTATCCCTCTTGTAAGAGAATGTCTTCCTGGAGCTAACTGCGGCGGATGTGGTTTTGCAGGATGTGACGCTTTTGCAGAGGCGGTCGTTACAGGAAAAGCAAAAACTAACGGTTGCCCTGTAGGAGGAGCGGCTGTTGGGGCTAAAGTCGCTAAAGTTATGGGAGTCGAGGCATCTGATTCTGAAAAAATGGTTGCGTTTGTAAAATGTAATGGTAATTGTGAAGTCAGCAGCTCTAAATATGACTATTATGGAATGTCTGATTGTTCTATGGAAAGCGCACTCGCAGGCGGAGCTAAAGGATGTTCTTATGGATGTCTTGGTGACGGAAATTGCGTAAAAGCTTGTAATTTCGGAGCTATATCCGTTGTAAACGGCGTTGCTGTTGTTGATAAAGAAAAATGTACAGCGTGCGGTCAATGCGTTGCTGCCTGTCCTAAACAGCTTATTGAAATTATTCCGTATAAAAGTAAGGTACATGTTTTCTGTAATTCAAAAGATAACGGTAAAAATGTCCGTGCAAATTGTTCTGTAGGCTGTATTGGATGTACTTTATGTGAGAAGAATTGTAAGTTTGATGCGGTTCATATTGAAAATTTCCTTGCTAAAGTTGATTATGAAAAATGTGTAAGCTGTGGTCTTTGTACTCAGAAATGTCCTACTAAGGCTATAAGTAAAGAGGGAGCTAAACCTGTTGCTGTAAATTCTACTAATGAAGAAGAAGCTAAGGTAGTATAAATTGATAATTTTATATTAAGTAATAAAAAAGTCTTGTAAAGAATTATATTTTACAGGACTTTTTTTATCACTAAAAATTTTACAAATTGCTGACCTATTCAATAACCTATGTAATACAATTTTATAAATTTTTTTATGCCATACTTTGCCTGATTTTTTAAAATATTTAGAAAATTTCTATAAAATTTATATTATAGTAAAAAACTTGTGTCAATTCTTATTACTCAGGTTATTGAACAGGTTTTATTATATTATTGGCTGATTTTAAAATTTTATTATAGTCAATCAACTTGAAAATGAGCAAAAGGAAGCGAGATAAAAATTATTTTCGCAAGGCAGTGGAAGGAGAGCGCAGCCGTAGCCTATGCCGACTGACTGGAACGCATAGGCGAGTAGCAAAGCGAAAAGGATTTTTATCCGCTGAACTTGTTCAATTTTTAAGTTGATTGATTATACTTTTTATTTTAATGAAAATGCTATACTTGACTTAATTTACTCTTTTTGCTATAATAAAAAAATATAAAGTTGTAGCAATTCCGGTAAGTTAAGAAAAAGATATTTTATTCAAAATTTCAGCAAAAGGTGTTTTGTTTTTAAGCATTGAAAGCATAAGGAAATATTGAATAAAATACTTTTTTCTTTCCGAAATTTTTCAGGAATTGTTTATAAGACAATATTTTGTTTAATTTATAGTAAAATAATAAAATAACAAATAACAAGTTTTTAATAAGTCTAAATGTAGTAATGAATTTTTTTTGTTTTGCTATAGTAATTTATTTTTGGAGGAATTTAAAATGTCGATTAACTTAAAAGGAAGAAGTTTGCTTACTTTGAAAGATTTTTCAAAGGAGGAAATTATATATCTTATTGACCTTGCGGAAGATTTGAAAAAGAAAAAGAAAAACGGAATTTTTGAAAAAAATATGCTTAATAAAAACATTGCGCTTATTTTTGAAAAGCCGTCTACAAGAACCAGATGTTCATTTACAGTGGCTTGTATAGATGAGGGGGCTCATCCTGAATATCTTGGAAAAAATGATATTCAGCTTGGTCATAAGGAATCTGTTGAAGATACGGCGAGAGTTCTTGGAAGAATGTTTGATGGAATTGAATTCAGGGGATTTTCTCAGGAGGTTGTTGAAAAACTTGCTGAATATAGTGGTATTCCTGTATGGAATGGTCTTACGGATGAGGACCATCCTACACAAGTTCTTGCGGATTTTCTTACAATGAGAGAACATCTTGGAAGAATTGAGGGAACTAAATTTGTTTATATAGGTGATGGAAGAAACAATATGTCTAATGCTTTAATGATTGGCTCTTCTAAGGTTGGTGTTAATTTTGTTGTTGCTTCACCTAAAGAATTATTTCCTGACGAAAAGCTTGTTGAGGAATGCTGTGAATTTTCAAAAATAAGCGGCGGAAGCGTTAAAATTACAGATAACATTGAAGAAGCGGTTAAAGACGCAGATGTAATTTATACAGATGTATGGTGTTCTATGGGTGAGGAAGATAAAGCTACGGAAAGAATAAAATTGTTGTCACCTTATCAGGTAAACAGTAAGGTTATGAATATGACAGGAAAAGATAGTACTATTTTTATGCATTGTCTTCCGGCTGTTAAAGAAAAAGAGGTTACGGAAGAAGTATTTGAAAGCAGACAATCTGTTGTGTTTGATGAAGCCGAAAATCGTATGCATACAATTAAAGCTGTTATGGTTGGAAGTATAAGAGGATAGAAAACAGACCTAATAAGGGTATTGCAAAAGAATACCCTTATTTTTTGAAAATTTTTTTAAACGCCGGCATAATCGCTTGCAAAAGTACTCCTGTTATTATTCCCATAAAAATTCCTGATACTATTAAAACAGGTAAATAATAAAAAATATATACATTATTTGTTATGATTCCAAGAACTGATATTTGACCTATATTATGAAAAACAGCGCCAAGTATGCTTAATGTCAGGTAGGATATTTTATTTTTAAAAATAGAGAGAAATAATATTATTATTAATATTGACAGTATTCCTCCTCCAAAACTTAATAATGATGCTATTAAACCTCTTGTTAAAAAAACGAAAAAAGATTTAAAAAAAGCTAAAAAAAATGAATTTTTTTTATTTATAAAAAATATGGAATACATTATAACTATATTCGAAAGTCCAAGTTTTACACCTATCGGAAGAAAGGGGAGGGCAGGAAAAAGGCTTTCAATTATTGAAAGTACGATAATTAAAGAAAGCATAAGTCCGCTTAATGCTATATTTTTTGTTCTCATTATTTATCACCTGCTGAAAAATATTGTCAATACTGTATGCTATGCATTTGGTTTATAATTAATAAAAGTGAAAAAACCAAAATGAAATTATAAAATATTGCTATGGCATAAATATTTATTGCGCTATTATATCAAGATTATTTTTATCATTATTTAAAGGAATAATTTTGACAGATACAGTATTTGGAAGACAAACCGCGGTTTGTCCGGAAGTTCCTATAAAACCTGTATTTACACAAATTTTATCGGGACAATCAGATTCCATAAATCTTATTTTTTTATCTTTTATTTCAAATTTTATATTTGGAATGGTTTCTATTGAAAAAGTTTTATCTTCTAAAAGAGATATTATTTTCTCTGATTTTCCGTTTATTAAAATTTCAGCTGCTGTGTTTTTATCCGAATTACTATTATTTATATAAAATATAAAATAAATTAATAGGGCAGACAGAATTAGTATTAGTATTATTAATAAATCTGTTTTTTTTAATTTTAACACTCTGAATCACTCTCCGAAAAATAATTGTCTATAAGTTTTTCAGCAAGCTGTTTTCTAATATTTGCCTGATGTATAAGCATTAATATTATTGAACAAACAGCTGATTTTTCATCAGAACAAATATTTGTTATTTTTTCTATATGATTTGATAATTCATTATTTAATTCGGAGTTATTATTCTTTTGTATTTCAATAAAATTTGAATATAATAATTCTGTGGAGTTTTTAAAATTTTCAAGAATTTTTTTTATATCATTTATAGAAAGTATTGATTTTAGATGATATATTAAAATTAATGAAAGTATATGTTCTTTAGAATATTTCTTTTTTATTGGCGGATTAAGAAGCTCAGATTTTGTATAATTATTTATCATAGTTTTTGTCAAAATTTTATCTTCGTCATTTCTTTTTGTCGATTTAAGTTTATCCTCGAAAAAAGTTGTTATTTGATCCATATATAATGGTATATCGGGAATTTGTGACATTTCTATTATTTCTAAAGATGAAATTTCATCAATAGCATTTTTAAATTCATTAATATTCACAATTACACCTCTTTTATATAGTCATTAATATTTTAAATGTTACTTTTTTTATGGTAATTATGGAATTTTTATCATTTATTTTTTAAAGATAATTTGAAATGATTTTCAAATTATAATCTTTAATTTATATTATAGCATAAAATACTATGTATGGGAAGAGTTTTTTATAAAAAAAAGTATTTTTTTATAATATAGGGTTATGACATATAAATATACAGTGATTATACATATATTATAAGGTAATAAAAACTATATTAAGCTGATTGACTATAGCTGTAGTAAAATATAAAAATTAAATATAATAAAAACCGAATCATCGTATTTTTACGATAATCCGGTTTTATTATTAATTTTAAGAAATGCTATAATTTAAAAGATTTTCAATGACATCTTTTACTGTTGTAATTTCATTGATTTTATAAGCATTTTCACCACAGAATATAAGAGCGTTATCCAAATCACCGTTTGCGGCATTAAAAAGTGCCTTGGATAAACAATAAGGTGTTTCGGCGGGATTACATTTATGAATACATCTAAAACAATTAGTCACAGGGTCACGTGAAAGAGCGGTTTTTTTAATATAAGAATTTAAAATAGCGCGGCCAGGCATACCAACAGGACTTTTTATAATGCCTATATCTTCTTTTTTTGAGTTTATATAAGCGTTTTTAAAAGCATCGTCAGCGTCACACTCTTTTGTGGCGACAAATCTTGTTGCGACTTGTACACCATCTGTTCCTATATCATATATATAATGCGACATATCAGAACTTGAAAAAACACCGCCGCCGAAAACGACAGGAATATGTTTATTATATTTGTCCTCAAATTCTTTTTTATATTCTATTATTAATTTTATTTCGTTATCTATGTTTTCTAAGTGTTCAGCTTCATCTGAATGAAATCCAAGATGACCACCGGCTTTTGGTCCTTCAATAACAATTAAATCAGCAGTTTTAGAATAACGTTTATCCCATCTCTGTAATATAACTTTAGCCGCTTTTAATGATGACACTATTGGTGCTATTTTTATATCTGAGCCGTTTGTAAGCTCCGGTAATTTCATAGGAAGTCCAGCTCCGGAAATTATTATATCGGCATTGTTTTCTATACAGCATTTTACATAATCATCGTAATTATTAAGCGCCACCATTATATTTACGCCTATTATTCCGTTGTTTGAGTTTTTCTTTGCTGTTTTTATTTCACGCGCAAGAGCACGCATATTTGCCTCAATAGTATTTGTTAAAAAGTCAGACTCCCTAAAACCAGGCTGTGCGGCGGAAATAACACCTATTCCTCCGCAAGAAGCAACGGCAGATGCCAAACCTGAAAGGCTGATTCCAACGCCCATACCTCCTTGTACGATAGGGACAGGTGCGATTAAATCGCCTATAATTAAGGGTTTATATTTCATAAAATCTCTCCAATGCATTGTTTAATTGATAAAGATAAAAATTCCATAGTTTGAATATAATATATTGTGAGAATAATGTCAAGTGTTCTTTGAATAATAAAATTTTAAAATTAAAAATTTGTATAAAAAATATATATTTTTTTGTACAAACACTTAAAATTACATATGAGAAAAAATTAAATTTATTTGTAAAAATTTTGTGAATAGCTGTAGAAGTTAAATTTTAAATGAAATGTAAATAAAGGGATTTATAGTCAATCAACTTATAGCAATCCAACCTAAAAATAAACAAGTTCGATGGCTAAAATTTATTTTCGCTGCGTTGCCGTCAGTCGGCATAGGCATTCGACTATGCTCTCCTTCCGGTGCCTTGCGAAAATAAATTTTATCTCATCTCCTTTTGTTCATTTTTAAATTGGATTGCTATAAAAATAAGTAAGTTCAGCGGTTAAAAATCCTTTTTGCCGCATTGCCGTCGGTCGGCGTAGGCAATCGGCTATGCCCTCTACGCCGCCTTATAAAAATAATTTTTAGCTCGCCTCCTTTTTCTCATTTTCAAGCTGATTGACTATAACAGCAATTCTAGTATAGGTATAAAAAATATTTTATTTTATATTTTAGCAAAAGATGTTTTGTTTTTTAAATACCGAAAGTATTAAGAAATATTGAATAAAATAGTTTTTATTTTCTTACACTATTCTGGAATTGCCTATAAAAAATTTAATATGGATAAAAATGACAATACCTGATATTTTAACGGTTATATAACCGGATATAATAAATTATTTTATTATTTTTGTAAAATGGCAAAAAAATTGTGCGTAAGTGTCGTTTTATTTTTTTTTTAACGTTAATAAATACTACAAAATATTTGAATGATGTTTATTATAATTTTTTTATAAGTCAATAAATAATAACTGTATTAAAAAATTATTTTGTATGGTTGTAAATCTGAGGTGATGTTTCTGGAAGTATATGCGGATATTGTTTTTTTTATTAATTTTTTTATGGACCTTTTTATATTTTATATAACTCAAAAGTTTATTTCAAAAAAAATATCTAAAAAAAGATTGATTTTTGGAGCATTTACAGCGGCTGTTTTATACTGCTTACTGGTTTTTACTGTTTTATCGGAATATTTATATAACCCTGTTGGTGTTATTGTTATATTTTTTTTATCAGTTTTTATTACTTTTGGGGCGGATAGTGTAAAAGAACTTTTAAAAACCACCATTATTGCCGCTATAATTTCTTTTGCCCTTGGAGGCTTTGCGTCAGCTATGTTTTATTTTATAAATATATCTGATTTTATAGGAGATTTTGTAAATATATATATACATAATTTTTCGTTGAAATTTTTGATTTTTTCGATTTCAGGTTTTTATATACTGATAAAATTTATTACTATATGGTATAAAAAAATTACAGTAAAAAAGCAGGTGTTTTATGACGTAATGATTTTTTTTGAAGATAAAAAAATTAAGCTTAAAGCACTTGTCGATACAGGAAATTCATTATATGAGCCTATTAGTGGAAAACCGGTTATTATTTCTGAGTTTAATGCGGTTAAAGAAATTATTCCTGATAATTTTAAAGAGTTTTTTGAGAATGATAAAAATGGCGATGGGGAAAAAATATATGAGTATTTTAGTTTTGATGATTTTTCACGTAGAATAAGAATTATACCTTTTTCAAGTCTTGGAAAAAGAAAAGGGGCGATTGTTGGGTTATTGACCGATAAGGCTGTTATATATTCTGAAAAAAATCTTTGTTTTGAAACACCGGTTATTGGGATATATAATTTTAAATTATCCGAAAAAAACGATTATAATGCGTTGTTAAATCCAAAAATGATTGAGAATATTGAGTATACCCATAGAGAAACAATAAAAGAATGAACAAAGATATTTAATGTTTTGTATTAAAAATTTACGAATTACTATAGTATAGTTAATCAATTTAAAAATAAGTAAGTTCGGCGGCTAAAAATCCTTTTTGTTGCGTTGCCGTTGGCCGGCATAGGCATGGTCCTGCACCGGGTGATGATAACACAGTAAAAATAATTTTCATATGCCGAGCTTGTTTATTTTTAAGTTGATTGACTATATGATAAATATGTTTGAAAATATTGTCTTGATTTTAATTATTTTATATTTTTGGAGGGAATTATTTTGAGGATTATTGATATTATTAATAATGTTATAAAAAAAATTAAATACTATGAGTCATCTGATATTTTTCATGAAGGCACTATTTATTACATAGGCGGTACAGATGTGCTTCCTCCGCCACTTACTCATGAAGAAGAAAATGAGATACTTATGAAACTTGGCGGGGAAGATGAGGAAGAGGCAAAATCTATTCTTATTGAGAGAAATCTACGGCTGGTTGTTTATATAGCGAGAAAATTTGAAAATACAGGGGTTAATGTTGAAGACTTGATTTCTATAGGAACTATAGGTCTTATAAAAGCGATAAATACTTTTAAAACGGATAAAAATATTAAACTTGCAACGTATGCCTCAAGGTGTATTGAAAATGAAATTCTTATGCATCTTAGAAGAACAACAAAAATAAAAACAGAGGTTTCTATAGATGAACCTCTTAATGTTGACTGGGAAGGAAATGAACTTTTACTTTCAGATATTCTTGGAACAGACGTTGATGTTATATCTAAAAATATTGAGGAAGAAGTTGACAGAGATTTACTGGGGAAAGCCATTGAAAAACTTTCAAAAAGAGAAAAAAAGATTGTTACACTAAGATTTGGACTTGATGGAAACGGTGATGAAAAAACACAAAAAGAGGTTGCCGATATGCTTGGAATATCTCAATCTTATATATCAAGACTTGAAAAAAAGATTATTGTAAGACTGAAAAAAGAATTTATAAAAATGCTCTGAAAAATTTTTTATTTTTTATAACAAGTGAATAATAACACCGAATACAGACAATAATAATTAACGGAGGTGTTATTATTGAAAAAAAATAAATTAAAGGAATTAACCAATAAAAAGGGCTTTATGATTGCGCTTTATTCCTGTGCCGCTATTGTGATTACAATGACCGGAATAATAGCGTCAAACAACACAGATGATAGCAGGTTACCTAAAGATGAGGAAAAACAGGCAAAAGTTGAGCAGGCGAATCAAAGCGATGTTAAAAGTTATCGTGAAAATTTGATTACGGGAAGCGGAGCTCTTGAAACAGAGAGTCCAAGTATTATAGCCAAAGAAGATAGTCAGGAAAAAAAGAAACCAGAACAAACATCTGAAACTAAAACATCGGCAAAAAAAGAAAATGAAAAGAACTCAAATGATAATGAAACATCAGAAAAATCTTCTGAAAATGACAAACAATCAAAAAATGAATATGTTTTTTTTGATGACTCAAAAGAAATGAGCTGGCCTCTTGCCGGACAGATTGTTATGGACTATAGTATGGAAACTGCAATTTATGATAAAACGCTTGACCAATACAGAACAAATGATTCTGTATGTATATCGGGAAATGTCGGAGATGATATTACCGCTTCTGCGGAAGGAAAAGTTAAATCGGTTTCACAGGATAAAGAAAATCTTACGTCTGTTGTCATTGAACATGGTAACGGCTGGTTGTCTACATACAGTCAGCTTCAGAACAATGTTCTTGTAAAAGAAGGGGATATTGTGGACGAAGGCGCTGTAATAGGCAATTTATCTGAGCCATCTTACAAAAGTTCTTTACTCGGACCTCATCTTGAATTTAAAGTTATGCATAATGATGGATGTACTGACCCGAAAATGGTTTTATCACAGGAAGAATAAATTAAGAATATAATATAGTCAATCAACTTAAAAATAAGTAAGTTCGGCGGCTAAAAATCCTTTTTGCTGCGTTGCCGTCGGTCGGCATAGCATTTGGTTATGCTCTTCCGACCTTGTCTTGAAAAAATAATTTTTAGCTCGCCTCCTTTTTCTCATTTTCAAGTTGATTGACTATAACTTTTTAGTGTTTTTAACGTATTGACTATAAGTAAGTTTTGTTTGCGGATTTTTTGATTTTTATGCGCCGCATATAAAAAAACGGATATGAAATAACCTCTAATTATTTCATATCCGTTTTTTTAGTTTTTCATTTTTATATAATCTGTTACTATTTTTACAGATTTATCAATTCCTATTTTACTTGTGTTTATTATTATGTCATAATTTTTTAAATCTGTCCACTCATTTCCTGTATAGTAATTATAATAATTATTTCTTTTTTTATCAGCTTTTGTGATCGAATTTTGCGCTTCTTTTTCAGACAGATTATACAATTCCATTATTCGTTTTACCCTGAAGTCGTTATCAGCGTGGAAATATATTCGCGTTAAGTTTTCCTCATCTCGAAGTATATAGTCGGAGCATCTACCCACAATTACGCACGAATTTTTCCTTGCTATGTTTTTTATTACCTTGGACTGAATTGAAAAAAGTTTATCATTTGTAAGTAAATCGTCATTTCTGAAAAATAATGAACTCATTGGATTCGAACCGATTACAAGGGAATATAAAAAGCTGTTTGATGGAGCTTCATCAGCTTTTTCAAAAACGTTTTCAGAAAATCCACTTTCTTTTGACGCAAGAGAAATAAGTTCTTTATCATAAAAATCTATTCCAAATGAGTCAGCAATTTTTTTGCCTATGTCATGTCCTCCGCTCCCAAATTGGCGCCCTATTGTAATTATAAATTTATTATCCATAAAAATCACCTTTCGCAATTTATGCGGTATCCTTTCTGTAATTTATATTTTAAAAAGTTTAAAATATTTTATATAAGATTATTTTATCATATATTTGTGAAAAAAGACAGAAATATTTTTGTTTTTTTTATTAGACCCATTTAAAACTACCGTGATAATGATTGACGAAAGATTTTTTCGGCAATAGAAGTTTAATTTTCTTTTCATTAAATTTTTTTGAAACTACAAAATTACATCAATTCAACATCAGGTTATATTTGTAAAAGCGTGAAGTTTTATAGTCAATCAACTTGAAAATGAGAAAAATGAGGCAAGCTAAAAATTATTTTTGCAAGGCGGCGGAGGGAGAGCATAGCCGACTGCCTATGCCGACCGACGGCAATGCGGCAAAAATGATTTTTAACTGCCGAACTTACTTATTTTTAAGTTGATTGACTATAAAAGAAGTCTATTGATTTTTTTAAATTATTTTGTTTGCTCTATATAAATATCGACATAAATAAATTTGCCGTGATACATATAAAAATTCCTACTGATGTATGAATTAAAAATGTTATGGCAGGCCATTTAAGTCCGCCGGTTTCTTTTTTTATGGTTAATAATGTTGTACTGCAGGGAAAATGATTTAGTGAAAATAAAATTGTGCAAACCGCTGTTTTTATTGTCCAGTTGTTTGCGATTAATAGTTCGCTCAGCTCTTTTGTGTCTTCAAATGGAACAAGTGATGGATTTTTTAAATAAAACATTATTATTAAAGGAATTACTATTTCATTTGCCGGTATGCCTATTATAAACGCCGCGAGTATTACTCCGTCAAGCCCCATTATATGGGCGAATGGGTCTAAAAAATCTGAAAGATAAGACAGAACGCTGTTTCCTCCGATAAATGTATTTTGAAGTATCCAGATAACGGCACCTATCGGCGCGGCAACGGCAACAGCTCTGCCAAGTACAAATAATGTACGGTCAAATATGCTTCTTACTATTATTTTTTTTAATTCGGGTTTTCTGTAAGGCGGAAGTTCAAGAATAAAAGATGACGGCATTCCTTTCAATATTGTTGATGACAATATTTTTGATACTATTAGTGTTATAAAAATAGCGAATATTATTGATGCCAATACAACTATAGAAACTTTTAATGACGCTAAAACTCCTGTACCGGCAATAAATATTGAGGAAATAGCTATTATTCCGGGAAAACGGCCGTTACATGGTATAAAATTGTTTGTTATTATCGCTATAAGGCGTTCTCTTGGAGAGTCTATTATCCGACAGGCGGTTACTCCGGCGGCATTGCATCCAAGTCCCATACACATAGTCAATACTTGTTTTCCATGGGTTTTTGCGTTTTTAAAAAATTTATCCAGATTAAAAGCTATTCGGGGAAGAAGACCTAAGTCTTCAAAAAAAGTAAAAAGGGGAAAGAAAATCGCCATTGGCGGAAGCATTACAGCGACTATCCACGCAAGAGTTCTGAATATTCCGTCAACAAATATTCCGTGTATAAATGCAGGCATATTTATATAAGTGAAAAAATCGGCAAGTTTTTTTTCGGCAAATGTAAAAAAGGTACTTAAAGCATGTGATGGATAATTAGCTCCAAATATTGTAATCCACAATATTATAGAAAGCATTAAAAGCATTAATGGAATGCCTGCTTTTCTGCTTAATACAATATTGTCAATTTTTCTGTCTATTCCACATGTATAACAACAATCGGTTTTTACTGACAAACGGTATATTTTTTCAGCATTGGATATTGTGCTGTTTAAGTTTTTTTCATAATTATCTTTCTTATTTTTAAAAATTTTGTTTTCTGAGCTATTTATTTTTGTAAAAATTTTTACAGTGTTTTTATAAATGGTTTCTTTTAATTTTTCAAGACCTTTTTTATTTCTTGCGTTTGTGCTTATTACGTCTATCCCTAACTCGTAAGACAGTTTTTTTGTGTCAATATAAATATTTTTTCTTTTTGCTTCGTCAATAAGATTTACGCATAAAACTACATTATGGCAAAGCTCTGTTATTTGCAATATTAAAATAAGATTTCTCTCAAGACAGGTGGCGTCAGCGACAATTACAACAACATCGGGTTTGTTTTCTTTTAGATAATCAGTCGCTTCTTTTTCATCCGGAGATGTTGGGTTTATTGAATAAATTCCCGGAAGATCGACTATGTCAAAAGCAGTATCTTTATATTTGAAATTGCCGATGGCATTTCCTACGGTCTTGCCAGTCCAGTTTCCGGTATGTTGTTTTAATCCTGTGAGAGCGTTAAAAACGGTGCTTTTACCTGTATTCGGATTTCCGACAAGGGCAACGGTGAAAATTTTTTTATCCATTTTCAGACCTCCTTTGGCATTATAATAATATTTTCAGCGTCTTCTTTTCGCAAAGCTATTATTGTACCTCTTATGCAATAAGCGGTCGGGTCGCCAAGAGGACTTATATGAACAGGAATTATCTCACAGTTTTCTGTAAATCCAAGTTCTGTAAGGCGCTTTTTATTTGAAAACTCAGATTTTATTGATACAATTTTTACAGGAACATTTAAAGGAACTTTGTCAAGCGTAATGAGCAAATCCATCTAATACACCTCAATAACGTATATTTTTAATATATAATTATATCAGTTGGGTTGTGCCTGTACTTAAAAACGCTGATTATTAAAAAAATTTAACGAAGCGTATTCTTGGAAAATATTATTGTACTTCTTTTATTAAAATTTATTTGTTCATTATTCTATTATTCCGGTTATAATAAAAATTTTTAAAATAAGAGCTGTGTCAATTTTAATACGCTTGTCATAGTATGTAGTGAGAAGAAATTCTCAAATTTATAAAAACAATATAAATTATTTTTATATAACTGTGGAAACCAAAATTCTTAAATAAATTTAATATATTAAGGAGGTTATGGTTATGGAAACTTTTAATAATTCTATTGTTGATGAAATGCGAAGATACATTGGTCAGACGGTTACTGTATTTACAACAAGCGGAGGACTCTCAGGTTCAGGATTTACAGGCGTTTTAATTGCCGCTGACTGCAATAATGTAAAACTGCTGTGCAGTATAGGCTGGGCTCCTTCCTGCCCTATCGGAAGCAACTGTATAAGAGGTTTGTCTCCATGCGGTATTAATAACAGCGGATTTAACGGATTTGGAAACAATGGCTGCTGCTGCCGAAATAATCCTTTGGGTTCTGTTACAATTATTCCAACCTGCGCTATCGCAAGCTTTACTCACAACGCAATTTAAAATATCTGTGTTTTTGCAGATAATATTTAAAACAGGCGGGATACTGTTTTTTTCAGTCCCCGCCTGTTTTGGCTGTATGAAAACAGCAAGATAGTGGCAATTTTATAACACCAGTGTTATAGTTAATCAATTTAAAAATAAGTAAGTTCGGCTACAAAAAATTCTTTTTGCTCGTTTCCTTTTTCTCCTTTTCAAGTTGATTGACTATATTATTGTAAAAAAATGCTTGCAATAGTTTATGTATTGTGTTATAATAGCAGACGAATTGGAAAACACACACAAGTTATATTGTCAGGCGGTGCCGTTATATGGTTCTTGGCTTTTGACTTGTGGAGGATTAAAACCACAGGAGGTACTAAAAATGAGTGTTATTTCTATGAAACAATTATTGGAAGCGGGTGTTCATTTCGGACATCAGACAAGAAGATGGAATCCTAAAATGGCTGAATATATCTTTGCTGAAAGAAACGGTATTTATATTATTGACCTTCAGAAAACAGTTAAAAAGGTTGAAGAGGCATATAAAGCTGTTTCCGAAATTATTAATGACGGCGGGGAAATTCTTTTTGTAGGTACTAAAAAACAAGCTCAGGATTCTATAAAAGAAGAGGCATTAAGATGTGGTATGTACTACATTAATGAAAGATGGCTCGGCGGTATGCTTACAAACTTTGAAACAATTAAAACAAGAATTCAAAGACTTAAAGAACTTGAGGCGATGGTTGAAGACGGTACTATGGAATTGCTTCCTAAAAAAGAAGTCGCTAACCTTATGCATGAGAAAGAAAAACTTGAGAGAAATATCGGCGGTATCAAAAATATGACAAGAATACCGGACGTTATGTTTATAGTTGATCCAAGAAAAGAAAGAATAGCTGTAAAAGAAGCTCATAACCTTAATATTCCTATTGTTGCTATTGTTGACACAAACTGTGATCCTGAGGAAATTGATTATGTAATTCCGGGTAATGACGATGCTATCCGTGCGGTTAAGCTTATAGCCGGAAAGGTAGCTGATGCTGTTATTGAATCAAGACAGGGCGAGATGGAAGTTTCAGAAGAAGGACCGGAAGCTGTTTCTGAATAATTTTTGATGATTTTTATATTTTTTTTGAAATATTGTTACGGAGGTAAACAAAATGGCTGTTACTGCTGCTATGATTAAAGAACTCAGAGAAATGACAGGTGTTGGTATGAGCACTTGTAAAGAAGCTTTGGTTGAGGCTGACGGAAATATAGATAAGGCAGTTGAAATCCTTAGAGAAAAGGGGCTTGCGGCTGCTGCTAAAAAGGCAGGACGTATTGCCGCAGAGGGTCTTAGCTATGCTTATATTACAGATGACAATAAAACAGGTGTTATTGTTGAGATAAACAGTGAAACTGATTTTGTCGCTAAAAATGCTGAATTTCAGAAGTTTGTCGATACTGTGGCAAAGCAGATTGTTAAATCAGATGCTAAAAATATAGACGAGCTTTTTGATGAAAAATGGATTGATGATGAAAGTATTACAGTTAAAGAGGCTTTAACTCAAAAAATTTCTGTTATAGGTGAAAATCTTAATATCAGACGTTTCAAAAAATTTGTTAATGATGAAAATGGATATCTTGTGTCTTATTTACATGCGGGAGGAAAGGTTGCGGTTTTACTCCAGTTTGCAACAGATGTTAAATCAGATGTTTTAAATGAGGCGGGTAAAAATATCGCTATGCAGATTGCCGCTATGAATCCCGAATTTGTTGATAAAGACTCAGTTCCTTCAGATTATATTCAAAAAGAAACTGAAATTCTTACTCAGCAGGCTAAAAATGACCCTGCTAACGCTAAAAAGCCTGATAATGTGATTGAAAAAATGATTACAGGTCGTCTTAACAAAGAATTAAAAGAAAAATGTCTTATTGAACAAGAATATGTAAAAGCTGAAGATAAAGAAACAGTTAAACAATATATTGCTTCTATCGCTAAAGAAATAGGCGGAAATGTTTCTGTTAAAGCGTTTGTTCGTTTTGAAACAGGTGAAGGTATTGAAAAGAAAGAAGAAAATTTTGCTGAAGAAGTAAACAAAGCAATGGGTGTATAATTTTATTTTAAAAATGATTTATATACACAAGGCTCAAAGAAAATTTATAGGTTGATGCCGATGGATAGTGAGCGGAAAATGAAACAGCAAATTTTTTTAATCATTCATTATCACAATTTCTTAAATCATTCTTTTTACGATTTTTTAGTAAAATATAAAAAGGCATGGGCTGAAAATAAGTCTATGCCATTTTTTAATATTTTTGTTTTATTGATGCTAATTAAAATATTATTATTTTTTATTGTTTTACCACAGATAAATAAAAATATTTTGTTTTTTGATTTTTTTATATACAAATTAAATAAAGTTTGTTATAATCATATAAAGGAAACTATATTATTATAACGGTAAAAATTAGGTAAATAGCTATTTTCTTAATAGTAAAAAGTGATTTTAACGTTATTATTCTAAATTTAAAGAGTAAATACAGATATAAAGCCTGTAGATTATTATAAATTAAATGGTTTTACATTTTATACTGTTGTTAAATCAAGTTTCCTTAAAGATTTATTGATTGGTTCATATTTGTGGTTTATGTTCAGTCAGTTTATCTGTAAAACTATAACATTTAGGAGGAATTAAAAATGGCTGTAATAGATGAAGTTATCCGTGTTGAGGGAGATAACAGTTTAAGTTTTGGGAATTATTCGGTTTCTCAAAAACAAAAAGTTAATGAATTTGAGGCGCTTGGCGATGTTTATAAAGTAAAAACCCACAATGAAATTACAAGACTTGAAAAAAACGGAAAACTTTTAATTGAAACAGTTCCGGGAGCTACAGTTCACAATCTTAAAGTTTCTGAAAAAAATATTATTTTTTCCGCTGAGGGTTATGATGATACTCAGGTTACTCTTGAACTGGCTTCTGATGTAAGTTATAAAATTTATGTTGATGATGTAAATATTGGTAAAATGAAAGCAAATCTTTCAGGAAAGATAAGTTTTAGTGTTGATTTAAGCACTGTGCCTAAATCAATTCGTATTGAGAAAATATAATATTTTAAGTAATAAAAAGGTTCATTAAGCATTACTGTTGTATGTCGGGAGTGTTGTTTTCATTATCGCATACGTTTATTGGAATGTGTATTTGCCGTAAATTCTATATATTTGGCAGTTTTAATTGTCAAATATATAGAATTTGAAAATTTGTGTATTTATTCAGATATTTTTGTAATTTATGCAAAATAATAAAAGAATGAATATACAAGCTTTAATAAAACCTAATATATCAATGAATTGTTTTATACTAAAAATTTTGTGAATTGCTATAAGCGGGTGATTATGTGGCTAAAATGAAAACAAAATATGTCTGCGGTGAATGTGGTTATGAAACAGGAAGATGGTTTGGAAAATGTCCATCCTGCGGAATGTTTAACACTATGAATGAGGAAGCGGATGTAAAAATATCGTTCGGATCTTCTTACAAATCCGATTCTTCTATATTGGGAAAACCTCTAAGACTTGAAAATATACAGCCTATAAGCTCTAATCGCATAAAAACAAATATAGGCGAGCTTGACAGAGTTTTAAGCGGAGGAATTGTACAAGGTTCTCTTACTCTTGTGGGAGGTGACCCGGGTATAGGGAAGTCAACTCTGCTTATTCAAATTTGCCAGTATGTTGGAGAACAAGGAAAACAGATTTTATATGTTTCCGGAGAGGAATCGGTTCAGCAGATTAAACTCAGAGCATCGCGCCTTAATATAACTACTAAAAATCTTTTGCTTTTATCAGAAACAAATATGAATATAATTGAAAATACAATTAAGAATGTTTCTCCTGATTTACTAATAATTGATTCTATTCAGACTATGTTTCTTGATGAAATAGCAAGCGCTCCCGGAAGTGTTTCACAGGTCAGAGAATGTACGTCAAAGCTTATGCATCTTGGAAAAGGTGAAAATATTTCTGTTTTTATTGTCGGTCACGTTACAAAAGACGGCGCTATCGCAGGTCCAAGAGTATTGGAGCATATTGTTGATACTGTACTTTATTTTGAGGGAGAAAGAAAAGCCAGCTATCGTATTCTTCGTTCTGTTAAAAATCGTTTTGGTTCTACCAACGAAATAGGTGTTTTTGAAATGAAAAAAGAGGGGTTGGTTGAAATAGAAAACCCATCGGAATATATGCTTTTAGGCAGACCTCTTGATGTTTCGGGGTCTGCTGTTACATGCAGTATTGAAGGGACAAGACCTATACTTGTTGAGGTTCAGTCACTTATTACTTATACTAATTTTGGAATGCCAAGGAGAATGGTTGCCGGCGTGGATTATAACAGAGTTAATCTTCTTATTGCAGTGCTTGAAAAGCGTGTCGGACTTAATCTTGGAAATTATGACAGTTATGTGAATTTAACAGGAGGAATAAAAATAGCGGAACCATCTCTTGACGCTTCTGTTGTCTGCGCTATTGCGTCAAGTTATAAAAATAAAAGTATTGATCCATATACCCTTGTTTTTGGCGAGATTGGTCTGACAGGGGAAATGAGAGCAGTTGTTATGAGTGAAAAAAGAGTTATGGAAGCGGCTAAGCTTGGTTTTAAAAATTGTGTTGTGCCTAAAGAAAATCTTAAAGAAGTTCAGAATATAAAGGGAATTAAAGTTATTGGTGTTTCGACAGTTTCAGAGCTTCTTGACGTTGTTATTATGTAATTTTATTGAAATAAAAACTTTTTGACATATTAATTGTAAAACTTGAAAAAATATGATATAATAAAACCTTAATAATATATTAAATTAACTTTATATTAAATGTTTTTAGGAGGATTTTAAAATGGGTTTATATGAAGATTGGTTTAAAAAGGCATATACTCGTGATGGTAAAACAAATAGTCAGCTTTGGGATGATTATATTCCTAAAGAACAAAAAATTTATGAATATATTCTTGAAGAAAAAGTAACAGAGCTTTCAGGAACAGTTAAAGAACTAAGTGAGAAATTTTCTGTGTCTCCTGAATATTTTGCCGGATTTATTGACGGTATAAATGATACTCAGACAGAAAAGGTTAACCTTGAGGACCTTTCAGAAGATTCTCATATTTCTTTGAAAATAGATTTTGAGGTTCTCTATAAAAAAATGGTTGAATATAAAGCAGACCACTTATATAATCTTCCTCAGTGGAAAAATATATTTACAGAAGACCATATGAAGGTTCTTTATAAAGGGCAGAAAAGTTCTAAAACTTATGTTAGAGAAGAAAAAATCGGACGTAATGACCCATGTCCTTGCGGCAGCGGTAAAAAATATAAGAAATGCTGCGGTGCTAATTAGGTTATGGATACTTATATCGCGAAAGTTAATTATAATAATCCGGAGGTCAACGATGAAGTTTTCGTGAAAGCGGCTTCTATTATACAAAATGGTGGACTTGTTGCATTTCCAACTGAAACAGTTTATGGGTTGGGAGCTAATGCTCTCGACCCTATTGCCGTTAAAAAAATTTATAAAGCAAAGGGACGGCCATCTGATAATCCTTTAATTGTTCATATATCAGAAAAAGATGAGCTTTATGGACTTGTTGATTGTGTGTCGGAAAAGGCTAAAAAGCTTATTAATTTTTTTTGGCCGGGACCGATTACTATGATTTTTAAAAAAAAGGATTTAATTCCTATGGAAACATCAGGCGGCCTTTCTACTGTAGCTATACGTTTTCCTAAAAATAAGACGGCAAGGTATTTTATAAAAAAATGCGGGACTCCGATAGCAGCTCCAAGCGCTAATTCCTCAGGAAAGCCAAGTCCGACAAGGGCTTCTCATGTTAAATTTGACTTGAATTCTAAAATTGATATGATAATTGACGGAGGGCATTCTGAATTTGGTCTTGAGTCAACTATTATTGATGTTTCGGGAAATATTCCTTGTCTTTTGCGTCCCGGTTCAATTACAAAAGCTATGATTGAAGATGTTATTGGAAAGATAGAAGTTGACAAAGCTGTTTTTGGAAAGCTTGATGTGGACGAAAGACCTAAAGCGCCAGGAATGAAGTATACACATTACTCCCCTTGCGCTAATGTTATAATAATACGGGGAAACGCTGAAAATGTTATAAAAAAAATAAATTATATGACAGAAAAAAATTCTGATAAGAATATGAAAATAGGTGTTATCGCTACAAAACAAACAAAAAGTATGTATATCTGTGAAAATATTATTGTTATCGGCGACAGAAACAATCCAAATGAAATAGCGGCAAATCTCTTTGATGTTCTGAGAAAATGTGATTATCTTGAAATTGAGGAGGTATATATTGAGGCTTTTGATGAAAATGATGTTGGTATGGCAATAATGAATAGACTGAAAAAGGCAGCGGGTTATAATATTATTGATGTTTAAGTTATTTATTGAAATTATTTTATAAAACAGTATGATATTATAATCTGAATTATTGATATATTTATATTTTATATTATAACCAGACTATAAAAAGAAAGGATAATTGAACTTTAGTAATTATGATGTATCAAGTAATTCTTTTATTGTTTTGCTTGTGGATTGCTATATTATTATTTTGTTATTTCAATATAGGTGAGTGACTTAAAAATATTTATGGCGGTGTGTTTTATGAGTAATAAAATATTGTATGATGATATTAAAAGTATTGTATTTGTTTGTACTGGAAATACTTGCAGAAGTCCTATGGCAGAAGCGTTGATGAAAAAATTATTGAAAGAGAATAATATATCAGATATTACTGTATTTTCAAGAGGAATTTCTGTTTTTGAAAATTCAGGGGCAAGCGAAAATTCTATTAAAGCAATTAAGAAATATGATATTGATTTATCAATACATAGGGCTAAAGGACTTACTTTTGAGGAAGTCAGAAAAACTGATTTGATACTTACTATGTCGGAAGAACATAAGTTTGCTGTTTTATCAGCTTTTCCGGAATATAAAAATAAGGCGTATACTTTGTATGAATTTGCCTTTGATGAAACAAAAGATATATTGGATCCTTTTGGCGGAAGTCTTTCTGTATATGAAAATTGTCTTAATGAAATTTACAAATGTGTTAAAAAATTAATAGGAGGTTTTTTGAATTGATAGCTATAGGTTGTGACCATGGTGGATTTGAATTAAAAAATAAAATAATAGAATATTTGGAAAAGAACAATATTGATTATAAGGATTTTGGAACATACTCAACAGAATCTACAGATTATCCTATTTATGGAAAAAAGGTTGCGGAGTCTGTGGCTTCCGGAGAATGCGAGAAAGGTATACTTATTTGTACTACAGGTATAGGTATATCAATAACCGCTAATAAGGTAAAAGGAATTCGCGCGGCTTTATGTCATGATGTTTTTTCGGCTAAGTCAACAAGACTTCACAATAACGCTAATATTCTTGCTATGGGTGGCGGAGTTATTGGAACGGGACTTGCTCTTGAAATAACAGACGCGTTTTTAAATACGGAATTTTCAAATGAGGAAAGACATATAAGAAGAGTCAATATGATAGAGCAGTAATTTTTGCCGTTAAAAAGGTATTAAAACAAAGGAGGAAAATTCTTATGAGTAATTTATATATTTTAGACCATCCTCTTATTCAAAGCAAACTGACAATGCTTAGAAATAAGGAAACCTCAAATAAAGAATTTAGGGAGCTTGTTTCTGAAATATCATTGTTAATATGCTATGAGGCATCAAGAAATCTTATTCTTGACTGTACAACGGTCAATACGCCTTTAGGCGAAGCTAAAGGAAAAGTTCTTGAAAATAAAATAGGTGTTGTAGCTATTTTGAGAACAGGAATAAGTATGGCAGACGGAATACTTTCACTTATACCTAACGCAAAACTTGGTCACATAGGTTTATATCGTGATCCAAATACACTTATGCCTATTGAGTATTTTTGCAAAGTTCCGGAAAATAATGAAAATTGTGAGATATTTGTACTTGACCCTATGCTCGCTACAGGAGGTACTGCGTCTGCCGCTATACAATTTATAAAAGAAAGAGGAATTGGAAAAATAAAATATCTTTGTCTTATTGCCGCTCCTGATGGTGTAAAGCGTGTTCAGGCAGACCATCCGGATGTTGATATATACACAGCCGCTCTTGACGAATATCTTACAGAAAACGGATATATATTCCCGGGTCTTGGAGATGTAGGAAGCAGGCTTTACGGCACAAGATAAAAGGACGGTGTACTTATTTTGAATCATGATTGGTTACTTTATATGGCGGCCTTTGCTACTTCTTTTGCCATTTCTCTTTTAACAACACCTTTCGCTAAAAAAATGTCCTATAAATTAAAAGCGATTGATTATCCTAAATCAAGAGGACTTAATTCAGAGCCTATGCCTCGTATGGGAGGTCTTGCTATTGTACTTGGGTTTATGATAACGGTTATGCTGATGAGCTTTTTTGTTACTGATTTTATTACAACACAGTTTGTTGGATTTATGGCGGGAGGTATTATAATTGTAATACTTGGTATGCTTGATGACATATATGAACTCAGCGCAAAGTTTAAGTTTTTGGTACAGCTTATTGTTGCTATTATAATAGTAAAAACAGGTACAAGAATAGACGTTATAATGTGGCCTTACTGGGAATATTTAAAAAGTTTTAACGGACCTATTACAGTTATATGGATAATAGGAGTTATAAATGCCGTAAATCTTATTGACGGTGTCGATGGACTTGCCGCAGGTGTTACTTCTATCGCTGCTCTTTGCCTTACTATATTATGTATAATTTCCGGAACAACAACGGCGGTTGTTCTCACATCTACTTTGGCGGGTGCTTGTCTTGGATTTTTACCGAGAAATTTCAGTCCGGCGGAGGTATATATGGGTGATACAGGTTCAACTTTTTTAGGCTATGTCTTAGCTGTTTCATCATGTATAGGTGTATATAAAAGCTATGCCATTTTATCTGTTTTTATTTCAGTGCTTGCTATGGCTCTTCCTATAATTGATACGCTTTTCGCTATGATAAGGCGGGCGGTTAATCATAGACCTATAATGAGTCCGGACAGGGGTCATTTGCACCATAGGCTTATTGACAGCGGTTATTCTCATAGGCAGGCTGTTATGATTTTATACGGATTAAGCGCTATAAGCGCTATTATTGCCATTCTAATCGCTGTTCGTAATTTTCAGGCAACAGTAGTTGTACTTGTGTTTTTTCTTGTTCTTATACTTATGTTGTATGTATACAGATCAAGGACTCATAAGTGATAATGTGTGGATATTTTACAAACAATTAAAAGTCAACGATTTATTTTTTGTTTTACTGTAAATATGTTTTTTGAAAGGTACGTGAGTTTTTATGAGATTTTCAACTTCTTTCGGTGAAATAAAAACCAATATTTTGACAGAGCTTGACAATATGAAATTACGTCTTGAAAAAGAAGGTAGGGATGTTATAAATTTTTCTATAGGAACTCCTGATTTTAAGCCAGACATACATGCTTTGGAAGTATTAAAAGACGCCATAGAAAATCCTGAGCTTATTAAATATGGCTTATATGACAGTGAAGAACTTATTTTGGCTGTTATTGCGTGGTATAAAAGGCGTTATAAAACGGACATATCAGCTGAGAATATAACTACTATAAACGGGTCTCAGGAGGGTATGGCGCATATTGCTTTTCCCATATGTGACAGGGGAGATGTTGTTCTTGTTCCAAATCCGGGATATCAGGTATTTTCTTTTGGACCATTTATGGCGGGAGCGGAACTTGTTACATATCCAATGAAAGAAGAAAATGATTATCTTATTGACTTTAATGATATTGATGAGGATACGGCAAGAAAGGCTAAAATGATAGTTGTTTCTTATCCTAACAATCCTGTTACGGCAACGGCGGATTATGCTTTTTATGAGAAACTCGTTTATTTTGCAAAAAAGTATGATATAATTGTTGTTCATGATAACGCTTATTCAGAACTTGTATATGATAGTGAACCGGGAATTTCTTTTTTAAGTGTTCCGCGTGCTATGGATGTTGGTATAGAGTTTAATTCTCTTTCAAAATCATATAATCTTACAGGGTTAAGGTTGTCATTTGCTATTGGAAATAAGGAAATTATAAAAAGATTTAAAGCGTTTCGTTCTCAAATTGATTATGGTATATGCAAGGCTATACAAAATGTTGCTGTTGCCGCACTGAATGGACCTCAGGACATTCTAGATAGAAACAGAAAAATGTATAAGGAACGTAGAAACGCTTTATGTATTGGTCTTAATGAAATTGGATGGAAAGTTCCTTTTTCAAAGGGGACAATGTTTACTTGGTTTCCTATACCTGAAAAATTCAGTTCCTCAAAAGAGTTTGCTTTTAAGCTTCTTGAAGAAACAGGCGTTGTATGTGTACCTGGAGAAAGTTTTGGTTCTCTTGGTGAGGGATATGTAAGAATGGCTCTTGTACAGTCTGTTGATACAATTAAAAAGGCTGTTGAAAAAATAGACACTAGTGGGATAATTTTATAATTGATGATTAATATAAAGTTATTTTTAAAATTAATTGAATTATAATACGTCGGTAAGTTTTGTTTACCGACGTATCTTTATACAAAAAATGCTGTCTATACTTTTTAAGACAACATTTTTTTAATATTAAGCGTCAAAAGAACCAGACATTTCATTTTCCATATCTTTATTCATAACATAATAGCAAGTATTTTCTTCAGGTTTAAAATACACATTAACATATTTTAAATCTTTAACTCTGTTTCCGCTGTCTTTCCAAATTAATCTCGCTTTGTTGAAAATATCTTTTTGATTAAACTGGATACCTTGATATTCAACAAACATAGTTTCTTTTATTAAAGCCATTTTACTTTACCTCCATAAAATAAATATATATAAAATTTATGCTAATTTAAAATAAAAGTTAACAACATTCGATAAATTGTTTTGTTGTTTCACTTATATAACTTGAAATCAGCGTTAAAACCTTAATATACTACTAATAATACTATTTATTGAGGGGTTTGTCAACACTCATATAAAAAAATTATATAATTTTAAAGGAAAAGTTTATATTTTATATCATAGCAAACAATAAATATATTTATAAAAATTCACTTATAGCAAAATAATAAAATAATGAACTGACTGACTTTACAGAAATTTTAGAATAACTCCTGAAAGAAAAAATATTTTATGTTTACTTTACAGGAATTTCTTTAATATATTTTAATAATTATCTTATTGTTTTTCGCTAAAAAATCTGTATATTGAACAGGTCTTATAAATTATTTTTCTTTTGATGTAATAGAATATTTATATTCTCTTGGAGAACAGCCATATACAGCTCGAAAAGTGCGGTTAAATGTTCGTTGGCTCTCAAAGCCGGAATTATTACATATATCGGTAAGAGAATTGTTTGTCATACGTATTAACTTTGAGGCGTACTCTGACCGTATCAGACCAATATAACTTCGAAAATTCATTTTTATTTTATCTGAAAATACATGCGATATATAATATTTACTTACACAGAGGTCTTTTGCTATTATATCAAGTGTTAAAGGATTTGTAAAATTTTTAGCTATATATTCTATTATTTTTTTAGTTATATTTTCAGAATAAGCTTCAGATTTTATATTTATTTCTATGATATCAATTATATGTGACATAATAATATATACAAATCCAAGATTTATAGGAAATGGTTTTTCTGGATTTACGGAATTTAACGCGAATACTGCTTCATTATCAAAAGAACTTTTTTTAATAACAGGATTTTGTGGTGTTGAGTTTGTAAAATCAGGAAACATATTTAAAAAGATTTTTGGGTCACATATTATTAACAAACCATCTGCGTGTTTATTTTCATCTTTATAATATTCATGAAGGGTATTAGGAAAAATTACAGCCATATCGCCTGCGTATATTTTATATTTTACATTATTTATTGATAGATGTTGAACACCCTCATATATATATAGAATTTCAATACTTTCGTGTATATGGGGTCTAAATGTGAGTTCTCTGTGATTATGTATAATATTCAATCTATCGGGCTGTATTTCATAAAATGGAGTCATAAATTCACCTCTTAAATTATTATAGCACAGAAATTTATAAAAATAAATTTACGCTTAATTTACAATTTATTCTTTTTTTAAAATATAGTTTTAAAGATGTTTTATACATTAGACCTGTTACAAACAAATGGAACACCTTTTGACAAATCCTTTTCCGTTTATCTTTGTCTGATTTTTTTGAAATCCTTGGAAGGTTCCTGCGAAAATCAAACTACGGCTGACGAAAAAATTTTTTGACAATCATTATTATGGGAGTTTTATAGTCAATCAACTTGAAAATGAGAAAAGGAGGCGAGTTAAAAATTATTTTTGCAAGACGGCGGAGGGAAAGCATAGCCGACTGCCTATGCCGACTGACAGCAACGCGGCAAAAAGGATTTTTAGCCGCCGAACTTACTTATTTTTAAGTTGATTGACTATAAATATATTTATTATAATAATGTTGGATTTTCAAATTTTCGAACTAAAAGTTCGTGGTCATAAACTTGTTCTTTTACAGTATTTTCAAGTTTTGATATTTCATATTTATATTCTTCTACTTCTATTTCTGTTGTTTTGCCGAGCTTTAAATTTAATTCTTTTATTTTAAGTTGATTTTTCATATTTTCAAGTTCGGCCGAATTAGACTTATATTCATTTTCATTTTTTATTATTTCATTGTAATTTTTTATTATATTTTCTTTTAACGATGTTTTCTCATCCTCAAGTGTACGCAAATTTTGGTTATATTCAGCAAGTTTCGCTGAATGTGTATTGTTTTGGGTTTCTGAGGTAAATAAATTTAATGAGTATTTAGCTATGTCAACAGTATTTTTTTGTGATTTTATAGTACTATCCGTATCTATAGCGATTGCTATTTTTGAGTTAAGGTCTACATCGCCTATGTAATTATATGATATTTCTTCTCCTAAATCAAGAATATATTTTGTGTTTAAATCTGTTCCAAGAACTTTGTTTAAAGAAATATAGGCGTCTGTGATTGAGTTTTCAAGCTCTCCTTTTTGTTTTAAAAGGTTACTATATTCAAGCTGTTCATTTTCGTAGTCATTTTTGCTTATTCTTCCGTATTTTAATTTAACTTCTGAAATTTCAAGTTTTTTACTTTTAAGCTGAAGTTCCTCATTATATAATTTTAAATTATTTTCAGCTTTTATAACATTAATAAAAAAGCTGAATACAGAATATTCTATTAATTCTTTTTCATCGCTTGCGGATAATTTGTTTTTTTCTAACTGAGCGTAAAGCTCTTTAAGCTGAATAGCTAAATTTGAGATTTGCTCAACTTCTCCTGATGTTGAAAAATTAAGTTTAACACGGCTTAGCTTATCATTGTTAACTAAATTCTCCTCTTCATATCCTTTTAATGTTTTACTATATTTTATAGCTTTTTCGACAGCTTTTTCGACAGTTAAAATTTCTATTTCTTCACCAAATGAGATATTAAGCGAATTTAAACACAAAAAAGAGGTAATTGCAAAAGCCGCTATTTTTTTTAATTTCATATTAAAACCTCCTGTTTTATAAAATATTTTGTATATTTTTATGTTACACTATAAAGTTTTTATACAAATTAAAATAAGATTAAAATTTTTTAATTTATAAAAATAATACAGCGAAGTCTATTGCAGTAAATATGCATTCTGTAAATATTGACTTTTTTTATGGATAAAATATCGAATAGGACAAATTATTCCTAAAATAAAATTTACAGAGGTGATATTATGGCCATTGAATATACTATTGAACGTGAGTATGTCAGAATTGAAAATGGAGATAGAGAGGTAAAAAAAGAATCTGAATTTACATATGAGGAAATAGAAAAAATAAGGCTTAAAAATCAAAAAAAATATTTGAATGTTTTAGGTTATAAAGGTATTAAAGAAGTACATAAAACCAATATGTCCGAATAATAAAATAATTTATTAAATAAGGTTTATTGTTCGGATGATTAATTTACAGAACTTTCAGAGCAAAATAATACATATTTTATAAAACCTTTGTAATATGGCTTAACAAATATTTTTATGCCTATCGAAGTTAATTTTTTAAATACTTTCCAAGAATTCCTGTGAAAACTAGACTAGACCTGTATGACGAAAGATATTTTGCTAATCATTCACGATGGTTTATACAGGTCTAATAAAATAAATTATTGAATATATTATTTTTAAAAGTTTGTTGTTATTATTTTATTATTTTTCTATTAAATTTATCGTATATATTGTATAAATTCTATATTACACATTTCAAGCATTTCTTTGCTCATTTTATCGGGATATATTTCTAATGCTATTATTTTTTTAATTCCTGCATTTATAATTTGTTTTAAACACATTATACAAGGACTTGATGTTACATAAATTGTACCGCCTTTACATGATACGCCATTTACAGCGCATTGAGTTATGGCATTATTTTCGGCATGAACGGCGCGGCAAAGCTCATGCCGTTCTCCGCTTGGAATATTCATTTTTTGTCGGATGCATTCGCCTAAGTCACAACAATTAGGAAGTCCTTTTGGAGCACCATTATATCCGGTCGCCAAAATCTGATTATCTTTTATAATTACAGCGCCGACTTTACGTCTTAAACAAGTTGAGCGCTTGCTGGCAAGCTCTGCCATTGACATAAAATATTCATCCCAGCTTATTCTGCTCATATTAAACGCCCCTTTTAAAAAATTTTTAAATTTAAAAAAGCATATTTAAAATTTTATTTTATACGTTGTCTTACAGCCTCGTAAATAAAAATACTCCCGGCTACGGAAACATTCATTGATTCAGCGTTTCCAGGCATAGGTATTTTTATAAGTTCTGTTGATTTTTCAGAAATTTCATCGGAAAGACCGTTTGCTTCATTTCCTATAAGTATACCTATGCCATTTGTAAGATTTATATCATAAAGAGTTTTTTTACCTTTCAAATGTGCCGCTAAAATATTTATATTTTTTGACTTTAAATTTTCAATCAAAACATCAAATTCAGAATTTATGACAACAGGCAAATGAAATATTGACCCCATTGATGAACGTATAACCTTGCTGTTATATAAATCAACACATCCTTTTGAAAGAAAAACACAATCTGCTCCGGCGGCATCAGCGGTTCGGATTAAAGTGCCTAGATTTCCGGGGTCAGAAATTCTTTCAAGCAATATAAAAAAAGGATTTTTTTTATTAATGAATTTATTTTCATTATATATTTTTTGTCTGCAAACAGCTAAAATTCCCTGAGGTGTAACGGTATCTGAAATTTTTTCAAAGTATTTTTGAGATACTGTAAAAGCTTTAATTTGAGGAAATTTTGATAAAATATTACATATTTTTTGTGTATTTACATCTGAAAGATAATTTTCAGATAAAATTATATACTCAATTTTCCAGTCCTGAGGGATTTCATTTACAAGACGTTCTCCTTCAGCGATAAAAAGTTTTGTTTTATCACGTTCTTTTTTTTGTTTTAATAAATTAACCTGTTTAATATATTTATTTTGCAAACTTGTTATGTTTATAGTAGTTATCATTTTTAAATTCCTTATTTTACTTTTTGTATATCGTTTATTGCGCCTATTATTACAAGAATATCGTCTTTGTCTATTATTTCTTCAGCTTTGGGAGAAACAATTATGTCATCGTTTCTTTTTATGGCAACAATATTAAGTCTATGTTCAGCACGTATATTTGATTTTTTCAGCGAAACACCTATCCATTCTTTGCGCGGTTCAACTTCAGCTATAGTAAATTGTTCTGAAAGAGCTATAAAATCTATTATATTTGTTGTTATAAGATTTGTCGCAATTCTTATTCCCATATCTTTTTCCGGAAGAACAACTTTATCCGCTCCAACTTTTTGAAGTATTGATTTCTGAATTTCATTTTTCGCTTTTGTTATTACAGTTTGTACTCCCATATCTTTTGCTATAAGGGTTGCCATAATTCCGGCTTCCATATTTTCTCCGATAGCTATTATTACAACGTCAAAATTGTTTAACCCTAAAGCCGCCATTGCGTGAACATCAGCAACATCTGCTCTAGTTACGTTGCTTGCGTATTTACTCATCTCATTTACGGCTTCTATGCTTTTATCAACACACAAAACATCGCAGTTGTTGTCAACAAGGGTACGCGCTATACTTTGTCCAAATCGTCCCAAACCTAAAACGGCAAATTGTTTGTTTTTTATCATACAAATACCTCCAAACACTAATTAAGATAACAGATTTTTATCCAACGAAAAGTTTTTCCTCAGGATAGTATAAGAGGTTTTTTCCTGAAGTATTTCTTGAAGAAAGAGCAACAGCTATTGTCACAGGACCTAATCTACCTATAAACATACCGGCGCATATAAATATTTTTCCGAGTACAGAAAGATAAGGCGTTATTCCTGTTGAAAGACCTACGGTACCAAGGGCTGAAGATGCTTCAAAAAATAAATCCAAAAACTCATATTCATAGCTGGTTCCTTTTTCGGTAAAAGATAATGCTATTGAAAGGACTATAAGAAAGCCTATCATCATTATTATTACAGTAAGGGCTTTTTGAACTGTGTCAAAAGAAATACTTTTTTTAAATACGGAAAGAGAGTTTTTTCCTTGTATAACAGATATTACGGCTACAAATACAGCACCTATCGTAACGGTTTTTATTCCTCCCGCGGTACTCCCTGATGAACCGCCTACCAGCATAAGTATAATTCCAAAAAACTTTGTCCCGTATGTTAAGGAATCTTGACTTAACGCCGCAAAACCAGCTGTTCTGAATGTTACTGACTGAAAAAATGATGCTATAAGTTTTTCAAAGATACTCATATTTCCAAGGGTCGCAGGGTTATCATACTCACTGAAAAAAATGTATATCCATCCTAATAAAAGTAAACCTAAAGTTATTGTTAAAACAAGTTTACTATGTAATGAAAGATTTTGAAACTTGTTTTTTAATGAGAATTTTTTTATTTTTTCATCTCTGAATATCCTCAGCAAGTCAACCCATACTATAAATCCAAGTCCTCCGACTATAATAAGGAATGAAAGAATAATATTTACATATAAATCATTTACGTATGGCTCAATACTATTTTTTCCTATTAAATCAAAGCCTGCGTTACAAAATGCGGAAATTGAATGAAAAATTCCTTTAAATACACCTGATGCAAATCCAAATTCAGGTATAAATTTTATTGAAAGTAAAATCGCACCGCTTCCCTCAAAAAGTAATGTACCGATAACTATTTTTTTAGTGAATGAAACCATTCCCTGAAAAGTACCAAGATTGAAAGATTCTTGCATAACAATTCGTTCTTTCAAAGTTATTTTTTTCCCTAGTACAACAAGTATACTTGTTACGATTGTCATAAATCCTATACCGCCTATTTGGATTAAAAACAAGATAACATATTTTCCAAATAAAGACCAGTGTTCAAGGGTATTTACAACTGATAAACCTGTAACACACAACGCAGATGTTGAGGTGAATAAAGCGTCTGTAAAACTTGTGTTTGCGCCATCGGCACAAGAAAATGGCATTAACAGAAGTAATGTACCGATTAAATTTAAAATTAAAAATCCTATAACTATTATTTGAGTAGGACTTAATTTTATAAAAATTTTTCTTATCATTTGAAAAATTTCCCTTCTTTAACAGCAAAACAATAAAATAACAGTATTTTTATGAATTACTAAACTATAGTAATCTATAGAACTATATTATAAAAATTCGCAAAATTTTTAGTGCTAAACAATAAAAGAATTCTATTTTTTTAAATATTATCTATTTATTCTTCTATTCTTCTATTATTTCGATATAATCAGCAAATTTTTTGAAGAGTGTTTTACACTGTTTTTAATAGACATCCTCGGAAACATAGAAAATGCCGTCTAAGCACATCTTTTTCCGATATGTTTTATTAAATTTTCTTGAAATACCACTGCGAGTATTATGGCGAAAATTTAATTTCACCTATCAGCAAAATCTGCACTTATCTGTCAATTTGCTAGTTTCCCAGGAGGTCTAATAAAATTATTCTATTGTTTTGCTTATATAATTTTTATATTTTGTATATTATATCATAAATAATGTAATATGCAAATAAATTTTTGAAAAAAAGGTGTAAAAAAACTCTTGACAATTTTTAAAACATATAGTATAATAATAATTGTTGTTAAGGGAATGAGGCTGTTTCCTGTTACATATTAATATGTGTATGTAGCTCAGCTGGATAGAGCGTCTGGCTACGGACCAGAAGGTCGAGGGTTCGAATCCTTTCATACACGCTTTTAATGACTGTTATTAAATAAGTTTTTAATTTATTTTATAACAGTTATTTTTTATTTATATTATTTTTTAAAATATTTATAGTCAATCAACTTAAAAATTGAACAAGTTCATCGGATAAAAATCCTTTTCGCTTTGTTAGTGTCAGTCGGTATAGGCTACAGCTACGCTCTCCTTCCACTGTCTTGCGAAAATAATTTTTATCTTGTTTCCTTTTGCTCATTTTCAAGTTGATTGACTATAAAACTGAATTTAAGAGGAAGAAGTCTATGGCTGTTATGAGACTTGATAAAATGCTTTCAGACTGTGGTATTGGAAGCAGAAGAGAGATTAAAGAATATATTAAACGCGGCAGTGTTAAAGTTGATGAAAAAACGATAAATAAAAGCGATGTTAAGATTAATACAGATAAAAATTCTGTATTTGTAGACGGCAAAAAGATTATTTATAAAAAATTTACTTATATTGTTATGAATAAACCGGCCGGAGTTATCTCAGCGACAGAGGATAAAAAAGAACAAACTGTTGTTGATATTTTACCTGATAAGTATAAAAAAATTGGATTATTTCCTGTAGGGCGGCTTGATAAAGATACAGTAGGACTTCTTATTCTTACTAATGATGGCAAATTTGCCCATAATACTTTATCGCCTAAAAAACATATATGGAAAAAGTATTTTGCCACAATTTTGGGATTTATTGACCAAAATGATGTTGATGCTTTTTTTAAAGGAATTGACCTTGGAAACGGTGAAATATGCAAAAGCGCTAAACTTGAAATCTGTAATACTGAAAACGGCAAAACAAATGTTTTTATTGAAATTTCAGAAGGGAAATTTCATCAGATTAAAAGAATGTTCAGTTCTGTTGGAAAAGAAGTATTATTTTTAAAAAGGGTGAAGTTTGGAGGGTTTAAGCTTGATGAGAATATTAAAGAAGGAGAGGTAAGAGAACTTACGGAAGAAGAATTTGAGTCAATTTTTGAATCCACACTGAAATAATAAAAGATTAGATTTCTATTGATGAAAAAGGGTCTGTCAAGCGGATACTACCAAAGTTATTGAACAGCTCTAATATAAAATACCTTTTGCTAAGATTTTGAAAGGAATATTTTTTCTGACTTTAGAATATCTGTAAAATGTGATGTGTAAAAGTGTTTTTTATTGTTTTACTTATGTCTAATATCTTATTTTATTTGGTGCAAAATTGGATGCAGAAATAAAATTGAAAAAATAAAACAATAGATTTCTTGGTTTACCAAACAAGGTCAACAAGGTCTATTGTTTTTAATTTTTTCAAGAAAAGGTCATTTAGTACAAATCGTTTCTTTTATCATATTTATAAAGTATTTATGAAACTCATTATTATTTGTCAATTCAGGATGAAAAGAAGTTGCCAGCATATTTTTTTGCCTTGCGGCAGTTATATGATTATTTATTTTTGAAAGAATTTTAACATTGCTTTTTGCGTTTTCAATCCATGGAGCTCTTATAAAAACAAGAGGTATTTCATTTTCTGAAATTTCTTTTATTTTTGACTTTATAACAAAGCTGTTAAGCTGTGTGCCATAGGCATTTCTTTTTACTGAAATATCCATAACGGCTAAATGAGAAGTTTCTCCTTGTATTTTTTTAGCAAGAAGTATTAAGCCGGCACAGGTACCCCATACTGGCATACCATTTTCTATGCGTTTTTTTAAAGGTTCGAAAATACCGAAAGTTTTTAAAAGTTTTGATATTGTTGTGCTTTCTCCGCCAGGGAGTATTATCCCGTCTATTTCATTTAATTTTTTTATGGTTTTTACTTCTACAGTTTCTACATTATTAAACTCTTTTAAAATTTTTATATGCTCTTTTACGGAACCTTGAAATGAAAGTACACCTACTTTTATTTTTTTATTCATAGTTATCACCAGCCTCTTTCAGCAAGCCGTTCTTCCGTAGGAATATCTTTAAGCTCAATTCCTTTCATTGGATTTCCTAATCCTTCGCTTACTTCAGCAAGTATTTTAGGGTCGTTATAATAAGCGGTTGCTTTTACTATTGCTTTTGCCATTAATTTTGGATTAGAGGATTTAAAAATTCCGGAACCTACAAAAATACCTTCGCTTCCAAGCTGCATCATAAGTGCAGCATCGGCCGGAGTAGCTATTCCTCCCGCAGCAAAATTTACAACGGGCAATTTTCCGTTTTCGGCAACATACAAAACAATATCGTAAGGCGCATTGTTATTTTTTGCGAAAGTCATAAGTTCCTCTTTTGGCATATTCATAAGTTTTCTTATTGATGACATCATTGTCCGCATATGTTTTACAGCCTCTACAATATTGCCGGTTCCGGCTTCTCCTTTTGTTCTAATCATTGAAGCTCCTTCTCCTATTCGCCTTAACGCTTCGCCTATATTTCTTGCTCCGCATACAAAAGGTACCTTGTAGTCGAACTTATTTAAATGGTACATATCATCCGCGGGAGTTAAGACCTCGCTTTCATCTATGTAGTCGATTCCAAGAGCTTCTAATATCTGAGCTTCAGCAATATGACCTATTCTGGCTTTTGCCATTACAGGAATGGATACGGCATGTTGAATTTCTTTTATGATTTTTGGGTCACTCATTCTAGCGACACCACCGTTTTTTCTTATATCTGAAGGAACTCTCTCAAGAGCCATTACGGCAACTGCTCCTGCTTCTTCTGCTATTGTGGCTTCTTCCTGATTTGTAACGTCCATTATTACACCACCCTTTAGCATCTGGGCAAGATTTTTATTAAGATTATACCTTTCTATAATTTCATTTGTCATAAATTTACCCTCCTTATCAGACTTCTCCTTAAATAAACGCAACACCGTTTGACTGAAAATTTTATAGTAAAATAATCTGCTTAATTCTGCTTAATTAATGTTATATTTTATTAAAATATGTTGTTTATTATTTTGCTATAATAATATCCGCAACATCGTATGACAATCTTTTTCTGCCATACTTTGCCTGTTTTTTTGAAATACTTTCCAAGTATTCCTGTAAAAATCAGGTTTTGTCTGTCAAAAAAATCTTTTGTCTACGTTATTACTTAGGTTACTAAACAGGTTTAGTATTAGACCTCCTTGGAAACATAGAAAATCCCATCTAAGCACATCTTTTTCCGATATGCTTTATTAAATTTTCTTGAAATACCACTGCGAGTATTACGGCGAAAATTTAATTCGCCTATCAGCAAAATCTGCATTTATCTGTCAATTTGCTAGTTTCCTAGGAGGTCTATTGCGTTTATAGAATTATAAAGCTTATTTGACATCTTTAAAATGGTCAAAATGTGTTTTTTTAAAGTGGTCAGTTGCTTTTTTATAAAATTTTCAATAATTACAGAAAATAAAATTACTATAAAGTAAAAAGTCATTTTAAATTGTTTATATGCTTTTAAGGTATTTATTAACATAAGTGTTAGTTTTTAATTGGATTTTTGGAGTGCTTTGTAATAGGTCTGTTCTAAATCGCTGTAGCACAGTTTCACAAATCTAAAAATCCAATTTTAATATAAAAAATGAAAAAAATTATTGACATCTTAAGATATAATTGTATATAATAAAAATGTTAGTTTATCAAAATTTTTATAAATTATTTAATGATGAATAACAATCGACTTTTTCAATTTGAATTATAATTTTATATATCATATAAAAAAGCTGGTTGTTATTATTTATTTATATTAAATAATAACTCCAAAACTTAAATAAAAAATTATTTTTATTATATTCTTAAATAAAATT
>CATLIG010000003.1 GCA_949948985.1 uncultured Clostridia bacterium | reverse complement strand
TATGATAATCCTCCAAATAAAAAAATAGCCAAAAATATTGACATTTTTCATCATAAAATATATTATTTATATAATAAACCTATTCTAAACTCCTTATTTTTAATATATGATAAAATAATTTATATATGTCTTTGATTTTCTCCTTTGGCAACATATTATGTCAACAAAAATCAATCATAAAAATCAATTTTTTAATTTCGGAGAAAAAATTTTTGCTTTTTCAATGAATCATATAAAATTTTTCAAATTGAATCAAAAAAACTTTGCAAATCATATACTTTGCGTTATAAAATTCAGGACTAAACCATTTTTAAATGGTTTACAGATGCCAGACAGCGTTCCGCGGTTTAACTTAGCGCATATGAGGCAGCGGCACACGGCTTTTAAAAATTGATTTCCGTGAGGCTAATTTAAAAAAAATAATTTCTGTGTTTACTGTTTAGCTGTGATTATTTCTTTCCATCTTTTCAATTTCTCCTATAACGTCATTTTCCGCTATTTCCCCAACCGTGGGAAGTCCTTCAATATTTGTAAAACCAAAATATTTTAAAAATTCATCTGTAGTTCCAAAAAGTATCGGTTTACCCGGAGCGCTTAGCCTGCCTTTCTCCGATACAAGATTATACTCAACAAGTTTGTTCACCGCTCTGTCCGAGTTTACTCCTCTTATTTCCTCAATCATAGCCCTTGTTACAGGCTGTTTATAAGCAATAATAGCAAGAGTTTCCAGTATTGACGGCGTAAGCTGTTTTTTTCTGGGCGTTTCATAAATATTTTTTATATTTTTAAAGTACTCAATATTTGTACACATTTGAAAGGAATCCCCGACCTCTATAATGGTTATCCCCCTTTTTTCCGCTTTATATTTTTTCGCAAGATTTCTTGCCGTACTAACCGCTTTATCAATATCAACTCCTGCGGCGATTGAAATATCCTTAAAAGAAACAGACTCTCCCGATGCGAATAAAACCGCCTCTATAATCGCCTCTATTTCATTAACCTGCATAATAAAACACCTTTCCGCCAAACGTGCTGTATTTTCATATAAAAAAATAAAAGAGTAGGACGCAGCTTGATAAAATCAAAATTATCAAGACACTTTGCGCTTATCTTAAAATTTAAAGGTTTCCAGATAAGTATATTTTATGACGCTTCATAAGTAGCTCCCGAAATAAAAATATCGTCAAAATTGTTATTCTGTTTTACAATAATTTTCTTAATTTTAATAAGCTCAAGTACAGCAAGAAAAGTAGTAACTATTTCCTGCTTTGACGCGTCTTTTTTAAAAGCGTCAGAAAACTTAAACTCTTTTTTTAAAAAAAGTAAATCAGAAATATATTGAATTTTATCCTCAACTGTAAATAAATCTCTTTTAACCGAGTTAAATCCGCCTCTTATTTTATCTTTCTTTATATCCTGTCTTTTTAATACGTCCCTAAACGCCTGATACAGCATAACAAGGTCTATGCCGTCGAGTATTTCGGAAATTTCCTTAGGTTGATTTTCTCTTATTTTGTCTATAATTTCCGAGTCGGGAGCTTTAAAGAGATAGACTTCCGCAAACTGCTGCTTCTCATCAAAAATTTCAGCTGCCATTTTTACTTTTTTATATTCGATAAGTTTTCTTACAAGTTCTTCTCTTGGGTCATTTTCCTCCTCATCGTCACTTAGCGGAACCTTTGGCAAAAGCATATTTGACTTTATTTCAATAAGCGTTGCCGCCATAAGAAGAAACTCGCTCATATTATCCATATTTTTATTTGATAAATCGGAAATATACATCATATATTGATTTGTAATCTCCCCTATCGGAATATCGTAAATATCAATTTTATTTTTCTCAATTAAATGAAAAAGCAAATCCAGAGGTCCCTCAAAGGTTTCCAATTTAAATTCAATATCCATAAATATTACCTCAAAGTCAAAATACTCTCCCAATAACCTATAATTGAAACTGACTTTTATATTTTATAGCAATGCTGACAGTTCAGGAAAACATTTTATTAAAAACCGCTTTAAACAGACACTTTTTCATAAAACATTAATTACTTTTCCCCTTGTATAAATTTATGCCAGCCGTATAAATTTAAAATATAACATTAAGCATATAGTTATAAAGATTTAAAATCCCGTCTATAAAGGGAGAAAACAACCCGTCTATAATGTCAAACATTAAAAGCATCACAAGAATAATTTGAAGAATTTTCTCATAATGAGCAGCCTTCAAAGCGTTATTCGGGGACATAAGCGCCGTCATAATCCTATTTCCGCACAAAGGCGCCACAGGGATAATATTAAATACCGCAAGACTTAGATTATATCTTATAAGAATTGAGAAAAACTGCTGTATATATATCCTTGCATGTATTAAATCCTGATTATCTCTCATTAAAACATCAGTAAAACCAACACACAAAGTAAAAATAACCGAAAAAACAATATCTGCCAAAATAGGAACGGTATATGTTATAATTGTACCAGCAGTACGGTTTTTATAATACACTCCTGATGTTCTTACAGGCTTTCCCCAGCCAAATCCAAAAAACATAAGAAAAATAAATCCTATAGGCTCAAAATGTTTAAAAGGATTTAAAGTCAGTCTTCTGTCAGTTTTAGGCGCCATATCACCTAAAGCCGTAGAAACAGCAGCCTTAGTAAATTCGTGTATTGTCACCGCTATCAAAATTGCCGGAACACTTATTATATATACCATAAGAATATCAAAATTCATAATTATCCCCCTATAACAAAACAATGAAATAATTGACCTGTTCAGTAGCCTGAGAAACAAAGATTGACAAAAGATTTTTTTGTCAGACAAAGCCTAATTTTTTGTCATAAATCAAAAATCATACAGCACGACTTTATTTTCGGAAAGACTTTTAAAAACGTCAATAGCTCTTTGATTTCCAGAGCCTCTAAACATAAGGTCATAAGACTTTAAATTCTCATCAAAAGGCCCGTCGATTAAAATATCGGTATATTTTAAAAGCTCATAATATTTTTCTTTATATTCCATAAGTTTTTCCCAAGTAAAGCCTGTATATACAATCACATTAAAACCTTTTTCTTTAATGTCCCTAGCGATAACGGAAAGAGGTGTTGTCTGTAAAAAAGGCTCTCCTCCTGATAATGTAATTCCGTCAAGCAATGGATTTTCATAAAATTTCTCAAGAATATAGTCGGTATCAACAATTTTTCCGCCATTAATATCGTGAGTATCAGGATTATGACACCCTTTACAGTTATGGGTACAACCTTGTACAAAAACAACAAATCTAAGCCCCGGCCCATCAACAATCGAATCATCAACAATATCCGCAATTCTGATTTTCATTATAAAACCCTCTTAAAAAATTTTTCAATATCATATTTTGTCATTTTAACAATAGTAGGCCTTCCGTGAGGACAGTTAAAAGGATTATCAAGAGAAATAATTTTTTCAATCAAAGCTTTCGCCTCAGAGTAATCAAGTTTATTATTTCCTTTTACAGCGGCTTTGCACGCCATAGCAGCAACCAAATCTGTTTTTGTGTCATAAATATTTCCTGACGTTTTATCTCCCAGCATATCTATAATATCCTTAAAAAAATTAACATTTTCGGGATTTTTAAAAATGTATGGCACACTTCTTACAGCATAAGTATTTTTACCAAATTCCTCAATCTCAAAGCCAAAATCCTCAATTAACTTTCTGTTTTCATTAAAAATGTGTGTTTCCGTTTCCGATAAATCCACAGCTACAGGCTGAATAAGCTTCTGACTTAATACTTTCCGGTTTCTAAGTTTTTCAACAAATTCATCATACATAACCCGCTCATGGGCTGCGTGCTGATCAATCATATAAATTTCATCACCTTGCTCAACAATCCAGTAAGTTTTAAAAATCTGCCCTATAATCTTATAATTTTTAAAAAAGAGATTTCGGTTATCGTCCTTTGACTTTTCTTTCTCTGTACTTTCAAGTGTAACATTTTCAATCTCACGAGTAAAGTCTTTTTTGTCGTTTGTTACATCTTTTTTAATTTTTCCCATATCCGCGCCGTCTGTAAAATTCTCCTCGCCTACTGCAACAACTCCGCCTTGATTAACAGAAGTATAGTCAATCAAAAAATCGTTCTCATCATCAAACAGATTAATTTCTTCAGCTGTTGTATCCTCAATAACAAGCAGCTCGCTTTTCAGCTTTTCAGCAATCTCAGCACGGTTTTCCGGAAAAGAGAATTTATTCTGTACATCGTCTGTCATTACTTTGTATTCTTTATCGGCTTTATTTTTTGTTGTTGTATCCTCCATTTCCAAAAGAGCCTCAGCGATTTCATTATCAGAATTTTCTTCTTTCAGTTTAATTCCGGGAATAAGTATTTTGTCTTTAAGACCGTTATAGACAGCGTCATAAATAAACTCATAAATAAAATCCTCATCTGAAAACCTCGCCTCAAGTTTAGTAGGATGGACATTTACATCAACAGTATTTGATGGAACAGTCATATTAAGCATAAACACAGGAAATCTTCCTCCCATAATTCTGCCCCTGTACGCGTCCTCAACAGCGTCCGATACAATTTTGCTTTTTATAAATCTTCCGTTTATAAAAAAACTTTCATATACTCTGTTTGCCCTTGATATTTCAGGCATACCTATAAGACCTGATAAACCGTATCCGTTTTTTTCTAAAGATATATATATGGTGCTGTTTGATATTTCCCTTCCATATATGTGAAAAGCGCAGTCTTTTATATCCCCGTTTCCCGATGTATGTGTAACAGTTGATTTATTGTTTATGTATCTGATTGAAATATCAGGGTGTCCAAGAGCGATTCTGTTAATAGCGTCACTTATATACCCGCTTTCGGCGGAAGGTTTTTTCAAAAACTTTCTTCTTGCGGGAGTATTGTAAAAAAGATTTTTCACGGTTATTATTGTTCCGTCCGTGGCTCCTATTTCCGAACGGTTTAAAGTTTTTCCTCCCGAAATCTCCATTTTTATTCCTGTCTGTTGTTCTTTCGTCTTTGTAATAATTTCCATATGAGAAACCGACGCTATACTTGGAAGGGCCTCTCCTCTAAAACCAAGGGTCATAATATCAAACAAGTCGTCAAAACTTGTTATTTTGCTTGTAGCGTGACGTGTAAAAGCGGTTTCCACCTGTTCTTTTGGAATTCCTCCGCCGTTATCTGATATTTTTATAAAATCAATTCCTCCGCCCTCAATTTCAATCGTAACAGACGTAGCTTTAGCGTCTATTGAGTTTTCCACAAGTTCTTTGACAACCGATGCGGGTCTTTCAACAACCTCTCCGGCGGCGATCTTATTAATAAGATTATTGTCCAGAATATGTATCTCTCTCATAAAAATTACCCCTTGTTTTTACTTTCAGTATTCTTCAGCATATTTTTCAAATCATATAATTTTTGAAGCGCTCCCATAGGAGAAATCTCGTTTACGTCAAGCTTATCAATCTCCTCATAAAGTTTCAGCATAATTTCAAGCTTATTTTTATCAATATTTTTTTCCGTAACAAAACTCACACTGCTTAAAGGTTTCGCCGTATATTTCACATCTTCCCCGACAGAAGTCTTAGGTCTTACGGTATTGTTATTTCCCTCAATCAGCAACTGTAAAATCTCGTTTGAACGCTCAATTACATTTTTAGGGATTCCCGCCAATCTGGCCACATGGATACCATAGCTTTTGTCCGCTCCGCCTCTTATAATTTTTCTTAAAAACACGACCTCGTCGCCGCTTTCCTTTACTGAAACACAATAATTTTTTACTCCGTCTATTTTTCCCTCAATCTCTGTAAGCTCGTGATAATGGGTAGCAAAAAGAGTCCTCGCTTTTATTTTAAGAGCAATATGCTCTAAAACCGCCCACGCTATGCTAAGACCGTCATAAGTACTTGTTCCTCTTCCTATTTCATCAAGGATAAGAAGACTTTTTTCCGTAGCGTTATTTAGTATATTGGCAACCTCGCTCATTTCAACCATAAAAGTGCTTTGTCCTGTGGCAAGGTCGTCCGACGCGCCTACTCTTGTAAAAATCCTGTCGCATATTCCAAAAGATGCTTTCTGCGCAGGGACAAAACTTCCTATCTGCGCCATTACAAACAGCAAAGCGGTCTGACGCATATAAGTTGATTTTCCCGCCATATTAGGGCCTGTTATAATAGAAAGCCTTTTATCTGTACCGTTAAGAATTGTATCGTTAGGGATAAAAGTTTCTTTTCCCATAAGCTCAACAACAGGATGTCTGCCTCCAATAATTTCCGTTTCATCATCATTTTTAATTTCAGGCTTTATATATCCGTTTAAATATGCCGCCTCTCCCAAAGACTGAAGCACGTCAATCTCAGCTATATAATTAGCCGTTTTCTGAATTCTGGCAATATGTACGGCAATTTTTTCACGTATGTCGCAAAATAAAGAATACTCAAGTTCAACAACTTTTTCTTCCGCCCCTAAAACAGTATCCTCAATATTTTTAAGTTCAGGAGTAATATACCTTTCGCAGTTTGTAAGAGTCTGCTTTCTTATGTACCTGTCAGGAACAAGAGAAATATTTGAGTTTGTAACTTCAATATAGTATCCAAATACTTTGTTATATTTTATTTTAAGGGTTTTAATGCCCGTTTTCTCTCTTTCTTCAGTTTCTAAATTCAAAATCCATCCGGAGCCTTTTTCCTTAGCCTCTCTTAATTTATCTACTTGTTCATTGTATCCTTCCTTTATAATATTTCCCTCTCGTACAGAAAAAGGAGCATCCTCTTTTATAGAATTAAAAAGAAGTTCATATATATCAGTAAGTTCATCAAAATCATCATAAATGTCTTTTATAATATCAGAGCTGAAATTATTAAGAGAAACCCTCAAAGACGGAAGATACTGAATAGAATTTCTGAGCGAGAGAAGTTCTTTGGCATTTACCGTACTATATGTTACTTTGCCCATAATTCTCTCAATATCATAAATAGTATTAAGCAGTTCTTTTATTTCTTCTCTGTCAGCGGAATTGTCTTTAAAATCTCCGACGCCCTCAAGACGTCTTTCTATTTCAGCTTTGTTCAAAAGAGGCTGTTCAAGCCATTTTCTTAAAAGCCTCGCGCCCATTGACGTTTTCGTTTTGTCAAGAGTCCATAAAAGAGAACCCTTTTTTCCTCCGTCCCTTGCGTTTGATGTAAGCTCAAGATTTTTTCTTGATGATAAATCAAGCACCATATAGTTTTCGGCGGAATATTTTTTTATTCCCGAAATATTTCTAAGATTGCTTTTCTGCGTATCGGATATGTACTCAAACAAAGCTCCCGCGGCGCATACGCAGTCCTGATTTTTGTCATCGATTCCAAAACCAAGTAAATTAAACGTTTTAAAATGATTGCACAGCTTTATAGCGGCGTCCGAATACTTAAATGCCCAGTCATAATAAACATTAAGCCTTATATCAAAAATATTGCTTATACTTTCGCTTATATGAAGCTTATCATTGCATATTATTTCCGATGGATTGTATTTAGCTATCTCATCAATAACTTTGTTCTCATTTTCAATAGTAAACTCTGTTGTAAAAAACTCTCCTGTAGATATATCGCATACTGAAAATCCAAATCCTTTTCCCTCATATACACAAGCTATATAATTGTTTTTTCCGTCTTCCAAAACGTTTGAGTCAAGTACGGTACCCGGAGTAATAACCCTTATAACCTCTCTTTTAACAAGAGTTTTACTTTTCTTAGGGTCTTCTGTCTGCTCGCATATAGCGACTTTATATCCCTTTTCAATAAGTTTTGATATATATACATCCGCCGAATGATAAGGCACTCCGCACATAGGCGCTTTTTCCTCAGCGCCGCAGCTTTTTCCCGTAAGGGCAATTTCAAGTTCTTTAGATGTAGTAACAGCGTCATCAAAAAAAAGTTCATAAAAATCACCAAGTCTGAAAAACAAAAGACAATGTTTGTATTCTTCTTTTATTTTTAAATACTGTTCCATCATAGGAGTGTAATTTGCCATTTAAAACCCTCCTCAGTGACATCCGCCGCATGAAGAACAATTTCCGGAACATCCGCCCTCTTCATCTTTCAAAACAGTGTCTTTTAAAATTCCAAGAACTGAATTAACCAGTTTGTTAAATTCGTCCTCCGCTTCCATAAGTTCTGAGACAACTTTATTTTCCTTGGCTTTTTCAGCTATTTTGTTAAGCTTTCCAATTTCCTCCTGAAGCTGTTCTTCAGAAACACTTCCATCATGTACTTTCTCCTGTAAAATATTTCTATACTGCATATATTCGGTCAAAGCCTTTTTAGCATCGTCATCTCCCTGATAAATAAATCTGGCATCATACAGACGCTTTCCCTCTTTTGTTTCAAGAATCATCTCTCCAAGTTCTCTTGCTTTTTCATATACTGACATAACAATTTTTCCTCCTATTAACGAAACAATTATCGTTTATCTCCAAAAAAACTCATAAATTACTGTAATACTACCGTAGCCCCGATATTATCTTTCCTGTCAAATAAAATGTTTTGCAGTCGATAATCTCAACATCAATAATATTTCCAATAACATTTTTTTCCGCCTTAAAATGAACAATGCTGTTATCCTCAAGTCTGCCCGTAATAAAACTTTCATCATTTCCGCTTACAGACTCCGCCAAAACTTTATATACTTTTCCCAAATGCTCTTTGTTTTTTTCATAAACAATAGGATTAAGAGCGTCAAGCACTCTGTTAAACTGTATTTTAGCATCTTTTTCCGACACTTGATTTTCCATAACCGCTGCCGGAGTCCCTGTTCTTTTTGAGTAAATAAAAGTAAATGCCCCATTAAATCTTACTTTTTCAATAACATCAATAGTTTCTTCAACATCTTCTTTTGTTTCTCCCGGAAATCCAACAATAATATCCGTTGTAACAGCAACATCAGGAACTTTTTCTTTAATCTTGGAAACAATCTCAATATATTTTTCCTTTGTATATTTTCTGTTCATTTTCTCAAGAATACGGTTACTTCCCGCCTGAAAAGGAAGATGAATATGTCCGCACACCTTTTCGCACTCTGCCATAGCCAAAATAAGTTCGTCCGATAAATCCTTAGGGTGGCTTGTCATAAACCTTATTCTTTCAATCCCCTCAATTTCATTAACCATTCTCAAAAGCTTAGCAAAATTAATATCCTCGTCAAGACTTTTACCATAAGAATTAACATTTTGACCAAGCAGAGTAATTTCTTTTACGCCGTCTTTCGCAAGATTTTTCACTTCATTTAAAATATCGTAAGAACGCCTGCTTCTTTCCCGTCCTCTTACATAAGGCACAATGCAATAAGAGCAAAAATTATCGCACCCAAACATAATATTAACGCTTGCTTTAAATTTATACTTTCTTATACTTGGCAAATCCTCAACAATTTCCTTGTGTTCTTTCCAGATGTCAAACACAGGACTGCTTGTTTCAATATTTGTATAAATAAGTTCAGGAAGTTTATATAAATTAAATGTTCCGAAAACAATATCAACGTGCCTGTATTTTTTTCTTATTGTTTCCACAACATTTTCTTCCTGCATCATACATCCGCACAAAGCTATTTTCATAAAAGGATTTGTTTCTTTAGCGTGTTTTAGATAACCAAGGTTTCCATATACCTTATTTTCGGCATTTTCACGGACGCAGCAGGTATTGTATATTATAAAATCAGCGTTTTTTTCCTCATCCGCACGGACAAAACCCATTTCTCCAAGCATACCCTCAATTTTCTCCGAATCGTGAGCGTTCATCTGACAGCCAAAAGTTGAAATAAACATAGTTTTCTTACGGCTGTTTTCTTTTTCAAAATCATCATTCAATTTTTTTATTTTTTTTATAAAATCTTTTTGTATTTCAAGTTCTTTGTCAGAAACATTAATTGTTCTGCCGTTCAGCCTATAATCGTACAAGTTTTCGACCTCCAAAAAAATCATTTGTTTTTTATTATAACATAAAAAAATTTTAATTTCTACAATAAAAAAACCGTAAAATTAAAAATACTGTTTTTTTATATAAAACTACATATAATTACAATAAAATCTCTGAAAAAATATAATAATACATATATTCACATAATTAATATTTTATTGTATAATGCATATGTTGTAATAAACAAAATACTTCCTCATAAAGTGATTTTAAATTCCGTACATAGATTAAATATTTTTATTTAATTTAAAAAACTTTTAAGGAGGTAGGCTATTATGAAAGAGCTTAATATTTTTATGGGTTTAATAAATATTCTTATAATAATACTAACTCATTTATAATACTTTTGTTTACGACACAAAAAAGGGTTCCTCATAACGAGGAACCCTTTTTTGATAAAAAACTTACTGACTCTTATTTTTACTGTAAACTTTTTTTCAATCTATTTAATTCAGAAGAAAAGCTATGACAAATCTTTTGAGCCTGTTCAAAAAAAACAAAGGCTTTTTCCTTTTCCCCATTCTTATTTGCGTTAAAACACATTGTGGCAAATTCATGAAGAGCATTGTGATAATAATCCGCTTGTTTAAACAGCTCTGCTTTCAAAGGTTCTTTATCTTTTAAACTCTGCATCCACTTTCCAAATTTACAATTTTTCGGCTGATTTAAATTTTTAAGCTTTAACTCCTCAAATCCCTCAATCATATTATAAAGTCTTCCCGTAAATATTAAATGGTCAGTATTGTATATATCAATCAAATCTTTTTCCGAAAGACAACTCTGATTTTTTATGTACTTGGTACGTACTTTATCAATAGAACGGCTTATTGTATACATATCCCTGCCCGGCTGTTTACAATTTGAGTCAAGAGAATCGGCATCCTTTGCCACCATAACAATATGTTCCGTAAATGATTTGGTAGCGGAATTCTGCATATTCATATGATTATATAAAATTGAAGTCTGCTCAATAACATTTTGCATATTATCAGCCATTTTAATAACTGATGTTTCTGTTTCTTTTGCAGAATCATTACTTACCGAAAGTAATAATTTCAAATCGTCAAACTGATTGACCAACTGCTCTATAGCCTCAAGAATTTCACGAAGAAACTTTGACATCCGGCTAACTGACGTCTGTGTATCCGTTGACAGCTGACTGATTTCCCCCGCAACAACGGCAAACCCCTTTCCGTCAGAGGAACGGCTGGCTTCTATTTTAGCGTTTACCGCCAAAATTTGTGTACGGTCGGCAATATTATTTACTGTTTTTAAAATATCCTTAATTGCCTCAAACTTTTCCGAAAATCCATTCATTGCGTCAACCGCCATAATAATAGCTCCATAACTTTGACTTACGCTTGAAAAAGTTTCGTTCATTATTTTTTTTGAAATTAACGAGGTCTTGTAAGCAGAGTCTGTATTATTGCTTATAGTATTTAAAATTTCCTCACATTTACTTATAGATTCAGCGATATCAATAACCATATCCGTTACCGTATTTAAGTTATTTTTCTGTCGTTCCACAATTTCAAGCATAGTACGAACATTATTGCAGTTTCCGATAATTTCCATAGAATTATTAAGCGATATAGCGGTTTCATTTCCTGACTTTAAAAATTTATCTATAAGAGCGTTGTATGTCTGAGCTAATTCCTTATCCTTAAAATCATTTTCATCGCATAAAATATAACTGCCTTCGGAAGCAGACTGCATTAAAGAAATTAATTTATTTCTGTCAGCGTTATTCTCTTTTTTTAAAATACTCATAACTTATACCCCATTTAAAAAAATATAAAATCCCAAAGTAATTATATCATATATTTCAATATATTGCAATTTAATTTGTAAAAAATTCCGCTGTTATTCATAAGATGTTATTACAACTACCGCATAACTTTTATCAAAAATAATAAAATTAGTCCTTGATATATAAGGCTTATTAAAGTTTAATTATTCATTTTTTCTTATTTTACTATAAGCACGTAAATTATAAAATCAAAAAAGCTGTCATACTAATTTCTAGTATGACAGCCTGTAAAATTTTCATTAAAAACAATCCCAGCTTCTTATTCGCTTAAGTCAAAGCTATCCACAATCTCTTTAATCTCGTTTTCACTAAAGTTGTAAAAAACAAAAGAATATTGATAATTGTCTTTTAAAGTAGTATAAATATTAGCTGTTTTTTCTTTTGTATCATTACTTTCGTTAAATTTATCAAATTTATATCCTTTTTGTGAAACATACTCGTCATGGCTTCCCTTATCCATATCAGTACTTGATAAAATATAATTTTCTGGTTCTAAATCCGACTTTTTAACGGTAATTCCAAAACATTTTTCGTTTATATCGCCATAAACTGCCCAAATTTCAGATAAACCTTTTTCTCCGAAATCTGTTTTTGTACCTGTAACACTTTTAAGCTCTAAATCAGGCATAACATTTGGAGTAGATACTTTCATACTAAAATGTTTTTCCGCTTCCTCAATAGATGAGAAACTTTCTATCTCTGCCTTTTTAACTGATGCTCCGCTTTCTTTATCGTTGGATTCAGGCGGTATTATTGTCTTTCCGTCTTTAATGTTTTTCTCTATCTCATCTAATACTTCTTTATCAACATTTTGGTCTGCGGAAAGAGTATAAAATTTATCTCCGTCCGAAAAATTGTACTGTTTAAAAAGAGCAGACCCACTCACTCCTATGCCAACCACTGCGACTATCGCCGCAGCTATAACAACCGTTCTTTTAAAATTAAATTTTCTTTTCATAATATTTCCACCTTTCTTATCTTTTAATCTTACGCTCTTCGCGAATTCATATACATCATCAGGTTCAATAAAATCCTTGTCAAAATCTGAAATTTCATTTAACAAAGCATAGACTTCTTCCATATTTCCCAAATCTATAGCATTATCAAGTTTTATACGTAAATCGACAAGGTTATTTTTATTTTTTTTCATAGCAAATACCTCCTTCTGTGTAAATTTAATCGATTAATATTTACACTTATATATGGACTTTTTTGTAAAAACGTAACAAAAGTTTTTAAAATTTTTTTTCGGCAAGTTCTTTTACCAAATCTCTTATTTCCTTTCTGAGCCTTACATATCTCATTCTGACAGCCGAATATCCAATACCAAGCTCATAAGCTATTTCTTCCATAGGTTTCCTTTTTATGTAATAAAGGTTATACAAGTTTCTTTTTTCATCTGTAAGCATATTCAAAACATCAGAAATATAGTCAAACTCGTTTATTTCTTTATCGAGAAAGTCTGAAATCTCAAAAGTGCTGTAACTTACATTAATAATATCCTCATCGTTTATTTCCATCATCAATTTATTGTAAATTTCTCTTTTGTGCTGTCTGACAAGATTTTTAGCCGTCTGAAAAATAAAACCTCCAATATTAGGATGTTTAAAAACATATTCGATTTTTTCATATACAATCAAAAAAACATTCTGTGTTATATCACGGGAGTAAGTTTCATCTTTAATATTAAAGTACACGTATTTTAATATTTTTTCATAATACTCAGCGCATAACTCATTAAAAAACTTTTCATAATCGTCCAATGAAATCACCTCTATAAAAACTCTCAGAATTTTTAGTGCGAAACAATATAAGAATTTGTTGATATATCGGTTTTATTATAGTTAGTCAAATTGAAAATGGATAAAAGGAAGCGGGATAAAAATTATTTTTACAAGTCAGATGAAGGAAAGCATACCCGCCGTCCTATACCAACTGACAATAATGCGGAAAAAATAATTTCTAGCCGCAGAACTTATTTATTTCTCAAGTTGATTGACTATAAATATCATCTGTTCTGTTGTTTCGCTATAACTGTATATGCAGCTTTTAGTTAAATGTAACAAAAAAATACCGAATAATAAAAATTTATATTATCCGGCATTTTTTCATTAGACTTCTTTACATTACTGCATATATTATCTGCTCAAATATCTATCGCAGGCGTTTGCCGCTTCTCTTCCCTCGTGAATGGCCCATACAACAAGGCTTTGACCTCTTCTCATATCCCCTGCCGTAAATATACCTTTAACATTTGTTTCAAATTCACCGTATTCCGCTTTGACGTTGCTTCTTTCGTCTGTTTCCAAAGACAGCTGTTTAATAAGAGTATCTTCCGGTCCTGTAAATCCCATAGCCAAAAGCAAGAGCTGGCACGGTCTTACCTTTTCCGTTCCTTCAACATTTTTAGGAATCATTTTTCCACCGTCATTTATCCATTCAACCTGAACAGTATGAACCTCTTTGATATTTCCCCCATCGTCCGCTACAACCTTGGTTACCGTATTAAGATATTCTCTTGGGTCTTTTCCGAAAACCTCAATACTTTCTTCCTGACCATAATCAGTTTTTTTAATTTTGGGCCATTGGGGCCATGGATTGTTTTTCAGTCTGTCATCAGGCGCTTCAGGCATAATCTCAATTTGAGTGACACTTTTACAGCTATGTCTTATAGCCGTACCCACACAGTCAGTTCCCGTATCTCCTCCGCCTATTATTATAACGTCTTTACCTTCAGGGCTTATATACTGCCTGTCCTGAAAATCAGAGTCCAAAAGACTTTTAGTATTCGCTTTAAGAAAATCAACAGCAAAATAAACTCCTTTAACACAATCTCTTCCCTCAACTTTTAAATCTCTCGGTTTTGTAGCTCCACAGCAAAGAACTACCGCATCAAAATCATTTATAAGCTTAGAAACAGAATAATTTTTACCAACTTCAGTGTTAAACTCAAAATTAATTCCCTCTTTTTGTAAAATATCAATACGCCTTTGTACAATTTTTTTGTCAAGTTTCATATTTGGAATACCATACATAAGCAATCCGCCCGCTCTGTCGGCACGCTCAAAAACAGTAACTGTATGACCTTTCTGATTAAGAATATCGGCACAGGCAAGTCCAGATGGACCTGAACCCACAACCGCTACTCTTTTTTGAGTGGACTTTTTCGGTATTCTTGGAATAACCTTGCCCTCCTCAAACATTTTATCAATTATGTGAACCTCAATATTCTTAACAGTAACGGCAGGCTCGTTCATACCCAGAGTACATGAACCCTCGCATAAAGCTGGGCATACACGTCCCGTAAACTCCGGAAAATTACTTGTCTTTATAAGACGCCTGTAAGCCTCGTCATACTTTCCCCTGTATACTAAATCATTCCATTCCGGAATATAATTCCCCAAAGGGCAGCCTCCCTCTACAGGCTTTCCCGTATGACAAAAAGGAATACCGCAGTTCATACATCTCGCGCCCTGCTCTTTCAGTTCATTTTCGTCAAAATGAGTATGAAATTCACTCCAGTCTTTAATTCTTTCTTCCGGTTTTCTGTCCGTCGGAAGTTTTCTGTCAAATTCCATAAATCCGGTCGGCTTACCCATTTACAGCGCTCCTTTCACTTGTATCTCTCGCTCCTATAACAACTTCAAATGCTTCCATTTTAGCGTCCTCGTCAGACATACCATTTTCTGTGCATTTCTTTATTTCCTCAATAACTTTTTTGTAGTCAAAAGGAATAACCTTTACAAAGTTCTTCGCTTCTTTATCAAAATCATCAATAATTTTTTTGGCTTTGACACTATTAGTATACTTATAATGATTTTCAATCATTTCCTTAAGTTCTTTTAAATCCTCATCATATAAGACCTCCTCAAGAGAAACAAGCTGTTTATTGCACTTTTCATCAAAACTTTTATCAGCGTTATATACATAAGCAACTCCGCCCGACATACCTGCTCCAAAGTTTCTTCCAACATTTCCAAGTACAACGACTCTTCCTCCTGTCATATACTCGCAGCCGTGCTGGCCTATTCCCTCAACAACCGCTTTTATACCGCTGTTTCTCACACAGAACCTTTCTCCGGCGAGTCCATTTATATATGCCTCTCCTTTAATAGCTCCATAAAAAGCCACGTTTCCTATAATCACGTTCTCATCAGCCTTAAATACAGCGTTTTTTGGGGGAACAACAATAATTTTTCCTCCCGAAAGACCTTTTCCGATATAATCATTTGAGTCACCGAAAAGACGCATAGTAACTCCTTTGGCTAAGAAAGCCCCGAAACTCTGACCAGCAGAGCCTGAGAAATTCAGATTAATCATATCTTCCTCAAGTCCGTTATCTCCGTGCCTTTTTGCTATTTCAGATGATAAAATTGTTCCGGCGACACGATTTATATTTGTAATAGCCATACTAGCCTCAACTGTCTTTCCGCTTTTTATGGCGGGTTCGCAAAGTCTTACAAGAGCATTTACATCAAGAGTTTTCTCAAGTTCATGGTCTTGTTTTACATTAAAATATCTTTCATTATCGTTTGTACAAATTTTTGTCTGATATAAAATACTTGTCAAATCTACCGTTTTTGCTTTCCAGTTGTCAACCTTTTTAGGTGACAGTTTTTCAACGTGTCCAATCATTTCCTCAAGGGATTTCACCCCTATTTTGGCCATCCATTCTCTTAAATCCTGAGCAATAAACCTCATAAAGTTTTCGACATACTCAGGTTTTCCTTTAAATTTCATTCTGAGTTCCGGATTCTGAGTAGCTACCCCTACAGGGCAGGTATCAAGATTACAGACTCTCATCATTACACATCCCATAGTAATAAGCGGACCTGTAGCAAATCCAAATTCCTCTGCTCCTAAAAGAGCCGCTATAGCCACGTCACGGCCTGTAAGAAGTTTTCCGTCCGTTTCAATCACTACCCTGTTTCTTAAATTATTCATAAGAAGCGCCTGATGAGTTTCAGCCACTCCAAGCTCCCACGGAAGTCCCGCGTGACGTACGCTTGTACGTGGAGCAGCTCCCGTTCCTCCGTCATATCCGCTTATTAAAATAACGTCTGCGCGTCCTTTAGCCACTCCAACGGCAATAGTCCCAACACCCGCCTCCGAAACAAGCTTTACACTTATTCTGGCATTCCTGTTGGCGTTTTTCAGGTCACATATAAGCTGAGCCAAATCCTCTATTGAGTAAATATCATGATGAGGCGGAGGAGAAATAAGACTCACACCTGGAGTTGAGTTTCTTGCCTTGGCAATCCAAGGATAAACTTTTTTACCAGGCAAATGTCCTCCCTCTCCCGGTTTTGCTCCCTGAGCCATTTTTATCTGAATTTCAACAGCGTTTTGAAGATAATGTATCGTCACGCCGAAACGTCCCGACGCTACCTGTTTAATAGCAGAACAACGTAAATCCCCATTATCATCAGGAATAAACCTGTCAGGATTTTCTCCTCCCTCTCCGCTGTTTGATTTTCCTTTAAGCCTGTTCATAGCTATAGCCATACACTCGTGTGCCTCAAGACTTATAGAACCGTAACTCATAGCTCCCGTTTTAAACCTTTTTACGATTGACTCCACAGGCTCAACCTCATCTATATTAATAGGCTTTTCAACAGTTCTTATATCAAGAAGCCCCCTTATATGGCAAAGCTGTTCCGTTCTGTCGTTCATAAGAGCGGTATACTCTTTAAAGAGCTTGTAATCACCTGTTTGACAGGCTCTTTGAAGCTTATATACCGATTCAGGATTGAAGAGATGATATTCTCCCCCTCTCCTCCATTTATAATCCCCGCCGGGGTCTAACGCGTTTCCTTTGGCAAGAACATCAAAAGCTTTTTCGTGACGAATTCTTGTTTCTTTTTCAATATGCTCTTCCGAAAGCCCTCCTATTCTTGTGACAGTTCCCGTAAAATATTTTTCAACAACATCTTCGGAAATACCAAGAGCCTCAAAAATCTGTGCTCCCTGATAACTCTGAATTGTTGATATTCCCATTTTGGACATAATTTTCACAATACCGCCTGTAATAACATCCACATAAATTTTAACAGCGTCATTTTCTGAAACATCTATATAACCTTTATCCGACATATCATTTAACGTTTCGTAAACAAGATATGGATTTACGGCATTAGCACCATATCCCAAAAGTACAGCAAAATGATGTACCTCTCTCGGCTCACCTGTTTCAAGAACAATACTTACGCTCATTCTCAATCCTTTTCTTATAAGATGATGATGAACCCCTGACGATGCCAGAAGTGCGGGAATAGCGTACTTTTCGGAATTAACTCCTTTATCCGACAAAATAATAATATTACAGCCGTTTTCAATGGCAATATCAACAGCCTTGTAAATATCGTCTATTGCCTTAACCATACCGTCTTTTTCTTTAGCGTTGTAAAGTATAGGAATAGTAACCGAATTAAATCCTTTTTCATTAACACATTTTAATTTGTCAAGCTGTTCGTTTGTAAGTATTGGAGTATCGCATTTTATTCTTCTGCAATTAAAAGCATTTGGATTTAAAAGATTTTTTTCTCCTCCAAGATAAACAAAAGTGCTTGTAACAATCTTTTCTCTGATAGCGTCTATCGGAGGATTTGTTACCTGAGCAAAAAGCTGTTTAAAGTAATTGTACAAAAGCTGAGGTTTTTCAGAAAGTACAGCAATAGGAATATCCGTACCCATAGCCGACACAGGGTCTGTTTTAGTTTCAATAATGCCCCTTAAAGTAGTATCTACATCTTCCCATGTATATCCAAAAGCCTTTTGCCTTGTAAGAAGCTCTTCTTTTTCATCAAAATCATTTTCTCTGTTTACAAATATATTTTCAAGCTCAATAATACGTTTTGCGGCAAGCTCTCCGTAAGGCTGTTTTAAAAACTCGTTTTTAATTTTTTCCACAAGCTCGTGCCAGTTTTGAGAAAGTTTCTGAAACTTTTTAATGTTATCAAGCTTAATCAGATTCTCATTAAGCCATTTTCTGTAAGGATGTTCTGAAACAACGCTTTGTTTAATTTCGTCATCCTCGATTATTCTGCCCTCCTCTGTATCTATAAGGAGCATTTTCCCCGGCTCAAGTCTGTCTTTTTTTACGATATTTTCCGCAGGTATATCCAAAACTCCAACTTCAGAAGAAAGAATAACCATATCGTCTTTAGTTACATAATATCTTGCCGGTCTTAATCCATTTCTGTCAAGAGTAGCGCCGACACGAACACCATCTGTAAAACCTATTGCCGCGGGACCATCCCATGGCTCCATCATACAGCTTGAATATTCATAAAAGGCCCTCTTATCGTCAGCCATTGAAAAATCATTTTCCCACGGTTCAGGAATAGTCATCATAACCGCTTTAGGTAATGAATATCCCGAAAGAATGAGCATATTAATAAAATTATCAAGCATAGCCGAATCGCTTCCATCCTCGTTTATAACAGGATAAATTTTTTTTATATCATCGCCGAAAGCGTTTGTTTCAAACATTTTTTCTCTTGCTTTAATCCAATTTACATTTCCTCTTATAGTATTAATCTCGCCGTTATGAATAATATATCTGTTAGGGTGAGCTCTTTCCCAACTTGGAAAAGTATTTGTACTAAACCGTGAATGAACCATAGCCACAGCGGTTTTCACATCAAGATCCATAAGGTCTAGATAAAATCTGTTCACCTGCTCTGGTGTAAGCATTCCTTTATATACAATAGTTTTTGATGAAAGGGAGGCGAAATAAAAATAATTGTCTCTGACCTCTTTACAAAATCTGATATCCGCCTCGGCACGCTTTAAAATAACAAAAAGTTTTCTCTCAAATCCGACTCCGGCATTGATATTATCCGCCTTTTTTATAAAGACCTGCACTATTCTCGGCATCGCCTCTTTAGCGCTTTTCCCTATACATTTAGCATAAGTCGGCACTTCCCTTACGCCAAGAAAAGTCTGTCCCTCCTGCTCAACAATTTTTTTGAGTTTTTCTAAAGATTTTGTTCTTGTTTCAATATCAGGGGATAAAAAAAGCATACCCACTCCATATTCGCCTTCGTCTGGTAACTTTATATCCTCATTAACACATACCTTTTTCATAAACTTATGAGGTATTTGAATTAAAATACCGGCTCCGTCACCTGTATCAGGTTCGCTTCCAACGCCGCCCCTATGTGCGAGATTTTTTAAAATCCTAATGGCGCTGTCAATAATACTATGGGATTTCTTTCCTTTAATATTAGCTATAAGACCAATACCACAGGCGTCATGCTCAAACTTAGGGTCATACAATCCCTGTTTTGGTGGTAAACCATTAAAATTCATAATATCAATCCTTCCATAAACTATCAATAGACAACAATTATAACAATTCACAAAATTTTCAGTGCAAAACAATAAATTCACAGTCTCTCACAATACCAATAAAAAAACAATAACATATAGTCAATCAACTTAAAAATTAAGTACATTCGACAAATAAAAATCCTTTTTGCCTCGTTGCCGTCGGTCAGCATAGGCATTCGGCTATGCTCTCCCAACCTTGCCTTACAAAAATACATTTTAGCTTGCCTCCTTTTTCTAATTTTCAAGTTGATTGACTATAATTATAAAGACTCTGATTTATTTCATATCTATATTTTACTATATAAATCATAAATATGCAAGACCTTTAATCAAAAAATTTATTTTTTTATTCCTTTATATAAACCTCATAATGATTTATCACTATTGAAATGAGTTTAAACTCCCTGATAATTCACATTTTTAAGAATATTTGTATAAACGGAATATATTCCGTTGTTTTTTAAATTTTTGCAAGTCACAAATATTTTCCTGCATTTTTGCATCTTGTACAGATTTGCACAGAAATATCATTCTCCTCATACTAATTTTGTTTAATATTTTTTTAAAAAAGTGTAATTTTTTTTACGCTTTATGACGATATAATTTATAGCTAAGGAAACTTTGATTAATAGATTTGTTTAAAACCATCGTAATAATGATTGACAAAAAATTTTTTATTAATCGAAATTTGATTTTCGCAAAAACTTTCCGGGTCCTTCAAGAAAATCAGACAAAGATAGGCAAAATAAGATTTGTCAAATGATGTTGCGCGTTTTAGATTATATCGAATTATAAAATAATTTTTTATATCTACTATCAGCGTTTCTTTAAAAATATTTAACCAAAAAACATTTGGAAATTGTTTTGCGGTTTATTAATTGTCCATAATGTTTTATAATATTTTATACATTTGAGTATAATAAAATAAAGAAACTTTAATTTAAGCAAATTATAACATTTACGGTGCGCTCATCGTAGAAAATACATTAAAAGGCAGGTGTTAACTATGAAAATTTCAAATATCTCTCAGGTATATAAAGCTTATGAGGCCAAGCCGATTGTTCCGGGGAAAAAAATTTCCGACAGTCAGAAGAAAGATAAGCTTAATGTTTCGGAGCAGGCTAAAGAATTTCAAGTTGCTTTAAAAGCCGCAATGTCCTCTCCGTCTGTCAGAGAAGATAAAGTAAATGATATTAAAAATAAAATCAGCAGCAACTCATATAATGTTTCCGCAGAGGATATCGCGGATAAAATCATATCTTACATTTAATGAGGTGATTGTTTGGCAGGTTTAATTGATGAATTAATTGTCGTCTTAGATGAAATGAACGATTTATACGAACAATTAATTAAAAGCGGAAAAGATAAACTTGAAGTTATTATCAAAAATAATATTGAAGAACTTCAGAAAATAAATGCTGATGAAAATGTTTTGGTCGGAAAAACGCTCAAGCTCGATAAAAAAAGAGAAGAGCTTTTTTCTGATATTGCTTTTGTTTTAAATAAAAATCCGGAAGATATGACCTTGACAAATCTTATTGAGTATATTGATAAACAAGCAGAGTCCGAAAATGTCAGAAAAGCCCGTGACAAAGCGTCAGAGCTTCTTGCGGAACTGAAAAAAACAAATGAGCATAACCGAATGTTAATAGAGGAATCATTAAGTCAAGCGGAATTTTCAATGAATTTATTAAGAGGCTCGTTAAGCAAAAGACCCTATTACTGTGATACATTGGGAAACGAGATTCCGACCGGCGACAGGCTTTTTGATATAAAACAGTAAAGAGGAGGATTTATATATGTCTTCAATGTCAAGCTACAGTATAGGTGTAAGCGGTTTAAGAAACGCTCAGTCGGGTCTTTCCACAACCGGACACAATATGGCAAACTCAGGTGCTGCGGGATATACCCGTCAGGGAAATATCCAGCAGGACTTTTTATATAGAACCCATTCCGAAAGCAAAGTAGGACTTCTGCAAGTAGGAATGGGCACTGATTTAAGTGAGATAAGACAGATAAGAAACAAATTTTTTGACGCTGATTACAGAGCCGAGGCAAGTACATCAAATTATTATGCCGTAAGGTATACAACAGGTCAGGAAGTACAGAATATTTTAGGAGAGCTTGAAAGTTCTTACGCCGCTCAGGATGTTGTAAATAACATATGGGAAGCTCTTAACGAGCTTTCGATTTATCCGGAGGGAATAGAAACAAGAGGCTCGTTTATAGAAACATGTAAAACATTTGTAAATAAAATGCAGGATATACAAGACGGTCTTTACAATTATCAAATGAATTTAAACGGACAAATAAAAACTACCGTTGACGATATAAATAAAATAGTAAAAGATATAGCTGAGTTAAACGATAAAATCGTATACCACGAAATGAACGGCGACCACGCTAATGATTTTCGTGACTCAAGAAACCTCCTTTTGGATAAATTAAGTTCATATCTTGATATAACAGTAAAAGAATCCGCCAACGGCAGCGTAAATATTATAGCCCACGGTCATGAGCTTCTCGCTCACAATGCCGCTAATACTCTTGGTTTAAAGTACTCGGCGGCGGGATATGCTTTTGTCGAGCCTGTTTTCTCAAAATCCGAGGATATTCTTTCTGCGGACGATGACAGCGCTATTTCTCTTTTCGGAGATTTAACAAAAGAAAATCTTAACGGCGGTTCTCAAAATTGTTGCGGTCTTTTAAAAAGTCTGCTTGTATCAAGAGGAAATACCATAGGAAAATATGACACGCCTGAAAGCGAGGTAAACAATTATCTTATTCCAAATGTGCAGAAAAAATTCGATAATCTTGTAAACGGAATTGTAACCCTTATAAATGACGCTTTTTCAAGCGGAAATACAGTTGACCTTTTAGGAGAACACGGAGTTCCCGTTTTTACAAAAACAGTTGACGATAAAGGTTATACCACATCAAATATTCAGGTAAACCCAATTCTCGACAGTGCCGAGGGCTATAATCACCTGGCTCTTTCTCCATCAGGTCAAATAGGTGATACAAGCGTTATTCTTGATACTATGAAAAAATGGGAAAACAACATAGACAGTTTCACAGATGAACAAGGAAATCTCTATTCGGTAAATAATTACTACCGTTCAATAATAGACGATATAGCAGTAGAAGTTCACGAGGCCGGTACATATTATGACGAGCATAACGGTCTTATGACTTATGTTGATAATAAACGTCAGACTCTTTCAGGGGTTTCCATAGATGAGGAACTTTCCTATATGCTTAAATATCAGTACGCTTATCAGGCTGCTTCAAAATTTATAAATATAATTGATTCAATGGTAGATAAAGTTGTAAATAATATGGGTGTTGTCGGCCGTTGATTAAGGAGGTTTTTTAATGAATTCAGCATTTTTTGAGTTTAATGTCGCTACAAGCGCTTTGTTTACCGCGAAAAACGGACTTTCCGTTGTTTCTCATAATATAGCAAACGCTTCGACAAGAGGGTATACAAGACAAGTCGCTATGCAGAAAGCTTCAGAGCCTCTGCCCGGTGTCTGCGGAAAAGGTATGGTCGGCACAGGAAGCGATGTTTACGGAATAGAGCAAATAAGAGATTTTTATCTTGATAAAAAATATTGGGAGCAAAAAGCAACTTTCGGTGAATACTCTGAAAAAAATGACCAGCTTGAACTTTTGGAAACGGTTTTCAGTGAACTCTCAACAACAGGTATAAGCTCCTCAATAAACGATTTCTTGAATAGTGTAAGCGGACTTACATTTAGTGCCGGAGATAAAACCTACAGAACAAGCGTAATAAATTTCGCATCGTCTTTTGTAGATAATATAAATGCCTACGCTCAGTCTTTAAGAACTCAGCAAAGAGATGTAAATGATGAAATCCAATCTCTTGTAAAGACAATAAATTCTATAGGCGACCAGATTGTCGGTTTGAATAAACAGATTTTCTCCTATGAGCTTAACGGGGATAATGCCAACGACCTTCGTGACCAGAGAGCATTGCTTGTTGATAAACTTTCTCAGTACGTTAATACAGAAGTAAAAGAAATTGACTCGGAATACGGACCAAAATATGTTGTACTTATAAACGGTCAGGATTTTGTCAACCACTTTGATAATTTTAAAATAGAATGTGTTGCCAGAGACGCCAATACACAAATCGACCCTGATGATGCTCCAGGATTATATGATTTAAGATGGTCTGCCGATATACCTTTTAACACAAGAGGACTTTCTGGTGAACTCAAAGGACTTCTTGACATACGTGACGGCAATGTAAATGTACAGACTGATACAGATACTCCGGCAGACCCTGATATAAAGAAATCACAGCCGCAAAATTATAAAGGAATTCCTTATTATGTAGATAAATTAAACACTTTGGTTCAGACAATCGCCAAAGCTTTCAATGAGGGAAAACATCTTGATGACACTGATATTGAGGGTATGTCCGGTCATATAAACGGATATGATGAAAAAGGAAACAAAGGAAACCTTTTCTTTTCATACAAAGACGAGGACGGTAATTGTATTGAAGACCCTGAAAAGCTCGATTACTCAAAAATAACGGCTTTTAATTTTTCTATGTCCGACCTTCTTATGAAAGACTCCTCAAGACTTGCGACATCAAGTATAGCTCCTCCAAATCAGGAGAGCAACAATGAAATTATATTAGAATTTACGACAATCAGAAATAACGGTTCTCTTTTTAAAGAAGGTAATGTCTTTGATTATGTAAACGGTATTTCCTCCGAACTTGGAATTGACAAAAGGCAGGCTCAGAGTTTTAACGATTTCTATGACGAACTTACAACCTCAACTGATAACCAGAGAATTTCTGTTTCCGGAGTAAGCCTTAATGAGGAAATAACAAGTATGCTTAAATATCAACAGCTTTATGTTGCGTCAGCAAAACTTATGCAAAGCATAAGCCAGGTTTATGATACATTAATAAACAGACTTGGCGTATAAATTTAAGATTACGGCAAAATAAACAGATATGCGGACCATTTTTCAGTTTCCGCTCTGTTGCCGGTTTTTCAATAATTTTTTGAAACACTGTAAATAATTATATTATTTGCGGTAATATTATAGGAACGGAGGATTTATATGCGAATTACAAATATAATGATGACAAATTCAATGCTCACAAACATAAACAAAAATATGAGCAATTTGGATAAATATTATACTCAAATGGCGTCAGGCAAAAAAATACAAATGCCTTCTGATGACCCGATTATCGCAAGCCGCGCGCTGAAACTCAGAAATATTGTTTCATCTACGGAACAATATAACTCAAATGCCAATCAGGGTATTTCGTGGATGGAAACTACTGAGTCGGCGTTTAAAAATATAACGTCAATTCTCACATCTATGAGTGAGCTTTGCGTTCAGGGTGCAAGCGACCAATATAAAGAAGACGACCGAAAAAAAATACTTCATCAGTTTAATTCTTATGTTGGACAGCTTGAATCAGAGATAAACTCAACATATATGGGCAGATATGTTTTTTCAGGATATATGACAGATAAACCGCCTATATTAAAAGATGCCGCTACAGGAAAAAATACATTGAACAAAGAAATATATAATGATGGTAATTATGTAAATATTGATGATGTTCTTGATAAAGTTCAAAACGGTCCCATTAAAGAGGCAAACGATATTTTAGACCAGATAGCTAATTTAAACGGACAAATTGCCGGAGGAGATACATCTGTCATAACTCAGAGAGACGACCTTATAGATAAACTCAAAGATACAATAAGCGCTACTGACTATGAAATTTTTGTATCTCCCGATAAACAAACAATCCAACTTCATAGCATTCCTACCTCGGGAGGCGGTGGGTCGTCAGGCGGGTCAGGCTCAACCGGCGACGGAAGCATAACTATATCTGTCGACCTCATAAACGGCACTACCGTAAATCATATTACCGCTGATAAAAATACCGCGGGAGATGGTCTTGACTTTGTTGTTGACGGAGTAGACATTGACATTAAAATTCCCGGCGAAATCATTGAGGGCGCTACTCACGTTTCCGGAGACCGTATTAAACTTGAAGTTGGTGTAAACAATTATATTGATATAAACTCTGTGGCTCCGGAAGTATATACTGAGGAAATGTATTCTGAACTTCATTATTTTGATAAAGTTTATGATTATATGTCAGGTACCCTTTCTAATGATGACATTGACACTTATTTTGGAGGAAAACCTTTCTCAGAATTATCCCAGTCTGAAATAGCATCATTTGACAGTAACCTTCGTTCTCAATTTGAGGAAATGATTACAAAAATAAATAATTTCAATTCCTCAGTTACAGAACAGCACACAAATTTAGGTGTACGTATGAACCGTATTTATCTTATACAGGAAAGACTTGGCGATGATAATGTAAATTACACAAACCTTATGTCTAAAAACGAGAATATAAATTACGCTGATACAGCAATGAAATTTAATGTGGCAAACGCCTCATATCAAGCAGCTTTAAGAGTAGGTATGAACATAACTCAGCTTACACTGGCTGATTTCTTATAATAAAAGGTGGTTGGCTATGGTTATTAAGACGAAAAACTTTGGCAATATTGACATTAATGAGGAAAATATTTATACCTTTGACTGTGGTATTCCCGCTTTCGAGGATTTAAAAAAATTCACCATAATACAACAAGAAGATAATTCCGGAATAAAACCCCTTTTTTGCTGGCTTCAGTCAATAGAAGACCCTGAAACATCATTTGTCATAATGGACGTTTACGATATTATTCCGGATTATAACCCTCTTGTTTATGACTCGGATTTAGAATCTATAGGAGAAGTTAAAGAAGATAACCTTCTTATTTATAATATCGTTGTTATTCCTCAGACAGTTTCAAAAATGTCTGTAAATTTGAAAGCTCCTGTTGTAATTAACCTTACAACAAAAAAAGGAAAACAAATGGTTGTAAAAAATGAGGATTATTCTGTTAAATATTATTTCTATGAGGAATTAAAGAAAAAAAACGGAGGTGAATAGAAATGCTTGCCCTTACAAGAAAAAAAGGCAGTTCTATAATGATTGGCAATGATATAGAAATTACTGTTCTTGGAATACAAGGTGAACAGGTAAAGCTTGGTATTGTTGCTCCTAAAAATATTTCTGTTCATCGAAAGGAAGTATTTCTTCAGATACAGGAAGAAAATTCCGAAGCCGCTCAAAACTCAAATATTGATTTAAATAATCTATTCTGATAAAAAAACTGATACCGCAAATAATATTTGTGGTATCTTTTTTTTAACCGGTTATACAAGTTGTCTTTATATAAGTACAGCTTAAAGTAAACCACAAAAATAAAATTTATATTTTCAAACCTTGGGATATATCAGTTTTTGCTGTTTCTATGATAATTTGACAACGCATAGTATTATATATTATAATATAAATATATTATTATAACTTTTATATAATATTTTAAATTTTTATGTGTAATAATTAAATAGAGTAGCTTAATACAAAGAATTATGTATTCAGGCAAAGCTATAGCGAAAAGGAGAATAAAACAAAATGAATACTCAGGATTATTTTGAAAATCTAAACGCGTACTGGAGAGCCGCCAACTATTTATCAGCGGCACAGCTTTATCTTCTTGATAACCCTCTGTTGCGTGAACCTCTTAAAAAAGAACACATTAAAAAGAAAATCGTTGGACATTGGGGTACAGTTCCCGGACAAAATTTTATTTATGCCCATATGAACAGAGCCATAAAAAAATTCGATTTAAATATGATTTTAGTATCAGGTCCGGGGCACGGAGGAAACTTCTTTGTTGCAAATTCCTATCTTGAAGGCACTTACAGCGAAGTCTATCCAAATGTAAGTCAGGATATCGAAGGTATGAAAAAACTTTGCAAACAGTTCTCTTTTCCCGGAGGTATTTCAAGCCATGCCGCTCCCGAAACCCCTGGCTCAATAAACGAAGGCGGAGAACTTGGCTATTCAATAGCTCATTCTTTCGGTGCTGTTTTTGACAATCCTGATTTAATCGCCGCTTGTATTGTAGGCGATGGCGAAGCGGAAACAGGACCTCTCGCCGCCGCATGGCATTCAAATAAGTTCCTTAATCCGGTTACTGACGGCGCCGTTTTGCCAATTATGCATCTTAACGGTTATAAAATAAGCAATCCAACTATCTTCTCAAGAATTTCCCATGATGAAATAGAAAGCTTTTTCCACGGGTGCGGTTGGGAACCTCATTTCGTAGAGGGCGATGAACCTATGGATATGCACAAAAAAATGGCTGAAGCTGTCGATACCTGCGTATCAAAAATCAAGGAAATTCAAAAAAACGCTCGTGAAAATAATAATCTTAAAAGACCTTTTTGGCCAATGATAGTTTTAAGAACACCAAAAGGCTGGACAGGGCCTAAAGTCGTTGACGGGCAAAATATAGAAGGCTCTTTCAGAGCACATCAGGTTCCGATTACAATGGAAAAAGAAGAGCATCTAGAGCTTCTTAAAAATTGGCTTTTAAGCTACAAACCTGAAGAATTATTTGATGAAAACGCTCGTCTTATTCCAAGACTTAAAGCTCTTACTCCCGAGGGAAACAGAAGGATAAGCGCTAATCCTCACGCTAACGGCGGATTGCTTCTTCATAATCTGCGTTTGCCGGACTTTAAAAAATACGCAAAAGAAGTACCTTTCCCAGGTTCTGTAGAGGGACAGGATATGATTGAGCTTGGCGGATATGTACGTGACATTTTAAAACTTAATGAAGAATCGAGAAATTTCCGTATTTTCGGACCGGATGAAACTATGTCCAACAGGCTTGGAAAAATATTTGAGGTTACAAACCGATGCTGGAGCGGAGAAGTACAGGAAAATGATGAATTTTTAGCTCCTGACGGACGTGTAATGGATTCAATGCTAAGCGAGCATATATGTGAAGGCTGGCTTGAGGGTTATCTCTTAACAGGTCGTCATGGATTTTTTGCAAGCTACGAGGCTTTTATACGTATAGTGGATTCAATGGCGGCACAGCACGCTAAATGGCTTAAAGTATGCGCAGAACTTCCGTGGCGTCAAAAAATAGCGTCTTTAAACCTTATTTTAAGCTCAAACGTATGGCAGCAGGACCATAATGGATTTACTCATCAAGACCCAGGTTTCTTAGACCATATAGCAAATAAAAAAGCTGACGTTGTACGTATATATCTTCCGCCTGACACAAACTGCCTGCTCTCCTGTTTTGACCATTGTATATCAAGTAAAAATTATGTAAATGTTATTGTAGCGTCAAAACATCCAAGACCTCAGTGGCTTAATATGGAACAAGCCGTTAAACACTGCACACAGGGAATAAGTATATGGGGCTGGGCAAGCAACGACCAAAACAGCGAACCGGACGTTGTTATGGCATGCTGCGGAGAAACTCCTACTTTAGAGGCTCTTGCCGCCGTTACTATTTTACGTGACAATATGCCGGAGCTTAAAATCAGATTTATAAATGTTGTAGACCTTATGAAACTTGAACCATCAACCAAACATCCTCATGGTCTTACAGACGTTGATTATGACGCGTTGTTTACAAAAGATAAACCAATTATTTTCGCGTTCCACGGATACCCCACAATGATTCACGAGCTTACCTATTTCCGTACAAATCGTAATCTCCATGTGTTCGGCTATAAAGAAGAAGGCACTATAACAACTCCTTTTGATATGCGTGTTCAAAATGAGATAGACCGTTTTCACCTTGTACAAGCGGTTATAAATAATCTGCCTCAACTTGGAAACAAAGGCTCTTATCTTCTTCAAAAAATGCGTGACACTTTGGTTTCTCATAAACAGCATATTGCTGAATACGGAATCGACCTTCCTGAGGTCAGCAAATGGAAATGGCACACTCCTGAAAATAAATAATAAACCTGTTTAATGGACTTCTTCCGGAATTATTGTAAGGTTTCGGAAGAAGTCTATTCCTATTACGAATTACTTGATTATAATACGTAAAAAATCATCGAAAATAATAATAATTTTATTTTCGATGATTTTTTACATATACTGTATTTTTCAAACAGTCTTTTAAATACATCATAATTGACTATATATAAAATTTATTTTTTATCATATTTTTATGCAACATTAACAAATCTAATTAAAATTTTACAAATATCAGGTTTTAATATACAACTATCTATTGATTTGTTTAACCGATTATAGTATAATTGTATTTAGAAAATAAAATTTAATAAGGAGATGATAATTATGAGTAAGACCTCGAGTTCTTACAAAAACCTTTCAATTAAAGCTAAAGTTTTCATATTATCAACTATTTTGGTAATCTTTACTTTATTTATTGGAATATTTAACTTTATTTCATTAAGCAATGTAAACTCTGAATACGACCTTCTCTTAAGTACCGCTTATGCAAGAAAAGATATATCCAGTGAAATTTCATTGGAAGTCGCCAATTTTAAAAGTGATTTTTTAAACATCATAGTTCAGGCACAAGCATATGATAACAATTCCTCCGTAAATAAGGCCATTGAGGAAATTATTACTCAGGAGGGTACAATTAACGAAATACTTGATAGATATAAAAACGCCATAGACACCGACCCTGCCCTTACTGAACAAGCCAGACAAAATCTCTACAATCTTCGTCAAAAATTCTTAGATGATTTCAAACCGTCAGATGATATAGTAAAACGTTTACAAACCGCCTGCAACAACAATGACAATAAAACTATTGAAAGCTGTATCAGTGATATGACAAATCTTATTTCCACTGCTAACACAAATGTTGCGGCTATCAGAAAAGCGGCTGTAGACCGTCAAATAGTTTTGGAAGATGAAATTACGTCAAACGCAAGTATGACAGTAATAATTACAATTTCTATTCTGATTCTTGCGCTTATTATTTCCGTTGTTCTTTCGATAATTATTTTTAAATCAATTGTAAGATCTATTTACAGTATTACCGAAATGTCTAAAAAAGCCGCTGAGGGAGATTTCAGCCTAGTTTTAAGAACAAATGCCACAAATGAAATAGGTCAGCTTTCAAACAATTTCGCAATGCTTATTGATACCATAAAAAATATCGTTTATGATATGAATGACGCTTTTAAATCAATGAACAACGGTGATATTTACAAGAGAATCAGTACCTCAAAATATAATGGTGAATATCTTGTTATAGCTGAAAATATTAACTCAATGCTTGATGATACAACAAAAGAGCTTAAAGTAATAAGCGAAAGTATCAATCAATACGCTGAAGGTAATTTTGATTATACCTCTCCAAGATTTACAGGTGATAAAGCCATTATTCATGAATCTCTTGACACTATGAAAAACAACATTATTTCAATCAACAGTGCTATTAGCACAATTACAGAAAATATTAATAACGGAAACCTTGATACAAATATTGAACTTGATGAACTTAAAGGTCAGTGGGCGTCTATTATAAACTCACTTACCCGTCTAATCCAAAATATATCAAAACCAATAAGAGCTACAAAAGACGCTTTGGCTGAGGTCGCTAAAGGAAACTTCGATTTCCATATAGACGACTCTCAATTCTCCGGTGAATTTAATGAAATGATTAAAATCATTAACTCCACTGTAGTTGTATTGTCCGATTACATAGATGAAATTTCAAATATACTCAAGAATATGGCAAATCAAAATCTTGATGTTGATATAACTCACGAGTATGTTGGAGATTTCAAAGAAATTCAGGACTCTTTAAACCTCATTATCTCGAATTTCAATCAGCTTATTAAAGAAATCATTATGTCATCAGAACAAGTAGCAATCGGTTCTCAGAGCATTGCCGATTCCTCAACAACCCTTGCCCAGGGTGCTTCTGAACAGGCAAGCGCTGTCGAAGAGCTTACTGCTACTATCGGACTCGTTTCTAAAAACGCTGAAAGAAATACCGAAAACATATTTAAATCAAATGAACTAGCTAATAACGCTAAGGAAAGCGCTACCCGCATAAGAGATGAAATGAAAGACCTTCTTAACGCTATGGACGCTATAAATGAATCCTCAAATAATATTTCAAATATTATCAAAGTTATTGACGATATAGCATTCCAGACAAACATTCTTGCTCTTAACGCGGCTGTTGAAGCTGCCAGAGCCGGTGAACACGGCAAAGGCTTTGCCGTTGTTGCTGATGAGGTAAGAAGTCTTGCGGCAAGAAGTCAGACTTCTGCTCAAGAAACTTCTGCTCTTATTGCTGAATCTCTTGAAAAAGCTGAACAAGGCAGTGAAATTGTAAACAGAACTGCTGATACGGTTAGAAAAATTGTTTCTCAAATTGATGAAATATCTACTCTTTCTATAGAAGTCGCAAATGATTCTAAAGAGCAGACAAATTCTATTTCTGAAATTAATATAGGAATTAATCAGATTGCTACCGTTGTTTCAAATAATACCGCTACTTCCGAAGAAAGCGCTGCCGCTTCCGAAGAGCTTGCAAGTCAGTCAAGTGTATTCAAATCGACTGTTTCTAAGTTTAATCTTAAAAACTAATATCTTATAGAGGAGAGATTATTTTTTTTAATTCTCTCCTCTTTTAATTTATGTTATCCTATTCTAAAACTTATATAGTAACCTGTTCTAAACTGCCGTAACATAGCTTTACAAATTCATCAATAATTATACTCAGATTATTAAACAGGTCTAATTAAATAAAGCGGAAAGCTGAAAATCAGCCTTCCGCTTTATTTAATTAGACCTGTTCGATAAAATAGGCAACCACAATTAACAAGAATTTTTTTGTCAGATAAGATATGATTTTTACAGTAATTTTTCAAATCTTTCAAAAAAACAGTGAAAGTATGAAAAAAAATTTTGTCAGGCAATACTACGATAGTTTAGAACAAGTCTATTAAATACCCATAAAACTATGGAATGCTGTAATTGCGTAATTTTAAAATAAATCTGTTAAAAAATTATCTCATTATTATGCCTTGAAAACTCTGCAAACTTCTACAAAATTTATAAAGTCAATTATTTGCTAAAAAATGCTTATTTGCCTTTCAATACTAAAAATACTACTTAAAACTTTACCAATATCTATACTGCAAAAACACATTATGGCACCAATAAAAAATATACAAGTAATAACTCCAATTTCTCCTAATGTCCTTTTATCAAAATCAGCGTCATTTCTTTTAGAGTAATAATATTTTATATATCTCACAGATAAATAAGTTATACATAACAACAACGCTCCCAAAAAAAATATAACTTTCATATAATGCAATTCTTTCATATGAAAACCCTCCTCTGTAAAAAATTCACAAAACAAATAATAGTAGAAAAAACAACACCCCCCCTCATTTTAAAACATTAAATATCTGTTTGTGATATTTTGATAAAACTATTATAACTCTATCATCTTAAAATTTCCTTAAAAATAACATTTAGTGAATGTCATTTTTAATTTATTATAGCACAAAATAGATATTATGGCAAGCTTTGAATGTCAAAAAAAATTAAGGCAATACTATAAATGAATGCTGATTAATTTACCCTACAGCGAAAGACCAGTTCTTCAACCTGAAGACTTAACATTGCTATCGCTGTTATCGGCAAAATATCATTATTTAAATATATAGTCAATCAACTTAAAAATAAGTAAGTTCGGCGGCTAAAAATCCTTTTTCTCATTTTCAAGTTGATTGACTATAACATATACATAATTTGTAAATCAGTAAAATTTTTTCAGTACAGCAATTCCAAAATTTTCAGTACAAAACAATAAAAAAATTCTTTGATATATAAAGTTTATTATGGTTAATTGTCCATTATTTTATTGTTTCGCTATAATTTGTAATATGATTATTTTAGAAGTGTTTTGCTGTTTATTATTTTAATTTTATATATTGTCATAAATCAGCGTTTCTATAGCAAAATAATAATTTTGTAAATTGCTTTAATAGATTTACAAGGAGGAAAATTATGTTCATAAACAAATCTTCAGACGGTAAAAATAATATATGTGGTGAAAATATAGCCATTTTAAGATGCCGTCTGAAAATTTCTCAAAGAATACTTGCTGAAAGACTGCAAATTTATGGTTTGGATATAGACAAAAATGCCATACAGAGAATTGAGGCAGGCAAAAGATTTGTTACTGATATTGAGTTAAAAACATTTTCAAAATTATTTGGTATAAGTATGGAAGAACTCACAAAGGAAAACAGGTTAAAAAATTCCGATTAAAAATTATTGACATTTTGTCATTAATATTAAAATAACTAAAAGAACAAATCCAGCGAATTACCAATTTTATATTTCATAACGGTCTTATTTGCTTTATTGATTTAACTTTATAAATTGAATTACAGCAGTTTCAATATAAATAGAAAATAATATTTTATTCAGAACTTTATTGAACAGGTCTGATAAAAAATATTTTGTCTTTAAATGCTGTAAATATAAAAAAATATTATAAAATATTTTTTCCTATCCTCTCTATTACAGAATTTCTGTAAGTACTGCTTATACCAACTGTCGAAAAAAAACAAAAATATTAAAATTATTTTTTACCTTTAATATTGAATTTAATGCCATTGTATGTTATTATAGAGAATAACGTACTAAATATATTAATCAAGGAGGAAATATATTGAAAAATAATTATTTAAAAGGCTTTGGATTGTATATAATAATTTTCTTATTCATAATAATGGCAATTCTTATATCCAGAAATTTTGATACATCACAGCCTAACGACAATCCTTATTTTTACAACCAGCTTATAAAACAGCTTCAGGCAAAAGACCCTAATCTCTACGCTCTTGAAATCCGCAAGGACTCAGAAGGTGACAACGAGGGAGAAGTACTGGTAACTTTTAGCAATAATAAAAAAGAACTTTTAAATATAGGCGATATGAATTCTTTTGTTCAGACTGTTGACACCGTCATAAAAGAAAACCCCTCCTACGATTTAAAAGTAAATTTCGCAGACTCAGCAAAAACAAGCATCTTTGTTTCATTGTTTCCTACCATAATAATCATTATAATTTCAATAGTTCTTCTTACATTTATCATAAGGCAAATGCAAGGCGGCGGCGGAAAAGTTATGAACTTTGGAAAAAGCAGAGCTAAAATCGCTATTTCCGGTAAAAATAAAATAACTTTTGAGCAAGTTGCCGGTCTTGACGAGGAAAAAACAGAACTTGAGGAAATAGTGGAATTTTTAAAATATCCTAAAAAATTTGTTGATATAGGCGCTAGAATTCCTAAAGGTGTACTCCTTGTAGGCCCTCCTGGTACAGGTAAAACACTTCTTGCAAAAGCTGTTGCCGGCGAGGCTGGTGTTCCTTTTTTCAGCATTTCCGGTTCGGATTTTGTTGAAATGTTCGTTGGTGTCGGAGCCTCAAGAGTGCGTGACCTTTTTGAACAGGCAAAGAAAAGTTCTCCGTGCCTTGTTTTTATAGACGAGATTGACGCTGTAGGACGTCGCCGCGGTGCCGGTCTTGGCGGAGGACACGATGAACGTGAGCAGACGTTAAACCAGCTTTTGGTTGAAATGGATGGATTTGGCATAAATGAAGGAGTAATAGTTCTTGCCGCTACAAACCGCCCTGACATATTAGACCCAGCTCTTCTTCGTCCCGGACGTTTTGACAGACGAGTTGTTGTAGGAACACCGGATGTAAAAGGGCGCGAGGCAATACTTGAGGTTCACGCTAAAGGTAAAAAAATAAGTCCTGACGTTGATATGAAAGTCGTAGCGCAGACAACTCCCGGATTTACAGGCGCCGACCTTGAGAATCTTTTAAACGAGGCGGCTCTTTTAGCAGCCAGATTTGATAAAAAAGAGCTTGATATGGACGATTTAAGAAAAGCTTTTGTAAAAGTCGGAATAGGTACAGAAAAGAAAAGCCGCATTATAAGTGACAAGGAAAAAAGAATTACGGCATATCATGAAGCCGGTCACGCTATTTTATTTGAAATTTTATCAGAGCTTGACCCTGTTCATATAATCTCAATAATTCCAACAGGAATGGCTGGTGGATATACAATGCCGCTTCCATCAGATGACAAGGCTTACCGCTCAAAACTTCAGATGACTCAAGAAATTATATCTCTTTTCGGTGGAAGAGCCGCGGAGGAAATTATTATAAAAGATATTACTACAGGCGCATCAAACGATATACAAAGAGCTTCAGAGCTTGCGAGAAAAATGGTAATGCGTTATGGTATGAGTGAAAAACTCGGCCCTATTCAATTCGGTGACGATAATAATGAAGTATTTCTTGGAAAAGATATAGGACACGCAAGAAATTATGGTGAGGAAATTGCCTCAATAATTGACGATGAAATTGATAAAATAATAAAATCATCATATAACGAGGCGATAAAAATATTAAATGAAAATATAGATGTTCTTCACAAAACAGCCAAACTTCTTATAGAAAAAGAAAAAATTACAGGAGCTGAATTCAGACATATCTTAGATCCTGATAAGGTAGTTGAAGAGCCTGAAAATCCTTTCTTTAATACAACACCGAAAGAAGATAAAGAAAAAACATCGTCTGAAGACGCTAATTCCGATAAAACATCAAAAAGTATTGATATTGAGATATAATTTATAAAACAACTTTTTTATATAGCAAACCTGTTCAGCATCTTCCACATAAGTTATTGAACAGGTTTGTTGTAAATTTATAAAAAATCAGCGTAAAAACATTGTTTTCGCTGATTTTTTAATTTTTTTATCGTAAAAATCTATAGACTGTTACCATAAAACTGTTCATAACTCATCTGTTTAATATAGTCAATCAACTTAAAAATTGAACAAGTTCAGCGGATAAAAATGCTTTTCGTTTTGTTAGTGTCAGTCGGCGTAGGCTACGGCTACGCTCTTCTTCCACTGCCTTGCGAAAATAAATTTTATATCGTTTCCTTTTTCTCATTTTCAAGTTGATTGACTATAATTTTTATTTCGTTCTTTAAAAAATATTTTATACACTTATCAACTTATTCACAATCATATGTTGATAACTTTGTTCCCTCCAACTGTCATTTTTTATTTAAAATAACTATATATCCCCTTCCTATATTATTATTAACACAATATATTGTGTTTTTTATCAAAATAATACTTATAAACAATGTTTTTCACAAAAAAAAACAAATATTCATTATTTATTAACAGTGGATAAGTGGATAACTTTGTTGATAAGCCTTTAAGGCTTGTTTCATTATATTATTTTAGTTGATAACTTTATACATAACTTTATGTATAAAATTTTTTTTATTTTTCTCTAAATCTTTTAAGCCTAAATTATTGAATATATTTCAATACTGTGTTAAAATATAGTGTATTGTATTATAAAAAATAATTACTTTACAGCGAAACAATAAAAGAATGAACAACTAGATTTTAATAAACCTGATATAGCAGGGAATTACTTTATTGTTTTGCCCTGAAAATTTGTGGATTACTATAGTTTTAAAAAAGGAGTATATATATTATGTCAAAAGAAAAAATGGTTACCGCGATAACATCTATGGAAGACGATTTCGCGCAGTGGTACACAGATATAGTAAAAAAAGCTGATTTGATTGATTATTCTTCCGTACGCGGCTGTATGATACTTCGTCCTTATGGATACGCTATATGGGAACTTATTCAAAAACAGCTTGATGAACGATTTAAAGCTACAGGACACGAAAACGTATATATGCCGATGTTCATACCTGAAAGTCTTCTTCAAAAAGAAAAAGACCATGTAGAGGGTTTTGCGCCGGAAGTTGCATGGGTTACTCACGGCGGTGAAGAAAAACTTACGGACAGACTTTGCGTAAGACCTACATCAGAAACTCTTTTCTGTGAACATTACTCAAATATAGTTCACTCATACCGTGACTTGCCGAAATTGTATAATCAATGGTGTTCTGTTGTGCGCTGGGAAAAAACCACAAGACCCTTTCTGAGAAGTCTTGAGTTTTTATGGCAAGAAGGTCATACAGTTCACGCTACGGCAGAAGAGGCTCAGGAAGAAACAATAGCACAGCTTAACGAATATGCTGATTTCTGCGAAAAAGTTCTTTCTATGCCTGTAATAAAAGGTAAGAAAACCGATAAAGAAAAATTTGCCGGCGCTAAATCCACATATACAATAGAAAGTCTTATGCATGACGGAAAGGCTCTTCAGTCCGGTACTTCCCACAATTTCGGCGACGGTTTCGCCAAAGCGTTTGATATTCAGTATACGGATAAAAACAATAAACTTCAGTATGTTCACGAAACCTCTTGGGGTGTTTCCACACGTCTTATAGGCGGACTCATAATGGTTCACAGCGACAACAACGGACTTGTTCTTCCTCCAAAAGTCGCTCCTATACAAGTGATAATAGTTCCTGTAATGCAGAAAAAAGAAGGAGTCCTTGAAAAAGCGTCTGAAATTATGAAAGAGCTTTCAAAAGTCTGCCGTGTACGTCTTGACGATTCTGATAAATCTCCGGGATGGAAATTCAGCGAATATGAAATGAAAGGTGTTCCTATAAGAGTAGAACTTGGCCCACGTGATATAGAGAATAATCAGGCTGTTCTTGCCAGACGTGATACCGGTGAAAAAGTAACTGTAAAACTTTCTGATATCGCGGATGAAGTTCTTTCTCTTCTTGACAATATTCAAGTATCTCTTCTTGAAAAAGCAACAAAACACAGAAACTCAAAAACATCGGAAGCTAAAAATATGGAAGAATTTAAAAATGTCCTTAAAACAAATCAAGGTTTCATAAAAGCTATGTGGTGTGGTAATGAGGAATGTGAAAACAAAATAAAAGAAGATACAGGAGCATCGTCAAGGTGTATGCCTTTTGAGCAGGAACATATATCAGATGTATGCGTATGCTGTGGAAAACCTGCCGAAAAAATGGTGGTATGGGGAAAAGCATATTAATAAACCATTTTTTCAGCAGTACTATGTATAACGGCAATTTGAAAATTTTTTAAAGAGAAATAAAATATATCAGATTTTATAAAAATCTGCCATATTACTTTATTGTTCCGCTGTATTTAAATCTCTTTTGACAAAAAATCAAAGACATTCTTGAAAAAATTTTAAGGTGATTTTATGATAAAATATTCAACAAAACTTTTAATAACTATTGTTTTACTCACAATAATATTATCGTCAGTAAATATCAATATATTCGCTTATTCTTATTCTGTTTCAAATAATAAAATAATTGTGGAGCTTGACGATAATATTTTGAATTTGACAAAAGCTCCCATTATAAAAGACGGTACTACTTTAGTACCTTTAAGAGAAATAGCAAATTCAATGAATATTGCCGTTTACTGGGATTCAAGAACAAAAACAATTATTTGCTCAAAAGATGATATATATTTAACTTTTGAAATAGATAACCATATAATGAAATCATCAGAAGATTCCGATGTTTTTCTTGATGCTCCTCCCACTCTTATAGAAGGCACAACTTATATACCTTTAAGAGCCATTTCTCACGCTTTTAACTCAGAGGTATACTGGGACAGCGAACTCCAGACTGTATTTATATACTCTCCGGTAAATACAGAGGATGCCGTTTTGTCAGCAAAACTTACAAAACTGTCTTTGTATATTTACGCTATAAACGATAAAATGTGCCTTGATAAAGGTTCTTATATGTCGTTGGCAAAAATTTTAAAACCGGAATATGAAAATTACAAGGAAGATTTTGAATATTTTTCCCAAATTTTTGATACTTCTTCCGATACGCCTTTCGGAAAAATAAATATAAACTACAGCAGTATAAATGCCTGCGAAATGAAAAGAGCTAAAAAAGTTTTCAATCTTTCAGAAGATTCAATAGACGTTCTAATATCGGAAATTGAGAACTTTACAAAAAAAACCGACTGTAAGATACCTGATTATGCCGACTATATGTCCGATATAGACCTTTATGAAAAATATATCGAAAATTATACAGTAAGAGAAATCAACGATACTCTTGATAAACCCTATATATTTAAGGAAAAATACGCTTTATCGGAAAAACCGTATAACAAGCACATCAAAAAAATGACAAAGTTTAAAGACAAATACCTTTCAGACGACCCTGATAAGTTAATGCCTGATTCTGAAAATCTTGCCTCCGCTGAAAAAGAAGCAAAAGAAATTCTTGAAGAAGTAAAAACAATTTATATCAATCTTGGAATAAGCAAAAAAACACTTCGTCCCGCCGAAAGAATAGATATAAAACCGCTTATAAAGGCAGACCTTAATCTTACTTTATATTTAAAAAATTTTATTAAAAACGCTTCTGACCTTGAGGCAGATACAAACGGTAAAACATTAAAACCAAAATATTCTGATTTTCAGGGACGATATAATGCTTTATATATAAAAACCCTTGATACTTACTCTAAACTGTTTAAATTAAATCAGAATAATCCTGAATTTTCTTCTGCATTTGACACTATTATCAGTATGAACAATCTGCAAATAGAAGATTGTGTAAAAAATATAAATCAGCTTATTGGTGATTGGAAATATCTTGCCGCTAAAATGGGAATAAAAGATTAAAAGGAGTGTGTCTGCAATGAAAAAAAAATTAACTGCTTTACTTTTTACAGCAACGATATTTTTATCATCAGTACATACTTTCGCTGACTTTGATTCCGATACTGAGGTACTTGTAAACGGAAAAGCCATAAAACTTGATAATCCTGTATTTTTTGACGACGCCAATCACGAAACCTATTTGCCTCTGCGTTCATTTTTAGAACAGAATGGATATATAATAACATATGATTCTGCTGAAAAAACAATATACGGCACAGATGGAAAAAACACCTTTTCTTTGACAATAGGTTCAGACTCATTCAAAATAAACAAACAAGTTTATTCAGATACAGCCTCACCGTCAAAAATTAAAAATGGAATCACTTATATATCTGACTATACAGCGTCAAGGATTTTAAACTCAAGCTCTGTATTTATTCCTAATGAAAATATTATTGATTTTATAAGAATAAATGACAATTACAGCTATGATTACACAGCATCAAATTATCTGCCGGATAATGAGTTAAACGCTGTTAATATAAGACTAATCGCCAATTTAAAGGATTTTGACGATAATTCTGTAATTGAGGCAAAAAAACTTATATTTGAGTATTTTAACTCCGGTAAATATACGGAAGACGATAAAACGGCTGAAACTCAAACTCCTGAGGCTATGAAAAAAACACAATCTCGAAAAGAAGAGTATGTAAATAAAGTTACTGACATTTTTAAAAGAAACAACCGTTTAATTTATTCAGAAACAAGCGTTAAAAACTGTATTGATTTTTTGCGTAAATATTATTGTCCGGATAATAATTTATCTGAACTTTGTATTACTCTTTTTCATATTTCCTCTTTTTTTAAGGATAAAGCCTCTGAGGAACTTGATAAAATCAAATTTGATATATTATCTTGTTTTATAGACCATTATAAATACAGCGAAACTCAGCCGGATAAAATTTCTGATAAATTCAATATATGCCTTGATAATTTAAAAAATTTTGCCAAGAAAAATAATATCGTGTTATTTGACTATTCTGAATATATAAATATTTTAAACGAGTTATTTGTTTCTGTACAGGAAAACCCTGAGGCAAGTGATAAAATTACACCCAATACGTCTTTTTACACTTATGCCGAAACACCGTTTAACAACCTAGAACTTACCTCACAAAAGCAATTTGACGAATATGTAAAACAAATACGAATTTATCTTGAGGATATGAAATCGTATGTAGTTTCAAAAAAGACGCCTGCCCTTGATAAAACAGAATACACCTCCTGTGAGCGTGAACTTTCAAATATCTATATGCGTCTTGAACAAGCTTTTCAAAACAACCTCATAAAAGGAAAATCTGAATACAAAACTCTTTCATCGGAAATAAGTGAATATATTAAACTCATTTCCCGAAACAATCAAAGACTTAATACTCAGGAAAAAATCAACGATGCCGTTGAGAAATTAAAAAAATATACTGAGAAATTAAAGCAACTCGCTGAAAAAAATAAAATAAACATATAAGGAGTAAATTAAAATGAAAAGAAAAATCACCTCTTTATTTTTAACATCAACTTTTATATTCTCACAAATTACGACCTCTAATATATTCGCAGACTCTGGTTCTGACAGAATAGAAATCATAGTAAACGAAACTCCTGTTGAATCTGAACAGGCTCCCGTAATTGAAAACGGCAGAACTCTGGTTCCTTTCAGGGCTGTTTCAGAAGCTATGGGAATAGAGGTTTTATGGAATTCGGCTGAAAAAACAATTACCTGTAAAAAAGCCGATAAAACCGTTTCTGTTTCAATAGGTTCAAATGAAATTGATGTAGACGGTAAAAAAATCATTCTTGATGTTTCACCCAAAATTATAGACGGTACAACATTTGTTCCTCTCCGTGCTATTTCCGAAAGCTTTGGAGCTGACGTAAACTGGAACGGAGAAACAAAAACTGTTGAGATAAAATCCGGTATTTCAGAAACCAAACCTTTAGAATCATCTGAAAATCAGTCACAGGAAACATCAGAATCAGAGAATAATTCAAATGTATATGACCTGAAAGATAATGACGGCAATGTATTAATTCATTCAGAAGTAATCTTTGATACCGATAAATTAAGCGAAAAAACCTCAGAATTTATCAAAAGTAAATTAACCACAGCAAAAGAACTTTTTTCGGCTAGTATTACAGATGTATTTGGTTCTTCATCTGAAGATGATATAATAAAAGAATTAACAGATTTTCGTAATGAGTTCGGTGAAAACTTTAATCCATATGAATTTATATTTATGTATGATATAATCGAAACAGATAATTTTGTTTCAATAAATGAATATGTATCTTTGTATACAGGCGGAGCACACCCCACAAATGCGATGTCCTCAAAGATATACGACCTTGATACAGAAAAAGAAGTAACTCTGGATGATATATCAAAAAAATTATTTAATAAAACCTCGGAAGAAATTATCGAACAAGCAAAAAAACTCTTTATTGAGAAAATAGATTCCGAGCCTGAATCATTTTTTGAGGATTCAAAAGAAACTCTTGATACTATAAACAAATATAATTTCTATTTGACTGAAAAAGGAATTGTATTTTATTTTAATCAGTATGAAATAGCGCCTTATGCTGCCGGAATAATCGATGTTACAGTTGAATTTTAAAAAATATATTGATTTTATATACTTATAAAAAATATTAAATTTTAAAAAAAAATGTTTACAAACCGATTTTTGTGTGCTATAATGTCTTTATAAATAAGTTTACAATTTATTTACATTATTCACATTTTAATTTTAAGGAGATATTACAATGAAAAAATTTTTATCAATTTTAGGTGTTTCTGTTTTATCACTTTCTTTACTTGTAGGCTGTGGCGGAGCCAGCAAAGAAGACGCTGAGGCTGCTGCTCAAAAAATGACATCATCTGCTATGGCTATTGCTCAGAATATGGATAAATTAGATTCTGATTCTCAGAAAGAGCTCGCTGACCTTCAGGCTGAAGCTCAGGAATTTGCTTCATCTGCCACAACTTTGACTGAAGATTCTGATTATACAGAAATTATTGAAAAAATGACGGCTTTAGACCAAAAATTCAGAGATATTGCTGATAAAAACGGTATTGAAATCAAAGAATTAGATATTAATGATTTAAAATAATCAAAAATTTTAATTTTCTTACATAAAAAAGCAACATACAGGATTTATTTATATATTTTCTTGTATGTTGCTTTTTTAATAAAAACATAACCTTTTTAAAACAATCATAGTGAAAAATATTTCCAAAAGTACATTATGGTTATTTTAAAACAGGTCTGATATGGGAGGTTTTATAAATGAAAAAAATTTTATCCTTATGTCTATGTATATCTTTTTTTGTTTTAGTGACAGGCTGCGGCGGTATTGATGAAAGCGAAAATCAAAAAGCCGCACAAAAACTTACTTCTGTATTAGAAACAATGCAGTCTCAGATTAATAAACTATCGGTAGATACAAATTCAGAATACTCATTAATTGTAAAAGAAATTTATAGATATGTAGCAAATATAAATGATAATCCATCTGAATTTAACTCGCAGGAAAAAATTGATGAAACTACTGAACAATATAATGATTATATTACTAAACTTAAAAATATAGCCTCTAAAAATAATATTGAATTAAATTAAATTTAACAAATTTTTCGCAAAACAAATTAATCTATTTATAACAATTTACAGAACATTAAAGCGGGTAAAATAAAATTATTTGTATGATTACCTTGTAAACATATAAAATATACCATTATTATTCTATTATTTTACTATAAAATTTTAAATTTATAAAAAACTGTTTACATATCAATTTTTATGTGCTATAATATCATTATAAATAAAGTTCATACTTTGTTCACAATTTATATTTTAATTTAAGGAGATTTTTATAATGAAAAAATTTTTATCAATTTTAGGTGTTTCTGTTTTATCATTTTCTTTATTAGCAGGTTGCGGTGGAGATGACAAAACTACTACTACTGAGGCTACTACTGCTGAAACTACTACTGTTGCCAGTGATGACAAAACTGATATTGATGACAAAACTGATGTTGAAGACACTACAGTTGCTGCTGTTGATAATAATTCTAATTCCAGTAGTGCCGCTGATATAAATGCCGCAATGCCTGCTGAAACAAAAGAAGCTATTGTAAAAATGACTTCATCAGCTATGGCTATTGCTCAAAACGCTACTAAATTAGACTCTGACTCTCAGGCAGAACTTGTTGCTCTTCAAACAGAAGCTCAGGAACTTCAGCAGACAATGACTACTTTAACAGCTGATTCTGATTTTTCTGACCTTACTAAAAAAGTTACAGAAATTGACGCAAAATTCAGAGACATCGCCGCTAAGAACAATATTACAATTACAGAAATGTCTGCTGACCAGCTTGGCATTCAGTAATAATTAGCTTACATAGGCATATTAATTTTTTCAGAAAAAAAGGCATACAGGATTGTTTACTTTCCGTATGTCTTTTTTATATATTTACATTCTGTATCTCATATGTTATAATAGTTTATATTTACACCTGCCATTAGTTTATTTATTTTTAACACTTTACTCTTATAAAATATTTTTTTCTTTCTTATGTATTGATGTAAAATTTTTAAAGAAGTTTAATGTAATAAAACTTATACCTTGTACATATTTTAATTTAGGAGGTATTATAACAATTTCAGAAAAAACCTGAAAAAAATATTTTTAATAACAAATATTAATGTAAAGGAGTTTTTATAATGTCCATATTAAAAAAAGTAATAACTTTTTTCACAGTTATAACGCTGTTATTTACCGTACCCGCTTATGCTAAATATGACCCTCCTATAAAAGTCAGGTTAAATGGTAAATTTCTTCAATTTGAGCAAAAACCAATAATTGAAAATGGTACAACCCTAGTACCTTTCCGTACAATTTTAGAGGCCCTCGGAGCGTCAGTGGAATGGAATGAAAAAACTAAAACAATAATCTGCCGTAAAAAAACAAAATCAGTTATTATGCAAATAGGTTCAAAAAAAATGACCGTTGACAAAACCATAAAAAACCTTGACGTTCCTCCAAAAATCATAAATAATCGTACACTAATTCCTTTGAGGGCGATTTCACAGGCGTTTGACGCTAAAGTAGAATGGAATGCTGATAAACGTCTTATAGATATTGACACAAATGAAACAACCCTTACAGATATAACATATTCTAAAGCTAAAAATACGTCAACATCAAATGAACTTGACTCAATAATCAATCAAATAACACAAAAGCGTTATCTTCTTGACGAAAGTGCATCAGAAGAATTTGTGACTATTTTAAATCAAATAAACGCATATAAACGTACTGTAAAAAACTATGGTAATATAACTGATACCGATAAACTTGCTGAAATACAAAATCAATATAAAATATATATAAAAAATCTGAAAAATTTTGCGTTAAAAAATGGTATAACGCTAAATTAATTTTCAAAATATAAAAAATAAAAACTTGCCGAATACACAAGCAAGCTTTTATTTTTTTATCTTAATTTTATTTATACGCTTAAATCTTCCGTTTCTTCTTCCATAACCTTTTCTTTGTCAATAAGTTTAAGGTCAATTTTTCTGTATGTGTTCATACCTGTACCGGCAGGAATAAGCTTACCAATAATAACATTTTCTTTAAGACCTATAAGCGGGTCAACCTTTCCTTTAATAGCCGCCTCTGTAAGCACTCTTGTAGTTTCTTGGAAAGACGCGGCTGAAAGGAACGATTCCGTAGCGAGAGCGGCTTTTGTAATACCAAGTAAAACTCGCGAACCGTTTGCGGGTTCAAGTCCCTGCTCAATCATTTCTTTGTTTACCGCCTCAAACTCAAGCCAGTCTATAAGGCTTCCTGGAAGGAAGTTTGTATCACCGTTTTCCTCAACTTTGATTCGTTTAAGCATCTGCCTTACAATAACCTCAATGTGTTTATCGTTTATATCAACACCCTGAAGTCTGTACACACGCTGAACTTCCTGAATCATATAGTCCTGTACTCCTCTTATTCCTTTAATTCTCAGAATATCGTGAGGATTTACACTTCCTTCGGTAAGCTCGTCACCGGCTTCAATAATATCGCCGTTGAGAACCTTTATACGAGAGCCATAAGGAATAAGATAATCCTTAGTATCGCCGTTTTCATTTATAACGACAACCTCTCTTTTCTTTTTGGTATCCGTAACAGTAACCTTTCCGCCTGTTTCTGATATAATAGCGAGTCCTTTTGGTTTTCTTGCCTCAAAAAGTTCTTCTACACGAGGAAGACCTTGTGTAAGGTCATTTCCTGATACACCGCCCGTATGGAATGTACGCATAGTAAGCTGTGTACCCGGCTCACCTATAGACTGAGCGGCAATAATACCAACAGATTCGCCTATTCTTACAATTCTGCCGGATGCCATATTAGCTCCGTAGCATTTTGAGCATACACCTTTTCTTGCATGACACGAAAGTATAGTTCTTATATGAACTCTTTTAATTCCTGCCGCCTCAACAGCTTCCGCTTGGTCGGAAGAAATCATAGTATCAGCCTCAACAATAAGTTTTCCTGTTTTCGGATTATAAATATCCTCAACAGCATATCTTCCTCTTATACGGTCAGATAAAGGCTCAATGACCTCCTGTCCATCCATAAACGCACTTACCCACATACCCGGTACTTCATCACAGCCTTCTGCACAATCCCATTCGTGAATAATAATTTCCTGAGAAACATCAACAAGACGGCGTGTAAGATAACCTGAATCGGCTGTACGAAGAGCCGTATCAGAAAGACCTTTTCTGGCTCCGTGAGCTGAGATAAAGTATTCCTGAACTGAAAGTCCCTCACGGAAATTAGCCTTTATAGGAAGTTCGATAGTTTCGCCCGATGGTGAAGCCATAAGACCACGCATACCCGCAAGCTGTTTAATCTGTCTGTTAGAACCACGGGCTCCTGAATGAGCCATCATATAAATATCATTGTATTTACCAAGACCGGCAAGAAGAGCGTTCGTAATCTTGTCATCGGCTACTTCCCATGCTTTAATAACCTTAGCGTGTCTTTCCTCGTCAGTCATAAGACCTCTTCTGTACATTTTTGTAATTTTATCAACAACTTTGTCAGCTTCAGAAAGATACTCCAACTTTTCCTTAGGAATTTCCATATCAGATACGGAAACAGTCAAAGCTCCTCTTGTAGAAAACTTAAATCCAAGACTTTTTATATTATCAAGGACAACCGCTGTTTCCGTAGCGCTGTGCTTGTTTATACACCTGTTAATAATTTTTCCCAAACCTTTTTTATCGGTAAGGAAATCAATTTCATATTTAAATATATTATCCGGAATACTTCTGTCCACAAATCCTATATCCTGTGGAATAATCTCATTTATAATAATTCTGCCTGCTGTTGTTTCAACAATTTTAGATTTTTCCTCTCCGTCAATTACAAATGTTCTTCTTACTTTAATTTTAGCATGAAGACTGATTGCGTGATTATCGTAAGCAAGCAAAGCCTCATTTTCGTCTTTAAATACCTTGCCTTCTCCTTTTTCACCGTCTTTTTCAAGGGTAAGATAGTAAATTCCCAAAACCATATCCTGTGACGGAACAGTAACAGGTTCTCCGTCAGATGGTTTCAGAAGGTTATTCGGAGCTAAGAGCAAAAATCTGCATTCAGCCTGGGCCTCAACAGACAAGGGAACATGAACAGCCATTTGGTCACCGTCAAAATCGGCGTTATACGCTGTACAAACAAGAGGGTGAAGCTTTAACGCACGGCCCTCAACCAGAACAGGCTCAAATGCCTGAATGCCAAGTCTGTGAAGAGTCGGAGCTCGGTTAAGCATAACCGGATGTTCTTTAATAACATCTTCCAATACGTCCCATACCTCTGTCTGGAGTCTTTCAACCATACGTTTGGCAGATTTAATATTATGAGCCATACCATCCTCAACAAGCTTTTTCATTACAAAAGGCTTGAAAAGCTCAATAGCCATTTCTTTAGGAAGACCGCATTGATATATTTTAAGATTAGGACCGACAACAATAACCGAACGACCTGAATAATCAACACGTTTACCAAGAAGATTCTGACGGAAACGTCCCTGCTTACCTTTAAGGAGGTCGGAAAGAGATTTAAGGCTTCTGTTTCCGGGTCCCGTAACGGGTCTGCCTCTTCTTCCGTTATCAATGAGAGCGTCTACAGCCTCCTGAAGCATCCTTTTCTCGTTTCTTACAATAATATCCGGAGCGTGTAAATCAAGAAGTCTTTGAAGACGATTGTTTCTATTAATTACACGTCTGTAAAGGTCATTAAGGTCAGATGTAGCGAATCTTCCTCCGTCAAGCTGAACCATAGGTCTTAAATCAGGAGGAATAACAGGTATCACATCAAGAATCATCCATTCTGGTTTATTCCCTGACAGCCTGAAAGATTCGATTACCTCAAGTTTTTTAATAATACGCACACGTTTTTGACCTGTACTGTTTTTAAGCTCTTTTTTAAGCTCTACTGATTCTTTTTCAAGGTCTATGCTTTGCAGGAGTATTTTAATAGATTCGGCACCCATACCAACCTTGAAAGTATCCCCGTATTTATCTCTGGCATCTCTGTATTCTTTCTCTGTAAGCAAATCTTTATAAGAAAGACCTGTTTTCTCACCTGGGTCAAGAACAACATAAGAGGCAAAATAAAGAACTTTCTCAAGCGCCCTTGGGGACATACCGAGTATAATACCCATACGGCTGGGAATACCTTTAAAATACCATATATGAGAAACAGGGGCTGCAAGTTTTATATGCCCCATTCTCTCACGCCTTACCTTGCTTTTTGTAACCTCAACGCCGCACCTGTCGCATATAATACCTTTATATCGTATTCTTTTAAATTTACCGCAGTGACATTCCCAGTCTTTGCTTGGTCCAAAAATTCTCTCACAGAACAAACCATCTCGTTCAGGTTTTAAAGTTCTGTAATTAATAGTTTCGGGTTTTTTAACTTCACCGTATGACCAATCAAGAATTTTTTCAGGAGACGCCAAACCAATTTTAATATAATCAAAAGTTATAGCCTGTTCGCCGTTTTGTGAACTCATAGCAAAAATTCTCCTTTCTATTCTTCGTCATCTCTGTCATCATCAGCGTCAATATCAGTGTCAATATCAAAATCGTCGTCTAAATCGCTGAAAAGCTCTTCATCAATTTCAATATCGTTCTCATCCTCGTCAATAAGTATATCATCATCGCTGATATCAATATCATCCTCATTTATTTCAAGCTTTTCAAGAAGTTCCGGATTGTTTAAAACTGAATCGACAATGTTCATTTCTTCATTCTCAAAATCTTCGTCTTTTTCGACTCCCTCAATATTTACATCAATAACACCCATATCGTCATCGTCAATATCCTCTTTAATCTCAACTTCCGTATCGTCCTCACGAAGAACACGCACGTCAAGACCAAGGGCCTGAAGTTCTTTAAGCAGTACTTTAAATGATTCGGGAACACCGGGTTCGGGTATATTTTCTCCTTTGACAATAGCCTCATAAGTTTTTACACGTCCCACAATATCGTCTGATTTAACTGTCAGAATTTCTTGAAGTGTGTATGACGCACCATATGCCTCAAGCGCCCATACTTCCATTTCTCCGAAACGCTGACCGCCAAACTGTGCTTTACCACCCAAGGGCTGCTGGGTAACAAGAGAGTAAGGTCCTGTAGAACGAGCATGAATTTTATCATCGACAAGGTGATGAAGTTTCAGATAATGCATAAAACCGATAGTTGTAGGATTGTCAAATTCTTCTCCCGTACGTCCGTCACGAAGCTGTATTTTCCCTGTATGATTAATTGGAACGCCTCTCCATTCTTCTCTGTGAGCTTTGTTTTTATCAAGATAATCAAAAATTTCAGGGTCAAGAACGTCTTTCCATTTGCTTTCAAAATCTTCCCATTGGGAATTAGCATAATCATTGGCAAGCTCCAAAGTGTCCATAATGTCTATCTCTCTGGCTCCGTCAAATACAGGTGTTGCTACTTTCCAGTCCAAAACCTTAGCGGCAAGACTTAAATGAATTTCAAGCACCTGACCTATATTCATACGAGATGGCACACCCAAAGGATTAAGCACAATATCAAGGGGGCGTCCGTTAGGTAAAAACGGCATATCCTCCACAGGAAGCACACGTGAAACAACACCCTTGTTTCCATGGCGACCCGCCATTTTGTCGCCTACTGAAATTTTTCTTTTCTGAGCTATATATACACGTACAAGCTGATTTACACCCGGAGGAAGCTCATCGTTATTTTCTCTGGTAAACTTTTTAATATCAACAATAATACCGCTTTCACCATGCGGAACACGTAAAGACGTATCTCTTACCTCTCTCGCCTTTTCACCGAAAATAGCCCTTAAAAGACGTTCTTCAGCGGTAAGCTCCGTTTCTCCTTTTGGAGTAACCTTTCCCACAAGAATATCGTTTGGCTGAACTTCCGCTCCGATTCTTATAATACCCTCTTCGTCCAAATCACGCAAAGCGTCCTCGCCAACATTTGGTATATCCTTTGTTATTTCCTCTTGCCCAAGCTTTGTATCTCTTGCCTCAGCCTCATATTCCTCAATATGAACAGACGTGTACACATCATCAGCAACAAGCTTTTCACTGAGCAGAACAGCGTCCTCATAGTTGTAACCTTCCCATGTCATAAATCCGATAAGAGGATTTTTACCAAGAGCAAGTTCCCCGTCTTTAGTAGATGGACCGTCCGCTATAATCTGACCTTCTTTAACCTTATCGCCTTTAAATACAATAGGTCTTTGATTCATACAGTTAGATTGATTGCTTCTTTTAAATTTAGTCATTTTATAGCGGTCTTTAGAACCGTTTCCACATAAAACAACAATTTCTGAAGCATCCACTTTTTCAACAATTCCCGAATGTTTAGCGACTACAACAACACCTGAGTCTTTAGCGGTTTTATGCTCCATACCGGTACCCACCACAGGAGCTTCCGTAGTCAAAAGAGGAACAGCCTGACGCTGCATATTAGAACCCATTAAAGCTCGTGTTACGTCGTCATTCTCAAGGAAAGGAATAAGGGCTGTAGCTACAGAAACAAGCTGTTTCGGCGAAACGTCCATAAGGTCGATTTTGTCAGCGTCCATCTCAACATTTTCCTCGCCAAGACGAGCGGAAACTTTGGCGTTTATAAACTCGCCTTTTTCATTAAGCGGCTCATTTGCCTGAGCGACAACATAAGTTTCTTCCTCGTCCGCTGTAACATAAATAAAATCATCAGTAACCCTTGGAACAGTGCCTGTCTTGTCAATAATGCGGTAAGGAGCCTCAATAAAGCCATATTCATTTATTCGCGCGAATGTGGCTAGAGAGTTAATAAGACCGATATTAGGTCCTTCAGGGGTTTCTATAGGACACATTCTTCCGTAATGGGACGAATGAACGTCACGTACCTCAAACCCAGCTCTTTCTCTTGAAAGACCGCCGGGCCCCAAAGCTGAAAGACGGCGTTTATGAGTCATCTCACTCAATGGATTGTTTTGGTCCATAAACTGAGAAAGCTGAGAGCTTCCGAAAAATTCTTTAATAGATGCGGTAACAGGCTTGATATTTATTAAAGCCTGAGGGGTAATAGCGTCCATATCCTGAATTGTCATTCTTTCACGCACGACTCTTTCCATTCTTGAAAGCCCTATTCTGAACTGATTTTGTAAAAGCTCTCCCACAGCCCGTATACGTCTGTTCCCAAGATGGTCAATATCGTCCTTGTTTCCGATTCCATAGTCAAGATGCATAACATAGTTCATAGAAGCGAGAATGTCCTCAAGAGTGATATGCTTTGGAATAAGCTTGTTAATATTGTTTAAAACAGCGTTTTTAATTTCTTCCCTGCCGCTGTTTGCGGAAATAATCTCCATAAGCGCCGGATAATATACCTTTTCCTTTATTTTAAGCTCTTTAGCGCTAAGTCCGTAGGGTTTTATAAACTCATCAATATCAACCGTAAGATTTGATAGTACCTTTACGTTTCTTTCTTCCGATGTATCTCCCACAACAACCCATATATAAGGAGCGCCTGTATTCTGTATGCTTTCAGCGATTTCAGCGGTAATTTTAGTACCCTCTTTTGCAATAATCTCACCTGTAGATGGGTCAACAGCGTTTTCAGCAAGCTTATATCCCCTTACACGGTTTTTAAGGGCAAGCTTTTTGTTAAATTTATATCTTCCTACTTTAGCTAAATCGTATCTTTTCGGGTCATAAAACATATTATTAAGCAGAGTTTCGGAACTGTCAACCGTAGGAGGCTCACCCGGACGTATTTTTTTGTAGATTTCTATAAGACCCTCCTCACGGTTTTTTGTTGTATCCTTGTCTATTGTAGCGGCGATTTTAGGCTCGTTTCCGAAAAGTTCCAAAATTTCCTCGTCAGAACTTATTCCCAGAGAACGTATTAAAACCGTTACAGGAACTTTTCTTGTTCTGTCCACCCTTACATAGAATACATCATTGGAATCAGTTTCATACTCAATCCACGCTCCTCTGTTGGGAATAACGGTAGAACTTAAAAGATTTTTTCCGACCTTATCCTTATCAATAGCATAATAAATGCCAGGAGAACGTACAAGCTGGCTTACAATAACACGTTCTGCTCCATTAATGACAAAAGTGCCTGTATCTGTCATAAGTGGGAAATCTCCCATAAAAATTTCCTGTTCCTTAATTTCGTCAATTTCTTTGTTGCGAAGTCGAGCCTTTACTTTAAAAGGCGCCGCATAAGTAGCGTCACGCTCTTTACACTCGGGTATATCATATTTAGGCTCCGCGTCAAAAGCGAAATCAGTAAATTCAAGGACAAGATTCCCGCTGTAGTCACATATAGGCGAAATATCTTCAAATACCTCTCTAAGCCCTTCACTCAGGAACCATTCATAGCTGTCCTTTTGCAAGGCAAGCAGGTTAGGCATCTCCAAAACTTCGTCTATCTTTGAATAACTCATACGAACCACATCACCAAGCTTAACGGGGCGTATTCTGTTTTTCTCCATGACACCTTCACTCCTTAATAAATAATAGTATAAGTTAAACCGCAAAATAAAGTTTATGCGGAGTACAGACAAAATGAAATAAAAAGACAAAAGGTTGAACACAAAAAAACCACCGGCAATTAAAAACAAATTTAAAATCCGGATTTCAGGCTTGCGTACTTTACTGAGCCGCATAACCAGCAAAGTAAATTTAAAAATTTATGATTTTTATAAAAAAAATTGTTGAATTTAACAAAATTATATGTTATACTATAAAAACAAAAGTGATTGAATATTTATTAAATTAAGCTTAAAACCCTGTAAAACAGGCATTTTCATTTAAATTTATATTGAGTTGCTTTAACAATAAAACCATATTTTCTCACTTATTGATACATTTATTAATAATACCATATATTAAAAGAACTGTCAAGTTCTTTTTTATTTTTATCATAAAAATCAATGTTTGTTTCAGAAAAAGACAAAAACATCAAACTTATTGTCACCAGTTGCTGTTTTTCCCAAAAAATCTGTTAGTCAATAAACTTTCAAATATAAATTTAAACAAGTAAAAAAAGACAGTCCCGTTAATTTCTTAATGTGACTGCCTTTTTTAATCTTTTAAACAAAACTTTTAGAATAGACCATTTAATAATCTGTATTTACGGAGCTATAAAATTAAAGAAAACTTTTTTATAATCAACAGTTATGACTAAGTTATAAGTTTCACCGGAAGCAAACTTAAAATTAGGCATACTGCTCGCCATAAACGCAAATTCATCATCATTAAGATTATCATAGTACGTACTGTACTGTAATCGTCCGGTAATATTCGGTCCTGTTAATTCTATATATTTGCTTTCTATAATTTTATCTACAACACTTTCATTGAATTTGACTTTTATTATTCTGCCAAAATAATCATCATTAAATATTGTAACATTTTCTATAGCCAGCTCTTTTTCCGGAATAAGAGATGGGTCGTATTCCTGTATTTTTTCATATTCATAGTAATCAAGCCGGTTTCCTTTTCCGTCCTCTGTAGCAAAACAAATATATTTGCCTGTCGATATATTTTCATCTTCAATCTTTATTTTGTTAGAACCCCAGTTAATATCAACACTTTTTTTATTAGGATTGTCAAATATTTCTTTAGAATCCTTTCCGCTTATTGAATCAGAGGCAACGTCATCTTTAATTATATAATATAATTTTCCGGCCTCACCTACAGATATAACCAACTCAACGCTGTTTTCCCCTGTCCTCAGCATTTCTTTGTGCGACACCGCAGGCGCCGAGTAGTCCGCATAAAACTTACCTGTTATTACCGAACCATCCTCAAGGGTTATTTCAAGTGTCATATTGTTATTATCTACGTAAAAATACCCTTCCTGCATATTCAGTCTGTAGTTAATATTATCGGTGGTTACAGCGTTCGCTGTATGAAGCACTCCGTTAGCGGGACAGGTTACTTTGAAGTTTGACCCTGAAAGGGCTGTTTTTGTAGGACTGTTTAACTGTATAGCAAAATACCTGTCATATGATTTTACATTTACTATTTTAATTTCATTTTCTTCCTCAATCTTAACCTCTGAAGAAATATTCACACTGTCGGGAACAGTAGTTTTCCCATCAGGGTCTTTTGCCACATAATATAAAGTATATGATATACCTTTTTCAAGATTATCAATATTTATATTGTTAGGTCCTACCACCATTTCAGCGCTTTTATTATTGTTTATTATTTCATCTGCCGTTATTTCAGAAACCAGCTTCATGTCACTGTTTTTCTCAAGAAGATAATAAAAATTTCCCGGAGCGTCTGAAACATAGGTTAAATCAGCAGAAGTATCGCTTTTTCTTGTTGTTTCAACAGATGAGATATACGGACAGTCAATTTTCACCTCAAAATCTTTATCTAAGCGTATTCCGCCGGGAAGAGTAACTTCGATATTGTAAATATTGTCTTTATAATACGACGTTGTAAGTTCATAATGTATATTATCCTGAGTTGAAACTTCCATTATTGTCATATCTTTGCCGCCGCCTGTACAGATGATAGAAAAATCACTTAAAACAAGAGGTTCTTCTGTCGCTCTGTTTAATACAAGCAATACTTTTGAGTTTCCTTTGCTTTTTACAGATTCAATTTTATACTCCTCAGCGGGGGGTTCTTCCACAGGTGGTTTTTCCACAGGAAAAACATATGAATTATTAAGAGCTTTTTTTAATATTTCAGCTGCATCGTTAATTGTAATTTCCGAGCCATTTGTTACCTTAGCGGCTTTTTTCTGCTCATCTGTAAATTCAAATTCATTAAGTACATTTTGTACAACACAAGAAGCGTCATACGATGTTACATACCCGTCATTATTAATATCACCATATTTATTTGCGTATATGCTTAAAGAATTAACCGCCAGCAAACAAAATGACAAAGGTAATATAAATATTTTTTTGTCTATCTTCATAAAAGACCTCCTTTTTCGGATAATTGTAACATAATCACATTTTAATAACAATATACTATTTTATTAATTTTTTACAATTTTATTAGAATTTATTTTTCATAATTTTTATAGTCAATTAACTTGAAAACAGACTATAGTCAATCAACTTGAGAATGAGCAAACGGAAGCGAGATAAAAATTATTTTCGCAAGACGGAGGAAATCATAGCCGCCGAACTTATTCTTTTTTCAAGTTGATTGACTATACAATATATTAAAAGTTTTGAAAGTTTAAAACAGATTTTTAAATTTTAGACCTATTCTAAGTTACCTCGGTATCGTTTGATAGATTTTTATATAAACTTTAAAAGGTATAAAGCTTTTAAATATATCTTTATACCTTTTATTATAAGCAGACTTCTTTCGAAAGAAGTCTACTATAATCAAAATAAATTTTTCAAAACAGAAACATATTTTATTTTTTCAGTCCCATAGATTTAGACTTAGCCTCGCAAACACGTACAGCCTCAATAACAGCCGTTCTCATACCAAGTTTTTCAAGTTCTGCCACCGCCTCAATAGTAGTACCTGACGGAGAGCAAACCATATCTTTAAGTTCACCCGGATGCATACCTGTATCAAGCACCATTTTAGCCGAACCCAAAACTGTCTGAGCGGCAAATTTATACGCCTGAGTTCTCGGCATACCTCCAAGAACAGCAGCGTCCGCCATAGCCTCAATAAACATATAAACAAATGCGGGAGAAGACCCGCTCACTGCTGTAACAATATCCATCATTTTTTCAGGAACAACTTCAGCTTTGCCAAAACAATTAAAAATCTCAGATATTTTTTGGATCTCATCGTCAGAAACATTGTCATTTTTGCAAATGGCCGCCATTCCCTCTCCAACAAGAGCGGGAGTATTTGGCATAACCCTCACAATCTTTACTTTTTCCCCAAAAAAAGACGAAAGAGAGTCAATGCTTTTGCCTGCCGCTATAGATACGACAATACAGTCGTCACTTATATAGTCTTTGACCTCTAAAATAACCTCGTCAATAACATTAGGTTTAACCGCCAAAAATAAAATATCTGAATTTACGGCAATTTCTTTGTTATTTATGCCGTCTTTTATTTTATATTTCGAAATAAGCTTTTCCACATTTTCCTTAAACAAATCAACAACAGAAATATCGCAAGCTTTATAAATACCGGAAGACACTATACCTCCGATAATAGCCCCGCCCATATTTCCACCGCCGATAAATCCGATTTTCATCTTAAATTCTCCTCTGTCCATCAAAAAATTATAAAAAATAAATTCTTTTTATAATTTTTTAACTCTTTTATAATTTTTCACGCATACTTAATTTTCCACATCAATACCATTTCTTACAAGAAAATCTTTAAACCTGTTTATAAAGTATTCAAGCTTTTCTGTAATCTCATCAATTTTATCCTGACTTTCATATATTCCTTCCTGAGTAAGAACATTGTCATAAAAATCCTGTAATTCTTCTGACATTTCATTAAACTCGCTTTCGTCAACATCATCTAAATTATTAACATTTTCACTTAACAGTAATATTATTTTACTAAAGTCCTCGGTCTTTTTTTCAAGTTCTTCCATATTTACATCTGCATCGGAACTTGTATTAATTTCAACTGTTTTGGTTTCGGAGTCCCAGTTTACGTCAGCGTTAAAACTTTCGGCAACAGCCCGTATAGGCACTAGTGTTCTTCCGTTTATAATTTTTCCAGGAACGTCAAGAGAAATCTTTTCACCATCAATTTTCCCGTCAAAATCAATTATTTCCTCATCTGCCGAAACCACTGTCATTTCCGTCTGACCTATAGGAAGAAAAACAATTTTCTCATCATCTGTACAAATAACCGTTTTATCGTCTGAAACCCAGTCAACAGTAATTCCCATTTTTTCAAGAACCCCCCTGAAAGGAATAAGAGTTCTTCCATTCTCAATTACGGGGGGCTGGTCAAACTCAACCATCTCGCCGTTTACTTTTACCAGAACCGAACTGTCAGCAAAAACAGTAGTTGATGAAATCATCATCATTGCCGCGGTCATAAAAGATATAAATTTTTTACACATATATATTTCCTCCTTATTTACATTTATAGCAAAACAATAAAAAGGTAAACGGATAATATTTAATAAAACCTGAATATCCAGTAATTATTTTATTGTTTCGCACTAAAAATTTTATGAACTTCCATAAAAAGATATATTATTTTTTCAGCGAAATCATTAATTCGCTTTATATAGTCTTTTTCTCTGTTACTTTACCTGTTTCTGCCTGACTGTGGATATTTCAATATGTATTCCTTTCACAATATCTTAGCGCATAAAGCAAATTTACCTTTTTCAGTGTCAAAAAGTATGTTAAAATCAAAATAACTGGCAACAAATTTTTCATTAAAATGTTTTGCGCTCAATATGCTTTCCCGTTCAAGAGTAAAAGGGTCTTTTTTACTGCTGTTTAATTTTGAATGCTGGCTTATGCTTTGCATCACATGATGAGAAACCTGCATAGCCGCCGATAAAACGGCATTATCAACTACATTAAACCTAATATTCATTACTGAGCCAACCGTACCTAAAATCAATTTTTCCTCAATAATCATAAGAATTTTTATCTTTCTGCCCTTTTTATTTTTATAAATAGCACGATAATATGCCGGCTTTCCAAAATATTCTCCGTCATAATGTCTGTCGGTAATTTTTGCATCAATCTTAAACATTTCTTTCATAATAACAGAAATCATTTCACCAACTGCATCAATTACCTTTTCCTCTTCTTCCTTTGTTGCTTTTTCCCCAGCTATAATAGGCTTTTCCGTATTAATATCATTATTAATGTCAATGATTTTTTTACCTCCGATTTCACCTGTAATGGCACGGTCTTCAAGCATAGTATGTCCTGTAAGCCAGCCTAAGCATACTCCAAGGAAACGACTCGCCGCTTCACCGGAATAATCCGCCTCTTCCAATTCAGCCTCAAGAGCAGGTACTATTTCATTTTTCATTTTGTCGTGTTTCTCTTTATGCCTTTCATAGCCTTTGTATCCAATTGACCTCATATATGCCTCTTCCTCAGCAAAATGAGTTATTGCATAATTGCTTAAATATTTAATACCCTCATAACAAGAATGTTTTTTATTTTGATTTTTCTCAACAGTATCAAACAATCTTTTCACAATAGAAAATAAACGTCTATGAGCCTTGTCAATGTTACTTACGCCAATGTTATATCGTTCGTCCCATTCTATGTTTTCTATATTATCCATTAATTTATTCCTCCTATAAATAAAATTTTGTCCCAAACTATAGAGAAGTTCAATATATAGACATAAAATATAAAAATATCACTGTTTATCCGGCTTATTGATTTTATGACGTGTTTCTAAAATTACAATCAAGCTCTACCTGAAACACAAAAAAACTTATAGATTGAAAATTACTTTCTATCTCTAAAAAAAGACTGCATCAAAGAATAATATAATCTTCAATACAGCCTCCCTTTTAATAATTAAATACAGTTATAGTACTGTACATTTTAGCTCAAAACAACAAAATAATTCGCTTAATATACATTTGTTGACGTATTATTTTATTGTTTTACAATAATAACTATGTTTAACAACTATTAATTAGTAATAACAAGTTCTGTAGCCTTATCAAATACATGAATTCTATTTACATCAAAAGCGACTTTTACCGTATCGCCAACTTTAGCGTCATATCTTGCGTTGACTTTAGCTGTAGCGTTCTGACCACCGATAAGTAAGTATAAGTTTACCTCCGCTCCAAGAAGCTCTGTAACCTCAACATGAGCGTCTACAATACTTTCCTGAGAGGAATTAAGGAAAATTTCTTCAGCATGAATGTCTTCAGGTCTGATACCAAGTACAACTTCCTTGTCAATATATTTACCCTCAATAAGAGCTTTGCCTTTAGATTCAGGAAGCTTAACCTTGTAATCTCCAAAAGCCAATAAAACATCTGTGCCGTTTTTAATAACTTTACTGTCAATAAAATTCATCTGAGGAGAACCGATAAATCCAGCAACAAATAAATTGCAAGGTTTATTGTAAAGATTCTGAGGAGTATCAACCTGCTGAATAATACCGTCTTTTAAAACAACAATACGTGTACCAAGCGTCATAGCCTCTGTCTGGTCATGAGTAACGTAGATAAACGTAGTTGCAAGTCTGTGGTGCAGTTTAGATATTTCAGTTCTCATCTGAACCCTGAGTTTAGCGTCAAGATTTGAAAGAGGTTCGTCCATAAGGAATACCTTAGGCTCACGGACAATAGCACGACCCATAGCAACACGCTGTCTCTGACCACCTGAGAGAGCCTTTGGTTTTCTATCAAGAAGGTGAGCTATATCAAGAATTTTAGCTGCTTCCTCAACACGTCTTTTAATTTCATCCTTAGGCATTTTTCTAAGTTTAAGACCAAAAGCCATATTGTCATATACAGTCATATGCGGATAAAGAGCATAGTTCTGGAAAACCATGGCAATATCTCTTTCCTTTGGAGGCACATCGTTCATAAGCTCGTTGCCTATGTAAAGTTCTCCGCCCGAAATATCCTCAAGACCAGCAATCATACGGAGAGTAGTAGTTTTACCACATCCCGAAGGACCAACAAAAATTATAAATTCTTTATCTTCGATTTCAAGATTAAAATCTTTAACAGCAACAAAACCATTAGGGTATTTTTTTACAATCTTTTTAAGTTTTAAATCTGACATTTATATAATCCTCCTTAAAATCATAATAATGATTAGGCTAAATATTATAATATATTTCTCAAATAATTTATTGTAATCATCATATATATAATACCTTATTTTAGCGAAATAAACCATATATTAAATAAACAAATAAATAAATAAACCTTTGTGAAATTTGTATATCATCTTATTTTTTTAGTGGAAATTTAATAAAAGCAACCGTTATAAATCAATCTTTTACGAGTCAAATTACTATAAAGAACTAAACTTTTTGTTAAAAACTAATTAGATAAAAATTTAAGCATATAATTTGTTTATTTTGTCTATGGACATATCTTTATCTATAGCGAAACAATAAAAGAATGAATATATGATATTTAATAAAATCTTATATTCAATCAACTTAAAAATGAACAAAAGGAAGCGAGCTAAAAAATTATTTTTGCAAGGGGGCGGAGGGAGAGCATAGCCGAATGCCTATGCCGACCGACGGCAACACGGCAAAACCTAAAAAACAGACCTGTCTGAAAGCCATCTCTTCCAGACAGGCCTAATATACTAAAACCCATCGCCCAAAACCTCTCTTACATCAGCTACCATAATAAAAGCGCTGTCATCTACTTTTTTAGCGATTTCCTTTAATTTAAACACTTCTTTCTGAGAAACCACACAAAGCAGAATATTTTTGTTTTCTCCTGAAAACATTCCCTTTCCATAAAGAGAAGTAACCCCTCTGTCCAATTCTTTAAAAATCATATCACAGATTTCCTGAGATTTATTTGAAATAATGCAAGTTGCTTTAGCAAAAGAAATCCCTTCCAGTATAGCGTCAATTATTTTACTTGTGATATACACTGAAATAACAGCATACATCGTAGCCGAAAATCCAAATACAAAATAACCGCATATAATTATAATAATATCTATTACAAGCATTAAAACGGCAATAGTATAATGTCTTAGCTTATGATGTATAAGACTTGCGGCAAGGTCACTTCCTCCCGTTGTAGCTCTTGCCCTGAAAATAAGAGAAAGTCCAAGGCCTGTAAGCACTCCTCCAAAAATAGAGATAATAATAAAATCGCCGTAAAAAGAAGGCAAAAAACTTGTCAGCTCAAGATTAAACGACAGCATTAAAGTAGCTATAAGGGTTTTTCCGACAAATTTCACACCAAACATTTTAAAAGCGATTAAAAAAAGCGGTATATTAACAGCGAGATTCGATACGCCAAGTGAAATTCCTCCGTCAAAAATACCCTTTGTCAAATATTTTATAATTACAGCTACCCCTGTAGCGCCTCCAATAACAATATTGTTAGGCTCAAAAAAAACGTTAAGCGCTATAGACATAAAAAGTGTTCCGAAAAAAATCAATAAATAATCAAAAACCTTTGCCATAAAGCCATTTTTCATAAAAACTTATTCTCCTTTTAAAGCCGAAAAAGAAAAACAGTCTGTTTTGCTTGTTTTTGCGGAAATACACAAAATTTTTACAGCGAAACAATGAGAAAACTTGATATATCAGGCTTAATTAGAATTTGCCTTTTCTTATTGTTTCACTGTAAATTATCTTCCAAATAATTTTTCTTTCAATACCACAAAAAGGAACAAAGGCAGTTTCATCATTCTGAAAATTCTGGCGGGCTGACGCAAAAGCCTGTAAAACCATTCAAGTCCTAAATCTATAAAAATTTTAGGAGCTCTTTTCACATTTCCGCTCATTGTATCAAAACTGCCTCCAACGCCAATACATATTTTTACCGGAAGATGTTCTTTGTATTTATTAATCCATTTTTCCTGTTTTGGCGCTCCAAGACCTACAAGCAGTATATCCGGCTTTTTATTTTTAATATCCTCAAGAATAAGTTTTTCCTTTTTTTCATCAAAATATCCGTCAGAAACACCGATAATCTTAATACCCTTATGAATTTTTTCCATCTTTTTCTTTGCCTGTTCAGCAACGCCGGGTGCTCCGCCAAAAAAATAAACGGTGTATTTTTTATTTTTTATTTCAGAAAACAATCCTTGAACAAGGTCATACCCCGCGACACGTTCTTTAAGCTTTTCTTTCGTAAATTTAGAAGCGATAACAACGCCTATTCCGTCCGGAACCACAAGCTCAGCGTTATTAATTATCTCCATAAATTCAGAATCTTTTCTGGCCGTCATAACAATCTCCGGATTAGGGGTAAAAACAGAATGGCACTTTTCCTCTTCAAGAAAACACTCTAAAAGACCAACCGCCTCTTTATGGGTAATATTGTTGAATTTAACACCAAGTATACGCGAATATTCACTCATAATTTCGCCTCCCCTATGCGGTTATTGAATTGTGTAATCTCCTTTTACAAGAAACCATGCATCCTCTACCACCCTGACGCCTCTTCCGTCATTTCTCGGAACAATTACAACGTGGTTTTTTTTAAGTTCGCCTTTATCCTTAAGCTCTGTACCTGTTGTAATGTCAATTAAAGATTCCGTAGGCACAACAGCGAAAGACCTTCCAACACGAAGTATAAGCTCCGTACCTTCTCCGCCAATAAGCTTTTGCCCCACTCCAACATGAACAGGAATATATTTAAGCTTTGATGTGTCCGCCTTACTTCCGGAACTTACATTTATAGTACCTCCCGCCTCCAGGGCGGTAAGAAGTTCTGTAATCTTACCATCCACATAACTTTTTGAAACAACAGGGTCGCTGCCGCTTCCCGGCTCCGCCGCGAAAACCGTAACGGCCATCATTACCGCGATAGAAAATGTTAATATAAGTTTATTTTTCATTTTTATCCTCCTGTCTTTTTTTTACGAATAAAATCCAACTGTTTTTCAAGAAAAATATCATTTTCATGAGCTTTTTTCTCAAGAACCCTAACCTTTTCGTCAAGTTTTAAAACGTAATCGTCATAATTATTAAAAATATCGTCTATACAGCCGTATAATTTATTTTCATCAATGTTTTCCGTTCTTATATCTCCGCCTGATGGCATATCAAGGACGTCCAGATAATATTCGACTTTGGGGTCGTATATAATACCCGCCATAGGTATTCTTTTAACACCGGCAAATATAAGAGTATGAAGACGCATACTTAATATAACGTCGACTTTTCCTATAATACCTAAAATTTCCGTTGGAGTATACTCCTTTTTCAGTATATAGGACTTTTCTTTCATAATGTCCATAAGTTTGTCCGATACAGAAATATCTTTTGAAAACTGCATAGGTATAAGTAAAACAGTTTTTCCGTCTTTAGCTAATCTGTCGCACACCCCTGCTATTTTTTCTATATAGTCTTTGCCGTATGAGCCATTCCAGTTTCTCACAGAAACACCTACAATTTTTTTGTCAAGAGGAATACCCTCGTCCAAAAATATTTTAAAAATCCTCTCATCACCGGCAGGTTTCAGGGTAAACGCCGGGTCAGCGGTAATATGAATTTCCGGTTTTTTTACTCCTATTTCCTCAAGGTCTTTCGCGGACATACTTTCTCTTAGGGTTATAAAATCCACTCCGTTGACAACATATTTTATAAGCCTTCTGTTAATTTTTCCGTTGACAGGTCCTATTCCGTTGGCGTAAAGCATAACTCTCTTTCGGAAAATTTTGGCGATTTTAATAATGCTCAGATAGTATAAGAGCGAACGCGTACTTGTTCCGTCCTGCAAAAGAGTGCCTCCTCCGCTTAAAATAATGTCGCTCTGTCTTATAGCTTTAAAGACCTGCATCGCGTTAAACCTCTGAACAGATTCAATATTGTATTCAGTTTTAGTAAGCTCCGGTTTATAAGAAAGAGCGGTAATTCTGACATCTCCGGCCATATCCCTGATATTAACAGTCATAGCCTGTAAAGTCGCCTCATCGCCGCAGTTACCAAAGCCGTGGTATCCCGCAATCAATATATTAATCATAAGGTTCCCTTCCAAAAACAAATTACAAATAAATTACAGCAATTCGCAAAATTTTCAAAGCAAAACAATAAAACAACTTAGCCGATAATAATTCCCTGCCATATTATTTCATTATTCTGCCATAACCGACAATTTAATTTACGGAGTGTTTTTCCTCTAAAGACTTTCTTTTAAAATTTATATACCATAAATGCATCATAACAGCCGCAAGAAGCCAAAAACAAGAGGTCATCATAGGCACCTCAAAAATATTCTCAACAAAATTATGGCATATAACTCCGACAAGACCAGCGAAAATACCGGTTTCAAGTTCTTTTACCGCCTTGTCAGATGTAATTCTTATCGTCCTTATACTGTTTACAATAATCTGATATATAAGTACAACAAAAGCTGAAAGACCTAAAAGACCTGTTTCCACAGCAGTTTTAAGGAAATAATTATCCATATAGAATGTTTTTACAACATTTATTCCAACAATATAAGACATACCATGATTCATTGCCACCGCCCCGCCGAAATGTCCGTGTCCAACTCCTAAAAACGGATTGGCCGAAACAATGTCTATTCCTGTAATCCACCTTACAAGCCTTCCTCCTCTTAGACTGCTTTCTATATATTCGGGACTGAGCATATAAGTAATACGGTTGGCAACGCTTGGCACAAAGGCAATAAGAAGTACCGCACCTAATATAATGGGTATAAAGAACCTTTTGTCTTTAATAAGCACATATACAAAAACGGCAATCATAAACCCTATCCATGCGCCTCTGGAAAAAGTAAATAAAAGACTCGCCATAATAGTGGCGGAAATAAACACGAACAAAACCTTGCTCTGTATTTTTCTCATAGAGAATATAAAACTCACGGCAACCGGCGCGGCGAGAGTCATAAGACTTCCGAATACGTTAGGACTTCCCAAAATAGAATAAACTCTGGTTCTTACTCCCTGTTCCTTGCTATCCACCCAGCCTGCCGGCATTTCCGCTCCCACAATGTATTGATATACTCCGTGGAGCGCCAGTGCAAAACATACAAGGACAAAGAATATACAAAGATTTCTTGCTCCCTTTTCCGTTCTTAAAAGCTGAATTACAACAAAATACCATAATATATATTGCACAACCGCCCTAAATCCCTCAAGAGATATGGAAAAATCAGGAGAATTAACAATAAGTACAAAAAGCATCGCCGTTATAAAAATAAATACAGGCATATCAAGAGGAGTCATTTTAAAACCCTCTTCATTTCTGTATACAATCCATTTAAAAATCCATAAAGCGATAAGCATAATCAAAAAAAGCTCGTCCCATATACCCCCCAAAGAATCAGAAAATGACCTGATGGCAAAATCAATCACAGAATAAGCTCCTAAAATATAAGTCGCTCTTTCATAATCAGACAATATTACCGCCGCGGCAATCAAAACTCCGGCTATGGCAAAAAAAGGCAAAATTCCCCAAAAAGTTGTTATTAAACCAAAAAATACACCTGTAAGTAATAATATCCAAACAAATTTTTTTCTCACATTTTCACCAACTCAATTATATATTTGACAGCCTTATAAGTAAAGCTTTGCTTTACAATCTCAAAACTTCTTCCAGCGTAAACAACTAAAATTCCTATAAAAAACAACGCCCATGACATAAAAATTCTTGTTTCCCCATTTTTGTTAAAAACAACCGAAAACACTAAAAATGACAAAGAAACAATCATAAGAAAAATTCCGGCGGCTGCCAGCTTGTCATTTGTATCTTCTGATTTGTAAAAATCAAAAACCTTTTTTAAAAAACTTTCATTGTATAATTCCGATACAGCGGAATTTATTTTATCCACTGCTTTTTCAGCGTGTTTTCCTATAAATTTAATTCCTCTGTAAAAAACCGAATTAAAAAATAAAGGTTTTTTATCAAAATACCTTTTAATCACAGCTTTTGTTCCGCTAACGGCGAAAAAAAACGAAACGGCAGAAATTATTTTTCTAAAAGCGCTTTGTTTAAAGGCATCAGAAAAAAAATTGATACATTTAACCAAAATACCTCGTAAAAAACTTTTTTTCAAAATCTCACCCATAAACAGCCTCCTTTAAAAAATTATTCATCATCATCGCCAAACTCTATTTTTGTAATTCTGGTATTAGCCTCGACAGTCTGTGTTTTAAAAATAAAAGGGTATCCCACTCTTATTTCCTGTTCGCCGGCTTTAAGTATAACATTTGCCGGATTAACCTTGTCTTTTATACGTATGGTTATGTCTTTCCATAAAGGGTGTTCTGATTTTACAGACTTTCCGTCAGAATTAGGTGATACTGTAACAGCGGGGTTTACAGAAATAACCTCAACAACCTCAGCGTTTGTATATTGATTATTAGCGACAAGCCTGTCTCCTTTTTTAATAGAATCAGCTACCTCAGGAATCTGCTGCTGAGCGTAAAGAGTGACATATACTTCTTTTTCTCCTGCCAAAGGATTGCCAGAATTAATTCTAGAAGCAAAAATTCTGTAACAGACCCCTCCCGCTATAGATAAAAGAAGTATAATGACAATTAAATCGACAGGATTAATAATTCCAAATAATTTACCTTTTTTATCTGTAAGTTTCATTATTTATTCTCCTTTACAATTTTCTCGTAAATATTTTTATGAGTTCTCGCCATTTTAACATCAGAAAAATTTTCCTCCGCCCGTTTATAAAAAGCCTGTCCAAAGCTTTCAGCGAGAGAATTGTCTGAAATAAGGCGCAAAACTTTTTCAGAAATATCATTTATATTATCCGGAGAAACCAAAAAACCGGTTTTTCCGTCCAGAATCATTTCAGGAATACCGCCGACCGCCGTACTTACCGTAGCTTTTTTCATTCTTGCCCCCTCAAGGAGAGCATAAGGAAAACTTTCGCTTAAAGAGGTAAGCATATTTACATCAACAGCGTTAAAAAAGCTGTCCATATCGTCAATATGACCAATCATAAAAATTCTGTCAGAAAGTTTCTTTTGCTCTATTTCAGACTTATACTTTTCAAAATCATCACCATCGCCTGCAATAATAAAATCCACATCTTTTTTGTTTTCACATATAAGAAAAGCGGTTTTCAGAAAAATGTCAATTCCCTTGACAACATTAAGCCTTGCCGCTATACCGACATATTTTTTATTTTTATCATATCTAAGACAGTGTTTTTCAAAAAACTCCTGTCTTGAAACAAAATAAGGCTTATAATCAAAATTAATTCCGTTGTATACAACAAAAAGTCTGTCTTTTTTAAAGCCGCGCTTAATCATCATTTTTTTAAAAGCGTCAGTAACTGTAAGGATATACTTAAATCTTTTAAGAGCGAAACAGTTAATAGGAGCGTAAATCATCTGTTTATGCCATGTATCCTTAAAATCAAGCTTATAATCGCTGTGCAGAGTAGTAATCATAACGGCGTTTATTTTTTTTCTTATAAAAGCCGCTATATAATTTGCCCTTGCTCCGTGGCAGTGTACAATATCAAAATTATTTTCGTTTATAAACCTTCTGATTTTTTTAACAACTGTTATATCGTATCGCTTTTTCTGTAAAATGATGTTTACAGGTATATTAAGTTTTCTCGCTTCACGGGTAAAGACCCCTTCCATAATACAAAGGAGTTCAATTTCAACGCCCTCGTCCATAAGTCTTGGCAAAAGCGTCAATACGTGAGTTTTAGCGCCTCCCGTATCTCCTCCGCTTATAAAGTGAAGTATTTTCATTATAAAATCACACCCCAAAGGTTTTAGGAAAACACTGATTACGGCAAAACCATATATACAAGCTTTAATAAAGCCTGATATCAATAAATTATTTTATTGTTTTGCGGCAGAAATTCCGGAAGTTGCTGTAAAAACACTTATAAGTTAATCAGTATTTTCTTTAAAGCCGAAATAAGATTTATTATCGGCAGTATTTATCAAAAACAGAAGCAAGCTCTTTAGTAAGCTCTTTTCTTTCATATTTTTCAATTTCATTTCTGGCAGGAGAAAAATCAAGCCTGTCCTCCAACCATTTTTCGTAATAACCGAATATAGCTTTTTTTATGGCTTCCACATCGTCCGTATGAGCCACAACACCAATTTTTGTTTTTCTAACCAAATCAGCCGCGGCGCCGTTTTCTGGCAAAACCGCCAAAACAGGACGACCTGTATTCATATATTCAAAAATCTTTCCGGTATAAAAAGCGTCCGAGCCTCTTCCCGTTCCCTCAATAAGCACAAGTACGTCTGACGCAAGCTGTCTTTTTATACATTCATTGTGAGGAACATACCCCACAATATTAATTTGCTTTGTAAGAGAAAAAGAATCAATCTGACTTTGAAGCTTTTCTTTGTGATAATTTCCGATAAGATTAATTAAAATTTTATTTCCATCAATTTTATTTTCGGAGATAAGTTCCGATATTGCCTTAAAAAATGTATCAGGCTTTCTTCTTCCGTATAAAGCTCCGGTATAAGTAAGGGTCAATTTTGGATTGACAGGTTTTTTCAAATCAAATTCCTTAAAGTCTTCCTCATCGTATCCGTTTGGAATAACAAAAAAGTTTTCCTCCGAAAGATTGTTATTTAAAATAAAGTTTTTTCTCATAACAGGAGTATTTGTAATAAGAGCGTCAGCGGCGTTAAGTACCTCCGCCTCCATCTTTTTTTCTTTTTTTGTCCTGTACCACCAATGAGGACTGTCAAGTACATAAGGATTGTTCGTCCACTCATCCCGAAAATCAACAACCCATGTAATATAGGGAAACTTTTTTTTAAGATACAATCCAAGCAAATGGTCGCTGTAAGGAGCGCTTGTGGTATAAACAATTTTTATGTCATTCTCAATAATTTCTTTGACAGCGGCTTTTCTTGACATAACGCTCCATACCCACGCGCTGTCAGGGATAAAAATTTTAAGTCCCAATATTTTTCCGGGTATTTTAAAAACCGACCGCCATTCTGTAAAATCATAGGCTTTTGTGCGGATAATTTTTACGCCTTCAGGAATATCGCCTAAAAGAGTTTCGTCTTTAAGAAGCATTCCTTTTTCACTTCTTGTAAAAACAACAGGCTCATACCCAAACTCACGAAGATGTTTTACAAACTTGACACTTCTCTGAACTCCCGAACCGCCCATAGGAGGGAACTGATTCGCAATCATTAAAACCTTTTTCATACCAAAAGCTACCTTTCCCAACAAAATATACATCAAAACAATTATTGACAGTACTTTTCATAAAAACACCGGCTTAACAACGCAGGAAATTACTTTTACTCTTTAAAAACAATAAAAGAATGAATATACAAGACTTAATAAAATATTTTTCTTTTCTCTGTTTGTTCCGGAATTGCTGTAATTATGGAACCATAAATAAATTACAATCACATGAATCTCCCAAATTATTCAATTCACTAATAGGCTTTAGTTCATAATCAAAAGTTTTTTCATTTGAAGAATGAGTTACAACAATAAAATAAGAATACAACTCCGAAAGATTTTTTATCAATAAATCATAACTGCCTGTTTTCTTTAAAAAATCGCTGACAAACTCTAAATAAAGCGGAATTTTTTTCTTTTTCAAAATATTTATAGCGCCGTCTATTAAATAGCCTTCATAACCCTCTACATCAATCCAAATGTAATTTATTTTATCTACGTCAAAGTTAGTCGTTTCACACCAATCGTCAAGGGTAACCGCGTTAACGCTTTCATAAGAGTCAATGTTACTCAACCCCTCCCCCGAAAAAACAACTGAACTCCGCCTATAATCACCCTCTGAACACTCCATTAGCAAAGGGGTATTTATGTTGGAAAGAGCCGTATTAATCAAGGTTGTCCTATCTTCCATATTATTTAATATACAATTTATACGCGCGAACTTAAAAGTTTCTTTTATCGGCTCAAAAGCCACCGCCTTTAAATTACGCTTTTTTGATAAAGCATATATTGCGCTTGTCAAGATATTACATCCGCAGTCAAAGAAATACCCGTTATCGTCAACATCATAGTATTTATGAGATAAATCAAAAAATATTTCAAGTTCATTGTAAGAATATGTTCTTTGATTATATAACATTATATCCATAATAAAATCATTATTTTTACCAATAAAATTAAGATTATCTACCTCTGCCATTATATATTTTTCATTTTTTCTTCCATATTAAAAAAATTTCTGAACATATCGGGTTTATTAAAATTTTATTGTTTATTTCCTCATTTTGAAATTTATACCTATTATTTAATTTTATATAATAAATTTATTTCTGTCAACAATTTTTTATTGCAAATCACGTCAGCCAGACCTCTCATATTATAGTAAACGGCAAATAAATTTGCCGTTTACTATAAATTTTCCGTGATATGTGATTTTGCCACATAAAAGTCACATATTATAAAACGCGATATTATTATCGAAATCCTCACCAGGCACACCGTTTGCTTTAAGAATATTTTCTCTTACATTCTCAAATCTTTTAAGCTTAGCCTCTCTGTCCCTCTCAAACTTTTTAACAATCTTTGAGTACATAGGGTTTTCGGCAAGCTGGTCTCTCATTTTTTTAGGAAAAGGGCAGTATGAGAACATAATATCCCTGACATAGGAATTAAGTCTTGGAGAACCTTCCGCCTCATACTTTATCCATTGAACATAATCATTCGCGAAAACCTCTTTGTAATTGTTTCCTTTTTTCTGAACAATAATTTTAATTTTTTCTTTGGATTTTTCGCTTAGTTCCCTATTTTTCTTATAAAACTGGAGATAATCGTAATATTCGCTTGTAAGAGATTTACTTGTAATATCGCTCCATCTCACGCCCTGCATATTCTTGCAGAGTTCCCATCTAAATCTGGCAAAAGTTTCCATAAGCAATTCGCTTAAATCCTCAATACTGAATACAGATAAAACAATTCTTGCGGGCGTATCTTTTTTTCTGCCCGCTATATCCTGCCACATAATGCATCTTGATCCAAAATTCGGCATAAGTATAAAATATGGTCTTACTTCTTTCATAATACGCTCATTGTTGTTTTCAAGCTTGTCATTATCATATTTGCACTCTCTGTAGAATAATGAGTAATCAACCTTAATGGTTTCTTTAATAATACTGTTTATTCTGTCCGGAGAAACATATGCCTTCTGCACATCGTTGCATAAACTCTGCCTTGATAAAACAGGACAGAAAGTGCTTATTCTTCCGTAAGTTATTTTGTTTGTAGATTTAAACATATTGTGAATTTCATAAATCACTTTTCCTTTTTGGTCATTTAAATATTTTATTTCTTCCTCCGGAGTCATAAGACTGCTCTTTTTAATTTCTCTTAAATTTTCCTGATAATCTATATCAAAATCGTTTTTAGATGGTTCTTCTTTTCCTGTATAAATAGCTGTAAGCCAGTCTTTCATCATAAAGACATTTTTATCTCCGGATGATTTATTAAGATAATATAAATCAATAGCCTGAGTTTCGTCAATAAGCCTTTCATCTATATAACCAAAATTAAGAAACATATCTATTACAGTATCTTTTTTGCCCGACTCAATATAATTGAAGAAAACACGCTCATAAATATCATAAAATACCTTAGTAATCTGCTTTCTTATAGTTGACGCGTTTTCGTCAGCGCTAAGACAGTCTTTCAGATTCCCGTACGAGGTAATAAGACGCATAAAGTTATCCTGATTTTCAGGCTCAAGCTTAGCGTATGATAAGATATGCTCAAGAGAGCCTTTAATATCTTCTCTCGCTTTTGCTATTTCGTCTTTTGTATAGCTTAAATGAAGCTTAAATTCTTTTTCAGCGTCTTCCTCGCTGTCTTCCCCCGGAACTTTATAAAGAAGCCCCATTCTTTTATTATGCGTTGTAACAGCGATTTCCTCAATTCTCTTTTCAATAAGAGGAATTTCTTTTACAGTTTCCATAATTCTGTCAATTCCCCTTAATATAACAGAAATGTCAACACCCTTTTTGCCAACCTCAAAAGCAAGGATAGAATAACTGTAAAATAAATCTTTTTTCTCATTTCCGATAAGTACGTTTTTATATTTGTGAATATACCCAAGCATATTAAAAATAGCGTCGTTGAGTTCTTTTATAAGTTCGCTTATAATAACAACATTAAAATATGCCACATTGCTGCTTTGTGAGAAAAAAGTTTTTAATATATCAAGCGGAATTCCATTAAGATTTTTACAATAATCCATTTTTTCTATTGTTACATTTTTTCCGCCTTCCGAAATAGGCTGAATTTCAATTTCCTCAATATCTCCCGGAACAACGGAAAATTTTTTACAATATTCAAGATAATCTTTTTTATTTTCAACAAGCGTCTCGTATAAAATAGAGCATTGAGACGCTAAATCGTCATATACTGACGCCATAACAGAAGCCTGTTTTGTAACAGATGAAATCATAAGACCAGCAAACTGCTTATTTGCACTTATAATTTGTTCCTCGTCGTGACTTTCATCAATACCGTAGGCAAGAATTTCGCAGTCTTCCTCAGCTACACAATCAAAAAGGTAATCTTGGCTTTTTATATCGGAAAGTCCAAACACAGTTCCGGAGCCAAAAAGTATTTTTCCATACGCTCCAATAACATATGCTTTTCCTGTAATAATCATCCCAATTTCATTTCTCAGTCTTCCTTTTTCGTAAATTTTTTTGCCTTTTTCGACTTTGTATCTTCTGTTTCTTCCTGATTGAACACTCAAAATAAACACCTCTCTAGCAGAAAATATAATAGACCTGTTTAATACAACAACCCGATAAAATACCAAAATTGCTGTAAATTCCCATTTACACTAGTATAGTGAAACAATAAAATAATGGACAGAAAATATTTAATAGAACTTGATATATCAAGAAATTTTTTATTGTTTCGCACTAAAAATTTTACGGATTACTATAAATCATCATCACAAAAAAATAAGATTATACGATATCCGCCGTTTTTATAAAATTTATAAAACAAATTACTAAAACTTATTGCTTTTTTTATCAAAATACTTTTTCGTTTCTCTTATAACAACTCCATTTAAAAATATAATAGCAATAAGATTTGGAAAAGCCATAAGGGAATTAAATATATCCGCGATGGTCCATACAGCGGAAACTGTCATAAATGGTCCGATAAATACTGCGAATATATATAAATATTTGTATGCGGAAACAATTTTTTTATTTCCTCCGGAAAGATACTCAAGACATTTCTCGCTGTAATAATTCCATCCTATAATAGTTGTAAAAGCAAAAAACACAAGACAAACCGTAAGTAAAAAAGAACTTACCGACTCATTGAAAGGAAGTCCCTCCCTAAAAGCGTTTAATGTTACATTTACTCCCTCAAGTCCAATGTTATCAGAATTTGTCACAATAATACAAAGACCTGTCATAGTGCAGATAATAATTGTATCAATAAAAGTACCTGTCATAGAAACAAGCCCCTGTCTTACAGGTTCCTTTGTTTTTGCCGCAGCCGCCGCTATAGGCGCGCTTCCAAGACCTGCCTCATTTGAGAAAATACCTCTGGCGACGCCTTTTTGAAGAGCTATAAACATCGCTCCTACAGTACCTCCCGCAGCCGCCTTTAAATCAAAAGCGTTATGAAATATTTTTTGAACGGCGGATGGTATTTCCTCACAGTTAAGGCATAATATAATAAGACATGCCCCAAAATATAATACCGCCATAACAGGAATAACCACTTCAGATACCTTAGCGATTCTCCTAAGACCGCCTATTATAACAAGACCTGTCAAAACAGCGGCGACAATTCCCGTAATAATAATAGTGTAGGAATACTCTTTTCCAAATAATGACACAGTATATGCCATATCAGGATCAAAAAAATCATTTACGGCGCTTGCTATACTGTTTACCTGTGTAAAAGTTCCTATACCCATAATTCCAACGCAAAGACATAAAAAAGCGAATACTTTGGCAAGCCATCTGTATTTTACCCCCATACCGTTTTCAATATAGTAAAAAGGCCCTCCAAGTATATGACCGTCATCACATACTTTACGATATTTTATAGCAAGTACTCCCTCAGCATATTTTGTGGCCATTCCAAAAAAAGCGGCGAGCCACATCCAGAATAAGGCTCCGGGACCGCCTGACACAACAGCTGTTGCTACACCGACAATATTTCCCGTTCCTATAGTAGCCGAAAGCGCTGTACATAACGCTCCAAAACTTGTAACATCTCCTTTTCCGTTCTCTTCGTTAGAAACAGCATACTTAAAAGCCTTCGGAAGCTTTAAACCCTGTAAAAACCCAAGCCTTACAGTAAGGTATACTCCTACAGCAATAATAAGAGTGACTAAAGGTACACCGCTTACAAAATTACCAATACTTTCTAAAACACTGTTTAAATAGTCCATAAATATTCCTTTCACAAAAACAAACCGCTTTTATTTTGTTTTCTACAAATTTTTTAATGTATTCTGATTTTCAGACATACCATAAGACCTGTTTGGCAACCTGAACGATGGCGATTGGCAATAAACTTTTTTGTCAGACAAAGCATAATTTTTGCGGTAATACTCGCAATTTCAAAAAAATTACGCAAAATACAATGGAAAAAGGTCTGCCAAGCGGTATTGGGTAGGTCATCGAACAGGTCTATAATATAATTATAAGTAAAATTTTCCGTATTGTCAAATATGACAAAATTTTATTAAAAAAATAATAGAATAAAAACTATCAAACTTTAATAGACCTGTTCAATAATCTGTATGACACCGCCCAACAAATCTTTTTTTGCCGGTTGTTATCACCACAAATTATTGAACAGGCCTGTTATACCGCCTATGATAAAATCTTATCAGCCTTGTCAAAAGGCATTCCGACTTTTTGCCTGCTTACAAGCATACCTTTCATAGATTTTCCCTGTACAATGTAAAAGCTGTCATTAAAAGGCAAAAATCTCACCTCGTCATAAGACCCGTCTTTAAGAGTATATTTAATAACAGCCTCCGCCTCGTCTGACAAAGGCATAGCTTTTTCATCAATCTTATCAAAAGTAATACCCACAAGAAGCTCAAAAAATTCCGAAAATGTACTTTTATCAACTTCAGTACCGTTTATATAAACTTTTCTGTCATCGTTAAACCGTGAGTTTTGATTTTCGGAGTTATCATCTGTTTTTTCCTCATCACCGAAAGTTATCTCATAATTTTTACCCTTATAGCTCATTTCAGCTTTAAGCACATCAGCCCTGTAATAAAGAGCAACAAATTTCTCGACAAACTTTATAGGGTCGGCGTTTATAAAAGGCTCTACAAATTGTTTATCAATAGTAAATACAGCGTTTTTATCATTAATCACACAATAATAATTATTCTCGTCCGACATATTTCCAACAACAAGTTTAAGTGAATTTTCAGTGTCCGAAATATTTATTTCCGCAGTCGGTTTATCCAATCCAAACTTTTCAGAATTATCAAGAGAAAACTCAACAGCGTCGCCAAGTTTTATACTTTGTATATTTATAAGTACAGTATCCTGTAAATTGTTTGGGTATACAGCCATACCGCTGTAAGGTTTGTTCATCATCATTGTTTCCATACCCATTGATATAAGTTCTTTCGCGTTTCCGCTTTTATTTCTTTCATATACAATATCAATTTCATCTTTTTCTTTTCGCTTAATGTTAATAGACTGAATAGTATAAGGTGAAATCAAAGGAAATGTCTTATCTATAAAATCATTTATTGTATAGTTGACTCTTTTTCCGTTTATATAGCCAATCATATACACTTTATCATTGTCGGCGGTTTTAGCATAACAATACTCGCCGTCAGGGGTATACTCTCCTATATATAAAATCCGTTCACTTCCATCGTTAAATTTCAGTACAATGTTTTTACCGTTTTCACCAAGACCATATTGAGAAAGTTCTTTGTCCTGTGTGTCTATTACTTTGCCTGAAATATTCAGAATACTTTTCGTGAAAGTATCAACTGTTTCACTGTTTAAAATGGTATTTTCATATCCTTTAATTTCAGGACGGTCACTTTCATTTTTCGCCGGTATAATCTCAACAATTCCATTTTCGCCGTTAAGAGTGACAGAAGAAATATTTTCAGCATTACCTTTTATAAGTTGGGTCATATCATTATAAGAAACATCTGTGTTATTTTCTTCCGTATTTAATTGTTGTTCACTGTCAGGAAGCAAAAAGAAGTACACTCCCGCTAAAATCAAAACCGCCGCCGCTCCGGCAATATATTTTATATACATTTTTTTCATAAGCATCACCCTTTAAAAACAATCAATAATTTTATAAATTATAGTCAATCAGTTTAAAAATATCAACCGTCTGAAAATCCTTTTTGCTGTATTAATATCGTTCGGCACAGGAGTATAACACTTTCTCCGCCTTCCTGTAAAAATAATTTTTATCCTGCCTTATTTTAAAGCTGATTACTGTATCAGCTATACTTTCTTCTGTACCACACAACAATTCCGAAAATAAATATAACAGCAGGTATAACAGCACACACAAATATAGTTATATTTCTTTTTGTTCCGTCAGGAACAGCGATAAGGTCAGGCTCAAGGCTTTTTGGAGGAATATATATTGTAGTGTCCTCTCCGTCTTTAAGCCAGTTTGCGGAATATACAACAAACATAAGACTTGTCGGAACTTCCCTTATAAGTTCCTCTGTTATAATACTTGAAGAACCGCATACAATAATCTTTGATAAATGATTTGTATCTGTATAATATGAGTCTGTTATAGCCACAGCAATATTAAAAGGGCCTGTTTTATCTCCCTGTTCAAAATTAACGGTTTTATATTCCTTTGAGGATTTTCCGTAAGAAGACTCCGTTGTTTTAAGAAGAGGCTCTATAATAACGGATTCTTTTTTAAGCTCTAGGCTTTCTATTCCCTGAGCCTCCATAACCATAACAGGATATCCGCTCTTTACAATTATTTCCGTAATTTCGTTTCCACTTTGTACCTCTGGCATAAGCCATGTTGGATAATTTGTATAATAATCAGAGTTTCCCTCAAAAACTGTTTCGTTTCCCATTTTCACTCCATATGCCGATAAAATACTGTCAAGATTGGGAGTATTTTCGGTTCTGTCAAGAAAAACCATCGCTCTGCCGTCTTTTAAGAGATAATTAATAACGCTGTCAGCCTCATTTTTTGAGTAGTCATTTAAAGGGGTTGTAATAAACAGCATACGGCAGTCATCAGGAATTCCTTTTTCTTTTGTAATATTAAGGTCTTTTACCTCGTAATTTATTTTTTCAAAAGCGCTTTTTAAAGTTTGTGAAATTCCTTTTTCATTGTGACCGACAACATAGTATATTACAGGAGTTTCACCCATTGACACAAAATTAATTGCGTTTGTAATTTCCGACTCTGCCGATATTCCTGTAACCGTGTATGTATTGGTGTAATAATTGGCTTGTCTTTCATAAAGTTCCATAGGTTTTATAACTTTAAATTTTTTATCGTTTTTAACAATAATACTGCCGTTTTCAATTTCCTCTCCGTTTTCGGAGAATCCTTTTACAAATTCAGGATTTGTATAAGGATTTATATATTGTACGGAAATTTTTGATGAATTTTTTGTATACTCGTCAAGTAACTCTCTTACTCTCTCGTCTTCCTGTCCTGTTTCAGCGATAACGTATATATTCACATCTTCCGATATTTTACCCAAAGCCTCTTTTGAATCATCTGTAATTGTATACAGGCCCTCTTTCGTAAGGTCTGTCTGAATATTTATTTTCTCAAAAATAAGATTAACAAAAATAAGAACGGCAATAACAATCAATATAGATACAGCGGAGAATGTGCCGTACATAAGTTTTTTGTCCATAAAAAATTCCTCCTATCTCCATCTTCTTTTTTCGATGGTATTTACCGTAACGTATAGAAAAACAAATATAAAAGAAGAATAATAAACTATGTCTGAGAGTTTAAAAATTCCCATATAAAAACTCTCAAAATGATTTACTACAGAAAACCATTCAAGAGTCTTAGCTATAAGACTTTCAAAAACAGAGTTATCATATAAATAAACGCCGGCTTCAGCTACAATACATATCACCGAAAATATAACAGAAACAATAATATTTTTTGTTCCGCTGTATAAAACAAAAGAAATAAATATAATTACCATAGCCGTAAAAACAGCGGAGGAAAACGGGTCGTCAGGCATACTTTTTATAATTCCGTCCATCATAAGAATAAAGAACACCGCCGCGAAAGTTCCTACAGCGGCTATAATCTGGTTGTCCGTAAGAACAGATATAAAAAGACCTACGGAAATAAGAGCCGCGCCCAAAAGAAAATATCCCAAAAAACAACTGAAAGTCTGTGTAAAATTAACCTCTCCGTAATAGCTCATTATAACCGGAAACAATGCTGTAACAGCCGTACCTATAAGAAAAACAGACGCTGCGGCAAAAAACTTGCCAAATACAATTTTCCATACGCTTATTGGGGAAGTATATAAAAGCTGGTCTGTTCTCTGTCGTACTTCTTCCGCGAAAAGTCTCATTGTAAGTACAGGAATAAGAATAAGAAACATAGAAAAAGTATATGTCAGCGTTGATGAGTAGTCAGAGTTTCCCCCTCCAATATTAATTTGTGAAAAGAAATAGGCGTTTATAAGAACAAAAAATCCCAGAAAAACATATCCTGATAACGTGTTGAAATATGTATGTAGTTCTTTTTTAAATACAGCGTTCATATTTAGACCTCCTCTTTTCCGTTTGTTGTAATAATATCGTTTTCTGAATAATCTTCGTTAATAACCTTGAGGAATAAATCCTCAAGAGAAAATATCACTGGTTTAAACATAAGAACAGGCAAATTGTTCTCTGCTGAAATATTAAATATTTCCTCACGGCAATCCTTTTTTTCTTCCTTGTACAATAAAAAATCAAAAGTTCCTTTTTCTTCTTCTCCGTTGTATACAGGTTTAAATTTCTCAAATATTCTCAAAATCTCGTCTGCCGGCTTATTCGCTTTAAATCTTATATTAAACAAATCGGAGGACATATTCTCAAAATCTTTTGTATTAAGTTTAACAGCTATTTTCCCGTTATTTATAATAATTATTTTATCGCATACGGCGTTTACCTCTGAAAGAATATGTGAGCTTAAAATAACGGTGTGTCTTTGACCAAGTTCTTTAATAACCTCACGCATTTCAATAATCTGTTTAGGGTCAAGCCCAACTGTAGGCTCGTCAAGAATAAGTACATCAGGAAATCCAACAAGAGCTTGTGCTAGTCCTACTCTCTGTCTGTATCCCTTTGACAGATTTTTAATAACTCTTTTTTCCACGTCTTTTATTTTTACAATATTATATATTTCATTTAGCATATCTTTTCTTTTATCTTTAGAAACTCCTTTTATATCACATACAAAATTAAGATACTCGCATACTCTCATATCCCCGTAAAGCGGAGGGGTATCCGGAAGATATCCTATTTGCTTTTTCGCTTTTTCAGGTTCTTTTAAAATATTGTATCCGTTAATATCAACATCACCCTTTGTTGCCGATATATACCCTGTCATAATATTCATGGTAGTAGTTTTTCCCGCTCCGTTTGGTCCCAAAAAACCTACAATTTCACCATCGCCTACAACAAATGAAATATTATCGACAGCAACATTTCTGCCATAAACTTTTGTAAGATTTTTAACTTCTATCAAAATAAAATACCTCCTGAATTTTTCAAAAACACATTGCCTGACGCAATAAGTTTTTTCATAAATCTTATAATTTCCTTTTCTGTAAACCTGCCCTCATTCAGATATTCCTGTAACCGTTTTGACATATTGTCATCACACTCAACCGTCAGACTTTCAGTTTCCGTACCTGATACTTTCCATATATAAAGAGGATTGTTCTCATCGGTATAACCACATAAATATATCTCATTTTCAACCGGAATTTTAACTTCGGATACAGGATTGATAAAGTAATAATTATTGTACTTTATTTCTTTGCCCTTATAAAATTCGCCTTTGACATTTTTATATTGAATTACAGAAATACTTTTATTTTCATAATTAATACTTTTAACAATTCCAAAATATACAGTCGACAAATCATCATAAAGCAAAGTTTCCGGAATATCTCCCGCAAAACATACAGATGTCATAAACGCTGTAACAGCAAAAATTATAATAGCCATAAATAATTTTTTCATATTAGTCTTACATAACATCTCTTCATTTTTGAAACAGATATTTTTATAGTTCTTCATCTTCTCCTCTGACTTCCTTAAGAATCTCCATAAACTGCTCGCCTGTTATTGTTTCCTTTTCATACAAATACTCAGCAATTTTGTCAAGAGCCTCTCTGTTTTTGACTAAAAGCTCTTCTGCTCTTTTATGACATGAGCGAATAATATTAAGCACTTCCTCGTCAAGTTTAGCTACTGTATTTTCACCGCATAAAGAAACATTTCTCCCGTCAAGATATTTATTTTCAGTATTTTCAAGAGCCATCATATCAAACTTATCACTCATACCATATTGAGAAACCATAGACCTTGCCATTTTAGTAGCCCGTTCAATATCGTTAGCCGCTCCTGTCGTAGCAATTTCAAATACAATCTCCTCCGCTGTTCTTCCGGCAAGCAAAACTGTAATTTCCGAAATCATCTCATCTTTTGTCATAAGATATTTTTCTTCTTCAGGCATCTGCATTGTATACCCTAAAGCGCCCATTGTACGTGGTACAATAGTTATTTTCTGAACAGGCTGGGAGTTTTTCTGCAAAGCGGACGCTAAAGCATGCCCCACCTCGTGAAAAGCGACAATTCTTTTTTCTTTTGGCGAAAGTATTCTGTCCTTCTTCTCTTTTCCCGCTATAATAACCTCCACAGCTTCCATAAGGTCTTCCTGCAAGACCTTTTCACGGCCCATTCTTACCGCTCTGAGAGCTGCCTCGTTTACCATGTTGGCAAGGTCTGCTCCCGCCGCTCCGCTTGTGGCCAAAGCCATAGCGTGAAGGTCTACATCATCACCAAGCACAACATCTTTGGAATGAACTTTAAGGATATCTTCTCTTCCTGTCAAATCAGGTTTTTCAACAATTATTCTTCTGTCAAAACGTCCCGGACGCAAAAGAGCTTTATCAAGCACATCCGGTCTGTTTGTTGCTGCAAGTATAACAATAGCCTTTGATGAGTCAAATCCGTCCATTTCGGATAAAAGCTGGTTAAGAGTTTGTTCTCTTTCATCGTTGCTGTTCATAGAGCCGTCACGTTTTTTGCCTATAGCGTCTATTTCGTCAATAAAAATAATGCACGGAGCGTTTTCAGACGCCTGCTTAAACAAATCCCGCACTCTTGACGCTCCTACTCCCACAAACATTTCAACAAAATCAGAGCCTGAAAGAGACATAAACGTAACATTCGCCTCACCTGCGACAGCTTTAGCGAGAAGAGTTTTACCGGTACCCGGAGGTCCTACAAGCAAAGCTCCCTTGGGCTGTTTCGCTCCTATTTTAATGTATTTGTCAGGATTATGGAGAAAATCAATAATTTCCTGAAGAGATTCCTTAGCCTCCTCTTGACCGGCAACATCTTTAAAGGTAACCCCCGTTTCTTTCTGCATATAAACTTTAGCATTGCTTTTTCCAACTCCCATAAGTCCTCCGCCGCCAAGCTTCTTGGCTGCGAAATGCATAATAAGTGAAAAGGCTATATAAAGAAATAAAATAGGCATAATCCATGATGTGAAAAAATCAATAACAGGAGAAGAGTTTGTCACCTTTCTTGAGAATTTCACATTATGCTCTTTCATTGTTTTAACAAGTTCAGTATCTCCCACAAGACCAGTATAAAAAACCATTTCACTGGTTTTGTTAAATCTGTTCATCGCCTCCGGCAAATCAATTTTGGACACATCTGTATTTATAATCAGCCTGTCGTTTTGTATCTCAACATTTTTGACAGCATCTTTTTCAAGAAGCGTTATAAAATCACTGTATTTTATTTCAAGCATATTTGAGCCTGAAAAAGAAGTCATCAGAATATTCAGTAAAAAAGTTGAAACCAATGCGAATGCCAAAACTCCCAGAAGTATTTTTTTATTATTTGAATTATTTGGCTGATTACCGTCTTTGTTTTGTTTGTTTTCATTTCTTTTAAAATCAGAATCATTCTGCATAATTTACTGTTTTCTCCTTTGTACGTTAGTTTTTATGTATTAGGCTGTTCAATAACCTCTGCAATGCCTCTTGACATAGCTTTTTCCGCTATATTTTATTTAATTTTTTTGAAATACTTTTCAAGTATTACCTCAAAAATTAAGTTTCGTCTGACGAAAAAATCTATTGTCAATCGTCATCACTTAGGTTATTAAACAAGTCTATTGTAGCGAAACAATAAAAAAATAAACAGATTATTTTTAATAAAACCTGATGTATAAAGAAATTATTTTATTATTTCACTCTAAAAATTCCGCTAATTGTTATAATCTCATTTCTCTATATATTTTATCCTTTTATTGAAATAAATTCAACCCCATAATAATAATGTGATAAAATTTTTTTGTAATCATCTCCGTCAAGAGCCATAAAATTAGCGCCATACTGACTCATTCCCGCACCATGCCCATATCCCTTTGTTTTAAAAACAATTTCATCATTTTCATATAAAATATCAAAATTTGCCGATTTAAGAGAAAGTATTTTTCTGACATCAGAACCTTTAAAAACTTTTCCACCTATTTTTATACTTGAAACATATCCCGCCTCTGTCCTTTTTAACTCAGAAATATCATTTTGGATATTCTCCGAAAATATTGCTCCGTTTTCACTGAACTTTTTAATAAACTCATTTTTTGGAAACCTGCATATATTTAAAAATCCGGGAGCGTTTTCATCTCCGTGGCTGTCTACACTTTTAAGATAATCAAGTTTTTCCGACCATACGTTTTCCGAATTTTCTGTCATACCACCACTGGTAGAATGAAACGCGGCTAAAATAGGTTCTCCCCTGTATACCATAATCTCATTTTTTGTTTTATTTACAGCGTCTGAAACTTTTTTAAAGTTGCTTTCAAAATTACTTCCCCAATTTTTTTTCATCTCATCGACAGTAATAAAAGCCTGTCCAATATTCTCAGGATTAATCTCACCATTTCCAACCTGTCTATAAGCGTATGTTCTTGCGGCGACAGCCTGAGCTTTAAGAGCCTCCTTGTGAAAAGAAACAGGCATTTCCGCTGCCACTACACCTATTATATACGATTCCATTTGGGGATTTTCTTCCTTTATTAATAAATCTCCCATATTTTTTTCTTCCGTAAAACTATTTAAATCCTCTGTATCATCTTTTTCCTTTTGATTTATATAATAATTTTGCAAAACTACAGTATTATAATCGTTAAAAAATACTTCTGTTATAATATAAGGAAGTAAAACGGAAGTAAAAATCAAATATATGGAAAATATACCGGTTTTCACAAAAACTTTGCTTTTTAAAATTTTAAGCATAAAAATCACCCCTTGTAAATTCTATGCCTAAAATATATTTTGTAAAACCTTTAATCTGCATCAGCCAGCAAAATTTGTTGGTTCACTATAAGTTAGTTAATTACCTGTCAGACTTCTTTCGAAGCTTTACACTGATATAGTTATCGTCAGAAAAAATATTTCATTCAATGTTTCTTAACGCTTTTGGTATTTAAAAAGCAAAACACCTTTTGATGAAACATTGAATAAAATACTTTTTTATTGAATTGATGTAATTTTGTAGTTTCGAAATAAGTCTATTCTTCTGTCTTTTTTATTTTCCCACCAAGCTTTCTTATTTTTTCCTCTATATTGCAATATCCCCGTTCAATATGATATATGTCGCTTATTTCTGTTTCACCCTCGGCAACAAGTGCCGATAATATAAGAGCCGCTCCTGCTCTGAGGTCGGTAGCTTTTACCTGAGTTCCTGTAAGTTTTGGTACTCCTTTTATAATAGCGCTCTTAGATTCCACTTTAATATCAGCACCCATTCTGTTAAGCTCTCCCACATGCATAAATCTGTTTTCAAAAATAGTTTCATTTATAATTCCTGTACCCTTAGTAACTGCCATAAGACTCATAAACTGAGCTTGCATATCCGTAGGAAAACCGGGAAACGGCAATGTTTTTACATCTGTATTTATAAGTTCATTTTCAGAATGTACTCGTATTGAGTTTTCATTTTCTTCCACATCCACATTCATATCTTTAAGTTTTGCAATAACAGGTCTCAGATGGTCGCATATAATATTTTTTATTATCAAATCTCCTTTTGTAATAACCGCTCCAATCATAAAAGTGCCTGCTTCTATTCTATCAGGAATAATACTGTGCACAGCTCCGTAAACCTCCGGCACTCCGATAATTTTAATGCTGTCTGTTCCTGCCCCGTAAATATAAGCGCCCATTTTATTTAAGAATTCAGCTAGGTCAACTATTTCAGGCTCAACAGAACAGTTTGATATATTTGTTTCTCCTTCCGCCAATACAGCCGCCATAATAATATTTTCAGTTGCCCCGACGCTTGGAAAATCCAAATAAATATTATTACCCTTTACACCTTGTGAAATTATCTCAATGTTACCATGCTCCTGCTTTATTTTAGCTCCAAGCATAGAAAAACCTTTCAAATGCAAATCAACCGGTCGTATTCCAATAGGACAGCCTCCCGGCATTTGTATATTAACTTTACCGAATCTTGACAGCAGCGGTCCGGCAAATAAAAATGATGCCCTTAATTTTTTTACAAGCTCATAGGGAAGCGGAACATTCGAAATTTTCCGGCAATCTATAGCAATCCTCTTTTCTTTTTCACAAAAAGATGTTTTAGCTCCAAGTACTTCAAGAATTTTAAGCATAATCTCAACATCTTTTAAAAATGGCGCGTTTTCAATAATGCATTTTTCTCCGGTAAGAATTGTTGAAGCGATAATAGGCAAAACAGCGTTTTTAGCGCCGTCAATAGTAATTTCTCCTTTAAGAGGACTGCTTTTTTCAATTATAAACTTTTCCATGTTCCTGCTCCTTTAAAAAATATTATTATAGTCAATCAACTTAAAAATAAGTAAGTTCGGTAGCTAAAAATCCTTTTTTCCGCGTTGCCGTCGGTCGGCATAGGTAGTCGGCTATGCGCTCTTTCCGCCGCATTGCAAAAATAATTTTTTGCTCGCCTCCTTTTTCTCATTTTCAAGTTGATTAACTATAGACCTGTTTAATAACCTAAGTGATTACGATTGACAAGAAATTTTTTTGTCAGACAAAACTTAATTTTCGCAGTAACTTTCCAAGTATTTCAAAAAAATTAAGTAAAGTATAGCGGAAAAATCTCTGTCAAGTGGCATTACGGAGGTTATTGAACAGGTCTATTATAATTAGGCAACTTGAAAATGAGCAAAAGAGAGATAAAAATGATTTTTAGCCGCCAAACTTGTTTATTTTTAAGTTGTCTGACTATAACTGTCTATTAAACTTTTTATATTAATCTGTATCATCTTCAAACAAATTATTCTTTTTGATTTTAATGGAAACTTTGTTTATTATTATAAATAATGCACAAAGTTTCCCCAAATATTTTATTGTTTTACTATAATTAAAAGTTTGCGCCAAATATTATTTATTAATACTTGACAAAAATAGTATCGTATGTTATTATAATTGTGTAACATATTAATGTAAACATATTAGTGTTTGCATTTTAATGCTTGATATACGTTGTTTTTTACATTTATCATTTAAAAATATGTTTTCGCCTATTTATAAACTTGTTTTTAAGTGAAATGTACATATTCTCCTTTTTCTCCTTATTATTTTCCGTAAAAGCGGTTTTTTAAAATAAATTTTAAAAAACCGCTTTTTTGCGTACAGACACAATCTTTATATATATTTCTTATTAAATATTCCCTTAACCATTATCACTTAGATTTTTCAAACAGTTCTATTATATCCTTAACCTATAAAAATAAACCATTTCAATAGACCTGTTTACAGCAATTCTAGAAAAAAAGAGAAAAAAATATTTTATTCAATATTTCTCAACGTTTTCGGCATTTAAAAAACAAAACGCCTTCCGCTAAAATTTTGAATAAAATATTTTTCCAATTACTTACATATTTTATATTTTCTTTTTAAAAATATTAATAATACGTACATTTTTGTCTTCTCTGGCGTGTTCGACTGCCTTTACAGCTCCTCCCTCTTTTTTATATACTCCGGAAACTAAAAAACCACTGTTATCTGCCATATAAAAATTTCTTCTGTAAATATTCTCTTTAGAATCTGACTTTCCAAGATTAGGAATAACAATCTCATCATATAACCCTATATCTCTTTTCACAATTCTAAAAGATATTTCTTCCGAATAAGCAAGTACAAGCTTCAATTTTATGTGAGAATATTTCTTTTTAAGCTTTCTCACTATACCCTCGCATATTCTGTCAAAGTTACCCATACCTCCGCTTAAAAATTCTGATACTTCTTTATTCAAAATCAAATACTCAAATATTTCTTCTATATAATCACTATATTCAAGCTTTCCAAAATCTCTGTGTCCAAAAAAAGTACACCTTTCTTCCCTGCTCATAAAAACACCTCCGTTTTATAGTCAATCAACTTGAAAATGAGCAAAAGGAGGCGAGATAAAAATTATTTTTGCAAGGCAGTGACGGGAGAGCATAGCCGACTGTCTATGCCGACCGACGGCAACACGGCAAAAAGGACTTTTAACCGCAGAACTTACTTATTTTTAAGTTGATTGACTATAAAATAATTATATTATAAAACAGAAGATATTTCAAGAATTTATGTTTCATATAGTCAATCAACTTGAAAATGAGTAAAAGAAAGCGAGATAAAAATTATTCTTCCATTCCCTGCATAGCCTCAAACCCTTCCTGACCTGTTCTGACCTTAATAGCATTTTCAACACCATAAACAAATATCTTTCCATCGCCGATATTTCCTGTATAAAGAGCTTTTTTAGCCGCCTCAACGACTTTTTCTACAGGCACCTCACAAACAACGACCTCAACCTTAATTTTAGGCAGCAACGTAATATCCATAGGTACGCCGCGGTAAAATTTAGTATTTCCTTTCTGTACACCGCACCCCGAAACTTTTGTCACCGTAATACCCGTAACTCCTATTATCTCAAGCTGTTCTTTAAGCTTTTCAAATCTTTCCTCTTTACAAATAATTTCAACATTTGTAATTTTACTGTCCTTATCACTGGCTATACCATGCATAATATGGACAGGAACCTCGATTTCTTTTCTGTTATCCTCAACAACTGTACGTGTCGGCATAAAATCGGCATAACTTGACTCAATACCATGTTCCTCAATATCAAGACCAACAACCTCTTCGTGAGCTGAAACTCTGAGACCAACTGTATGTTTAATAATAAGGAATACTATTATCATAGTAACCGCAACCCATATTGCTGTAGAAACAACTCCAAGACATTGAATACCAAAGAAAGTAAAGCCGCCACCGTAAAACACACCTGTAAGCGATTGGTCACCGCCTACAGGAACAGCCGCAAACAAGCCTGTAAGCAAAGTACCTAAAGCTCCGTTTACACAATGCACGCCTACCGCTCCGACAGGGTCGTCAATTTTAAGGACTTTATCAATAAACTCAATGCCAACAACAACCGCTACACCTGCTATAGCTCCAATAATCGCAGCTCCTGACGGAGTAACAACGTCACAGCCGGCTGTAATGGCCACAAGCCCTGCCAGAGAACCATTAAGTGTCATAGAAACATCAGGCTTTCCATATTTAATCCAAGTCAAAATCATAGTAACAACAGTAGCGACAGCAGCGGCAAGATTTGTAGTCATAAATACACTTCCTGCAAGTCCCGCATTTTCGCCTGTCATACTTGTAGTAGAACCGCCGTTAAAGCCAAACCAGCAAAACCATAATATAAATACTCCCATCGCTCCTAAAGTTAAGCTATGACCCGGTATAGCTTTAGGTTTGCCGTTTTTATCATATTTACCGATACGCGGACCAAGAATTTTAGCTCCGATTAAAGCGGCTATACCGCCTACCATATGTACCGCTGTAGAACCGGCAAAATCATGAAATCCCAATTCCGCAAGCCAGCCTCCGCCCCATATCCAATGACCTGATATAGGATAAATCACAAGACTTATAATTAAACTGTATATCAAATATGAACTGAATTTTGTTCTTTCAGCCATAGCGCCTGAAACTATGGTAGCAGCTGTAGCGCAAAATACCGTTTGGAAAATAATTTTTGTAAATTCTATATTTCCAACTGTATCGCCCTCAATAAACCCATCTAAAAATAGATGAAATCCTCCAAATACTGAACTGTCAGAACCAAACATAATTCCATAGCCGATAAACCAGAACACTACCGTACCAACAGCAAAATCCATAAGATTTTTCATAATAATATTACCGGCATTTTTCGCTCTTGTAAAACCGGTTTCAACCATAGCAAACCCTGCCTGCATAAAGAATACTAAAGCAGCGCCCAAAAGCGTCCATAAAATATCAATTGACGCGACGGCTCCGTCACTATAGTTTAAAGCATTCGCCAATTCTTCGGCGTTTGCGGCATCAAGTAAAAAGGTAAACATAATAAATCCCTCCTAAAAGAATATATAAATTAATATTTTATTAAACAAAAAAGACGCCGGCGATTAAATACATATTATATATTTAATCGTCAGCGTCTTTGCTTGAAAATAAGTATAAAACTTTATTTTTAAAAAATCAATAGTTTTTTTATAAATTTTACAACTTTATGCAAGTATATAAAATTATAATATTTTTGCAGGATTTTTTTATATAAAATTCATAATATTAATATTTTGTTCACAATTTAAAATTATTATTTCAAAATTTCCATTTTAAAATTTTCTGAAATCACTGAATTTATCTATATATTATCATTTTTTTTACCAATAAGCTCTTTTGCCTCATATTCATCTATAGGCATAGGCATAGCGTAAAAATACCCTTGTGCAACATCACAGCCATTACCTTGCAAAAGTTCAACCTGTTCAAGAGTTTCAACTCCCTCCGCCACAGTTTCTATGCCAAGCTTTGATGCCATATCAATAATACTTTCAATAATATCCTGACCTCTTTTAGTATTGGAGGTTTCCTCAAAAAAGCCCTTGTCAATTTTAAGAACGTCCACATTAAGATTTTTAAGCATATTCAATGAAGAATATCCGGAGCCAAAATCGTCCATAGAAATTTTAAATCCAATATCATGCAGACGTTTAAGCACTTCCGAAATAACGTCCATACTTTCAAAAGCCACTGTTTCAGTAATCTCAAGCTCAATAAGTTCTGCCGGAACATTGTATTTGTCAAGTATCCCCTTTAAAGTATCAACATAGTCCCTTTTAAAAAGGTGCATTCTTGACTGATTTACCGATATTCTTACAGGGTCTACACCCATATCCATCCATCTTCTCTGCATTTTGCATACAGTTTCAAAAACATACATATCAAGGTCAACAATAAACCCGTTTTTCTCAAAAAGAGGAACAAACTTATCTGGAGGAAGAAAACCCTTTTCATGATGATTCCACCTTACAAGCGCCTCTCCGCCTGTAAGCTTATGGTCTTTGATATCATATTTAGGCTGTATATAAACAACAAACTCATTATTTTTAAGAGCATATTCCATATCGCTTTCATAAATAAACTGACTTCTTATTTCCTCATTATAAAAAGCACAGCGATTTATATACTTTCCCGACACTTCCAAAAGAGCGAATTTCGCCCTTCCGATAATATGAGAAATATTAAATTCCATTTCACTGTATGATTCATAAATATCCTCATCATTAACAATATAAATACCGCAGCAAGCTGAAACCGAACACTTTGAATTGCTTTCATCATTTCTTTTGTATTCGGATATATCATCCATAATCATTTCAAGCCTTGTTTTAACTCCCTCATCGTCATCATATTTAATAAGAAGATTAAATTTTCCGGCGCTTGCTCTCGCAAATGCTTCGTCCTCAAAAACATTTTCTTTAATAATATTGGCGGTATATTTCAAAATAGCGTTTCCTTCCTCAAACCCAAAAAGCTCGTTTATTACCTCAAAATTACATATTTCAAGAACGACCGCCGCGTATTTGTTTTCTTTTTTTAATAAAATATCAATAGAGTCAATAATAAATTTATTTTTATTTCCAATTCCTGTGACCTTATCAATATAAGCCATTTCAAAAATTATTCTTTTGTCATTTTTCTTGATACCTATCAGATTCAATATAAGTAAAATTGTAATACTTAAAAACAGACCAGCCAAAGCGGCGAGCGCGTTAATCTGATAATCCCTGTTAATCAGAGATATTTTCCCTCCGTTAAAAAAACTTATTACAATATTTGTAAGGAAAAAAACTCCTATCCATATTACAACACCAAAAAAAACTCGCACAACCCAATCCCTTGTTTTCAAAACAACGCACCTCCGGTATTGTTTTTCATTTTACCTGTCTGTCAATCAAAAAGATTATAACGTCTGAATAAAAAAATATTTCAAAAAAACATCATATACTCAATATTTTCGTCCACATATTTTAACTTTTTATTTCGGCGCTTAGATAACATTATCCTATGTTGTTATTATAAAACAAAACAAAAATCTTGTCAATTATATACTTTTACAGTACGCAAAAATCAATTAAAAAAACCGCGGGATACTGTCCACGGTTTTGTTTTTCATTTTTATATAGTCAATCAACTTGAAAATGAGAAAAAGGATTTTTAGCCGCATAACTTACTTATTTTTAAGTTGATTGACTATAAAGGTACATTGTAAGAATATGTTTCAAAAATTGGTTTCATATTGTCAAAACTGTCCCAAATAAATATTTTTAAAGTAAGATTTTCAAAACCTTTTTTATCAAGCTCAAAATTAATGGTTTTGGATTTGTTCATCTCAAAAGATGTATCAGAATTTTTGTAATCAACCAAAGTTCCGTCAGAGTTATACAATGAAGCTGAAACAACAGCGGTTTCAATGTTAGTTTTACTTTCTATAATACTGTCAAAATTAATTTTTTCGCTGTTTGCGTTTAAATTTTCAATACTGATTGGAGCTATAGGAGTAGTCTTAATATCAGGCTGTTTGTAATCTTTTTTATCGGGTCCTATATAATAGCTTGGATGAGGAGGCTGATTATAACCTACGTTTTGCCAAGCTATGGCACATCTGTATTGACTGTCGTGCATAAGGGTGGTTAATTTATAATCTGTGGGAGCTAAAGAAATAAAGACTCTTAAAGCAGAATTATCAGCGTGCCTTAATATTAGTTCCTCACGCCAGTCACCAAATAAATCAGCCTGAAGACAAATATCATTTTTTGTACTGTTGTTTGGCTCAACATTATTGTTTATTCCCGCATCCCATATTTTAATCATACCATAATCATCTTTCACTTTTGATATTATTAGTCCGTCAGAGAGTTCTCTGTATAAATCACCGTCCCAATATACGGCAAAACCAGCTTTTTCTATTTTTTTTAATGTTGGCAAAGCTTTTCCGGAAACATCAAAGAAATACGTCTTGTTATCATTAATGTCAGTAAATGAAGTAAAAACCAAAGGATTATGATTTTTGCCGGCATTTACCATAATACCTCTGCCGGTGTCACCTTTAGCTATGTTATGCCAAAACGCTTCGCCTGTTTTACCATCACGGTAAGCCGCTCCCCAGTTTGGTTTTTCTTCAAGAACGCTGAAAATTTCCTGTTTTCCATCATTGTTAAAATCACTTACGTGGAGTGCGTCCCCGTGTCCCCATTTAGTTGAATGAAGAAGTTTTCCATCATGGTCTACAGCGGCTGAACCATAAATTATTTCATCAAACCCGTCGTTATCAAGGTCGGCTACTGATAAAGAGTGGTTTCCTTGTCCGTAAAAATCATTTTTTGAGTCAGTTCCTGAGTCCAAAACCCATTTTTTAATTAAATTATCTCCATTCCAGTCATAAGCGACTACAACAGACCTTCCGTAATAACCACGACACATAATAAGGCTTGGATGAACGCCGTCCAAATAAGCGACTCCGGCTAAAAACCTATCAACACGATTTCCGTTATCATTTTTTTTGCCCCATTCATTTATATCTCCTCTTTCAGGATAATAATCTATTGTTTGCATAGCTTGGCCTGTTTTCCCATTAAAAATTGTGAGATATTCAGGTCCTTCCAAAATTCTTCCCCTTGAATTAACATAAGATATTGTATTATTGGTATTTTTAATTGCATCTGTATTTCCGGCGTCCGTAACATATTTGCCTTTTCCGTCAATAGAACCCGGAGCGGTTTTCATAGCTATTTCAGCTTTTCCGTCACAGTCGAAATCATAAACTATATATTGTGTGTAATGAGAGCCTGAACGTATATTTTTTCCTAAATCAATCCTCCAAAGTTTAGTTCCGTCCATTTCATAAGCATCTATATAAGTATTTCCTGTTTTTCCGTCCTCGCTGTTATCGTGGGCGTTGCTTGGATACCATTTTAAGATAATCTCATATTCTCCATCGCCCACAGAAGCATCGTTTGCTCCGCCGAGAGCTAATCTTGGTTCGGAAAAGACAGGATTTGACATATTATTATTTTTATATGTATAATCATCACCATCTGCGGGAGGTTCTATGGGTATGTCAAAATAAGCGTAAGGAACAGAGTCAAATTCTCCTTTGCTTAAATCAGCGTCTTTTGTACCCTGAAGTATATTGACATAATCTGATTTAGCGGTTTCCTCACCGTTAATTATAGCGGAAATCTGATATTTATTGTTTTTATTTCCGCTTATATGAGTATAATTTGTATTATCCAGATTATTGACAATTTTTTCTCCATTACAATAAATGTTAAATTTGGTATCCATAGGTTCAGTACCAAGAAGTCTCCAGCTTAAATAAACATTTCCATCAATTACAGCGCCTATAGCACCTCTTGTTAAATATTCCATTTGCTTTGGTCTAATAACTTCACTGTCTGAAACAGTATCGGCAAATATCAAAGCAGGTGCGTTGGTAGAAATAATTAACACAAGAAAACAAGATATTATTTTTTTTAACATAAATTCACCACTCCATTTTTACATAAAATAAACCTATAGCTTTTTTGAAAAAATATAATAACAAGTTTTATAGTTTAAATACCCCCAAACAAAAATAATTATTTCTGATGATAATACATAAGCAGATAAAAAATTAATTTGCTATTTGCGTATCATATATATTTTACCACATAAAAATTAATATTAAAAGTATTATTTTTAATGTTTGGATTAAACTGAGGTTTATTTAATTGTAATGACATCTTTTAATATTGATATCAAATATGAAAATAATATTTTTACTGTATCGGCTAAAGCTGAAATACTGAACGAAAAAATGGGATTTAGGCAATTACCTAAATCCCATTTGTCTACAGTCTGAGTGTCCAAAATAAATCCGAACACTTTTCTTTTTGCATATAGTTTAGTTAGCTTTTTTGAAAGAAACGTTGTCAAAATAAACTTCTCCGCCCACTGTTCTTACAAGCCTTACCTGAGCGATAGCCGCGTCTTTTATAAGAGCTGTTGTTTTCTCTTCAGAAATAGGAGTAGTCCAAGCTGTATCAGGAGCCCATTCTCCGTCTGTACCATGTTTATAAATAGCTGTTGTCGCTGTTTTAGCGTCAAGGTCAACAATTACAGAAATATGATACCATTTATTTAACTCTATAGTACCTAAATTTTCAGCGTTAGCTCCTGTTTTGTCATTATATCCGGTAGTATCAGTTTTTACGCAGAAAAAGTTATTGCCAACATCTGTAAGATGATAGAATATTTTTGATGCGTCCCACAATGTAATATAACTTGCCGCTCCTGTTACAATACCTTCCGATGTCTTGTCATTATAACCCTCTTGAGCTACACTTTCAAAATAAATTCTAAAACTTCTTCCGTCTTTTAAAGCGGCAGAATCGCTTGATAAGAAATCAGCGTTAAATTCCCATTTTCCGCTTGTAGCCGGTTGAGCAAAGCGTTTTGCCACAGCTTTATTTCCAATATAAATTTTTGCTGTATCGTTTCCGTTTATATTTTCTGTATGATTTAAATTTATCTTAGCATCAACGTGGTCTTCAGCAAGATAGTCGTTGAAAGTATCCTCATCATTAAAAGATACATCTCCGCTCGGAGCCGAATCTGTAGCCTGTTCACTATCGCTCTCGCTCTCCGATTCACTTTCTACAGGCTGCGTAACTATTTCTGAGGATTCAGCACCCATAGATTCTGACTCGCTAGGTTTTTCAGTACTGTCAGGTTCCTGCATTTCAGGATTTGGATATGCGTATTTTCTTGAAAACTCAAAATCGGGATTAAGTACTTTAGCGAGTATTTGAGCAGCGTCAGCCGCTGTAATTCTATAATCTCCGCTTACTTCTCCGGCGTCAACCTGTTCTTTGCTCACACCGTCTTTTTCTCCAAGTACATATTTCAAAATGTCTGAAGCATCCGCAACATTAACGTTTCCGTCACCGTTAAAGTCGCCAAGAGGTCTGCTAGTTACCGGTGGTTTAGGGTCGTCAGGATTAACAGGACCTTCGCCAAGTTCATCAGCTGTTTTAATTTTGAAATCAGCGTAATTCTTAGGAGTCCATATAGCATCTCCTTGGTCAAAGAACTTAGCTGTATCTATCGCTTTAATTTCCTCGTCTGTAAGCTGTTTTGTAGCGTTTTTGGTTTTTATTGCTGTTCCGTCAGTAAGTTTATTATTATATTCATATAAGAAATTATCCGCCGGAGCTGATGTCATTCCTGACCAGCCATTAGCTGATATAAGTCCATCTTTTTGGATAGTTGTATTTATAAATTGTATAATCATAGGAGCTCTTGGTTTTGTAGGATCATTTCCCCACATACGACCGTATCCGCCTACGCCTACTTTAATATTTGGGTCTTCATTAGCTGTTATTTTACATTCGTTGAAAATTACGCCTTTTTTATTGTTGTCATTTTTCATAGCCGTAATTTCTCCGCCTGTGGTACTATCTGAATATCCGCAGAAATTAAGCTCGCATTTGTCAAAAATAAGCTGACCGTCTCCAAAGATATAGTCTGTCATACCCTCGATATAACAATCTTTAAAATACATATCATTTCCCGGATGAGTGTAAAGTGTATCCTGATTTGACAAGAATTTACATTTGTAAAACTCAAGATTGTCAGCTTGAGCTAAAATAGCCGCCGCTCTTTCTATAGCAGCTTTGTCTTTTGACCATACGTCTGTATCCTTTGTTCTTACAGCCTTTGTAGACGCGCCTTGATCTCTTGGCACAACACCGTCCTCGATTTCCTCGTCTGTCATATATTTGTTAAATGAGTTTTCAAAGACAATATTTTCAGCGTAAAAATCATGCGCTGTATTTTTTACATAGAACGCGCCGCCCCATCTCTGAACATCAGAGGAAACCCCGTCAGGATGTTGATTGTTTTTAAGGAATTTATCTTTTGCGCTAAGCTCGTTGTAAAATCCGTCAGGACCGCAGCTGTAGTACCTGTAGCCGATACCGTAATACCATGTAAGTTTAACCTCTTTTTCAGGGTCAGTGTTTACTAAAGACACATAAGGAGCTGTAAGTATATGCTGAGCCCTGTATAATCCGGGAGCGATATGGATAGTAATTCTCTCAGCTTCGCTTGTAGGCTGAGGGTCCATATTGTTTACAGCTGCAATAGCGTCTTTAAGAGATGTATAATGAGTAGCGTCTGATACTCCATCTTTATCTACATAAATATCTTTCGCATAAGCCACCTTTGGAGCTGTTTTAGGTACAAAATAAATGTCCTTGCTTGCATTAGCGTCTTTTACCTGAATATAAGTAGCTGAGATATAATCTCCGCTGCCGTCCTCATTTTTATCAACTTCTGTTGTTACTTTATAATCGCCTGTTCTAAGCTTTCCTGTGAATTTTCCGTCGGCAACCGTACCATTATATTTGTATTTATCCGCCATATTCTCAAAAACAACAGTTTCAACTTTAACGGCTCCGTTATCCGATGTAACAAAATTTCCTGACACGTCATATAGAGCTTTAGCTGTAAATGCTATATCCTTTGTTGTAGCGGAAGCATAAGCTGTGTCCTCAATTTTTTCCACATCATAATCACATGCGCCTGTACATACTAAAGTATATTTCTCATTAGCCAAAAGACTTGCGGAATATGTCTTCGCCGTCTTATCTAAAGTAGGAATAACTGTAACAAAATTTTTGTTTGTAGGTTCAAATACCATTTTAAGGTCTTCCAAGTTATATCCATCGGCAATACCTGTAAGAGAACCGCTTACAACAGCTATATCGGCTGTTTTCAAAGCAATATTCACTGTATTCTCCCCGCCTGTAGTTGTAAATGTGCTGTCTCCGTCAACAATACATTTGCTTGCGGCATCTCCTGTAATTACAATATCATATGTAACGCCCGACTTAATGGGAGATGTATAAGTATTAGTTGCTTTGTCTATAGTAGGCACTACTTCCGCACCTGTAGATTTTTCCACAAATTTAATACCATAATCCGTAATTCCTTCCGGAACTGTTATTGTCCCTTTAATTGAACCTGACGCCATAAATTGTACAAGGTCGTACAGTTTCATTTTTGAGCCTGTTACAGTAAGGAAATATGTATATCCCGCCTCTACGTCAGCTTTTACTGTACAGTAATCCTTACCTTGGATAATCTGAAGCTGAGGTTCCTGCTCTCCTCCATCAGCTCCGGGATAAAATGTTCCAAGAGTCTCGTCTTTGTCATCAGCGCCGGCATCTGTTTTTATACGGCTGACACATGATAATTTAGTAGCGGCGTTACCGATATAAAATGTAACAGTACCGTTTTCTGTAGCCACATACTCGGCATAACTTTTATTTCTGTCTACAATACCGCCTGTTTGACCGCCGTTAGTACTTTTAGACTGAATTATATACGATGTAACATCACCTATTATTCCTGTACTTTGCGTAGTAAGCTCGGTAGTCTTACTGTAATATTTAAAATTTACTCCGTCTTCTTTAAGTGTAGCGACACCTGAAGTTGTTCCCTCATTTACGATTTCCCATTTACCATGAGTAATAGGAGCATCGGCAAATACAGAAACTGCGCCGAATGACATAACCATAGCCAGTGAAAGCACAAAAGCTATGACTCTGTCAAAAAAACCTGTTTTCATTTTTTGCATTATTTTTCCTCCTTTTTAATTATTTATTTTTTAGACTCAGTAAAGCTGTTTTACTGAAAATTCCCCAAAAATAAAACACTTTACTATAATAATTATAGCAATTTATAATAAATCTGTCAACAATATAAGAACATTTTGAAAAAATTCTAATAAATCCACCTTTAAACTGCCTTTCAAAAAATTATATTGATTTTATTTTACGGCTGATGTATAATAATTTATATATAAAAAGCGGAACAGTTACGCATTATACCGCTTAAATCTTTGATTTTTATAATCCTGTACGTACATTATGCAATATGCACTATTTTTATCTTTAGAAATCGTATAAATCTAACAATATTGTGTGCGAAGTTATAATTTTTAAATTATTCTATTGCAAAGAAAAAATAAAAATGTTATACTTATGTCATTCAGATGTACATACAACTATATCAAACCAATAAAAGAATACACATACAGATTTTAAAAACCTGATGATATGAGAAATTCTTTTATAGTTCGTACTAAAAGTCTTACGGATTACATATAAATTAATAATTAATTTACAATGCGGCTTGTTCGTTATGTACTGTCAACTATTCTGAAATCAATCCGTGGTTTTTAAGACCAGCGGAAATTTATACATAAAGGAGATATGATTTTATGAAGAAAAAACTTGCAGCCTTGTTTATGTCATGTATAATGGCGGCATCCTGCGTCCCTGCTTTTGCGGCTGATAATACCTCTGATAAGTCTGATGACACTGCTGTCGCGCAGATTCCAGCGTTTCCCGGAGCTGAGGGCGGCGGAAAATACGCTTCCGGCGGTCGTGGTCAGGAAGTTTATATCGTTACTACTTTAGAAGACTACGGCGAGGGCGAAGACCCTATTCCAGGTTCATTCCGTGACGCTGTCAGCAAGGATAACCGTACAATCGTATTTAATGTTTCGGGTACAATTGTTCTTAAAGACAAACTTTTAATAACAAAAAAGAAAAATCTTACAATAGCCGGACAGACCGCTCCCGGAGATGGTGTTACGGTTTATGGTTTTGAAACAAATTTAAGCGATTCCCAAAATGTGATAATCAGATATATGCGTTTCCGCCCAGGTGCTGTAAACGTACATAAAGGCGACTCAATGGACGCTATTTGGGGAAGAAGTATGAAAAATATGATGTTCGACCATTTGTCAACAAGCTGGTCAACAGATGAAACAATGTCACTTTACAGAATGGAAGACTCAACCGTTCAGTGGAGTATTATCGCGGAAAGTCTTACAATGTCCGGACATACCAAAGGTCGTCACGGCTACGGCGCTATTTGGGGCGGTGTGAACACCACATATCATCATAATCTTGTGGCTAACCATACATCAAGAAATCCCCGTATAGGCGGAGGTACTCCAGAAGCGGATGACAATGACCATATCGCTCTCACGGACATAAGGAACAACGTTCTTTACAACTGGGGTTATAATACAATTTACGGCGGCGGACGTTCCCGTACAAATTATATGAACAACTACATAAAACCGGGTCAGGGAACACGTGATTCAGTAAGAGAAAGAATAATAGACGCGGGCGAAAAGAACAAACCAGGATTCTTCTATGTAAGCGGAAACTATGTTGAAGGTAACGAGGCTCTTTCAAAAGATAACTCAAAAGGTGTTTATGTGTCAGACTCAAACGCTCCTTCAACGGAAATATCAAGAACAGAATTTAAAATGGAAGGTACAAAACCTGAAAATTTGAAAACAACAAGCGCTAAAGAGGCTTATCCAGAAGTTCTCGCCAAAGCCGGCGCTACTTATCCAAGACGTGACGCTCTTGACGCTAGAATTATAAATCAGGTAAAAACAGATACGGGAAGATACGCAAATCTTGATGATGAGGTCGGCGGATATCCTGTAAGAGATGTTATTACCCGTCCAGACGACTTTGATAAAGATAAAGATGGTATCGCTGACGAGTGGGAACTTGCTAACGGTCTTGACCCTACAAATCCTGACGACTCAAAAGAACTCGCTAAAGACAACAGCGGATATACAAATATAGAAAACTATATGAACTCACTTGTGGATATGGATTACGCTCCTGAAAATCCATCGGTTGAAATAACATCTCTTACAAACAATCAAATGTTTACAAAAGGAGAAACCGTTACAGTAACAGCCGAAGTATCAGACGCTGACGGAATAGCAAAAGTTCAATTCTTTAACGGAAAAGAAATCGTAGGTGAAGCTACAGAAGCTCCATACACTTACAAAACTTCATCTCTTGAAGAAGGAACTTACTATATTTCAGCAAAAGCTTATGATAAAAAAGGAAATCAGACTCAGTCAAACGCCGTAGCAATCCATATAAACGATATAACAATGGAAAATTCACAGTGGGGTGCTGTAGATATCGGAAAAGTTGAAACAACAGGAAGCACAACTGTATATTCAGACGATAAAATAACAGTAAAAGGCTCCGGAAAACTTATTGACGCAAACGACACTTGCCAGTACGCTTATAAAAAACTCAGCGGAAACGGTGAGATAATAGTCAAACTTGACTACGCTACATTGGTAGATAACCACGCTTTCTCCGGAATTATGGTAAGAAATGATTTAAAACCGGACGCTGCTACAATCGCTTTAGGATTATCAGCTACAAAGGCTTACGAATGGAAAGAGAAAAACCCTGATACAGGAAAAGAAACAACTTATTACAGAAACGCTTTCTCTGTATATCTTGCAGGACGTAATAAAAAAGGAGCATCTTTCTCAAAACTTGATGAAAACCTCGACTCTCTTGACGGCGCTAAGAAAACAGATATTCCTCTTGTAAGAGATATAGCTTTCAAAGAATTAAGCGAATATAAAGGATATTACCTTCGTCTTGTGAGAAATGACGATAAATTTACAGCATACTGCTCACCTGATGGAGAAAAATGGACAGAAGTAGGCGAAAAAACAGCTGAAATGAACAATACCGTATACATTGGTGTTGCGGCTGAAGCAAATAAAGTTAAAAATAAACTTGTAAACGTAAATACAGCTAAATTCTCAAACATTTCAATAACAGGAAAAGTTTCAAAAGGTGAAAAAACAGCTTCTTCAACATTAACTACAACTGTAGCTCCTGTTCCTGAAAAAATTGACGAAACAAAACCATCAACATCAACAGTTAATATTGATGGTTCTGCCGCAAAAAATACAGAACAAACAGATTTAACATTAAACGCATGGAAATATAACAGAAACAATAAATAATTGTTCCGCTCTCTCATTTTTGTAATTTAATATATAAAAAAAGAACCGTTGATAATTATAGTCAACGGTTCTTTTTCTCTTGAAACTATTTTTATTTTTTTACACAAAAAAACGACCTCATTTTGACATAATCAAAATAAAGTCGCTTCTCTGATGTTTTATGCAAAGAATAAGTATAGCGGGAAACGGATTCGAACCGCCGACACTTCGGGTATGAACCGAATGCTCTAGCCAACTGAGCTATCCCGCCATAAATATGGGAACAATAGGGCTCGAACCTATGACCCTCTGCTTGTAAGGCAGATGCTCTCCCAGCTGAGCTATGCTCCCATAAAAATCATCTTTACATATTCTTTAACGATTACAAAATTCATTATATCACAGAAAAAAAATAATGTCAATACTTTTTTTACATTTTTCTGTAAAAATGAGTCACTCGGGGTTCGAACCCGAGACACCTGGATTAAAAGTCCAGTGCTCTACCAACTGAGCTAGTGACCCAAACTGTCAGGATGCCCAGAGACGGAATCGAACCGCCGACACGAGGATTTTCAGTCCTCTGCTCTACCGACTGAGCTATCTGGGCACATCGCTAACAACAAATATAATTCTAGCACATAAAATTAAGCTTGTCAACACTTTTTTTAATTTTTTCCATAAAAAATAAATTTAATTCTCTGTATTATTCTAACCCAACACCAAAATTAAAATTTTTTAAACAATATCATAAAAAGTCTTTATTTATTCTCAAAATTAGGTTAATATATTAAGTAAGGGAAATACAGAATAATTTACAGCAATTACGGAGGTTAAAACCATGTCCGATAAAATTCTTATAATAGACGGAAACAGTATAATAAACAGAGCATTTTACGGAGTTCCTCTCCTTACAAATAAAAATGGTGAATTTACAAATGCCGTATACGGTTTTTTAAATATACTCTTTAAACTTATTGATGAGGAAAACCCTAAATATATAGCAGTTGCTTTTGATTTAAAAGCGCCCACATTCCGACATAAAAAATATTCCGAATACAAAGGCACAAGAAAAGGTATGCCTGATGAACTTGCTTCTCAAATGCCAATTCTTAAAGAAATTCTAAATAAAATGAACATAAAAATATATGAAAAAGAAGGCTTTGAGGCCGATGATATTTTAGGTACAATAGCAAAAACTTCCGAAGAGCATGGTTTTATTCCTGTAATTGTTTCCGGAGACCGTGACCTTCTGCAGATTGCCACCAATACAATAAGAATACGTATTCCAAAAACAAAAGGCGGAAAAACAGAAATAGAGGATTATTTCGCTAAAGATGTATATGACCGCTATGGTGTAACTCCTTCTGAATTTATAGAAGTAAAAGCCTTAATGGGGGATTCTTCCGATAATGTTCCGGGAGTACCGGGCATAGGAGAAAAAACAGCGGTAAAAATTATTCAGCAATATAAAACAGTGGAAAACGCTATAGAAAATTATGCTGATATAAAACCGAAAAAAGCTTCCGAAAATTTGCTCGCGTATAAAGAACAAGCTCTTTTAAGCAAAGAACTTGTCACTATAACAACATCAGCCGGCATAGATTTTAATATTGATGATACAGTTGTGTCAGATATATTTAATGCTGACGTATATCCAATTATTCACCGGCTCGAATTTAAAAGTATGTATTATAGATTTGATAAAGTAAAATCCTCCAATCCCTCAAATACTGCCGTTTATAACATTATAACAAAAAAAACCGACGCGCGTCAGTTTTTCATAGATATAAACCCATGGATTGAATATTCGTATCACATAGTTCAAGAACTTACAGAGCCATATGAAATTATAGGAATATCATTTTCATACAGTGATGACAGAGGAACTTTTATTTCCATAAGCGATGATTTGTCAGAAAATGAACTATTCAAATATGCCAAAGATTTTTTTATGGGGGAAAATCCAAAAATTTCACATGACGCTAAAAAAGACATTCTTATTTTGGCAAAACATAATATAAAACTTAAAAATTTAGTATTCGACACAATGCTCGCCGGATATATACTTGATTCCACAAAAGACTCCTATAATTACAACGACATAGCCGATGAATTTTTAAATGAGAATTACAGCTCTGAAGAAGAAATATTGGGCAAAGGCAAAAGCAAGAAAAAAATAGCTTCACTTCCGACTTCCGAATTTTTAAATTTTGTATGTCTTACATCGGATATATCTTTTCGCGCTAAAAATATTATGGATACCAAAATTAAAGAAAACAAACAGGAATATCTTTATTATGAAATAGAACTTCCCCTTATATATGTTTTAGCGGATATGGAACTTTACGGAATGAAAGCTGATAAAAAAAAGCTTGAAATATATCGTGATACTCTTTTAGAAAAAACAGACGCTTTGACAAAAGAAATATACAGCCTCGCTGGCGAGGAATTTAATATAAACTCTCCTAAACAGCTTGGAGTTATTTTATTTGAAAAACTTGGGTATAAAGGCGGCAAAAAAACAAAAACAGGCTGGTCAACATCTGCCGATATACTTGAGAAATTAAAAGGAGAACCTATAGTAGACCGTGTTCTTTCATACAGAACTTACACAAAATTAAAATCCACATACGCTGACGGTCTTTTAAATGTAATTGATGATAATACGGGACGGATATATTCCACATTTAATCAGGCTATAACCGCTACGGGGCGGATAAGCAGTACAGAGCCAAATCTTCAGAATATTCCTATAAAAATAGAAGAAGGAAAAAAACTAAGAAAAGTTTTCATTCCGGAAGACGGTTTTATATTCACAGACGGGGATTATTCTCAGATTGAACTTCGTATTCTCGCACATATATCAAATGACGAAACATTAATAAATGCCTTTAAAAACGGCGCTGATATTCATAGAACCACCGCGTCACAGGTTTTTGGGATTCCTTTTGATGAAGTCACGGATTTTCAGAGAAGCAGCGCTAAAGCGGTAAATTTCGGAATAATTTATGGAATTAGCGGCTTTAGTTTAAGTCAGGATTTAAAAATAACTAAAAAAGAAGCCGACTCATATATTGAGAATTACTTCAAGAAATACCCCAGTATAAAATCATATCTTGACAACACCGTTTCCGACGCTAAAAACCAAGGCTTCGCTAAAACCCTTTATGGAAGAAAAAGAAATATCCCTGAACTTTCCTCTTCAAATTTTATGCAGAGGTCATTTGGCGAAAGAGTAGCTATGAATATGCCCATACAAGGGACAGCCGCGGATATAATAAAAATAGCTATGTTAAAAGTCTATGAGCGTATAAAACGTGAAAATTTAGCGTCACGGCTTATACTTCAAGTTCATGATGAGCTTTTAATAGAAACATATGAAGATGAAAAGGACGTTGTAAAGAAACTGCTGAAAGAGGAAATGGAAAATGCCGTTTCTCTAAGAGTTCCATTAGAAGTTGATGTTCATACAGGAAACGATTGGTATGAGGTAAAATAAATATATCTGTTATTACAGCAACAGACCTGTTCAATAACCTGAGTGATAACGATTGACAAGAAATATTGCGTAGATTTAGAACAGGTCTAATAAAACAACTACAGTCAATCAACTTAAAAAAAGCAAAACGGAGAATTTATATATGAAAATAATAGGTCTTACAGGAAACTCAGGAAGCGGAAAAAGCACCGTTTCTCAGATTTTCGCCGAAAACGGCGGGTATGTAATAGACGCTGATAAAATAGCTCATGAAAATATAAAAAAAGAAACTCCCGCATATAATGAAATAAAAGAAGCTTTTGGAAAGGAAATACTTTCTTCCGATGGACAGATAGACAGAAAAAAACTTGGAAACATTGTTTTTTCAGACAGTAAAAAATTAAACACTTTAAACGAGATAAACTTAAAATATATTTTGAGAAAAATTTCTGATGAAATAGACTCAATATCTAAAAAAACCGACAGTTATAAATTTATAGTTATTGACGCTCCTCTTCTTATAGAATCAGGGTTAAACTCTGTTTCAAATGAAGTATGGGTAGTTTGTGCTGATGAAAAAATCCGCCTTGACAGAATAATAAAAAGAGATAATATAAAAACAGATTACGCGAAAAAAAGGCTTAACAGTCAAACCCCACAGGAAAAATTAGTTCCTTACGCGGATATTGTAATAGAAAACAATAATATTTCCGTTTCAGAGCTTAAAAAAGCAGTCCTTGAAAAACTGACTTTTGAATTTTAAAAGCCTACAGCAATTTTATTGATAATAAAAAAATCAAAATAATGTTTTCACAATAAAGGGAGATATGTTAATGAAAAACGCTCAGGAAAAAAGACATTTTCCATATGTAAAAGCATTTATCGCTTTTATTATTATAATCCTTTTGGTCATGGGTTTTGTATTATATTTTTATCCCGTAAAATATATAAACTTAATAAATAAATATTCGGAAAAATATAATCTTTCTCCTGCGCTTGTCTGCGCTGTAATAAACACTGAAAGTGGCTTTGATAAAAACGAAACCTCAAAAAAAGGCGCTAAAGGTCTTATGCAGCTTATGCAAAGCACAGCGGATTGGATAAACTCAAAAGAACCCATAGAAAATTACGACTATGAGAAAATATACGACCCTGAACTTAATATTCATATAGGCTGCCGATATATTTCATGGCTTAAAGAAAAATATGATAACAATAGAACTCTTATGCTGGCGGCGTATAATGCCGGTACAGGAAACATAGCTAAATGGCTTTCCGATGAGGAATATTCCAAGGATGGAAAAACCCTCTCCAGAATACCGTTTAAAGAAACCGAGGATTATGTAAAAAAAGTAAACGCCGCTGAAAAATTTTATAAATATATTTTAAAACTGCCTTTTATTCAAAAAAAATAGCAACACTTTAAATTTAAAAAAATTTCAAGTTAAACGCGGCAAAAGCTATAATCACGCTTTTGCCATACCGACAAAATCACGGAGGTTATTATGAAAAAATTTCATTATATTGTAATAGCCCTATCGGCGCTTTTTCTATTCGGATGTACAGACAATACCGAAGAAAATACACTTATACAAGTTACAGATATCACATATGAAAATCCTACAGAAATTACTGATAATACAGACAGTATAAACTCAGAAGACTCAGCCTCCCGCCAAAATGCATCTCCCCGTTATGGAGGCACACTTAAAATGTCTATGCGTATACCAAAGACATTAAACCCTCTTGTGAATGAAGACGTAACTGTGGATAAAGTTTTAAAAATAATGTTCGAGCCTCTTTTCAAAAAAGATAATACCGGAAAGGTAGTTCCAAATATCGCCGAAAGCTACGTATTTACAAATGATATACTTACAATCAAAATAAAAAGCGGACTTAAATGGCACGATGGAACCGACATAACAACAAAAGATGTAATATTTTCTCTTGACACAATAAAATCACTTGGAGATAAAAGTATATACAAAGACGCTCTTAAAAACGTTTCGTCCTACACAGAAAACGGTGATACTATTACAATAAAGTTATCGTCACCTTATTATTACAGTATATACAACTTTTGTTTTCCTGTTATTTCATCGTCATATTATGCCAATAAAACAGATATAAACAGTGATGTCAGTATGAAACCTATGGGAAACGGATGTTTTAAATTTTCGTCATACAGACAGGCAAACGAACTTATTCTTGAAAAATGTGAAGGTATAAACGGCAGTCCCTATATAGATAAGATATCCGTTATAATAACAGAAGACCGTCAGACAGACCTTTACGCTTTTGAACAGGCTGTAACAGACGTTATACAGTCAGATATAAGCGAATGGGGAAAATACAGCGCAAACAAAAAAATAAATATAAAAGAATATGACACAAATAATTTTGAGTTTCTTGGATACAACTTTAAAAAACCTTTGCTTGCGGATATTTCTGTGCGTCAGGCAATTTCACAGGCTGTTCCTTCTGGCGAAATAACAAAAAACGTTTACCTTAACCACGGAATAACAAGCCGTATACCAATAAACCCAAATATGTGGTTTTATTCAGAAGATTCCATAAGCAAAAAATATAGTATCAAAAACGCGGCAAACATAATAGAGAAAAAAGGATATACAAAAAACAATCTTAAAATATCAATACTTGTAAACTATGAAAATAAATCAAGGTGCGAGGCTGCGTCAATAATTTCGGATAAGCTTAATCAAATAGGTTTTGACTGCTCTGTAAACAAACAGCCGTTTGATGTATATCAAAACCTTCTTAAATCAGATAATTTTGATTTATTTATAGGAGGAATAAAACTTTCAAACCTTGGAGAACTAAAACCATTCTTATCAAGTCAGGCAATGTCCTCCGGAATAAACGTATGCAATTACTCAAGCGCTCAGATGGACGAGCTTTTAACAAAAACAGAAACAGCATCGGGAGATGAAGCTTTTAAAACCGCTTATGAGGAACTTCAAAAATTTATAGACAGGGAAATTCCCTGTACAGGCATATGTTTCAAATATTCCGCTATACTCACAAATGAAAACATACACGGCGAGAAAAACCCTACTATAGATAATATATACAACGATATACACAAATGGTATATAAGTGACAATCAGCAATAAAATTTTTTTCAACACTCAGCTTATATAAATTATAGTCAATCAACTTGAAAATGGATAAAAGGAGGCGAGATAAAAATTATTTTTACAAGGCAGATGAAAGAAAACTTAGCACAGTTCTATGCCGACTGACGAATCGCTGTAAAAAACCTGTAAAACAGTTTAAATAAAGAGGTGAATTGAAAAATGGTAAGACAATGTTTTTTGACAGGAGAACTCATATTTTTTGCGGAAGAACGGGCAAAAAGACCGCAGAATTTCAAAAAAGCTCCCGTTTCGAAAACCCCTGTGGAGTCCTGCCCATTTTGCCCTGAAAACAGCTATATGACCCCAAAAGAAGTTTTTTTAACCAAAGATAAAAAAATAAGAATCATACCTAATAAATATCCTTTCGTGTCAAAAAACGACCTGACTCATTATGGTATACACGATGTTGTAATAGACACCGATAAACACGATGAGAGATTATATGAATATACGGACAGTCATATAGGAGAAGTCATCAAAGCTATTAAAAGCCGTGTAGAGGTACTTCAAAACGATAAAAATATTTTTTACGTACAAGTATTTAAAAACGAGGGAATCAACGCAGGAGCAAGCCAATCCCACTCTCACTGGCAAATTGCTTCTCTGTCTGTTTTTCCTCCCAAATATGAATTGACAAAAAATATTCTGGAAAATTATTATAGAGAAAACGGAACCTGCTATTTCTGTAATCTGAAAAAAACGCTCAAAAATCAAATAATTGATGAAAATGAGTATTTTATGGCATATGTGCCTGAAGATGCCAAATTCCCCTATGAAATGTACATAATACCTAAAGAGCATATTTGCAATATTGTATATTTTAATAACGAAATGCTATATTCCATGGGAAAACTAATACGAAATTGTGTAAAACGTCTTTGTACCCTTATTGATGGGATATCATATAATATATGTTTTTACAATTCTCCATCTCCTCTCTATAATAAATGTGACTTTGATAAATATATGCATTTTTATATTCAGATTATTCCAAGGATAGGAAATATAGCCGGTTTTGAGTTTTCTACAGGATGTTATATAAATTCTGTTCTTCCGGAAAAGTCAGCGGAACTTTTAAAAAATGTTTTTTAAATTCTTTTATTGGTTCGCACTAAAAATTTTGCGAATTGCTGTAAACATATAAACGGAAGGTGGTAAAATGAAACCAAGAATTGTGGTTTTATCAGGCGGAAGCTCTTCCGAGCGTGAAATATCACTTCAATCCGCCAAAGAAGTTTTAAAACACATAGACACACAAAAATATAATGTAAAATCAATAACCATACCTGAAAAAAAAGATATACAATGGGTAAAAGATATTTTAGAATTCTCCCCCGACCTTATTTTCAATCTTCTTCACGGAGGATACGGCGAAGACGGCTCCGTTGCGGGACTTATTAATTGTCTTGACATTCCCTCTGTTGGAAATAAAGTTCTTTCCGGCTCTGTTTGTATGAATAAGAATATGTGCAAAACAGTCCTTAAAAATAACGGAGTACCTGTATGTGATGATGTTTTTATAAAAAAAGAACATAACATAATAGATTATGAAGAAAAAATAAAAGAGCTTGGTTTTCCCGTTATTGTAAAACCAAACAACGGAGGCGGAAGTATCGGTGTTTTTCTTGCTGAAGATATAGAAGAAGTAAAAAATGCTGTAAAAGATATAATTAAAAACTACAGCGATGATGTTATAATAGAAAAATTTATATCAGGCAGAGAAGTAACCTGCGTAATTGTTCAGAAAAAAAATGCTCTCGATGTTCTTCCTGTTATTGATATATCGACAGACAGGAAATTCTACGACTATAACGCTAAATATATTGATACATCAGCAAAACTGGAATTTTCAACATTACCTGAATTCATAAGGAAAATGATTAAAGACATAGCCGAAAAAGTTTTTAAAATATTTGAATGCGATGGTTTTTGCTGTGTTGATTTTATAGTAAAAGATGAACAGGTCTATTTTATAGAAGTAAACACTATACCGGGTTTTACCCCTCAGAGTATCGTCATAAGAACTCTTAATAAATTAAATATAAACATCAGTAGTTTTCTTGACAGTATTATTGAAAATAAAATACAATAGAATTAAACTATGTTTCACGTTCTTGCAGAGTATGGGACAATGTTCCACAATTTTATTGTTTAATTACAAGGAGGTAAAAATGAATAAATCTTTTAACATAGGAAATAAAATGATTTCAGAGAATTCCTCTGTATATATAATCGCTGAAATGTCAGGAAATCATAACGGGGATTTTAACAGGGCTTTAAAAATAATAGACGCCGTTAAAGAATCCGGCGCCGACGCGGTAAAATTACAGACATATACTGCCGATACAATCACAATAGACTGTAACAAACCAGCCTTTTCTCTTGGAAAAGGTTTATGGGAAAATGAAAAAAACCTGTATTCTCTTTATAAGAAAGCGTATACTCCGTGGGAATGGCAAAAAGATTTAAAAGAACACGCCGAAAAAATAGGTCTTGATTGCTTTTCATCACCATTTGATAAAACAGCGGTGGATTTTATGGAAAAAATCAATATGCCGGCTATAAAAATAGCGTCCTATGAAATTAACGATATTCCTCTTATAAGGAAAGCCGCTAAAACTAAAAAACCTATAATAATCTCAACAGGTATGGCTCATCTGGAGGATATAGAACGGGCTCTTAAAACCTGCAAAGAAGAAAACAATGAGAATGTCGCTTTATTAAAATGTACCTCTGCCTATCCCTCTCCTTACGAGGATATGAACCTTAGATTAATACCTAATATGAAAGAAACCTTTGAATGTATAACAGGTCTTTCAGACCATTCCCCCGGTTCAGAGGTAGCCTTGGGTGCGGTTGCTCTCGGAGCTAAAATAATAGAAAAACACTTTACTCTTAAACGCTCTGACGGCGGTGTGGACTCCGCTTTTTCAATGGAGGCGGAAGAATTTAAACAAATGGTTTTTCAAATAAGGAATCTTGAAAAAGCTCTTGGAAAAGCGACTTATACATTAACTGAAAAACAGGAGGCAGCAAGAGGCAGTTCACGTTCATTATATATTGTACACGATGTAAAAAAAGGAGACATTTATACAGAGGAAAACGTCCGCTCAATAAGACCCGGCGGAGGACTTCATACAATGTATTATGAGGAAATCCTAGGAAAAACAGCCGCGTCCAATTACGAAAAAGGAACGCCTTTAAGCTGGAATATGGTTCGATAAAATCATATCGTGAAAACACCTGTCAGACGGTATTGCAAGTGTTATCGAAAAGGTAATTAATAAGGAGGTAAAAAATGAACGGTAAAACAATAGCTATAATAACTGCCCGCGGCGGAAGTAAGAGAATACCCAATAAAAACATAAAAAACTTCTGCGGTGAGCCTATAATAAATTATTCTGTAAAAGCAGCTTTAAACAGCGGTATTTTTGACGAGGTTATGGTATCTACAGACAGCGAAGAGATTGCCTATACAGCTAAAAAAGCCGGAGCAAACGTTCCCTTTATGCGAAGTGAAAAAACCTCCGGCGACTTTGCCACAACCGCCGATGTATTATTAGAGGTATTCGGCTGCTATGAGAAAACGGGAAAAACATTTGACTATGCCTGTTGCTTATATCCTACGGCTCCGTTTATCACAACGAAAAAGTTAAAACTCGGGCTTGATACTTTAATCAACAACAAGGCCTCTTCTGTTGTTCCTGTTGTAAAATTTTCTTATCCTCCTCAAAGAGGTTTTATAATCGGCGAGGATAACACAATAACATATAAGTGGCCCGAAAACTATTCAAAAAGGTCTCAGGATTTAGAACCACTCTACCATGATGCCGGACAGTTTTATTTTTACAATATAAAAGAATTTATTGAAAAAAAAGGAGTTGACCTAGAAAAAGTTGTTCCTATAATTCTTTCTGATTTGGAAGTGCAGGATATAGATACCGCCGATGATTGGGAAACGGCTGAAATAAAATATAATCTCCTTAAAGAAAAGGGATTGGTTTAATGAGTAAAAAAACAATGGCTATAATGTGTTCTGGTTCATTTTTACTTGGTATGGGTCATATAATGAGAACACTTGTAATCGCCGAGGCAGTTAAAAATCTATTTAACATCGTATACATAAGCAAAAGCTCAAAAGAGTATGCGGCAGGTGTAAATGAACTAAAAAAAAGAGGATATGACGTATATTATGAGGAGGATGGCATAGACGCGGATATTTTGCTTGCTGACAGCTATGATATGACCGAAATCAGGCTTTCGGAATTAAGAAAAAAATACGGCAGGCTCATATATATTGATGATTTGCACTGCCTTAGCTATTATGACTGCGATATAATAATAAATAAATGCTTTATGGCGGAAAACTTAATTTACAATACCCCTAAAGAATGTGAAATTCTTTTAGGAACGAAATACGCTCTTCTCCGCAGTGAGTTTCAAAACGCATCTCCTACGGCTGTAAAAGAAAAAGCCGAAAATGTTTTAATTACAATGGGCGGCACGGATCCAAAAAACACTTCTGTAAAAATACTTAATATTTTAAAGGATTGCCCTTATACATTTAATGTCGCTGTTGGAAACAGCTTTTCAGAAACAGGTAAATCTAATCTTAAAAATCTTACCGTTTCCAATAAAAATATAATTCTTCATATGAATCCGAAAATGGCTGAGCTGATTTCAAAATGCGATTTAGCGGTAACGGCAAACGGAGGAACTACCCATGAAATCGCTTCTTTAGGAGTTCCGCAAATATCTCTGTCCATAGCCGAAAATCAAAACGCTCCGATGAAATTCGGCGAGAATAACGGTTTATTTATTTATGCCGGAAAAGAAGAGGATATAATCCCTCAAGATTTTTTATTCCTTTTCAATTCATTAATGGCCGATTTCGAAAAAAGAAAACAAATTTCCGAAACCGAAAAACAAATAGTAAACAAAAACGGAGTCAGCCTTATCGCACAGATAATTATTAAAAAATGTATAATACAATAAATACAAGTTTTTTTACAAAAGTATTAATTTTATATGTATTTTAAAACATAGACGTTATTTTTAACAAAAATAATATTGTCTATGTTTTATTTTTTATGTATTTTTTTTATAATTTCTTAATAAAAAATTTTAAATTGTCTATAACTGTCAAAATTTTTTCTTGATTTGTACAACATATACAAAAATTTTTTTTATTACCTTAATTTATTGACTTATTGAACAATACATAATATAATAAAAATATACTTGTTGTTATGTTGTTATTATAATAAGTCAGTTATTTGTCAAAATTGATTTATTATTCACTATTATGATTTACAGCAATACCTTAAAAACCATGGAATTACTGTAATGATTTTTGTTTTACTTTGTAAACCTAATGGTCAACATTATACAAAAATAATAAAAGGAGGAATTAAAATGAAAATTAATTTTAAACGTTTTATAGCCACAGCTCTTTCAACGGCTATGATTTTCTCTTCTTTTACCTATTCGGTATTAGCGGAAGAAAATACAACTGTATCTGATGAAACTATATCCCTTGCCAATGTTTATAAAATGGAAGTAAAAGCCGGAGGCTGGAAAGAATCTGTTTTTGCTGAATGGCTTCCTGTTGCAGGGGCGGCTAAATATGAGGTCTACGTAAAAAAATCATCAGAAGATAAAAGCGCCTACAAAAAAATAGACGACCCTCTTATAAGACAATATCCTACTTACTGGAGAGCTGACGCCGTAGGTCTTGCCGCCGGAGAATACGACCTTAAAATAAGTACCCTTGACAAAGACAGCGTAGAAATCGCTTGGTCTGAACAAAAAGGAATTGATGTAAGGGCATACAACCGTACAGGTTTTGCTTTCTCTGACCAGTCTACATTTAAAACAGGTTCCGGCGCTTATAATGACGATGGTACTCTGAAAGATAACGCTATCGTCTTATATGTTACTAAAGATACGGCAAAAACCGTTACAGCGAACCTTGCAATAGACAATAAAGGCACAATAGGAACTTTCACAGGTTTACAGGCTATTATAACCGCTCTTGAAAAAGGCTATACCCAGCCTCCGATTGATATTCGTATCATAGGAACAATCAATGCGGCGGACATGGATTCATTCGGCTCATCAGCGGAAGGTCTTCAGATTAAAGGAAAAGGATATACAAATATTAATTTTACCCTTGAAGGTATTGGAAACGATGCTACAATAAGAGGATTCGGTTTTTTGCTCAGAGGCGTGGGAAATGTTGAATTTCGCAACTTCGCTATAATGAATTGTATGGATGACTCTGTATCTATGGATACTGATAACTGTAATCTATGGATGCATAATCTTGATATCTTCTATGGACAAAAAGGCAGTGCGTCAGACCAGGTAAAAGGCGATGGTACTCTCGACATTAAAGAAGCTTCAACATGGGCGACATTTGATGAAAACCATATTTGGGACTGCGGAAAAACATCTCTTTGCGGTATGAAAAATGATTCTTATACCGATTATCGCGTAACCTATTCCAATAACTGGTTTGACCATTCCGATTCCCGCCACCCCAGAATGAGAGGCGGCACTGTACACATATATAACAACTACTATGACGGAAATTCAAAATATGGCGCCGGCGCCACAACAGGAGCGTCAGCGTTCGTTGAAAATAATTACTTCAGAAGCGCAAAATACCCTATGCTTACTTCTTTGCAAGGAAGCGATATGAATGACGGCAAAGGTACATTTTCTTCAGAAAATGGCGGATATATTAAAGAATACGGCAATATTATGACAGGAAAATACTCATTTATCACAGGTGAAGACGCTTATTGCGCTAAAACCAAAGATGAACAGGTTCCAGATACTTATGTAGCGAAAGCAAACAGCAACAATGCCAAATACTCAAATTTTGATACAGACAGCAAAATGTACAGCTATACTCCTTTAGCCGCAAATAACGTTCCTACTTATGTAATATCAAACGCCGGACGTTTAAATCATGGTGATTTTACATGGGAATTTGATAACTCTGTGGAAGATACAAATTCCGAAGTTATCCAGGGTCTCAGAGATGCTATCGAAAGCTACTCAACAAAACTTGTTTCCGTAGGCGGTACTGTTACAACAATAGCGTCCGGAACTCCTTCTTCACTTACAGGAATTGACGGATATAAAAATCCATACGACCCAGTAGCTAAACTTAACAGCCTTAATCTTCCAGACCAGACAGATACATCTAAAATAACTGCCGGCGACCCTAAAAACCTTGCGTCAGGTTCAGCCCCTGAGGGTACAGCTTATGATCTTAAATTAGAACCATCTGATTTCAGCGGCGATACTTCTGTAACTACTGAAACAAATATTAAAGAATTTACTATTATTCCCGCAACCGATGGCAAAACTGATCCTGTCAAATTAGACAAAGGTAAAGGCAAAGGTGTAATGACTTATGGTACTGGAAGCAAAACAAACAGAGCCGTTAAATTTACAACAACAGATAAAGGACTTTTGTATGTAACAGCCGACTCAAACTCATCATCAGCACCAAACAGGCTTCTCAAAGTTGAGGACGAAAACGGAACAATTCTTACAGGCACTGAATTTAATACTCCTCTTTCAAACAGTGTTGTCGCATTGCCCTCAGCCGGAACTTATTATGTTTATTCGGGCAATAACGGTATAAATATAAAATTCCTTGGAGTTGTTTACGGTGATGCTGACGTACCTGACGAACCTGTATATGACAACACAGACGGATTCAGCTATACTAAAGTTGAACCATCCCCCGCTATAAGCCCGTCTGTACCGTCCTCTCCAAAATCAACAGACGGACCCGAAGGTCCTGTGGCTCCTAAGCCTGACCCTTCTGACCCAGTTGACCCCAATCCTGTTGACCCCAATCCTGTTGACCCTGATAAAGTTATTCGCTGGGGTGACGTAAGCGGAGATTATTATATTAAAGCAAATGACGCTTCTCTTATTTTAGAATATATCTTAAATAAAGACGAACTTTTGAAAAAAGACAATGTTACTTTTATAACAGCTTTAGCTGATGTAGACGGAGATAAACATATAACAGCGGCTGACGCTTCCTTGGTATTGGCAAAATGTCTTAACTCAAGCTTTAAATTCCCTGACGGAAAAGACTGGGTTGAGGGTGTTCCGGAAAAGCCATCGGAATCCACCAGTGACAAACCTTCAGAAAAGCCATCGGAATCCACCAGTGACAAACCTTCGGAAAAGCCATCGGAATCCACCAGTGACAACACTCCTGACAATCCGGGCGACGACACTCCTTCAGGCTCCGCTATCGTTTATAACTTTTCCGATGAAGCTTATGCCGGTGTCGTAAAAGAAAGCGAAGGCGGCAAAGAATATAACATAAACGGACTTTCTATTTGGGCAATAAATGATATTAAAACCGATAAATCTTTTGATATTGATAATTTACATCTTGCAAAAGGCTACAAAGTTAACACAAACAATAATAACTTTATTACAAATAAAAAAGCTCCTACTAAAAATGCCCTTGGCTTAACCCTTAAAGCAGGAAATAAAGTAACTATTTATGTCAGACCTGCGGGAAATGATGCCGCCGGTCAGGTATTGCTTACAAAAGCGACTGACTTTACTTCCATAACAAAAGATTTTACCAACAGTACAGGCGATCCGCAAAAACTTGACTATACTATAGATGAGGATGGAAGTTATTATATTTCTACTGCTGTAAAAGCAGCTCTGATTTATGCAATTACCATAGAATAAAATATTCTGATTACAAAAAGACTTTCGGTTAAACCGAAAGTCTTTTTTCACGATAACTAATCCTTTTTTTATAGTACTTGCACACACAACCCTATTTTCTGAATATTATATATGACAATCGTATTGGAGGTGCTTGTGTGATTTTTGAAATTCTGGGATTTGTCAACAGTTTTTTCATTTTTTCTCAAATATCAACAGGAGATTCTTTCCCTGCCCCACTCTCTCAAAAAGAAGAACAAAAATGGATTTCACAATTTCACAATGGAAATGATGAAGAAAAGGAAGAAGCAAAATGCGTCCTTGTTGAGCGAAACCTCCGCCTTGTCGCCCATATTGTAAAAAAATATCCTAATTACAGTAAGGACAGCGAAGACCTAATATCTGTCGGAACAATCGGACTTATTAAGGCTGTAATGACTTTTAAAAACAATAAAGGTACCCGTCTAGCAACTTACGCGGCACGTTGTATTGAAAATGCTATGTTTACCTGAATTACACAAATGTTGTGTATAACGTGCCATTTTATAGTAAATTAAGTTCTTTTAATTTATTATAACTCTCTCTTGACACAATCTGCTCTTCCCTTTACCATTTTCCAACTGTATGCCTATTTATATTTAATATTTCAGCAAACTGATTTATTGTTAATTTTTTTCTATTTCTTATTTCTTTTATTCGTTTTGAATATGGATAATTAATAAAAGAAATATAATCGTCATAAAGAAATATAGCTGGAATTTTAAACTCTTTAGCAATAAGTTCTAATGCCTCTAAAGATAGGAAGAGGCTGTTATTTTCATATTTTATCATTGTAATTCTGTTAATATTGAGTATATCAGCTAATTCTTCTTGTGTCAAATTCTGTTTAAAGCGATAAAATCTAATCTTTTCACCAACAGTAGGATTTTCTGATAACTCCTTAGTCGGAACAATAATATGAATCAATGGAATCAGTATATTATCGTTATTTTTGCAAAATAAAAACTCAACCCCGTTGAGGGATTGAGCTTCTACATTTTCGATATTCTGTTTTATAGGGTTATTTTTCCTAAAGAACTTCGTATAATCTTCATCAGGCGAACCTTTTAAAAATATATGTACCTCGTCATTAGCAACAGGATTTCCATCTGTATCTGTAATATAATCTTTGTTCACTACATATACTTTAGCTATGACAAGCCGTACAAGCTCCAGCTTTTCCTCGTAAGTCATAACATCAATAAGACTTTCAAAGGAGTTTATAAGCTCTCTTGCCTTATTAAGTCCGTCAATAGTAGTTACGTTATTACTTTTGTTTTCTTCAAGAACTTTAAGTTGACTTTCAGCCGTTTTTAGGTCTTGTGACATTTTTTCAATATCAGATAATATAAAACTTCTTGTAGTATAAGTAGCAAAACGCAAATTTTGAGTTTGTGCATCTATATCTGTTTTTAGTCTTTTGATTGAAGTTTTAAGATTTTCCATTTCCTCTTTTAATACGTCAAAACTGCTACGCTTTATTTCATTTTCAAGAGCCTTATAATATTCATCTGAATTAGGGTTTCCGATTTTACATACAGTATCAAGTATAAATTTGTCAAGCAAATTTCCTCTTATTGGTTTATAAGTACAAGCCGCCGATTCTTCTTTTCTTGACGAGCATTTGTACAAAAATCTTGGTTCTCCGTTTTCCTCAAAGCGATTACTCTCCTTGTGTGTATAAAGATTTTTACCGCATACAGGGCAGGCAATCAAACCTGATAACAGAGATTCTGTCTTCGTATTTGGTCTTGAATAACTGCTTTTGTTTTCTGTCAGAATTTCCTGTACCATAATCCAATCACGACCTTGAATTATACCTTTGTGCTTTCCTACTGATATAACCCATTCTTCGCACTTTTTCATTGTCCTTTTATGAATATATTTAGGATTTAAAGCGTAACTGTCGTCTTTCAATTCCTTTAGCTGTTCTGTTTTGTTGTAGACCATTAAGCCGTTTATACCGTTAAAATCCTCTTTTTCAGCGTACAGCTTAATACTGATCTCTGTGTAATAATTGTAAATATCTTTATCAGCTATGGCGTAAACAGGATTTGCGAGAATATTTTTGATACTTACTCTTGTATGTTTCTTTCCTGTTTTAGTTAATATATTATTTTGCCTTGTATATCTTACAACACTTTGAATAGAATGTTTTTCAAGAAATACATCAAATATTTTTTTTACTGTTATAAGTTCTTTCGGGATAATTTCAAGGTGGTTTACAGTTGATTTTCTTCCGTGAAGCTGTATAACTTCTTTCTTTGAATAAAAACCTGTCGGTGTTGTACCGCCGAGCCATCTGCCCTCTTTTGCAAGCTCATATAAATTATCTGAAATTCTTTCAGCTATTATATCCCGTTCAAATTCGGCAATCGCCGCAAGCAGTGACATAAGAATTTTACCGGTCTTAGAGCTTGTGTCAATATCATCGGAGCAGGATACAAAAGCTATTTTTTTTGCTTTTAACCTCTCCACAAGGTTTAAAAGGTCTATTGTTCTCCTTGATATTCTGTCAAATTTATAGCATATGACAGCTTTTATTTTACCTTGTTCAATATCTTTTAACATTTGCAGATAAGCTGGTCTGTCGGAATAAAAACCTGATTTTCCATCGTCGTGGTATATTATAATATCATCGTCCGCAGCGTCAAATTTCAGAAACGCATAGGCTTTGCATTTCGCAATCTGATTATCTATACTTTTTCCTGTTTCTGTAAGTTTTGATTTTCGTGCATAAACAGCTATTTTTCTTTCATCTTCCATAATTTAAACCTCCCTGTTTATAATTTGTCGAGTCTTAATTTTAAAATGTGTAAATGCCCAAAAACGGCAAAATACCACAACAACCGCTCTTGTCATTATATCCACAAAAGCATAGAAGTCAAGACTAAAACAAGCGCAAAAGCGGTCATTTTTCATAAAATCAAACCTCCTGTTTATAATTTGTCAGCCCTTACTTATATAGTCAATCAATTTAAAAATAGACAAGTTCAGCTGCAAAAATAAATTTTATTTCGCCTGCTTTTACTCATTTTCAAATTATTTGACTATAAATCAAAAACTGATTAAAAATTTTAATGTTCTCTTACATCTCTGAAAACAGCATTATTTTTTAAAATTGCTTCAATTTGAGAGTTGTTTAACCCTAAATAATCAATATTTCTTATAACAATTTTTGCCCTGAACTTAGCCAATCTAGATTCTATATTCTCCATTTGTTCCGGATTTTCATAAAAAATATTGTACATAGATAATCACCACCTTATTATAATGTGAGTTCGATGAAAAATAACAACAAAATCAACGAAACGTAATTTCGTACAAAAGTTTGTGGGGTTTGAGGTGAAACCTCAAAGTTTTTAATGCTTCAAGAGCATTTTTATAGGTTTGGAACCTTTTTGCGATAGAAAAAAGTTCCATTAATCATAAATTTTCATCGAACTCACGTTATTATAGCAACACGCATATTTTTAACGCAAAACAATAAAATAAATCTTTTGTCAAACGCTGCCACGGTGTTTTAGAACAGATCTATTGTTTCCCGCTAAAAATTTTGTGAATTGCTATAATTTAAATACATATAAACTTAATTCAGTACATACTATAACACTTCCTGTTGCATTTACATACAATATTATAATAAAGTATATTATAATCCAATACTATATATTAATAACGAGGTGATATCAATTGAATTATTGTTCAACACACGGAATCTTACATCCCAAAAATAAGTTAAACTACTCAAATACTACACCAAAAATATACAATAATTCGGAAACTATAAAAATTGAAGACATATCCTATGAACCGGGAATAATGGGACCAAGAGGCAAGCAAGGGCCTCAGGGTTATCCCGGAGAACGCGGTGAACAAGGGCCTCAGGGTGTAACTGGTCCTCAGGGACCTCAAGGCGTAACCGGTCCTCAGGGACCAAGAGGTGAACAAGGATTACGCGGTCCTAAGGGAGAACCGGGATACTCACAAGACAGTATTTTTTCAGCATTTGCCGAACAAGAACTTTCTCTGCCTGAAAATGCCAGCCTGCCTCTTAAAACGACAGTTCCCGATATAACAGGAAATATTTATCCATATAATAATCACTCTCTTACTTTACAGCAAGGATATTATTCAATCTATTTTTTTATTTCAGCGAAAATAAAAAATCCCGGATTTGTCAAACTCACACCTGTTTTCAATGGCTGTGAACAGTCATGCTATGCTGGATATGCCGTATCAAAAAAACGAAATGATTATCTCAACATTTCAAGAAATTTTATTATTGATATATCAGATTCCGCTCCTATATTATTTAAGTGGAATTGTTCAGAATCTGCCTCTCATATTACCGTAAATATAAACATTCTGAAATTATGCAGATAATTAGACTTCTTTTGAAACTAAGAAATTACGTCAATCCAACAAAAAATATTGCTATAAATATTTTTGTGGGGCAATGTCTGTGCAAGTGTGAAGTTTCGAAAGAAGTCTATTAACAGATATGAAAGGAGACTAATTATATATGGTAACAATTAGTTTATGTATGATTCTTAAAAATGAAGAAAAAGTTATCTCAAGATGCCTTAATAGTATAACATCTCTCGTAGATGAAATCATTATTGTAGATACAGGTTCAACCGATCATACTAAAGAAATAGCAGCAGAATATACTTCAAATATTTATTCCTATATATGGACAGATGACTTTTCTGCTGCCAGAAATTATTCATTTTCTAAAGCAACCAAAGATTACTGTATGTGGTTAGACGCTGATGATGTACTTGAGGCATCAGAAAAAAATAAATTTATAAATTTAAAACAATCTTTAACGCTTGATACAGATATTGTAATGATGAAATACAATACAGCATTTGATGAAGCAGGAAATCCTTCCTTTTCATATTTTAGAGAACGATGGATTAAAAATATTCCCAAATACCGTTGGATAGGAGAGGTTCATGAAGTAATACCTCCTTACGGAAAAATAGTTCATTCCGATATTGCAATATGTCACAGAAAAGAAGGAATTGGCAATTCTGATAGAAATTTAAATATCTATAAAAAACTAATTTCCAAAGGAAAAATTTTAGAACCGCGACAACAATATTATTATGGACGTGAACTGTACTATCATCATTTATATAAAGACGCTGTTTCTGTATTTGAAAAATTTTTAGAATCTCCTGACGGCTGGCTTGAAAATAAAATAGAAGCATGTTCTATTTGCGCAAACTGCTATTATCAGTTAGGTAATGAAAATTCAGCCCTTTTAACTTTACTGCGAAGCTTAAGCTTTGATATTCCAAGAGCGGAATTATGCTGCGATATTGGAAAACATTTTTTGGAACGAAAAGATTATAAAAACGCAGTTTATTGGTATGAAACCGCATTAAAAAGTCACAGGAATCCAATGTCCCAAGGATTTATTCTTCCTGATTGCTATGATTATATACCATTTATGCAGCTATGTGTATGTTATGATAGAATGGGCAACCACAAAAAAGCAGAAGAATATAATGAAAAAGCAGGAATTTGTAAACCATATTCCAAAGCATACCTTTATAATAAGCATTACTTTGAACATCTATAACTGTATTTATAGCAATTACAGAATTGTTATAATAATAGTAATAATCTTAAAAAATCATTTTTACAGCAATTCGCAAAACCTTTAGCAAACCAGCAAAAGACCTCCTCTGAAACATAGAAAATGCCAACTAAGCACATCTTTTTCCGATATGCTTTATTAAATTTTCTTGAAATACCATCGTGGGTATTACGACAAAAATTTAATTTCGCCTACCAGCAAAATCTGCACTTATCTGTCAATTTGCTGGTTTCCTAGGAGAACTAAAGAAATTCCTTTATACATTGGGTTTATTGAAATTTACCTGTTCATTCTTTTATTGTTTCACTATAGATAAAATATTATTATATGTAGCAAATATATAAAATATTCATATAATAACATTATAGAAGATATTTTGATGATAATTCAGCAGGACATCTTCTATAAATTAAAACAAAGGTTGTGTTATTTATGAATCAATATAATGCATATAATTATACAAGAAATCATTGTGATAAATGTATTAATTCTTGCTGTGAACCATGTCCGGAAAGTCCTAAATGTGAACAGGGACCTCCGGGACCTCAAGGTATAAAAGGTGATACTGGTTGTCCTGGTCCTAAAGGTGACCGAGGTCCTCAAGGCCCCCAGGGACCACGTGGAATTCCTGGTGAACCGGGCGCAAGAGGTCCTAGAGGTAATACCGGTCCTGTAGGTCCTACCGGAAATACAGGCCCTAGAGGATTGGAAGGTCCCAGAGGATATGCCGGACCTCAAGGTATACCAGGTATTCAGGGCATTCGCGGAGACATCGGCCCAAAAGGCGATCCTGGCTGTGAAGGACCACAAGGCGTTCCCGGACCTATGGGTCCTCAGGGTATTCCTGGTCCTGTAGGTCCTACCGGACCTCAAGGTGACATTGGTCCTATAGGTCCCAGAGGTATTCAGGGCATACCTGGGCCTACTGGAAGTGCTGGTCCTATGGGTCCTCAAGGAGTAACCGGTCCTCAAGGAATTCAAGGTGTTACAGGTCCTATCGGAATCCAAGGACCTAAAGGATGTCAAGGAGATACTGGACCTACTGGACCTACTGGCTCTGACGGCGCCACTGGACCTACTGGCGCTACTGGACCTACTGGCGCTACTGGACCTACTGGCGCTACTGGACCTATTGGTGCTGACGGCACTATCGGTGCTACTGGTGCTGACGGCGCTACCGGACCTACTGGACCTACCGGTGCTACTGGTGCTACTGGTGCTGACGGCGCTACTGGTGCTACTGGTGCTGACGGCGCTACTGGTGCTACTGGTGCTGACGGCGCTACTGGTGCTACTGGTGCTACCGGTGCTACTGGTGCTGACGGTGCTACCGGACCTACTGGCACTGACGGCGCTACCGGACCTACTGGACCTACTGGTGCTACTGGTGCTGACGGCGCTACCGGACCTACTGGTGCTGACGGCGCTACCGGTGCTACTGGTGCTGACGGCGCTACCGGTGCTACTGGTGCTACTGGTGCTGACGGCGCTACCGGACCCACTGGCGCTGACGGTGCTACTGGTGCTGACGGCGCTACCGGACCTACTGGTGCTGACGGCGCTACTGGTGCTACTGGTGCTGACGGTGCTACTGGTGCTACCGGTGCTACCGGACCTACTGGACCTACCGGTGCTGACGGCGCTACCGGTGCTACTGGTGCTGACGGCGCTACTGGTGCTACCGGTGCTACCGGACCTACCGGACCTACTGGTGCTACCGGACCTACTGGACCTACTGGTGCTACCGGACCTACTGGACCTACTGGACCTACCGGACCTACTGGTATAGCTGGTACAGGCTCTATTATTCCATTTGCTTCAGGTCTGCCAGTTGCACTGACTACTATTGCAGGCGGTCTTGCCGGTCTTCCTGCATTTGTAGGATTCGGAAGCAGCGCACAAGGACTTACTGTACTTGGCACAACAATAAATATTACTAATGCAAGCGGAACTCTTACAAACTTTGCATTTCAGTTGCCAAGAAATGGTGTTATTACCTCATTCAGTGCATTTTTCAGCACTACGGTAGCATTATCATTAATTGGCTCTACTGCAACAATAAACGCACAAATATATCAATCTACAACACCGAATAATGTATTTTCTCCTATTGCCGGAACTCTGATTAATCTGACACCATCACTTTCAGGAGTAGTGGCTATAGGAACATTACTGAACGGCTCACTTTCAGGACTTAATATTCCTGTTACAGCTCAAACAAGACTTATGCTTGTATTTTCTGCTACAGCAAGCGGATTAACTTTAATCAATACAGTTGCCGGATATGCAAGCGCAGGTTTAACAATTAACTAATGTTAACAGAGGGTATTCCGAAAACAAAAAATAACGGAATATCCTCTATAGTCAATCAACTTGAAAATGAACAGAAATCCTTCAATGTGTAATCCATAACATCATAGCAAATGAAATACTTATGACACTCCGTTCAGGAAAAAAATACGCGAACGACCTGTATCTTCAGGACACTGTAGGCATAGACAAAGACGGCAACGAAATAACCCTACAGGATAAAGTCGCAGATGATTCCATTCCCATAGATGAACAAGTAGAGCAAAAACTCCGATATAAAAAATTAATAGAACAAATAAAACACCTTGATAAAAGAGAACGTGAAGTAATAGAGATGCGCTATGGCATAAAAAATAATAAAGAAATAACTCAACGTGAAGTAGCTAAGATTTTAGGGATAAGCCGAAGTTATGTATCAAGAATAGAAAAAAAAGCTATTGGAAAATTATCGTCTTATTTTAATCAAACTGATTAAAATAATTAGATTTCTTTCAAAGCCACAAAATTACTGTAAATTTTTAGGAAAAATCTAATAAAGTTTTAACATTAAATTTTTTCATTGATTTTTAAATCGTCAATATACATTAAAATCCTGTATGAAAAATTCTTTAATAAACAGTTTTTCTTTCAGGAAACGCTGATATGCAGCCTTAAACTTTTACACCTAAAACAGCGTTTCCTAAATATTCGTTTGAAAGTCTGTACTCCTATTTAAACTTAAATGTCCTTACAACAGATTTAAGCTTTTCAGCCTGTTTTGAAAGTTCTTTTGCCGCTGATGCGCTTTTGGTCGAAGCTTCCGTATTTGAATGAATAACACTTGATATTTTATCTACATTCTCACTTAATATGTTTATAAATTCAACTTCCTCATCAGATATAACAGATATGTCTTTGATAGCGTCCGCCATATTTTTTGCGTTATCAACAACATGAATAAGATATTTTTCAGTTTCCTCAATAGTTTCCGTACCTTTTTTAATTGCATTAATGGTTTCTTTAATAAAAGCCTCAGAATTTTTTGTTTCTTTAGCGCTTTTTTCTGAAAGCTGTTTAATATCCTTAGCAAGAACTGAAAATCCCGAACCGGCGCTTCCAATCCTTGCCGCCTCAACAGACGCGTTTACTGAAAGGAGATTTGTCTGAGACGAAACATTATTGACAGCGTTTATAATATTTTTAAGCTGAGTTGTACTTTTCATAGTATAACGCATAGTTTTGGCAACATTTTTAAGTTGCTCATCACATTTGTTTATTTCCTCATACACTGATTCAACCCTGTCTTTTGCAGTTTTTGCGCTTTTATCAATATATTGTATTTTAGAAGAAAGTTTATTTATTATATCCGAAAGCCTTTTAATGGAATCAGCCTGCATAAGAACGCCTTCTTCTAATGTTTCCGAAGTCTTAAAAACATTTTCTGAACCTGTCAGAACACTGTCCGATGAAATATTAATGCGATATATAGTTGTATTCAAAAATTCTGATATTTTAAGAAGAACAATTTTAATTGATTCAAAATCGCCTTTATACTCCACCTTTGGCTCAGCTGATATATTACCTTTTGAAATTTCATTGAGAACATAGTCAATATCACTGATAATATTGTTTATATTTTCAACAAAAGAATTAAAAGAGTCCGCCAAAACACCTATTTCATTCTGACTGCTGTAGTTTACACCGTTTTTGAAATTACCTTCTTTCATTCTTTCCATGGCTTTCGCCATAATTTTAATAGGAGCAGTAACATTTTTGGTAAGCATTCCGATAAATATCGTAGCAATAATAATTATAACAATACTGATTAAAATAACATTGAAAATCACTTTATAAGCGACAGATAACGCTACGCTTTTATCCTGCATCGTAATAACCGCCCATGAAGCCGAATCTCCTTTCATAGGTATAGACGTATAGCTTATATAATAGTCCTTTCCCTCAAACTGTGACTCTGTACTTCCTGTAGAACCTGAAAGAACATCTAATACGGCCTTTTTATACTCATCTGAAATTTCAAAAGACATCTCTTCTGTAATAACATCGCCGTTTTTATCAACAAAACTTTCACCGTTTAAATCTTTTTTAGGAACTTGCTTTGTAAGATTTTTAAAATTATAAAATTCTTCCATATATTTATTTTCGGGATGGGCAACTATGTTTCCTTCTCCGTCAATTATAAAAGAATAATTGCCGTTCTCACTGTCTGAAAAATTCTCAATAAGATTTTGTATGTACTCAAGTTTAATGTCTACTCCCAGAACTCCCATCATATCGCCATTCTCATTATTAATCGGCAAAAATACCGATGTACATGGCATTTTTGTTGAAACGGAATAATATGATTTTGAAACAAAATTTCTGGGATTATTCATAATATCTTTAAACCACCAGCGGTTGCTTCTGTCACTAAGCTCTCCGTGAGACCTTCCCGTCTGCATTCCATCTGTTCCCTGCGCATATATAAGCTCAATATACTCGTTTCTTTCCTTGCATTCGGCAAATACCTTGTTTTGTTTTTTATTTTCCATTGTAATAACATCTGAATTTACCGCAAGCTCGCAGGATACGTTATATGCCCCCTCCACAAACTTTTCAACCGTATTGTAAATAAACCCTGCCGTCTTATTGTTTTCCTCAACAATCTTCGTATCATAAAAATTTATAAAAGTAATGTATGTAACAAAACTTATTGCTGTAATAAGACAAAGAATAATAATAACCATATTTACGATAAAATTTTTGCCAATACTTTTATTACTGAATTTTTTCATTCCTGTCTCCTTTAAACGTCCATAAATTTTACCGCATATTTTTCCACTTCAATACATTTTCTGTAATTCATAGCAAACATATCAAATCCTTTTACATCATCTTTATCCGGTATGACCGTCACTCCGCCCTCTCCGTTAAAAACTTTATTGTTAAGGTAATCTTTAAGACTTTCATTTTTCTCTTTGTTTTTCATATAAGACGCCAATACAGCGATGCCCCATGCGCCTCCCTCTCCCGCCGTTTCCATAAGAGTCACGGGAACATTTAAAGCCGCCGCTAAAAACTTCTGCCCGACTTTTTCAGTTTTAAAAAGCCCCCCATGGCCATAAATCTTGTCAACATTAACATTTTCTTCTTTAAAAAGAATATCCATACCTATTTTCAATGTACTTAAAGAAGAATACAGCAGTGTTCTCATAAAATCCGAAACTCTAAGTTCCGCTTTGGGAGAACGGAAAAACATAGGTCTGCCCTCACTTAATCCCGTTATATTTTCACCTGACAGATAATTATACGACATAAGACCTCCGCAATCTTTTTTCCCCTCAAGAGCCTTCTTGTATAAAATATCAAATAAATCGCTTTTATTTTTTGATACGCTGCACATTTCCAAAAACTCGCCTAAAAAATTTACCCATGCGTTTAAATCAGATGTACAGTTGTTACAGTGAACCATAGCAACATTGTCACCTTCAGGAGTAGTTACAATATCAATCTCTGGGTATACCTTTGACAGTTCTTTTTCAAGAACCACCATAGCGAAAACAGAAGTACCCGCGGAAACATTGCCTGTCCTTACTGCAATACTGTTTGTAGCAACCATACCTGTTCCGGCATCTCCCTCCGGAGGACAAAAACTTATTCCCTCTTTAAGTTTTTTTTCTTTATCCAAAAAATCCACGCCATCTTTTGTAAGAGTACCTGCCTGTTCTCCAGCTGTTAAAATTTCAGGAAGAATATCTTCGACCTTCCATTTTAAGCCATAATTTTCTGTTAATTTGTCAAATTTATCAATCATAGACTTATTATACTTCTTAGTCTTTGAATCAATAGGAAACATTCCTGACGCCTCGCCTATACCAATAACCTTTTTACCTGTTAATTTCCAATGAACATATCCGGCAAGAGTTGTAATATAATCAATATTTTTAATATGTTCCTCATTATTAATAACAGCCTGATACAAATGAGCGATACTCCATCTCTGGGGAATATTAAAGTCAAATTCTTCCGTAAGCTTCACTGACGCTTCCTCTGTGATAGAGTTTCTCCATGTTCTGAAAGGAGTCAAAAGCTTTCCGTTTTTATCAAAGGCCATATAACCGTGCATCATTCCGCTTATTCCGATACCGTCTATATCAGTCAGAATCTCATCATATTTTTCTTTCACATTGACATATAAACTGTGATAACATTCTTTAAGTCCTTTTTCAATTTCGTCAATACTGTATGTCCATATTCCATTTTCAAGTTTATTTTCCCACTCATAACTGCCTGAAGCGATAACAATATTGTTTTCATCATTTAAAACAGATTTTATTCTTGTTGAACCAAATTCAATTCCAAGATAAATATTCCCGCTTTTAATTTTATCCTTTATATTCATAATATATCTCCTATATTGAACCAATAAAAAAATAAACAATAAAGCTTTAATTTAATAAACCTGATATGTCAGAAAATTCTTTTATTGGTTCTTGATTTGCTCTAAAAATCCTAAAAATTTCTATAATCGCTGTTTTTTACATATACTCAATTTTCAAACGTACCAGACCTGTTCGATAATCTCGGCAATACCGCCTGACAGCTATTTTTCTGGCGTACTTTACTTAATTTTTTTAAAATACTTGGAAAATCACTGCAAAAATTAAGTTTTATCTGACGAAAAAATTTCTTGTCAGACGTCATCACTAAGATTATCGAACAGGTCTGTTGTAAAAAATTTTATAAACACTTAATCATTAATATATTTAAAAGACACAAATTCAGCAAACAAAGGCTCACTATTGCCTTTTTCACCTGAATAAGCGTACATTCCTACCATAGCTCCGGTAAACCTTTTACCCTTTTTAAGCCCCTCGTCACATAAATAATATACATTGTCAAGCTGTAAAATCTCGTCATAATTTTTTCCGTCAAAACTTGCATAAAATGTTCTTTTTATGCCTCTTGTAACAACCTTAAAATAAACACTGTCTTTTTCTTTTACAGGAACTGAACTGTGCTTTATTACATTATCGCCTATTTTTTCAAGAACACGAATAATAAGACTTCCGCTCTCCTCACAAAATACAGCGAATTTCAAATATGTATTTTCATCATAATAACAGGTAATTCCTACATCCTGACCTTTATCAAGTTTCGGAACTTTCATCTCACACTCCGCAATAAAGCAGAACGCTGTCTGACGTCTTAACAGAATATTTTTAGAAAGCATTGAATCCATATCATTCACAGAACCCTTTAGCAACAGCCTGCCGTCTTTAATTTTATATCCGTCGTTCTCCGGAGTTCTTGAAAATGTCCATATACTGAATAAATCCTTTGCGGAGAAATCCGTTCTGTTATTTTCTTCCCATATGGTTTCAGGCAAATCGGGTTTTTTCTGAAGATATGATGGTCCTTTTAAATTATTTACTATAGGCCAGCCGTCCGCCGTCCATGTAATAGGGTCAAGAGCGGTTTCTCTTCCAAGTATGCTGCATGGCTCTCCGTTTTTGCCTGTAATCTTTCTTCCGCATAAATAAACCATATACCACTGTCCGTTTTGTGTCATAACAGGCTTTCCATGACCACACCTCTGAATTATGGAATTTTCATCCATCTGCCGCATTATAGGGTTATAAGGGCAAGGCTCATAATTTCCTTTAAGCTCTTTGCTTCTTGCTACAGATATTCTATGACCTATTCCTGTTCCTCCCTCTGCCTGAAATAAATAATAATAACCGTCTTTTTTCAGTATATGAGGGCCTTCCGGAGCTCTTTTATTATCGCCGTAATAAATCATCTGAGCCTCTGAAATCTGTTTTTCGGCATTTTTATCCAATTCAAAAATTCTCGCTCCTCTGTTTAAAAGCATATATCTTCTTCCGTCGTCATCTGTAAAAATAGACGGGTCGATACCATCCTCGTCAATAATCGCCGGTTTGCTGTAAGGTCCCTCAGGTTTTTCAGAGCTTACAACAATTTGTTTTCTGTAGACTGTCCCATCGTCATTCATTCTGTAAGTGGCGGTAATGTAGAATTTTCCCTCATAATAAGAAATATCAGGCGCCCAGTATCCTCTTCCCCCCTCAAGTTTATCTATATTCGCCCATTCGGGATTTGTTATGGCATATCCTATAATATGCCAGTTTACAAGGTCTGTAGAATGAGAAATAGGAATACACGGAAAATATATAAATGATGAATTTACCATATAATAATCCGTTCCGACTCTGACAATAGACGGGTCCGGATAAAAACCGGTACGTATAGGATTATGATACATATTTTCAATATCACAGCCAACAACGCTTTTAAAATACTCCACAAGTTCTGTATTATTATCATTAACAGCCATCTCATAAGGTGTAAGTAGATTATTATCCCCTGCCGTAGGAGACATACCGATTTTTTCCACTAAATATCTGCATACATCTGTGCTTTTTGACATAGCGCCGTAATGAAGTATATTTTTATTGTCCTTATCAACAATATTCATACTCGCCATTGAGTATTCCGCTATGTACTTCACAATTTCCAGATTACCCGTTTTTGCAGCCAAAAATGCCATAAGAATACCATTTTCGTCAGTTTCATTAATAATTTTTGGTTCTTCTTTCAGAATTTCTTCTATACGTCCGAGATTTTCAGATAAAATTGCCTTTTGTATTTCTTTCATAAACAACCGCACTTCCTTCTTGTAAATTATTATAGTTTTATTTTATTATATACAAATATTTTTGTCAATAATTACAAACAGGGCATATATGAAAATAAAACTACGAAACACCATACACACCTTGAAAAAAATAATTTTCATACTGTTTGCTTTTGCTCACCTTCAAGTTATCTGACTAAACCTATTATTCTCCTTCTTCCTCAAAATTTTTTCCCTGTACATATATAACGCTTGAATCACCTTTTTGAGCTTGTTCAGTAACCGCTTTAGCCAAAAGTTTAAAATTCTCTCCCGAACTTGTCGCTCCGCTTATTGTATCAATGCTTTCATAATTCTGTTTCTCAAACAACTGATTTGCATATTCCCTTGTATATTTGTTGGGATATGTTCCCGAAATGCCGTTCATATTTCTCATATAAGCGTTATCCCAGCTTTTTATAAAACCGCTTGAGTTTCTCGCGTTATACTCAACAGCCTCAATTTTATTATTTTTAACAGTTATCGTAACAAATTCCTTCCAGCCAAAAGAATAATTTTCCATTTCAGCCGTATAATATCCGTCTTTCAGTGTTTTTTCATCTGAGCAGCCGGATGCGAAAAAACATAAAATAATAATATATCCAAATAAAAATGCCTTTTTCATTACTTTCCGTCCCCTTTCAGATTAAATTTATTAATAACATTATAAAGCTGATTTGCCTCATTTGAAATCTGAGTACTGAATTTTTTGGCAGCTTCTGAATTTCTAAGGTTTTCATCAGCAATTTGAGAAATACTTTCTATATTGTCAGCTATATTTTCAAGAGAATTTTTTTGAGTGTTTACATTTTCATCCAAATCCTCCGTAGTATCCTCAATCACCTTTGAAAGACTTGAAATTTCCTCCAAAGAAACAACAGCTTCTTTCATAAGCTCAACGCCGTTTGAAATAGTCTTATAAATTTCATTAATCATATCGGTACTGTATTTTGCCGCCTCTGTACTTTGAGAAGCGAGTTTTTTCACCTCTTCCGCAACAACCGAAAAACCTTTTCCGTATTCGCCTGCTCTTGCCGCCTCAACAGAAGCGTTTAAAGATAAAATTTCAGTTTGAAAAGCAATATCTCCGATAGCTTTGCTTATACTTGTAATACTTTCGGCATTTTTACTTATATCGTCCATAGCGTTTGAAAGGAGATTCATACAGTTGCTGTTTCTTTTTATTTTTTCGGTAATTTCAGCTACTCTCTCTTTTGTGTTTTCAGAACTTTCAGAAACACTTTCGATATTCTGTGTAACAGCTACTACCTCTTCCACAAGCTTTTCCGCCGAATCGTTCTGCTTTATTGATACGATATGTAGTCTTTCAAACTCGCTGTCAAGGTTATCGGCTGTTTCAAACAATCTTCCCGTAAGCTCTTTTATCATTTGCATTGTATTGTTTAATGAATCGGCAATGTGTGAAAGAGAATTTTTTACCACAATAAAATCCCCTTTATATTCACCTGTAATATTTACATCAAGGTTTCCCGATGAAATATCCGAAAGCACTCTTTTTATTTCAGACATATAATAATTCATTCCCAAGACCGTAGAACGCAGAGATGATGTAAGTAACTCCATTTCGTCTTTTGAGTTTACAATCTCAACCTCTGTTTTTAAATCTCCCTCTGCAAGTCCAACAATTCTTTTTGTGGCTTTATTTACAGAAATCGAAATTGATTTTGACAGCTTATATATACTCAATAAAGCTATTACAGTCATAATTACAGCAAATATAATAACAATCGCTACCGCCTTATATGTCATATAAGAATAATCTTTCTGAGGCATTCTGATAAAAAGTGACCAGTGAGTTCCTCTAATTGGAGCAAATGCAAGAAAAGTACTCTCGTCATTTACAATAGCCTGTGCCGAGCCTGTTTCATTTTTTATTATGCGATTATATACTTCTTTTTCAGAATCAGAACAGTTTTCAAATATGTTTTTAAGTGACTTTACAGTTTCCTGATTTTTATATCCCACAATTACGCCTGCATTATCAACAATGACAGCATGACCAGACTGACCTATATTTATATTTATAAGAACATCGTTAAGAGCGTCGTATTTATACACGCCGACTAAATAAAATGCCGTTTCTTTGTTTATTTTTACAGGCATACCCATCGTAATACCAAGATTATCGTTAAAAACAGTTGATTCTCCCACAGACAGATTATCCGTTTCTTTAAGATAGTCAAATATTTTTTCAGAGCTTATATCGTTTAAAACATCTCCCTCGCCTACAAAAATTTTTCCGTTTTTATCATATAATCCTATAGCGTAAAATTCATAAATTTCCTGAGCATCTCTAATCACTTCACGGCAGTTTTTCTCATATTCCGTACTTTCATCTGTAAAACGTCTATCCTCCGCTATACTCATCATTCTGTCGGCTAATATATGTATGTTGCTTTCAACTGTTTTCGCTGACTCCTTTACCATAGGCTGAAGAGTATCCAAAAGAATAGTATCCGTCAAATAACTCATTGAAAATGTCATAATAAGAGCAGATACTACTATAATCAAAACAATAACAACCGTTGTATAGCCTATTATTTTTCCTTTGATGCTTTTTTTAGTATTATTATTTTGCATTCAGCTTTCCTCCTATATAAAAAATAACATCACAAAATTTGTCACATATATATTATATCCAAAACATAATTACAAAACAATAGTAAAACTTCAACAAAAATTGAATAGACCTGCTATTCATAAAGCAAGCTTCTTTCAAAACTTTATATGGTCAATCAACTCAAAAATAAGTAAGTTCGGCGGTTAAAAATCCTTTTTGCCGCGTTGCCGTCTGTCGGCATAGGCAGTCGGCTATGCTCACCTTTGCCGCCTTGCAAAAATAATTTTTAGCTCGCCTCCTTTTTCTCATTTTCAAGTTGATTGACTATAACAATTCCGGTATACAGCCAAGACAAAAGAAAACCCCTCACGTTTATACGTAAGGGATTTTCCTATGTGTGTGATTTTAGTAAACTTTAATCTAATTTTTTAATATACCGGTTAATATTAATTACCATTGCCAACAACAACCGGCACAGCCGAAGCGTTTTCATTAGGAACAGCTATAGTGCCTGTAGTCACGGCAAGATTGCCTTCAGGAAGAACCTGGCTTTCAGTTTTGCTGTCCTGACCAAGAACAAACATAAAGTTAAGAGTTTTAGCCGCTTTTGCTCTTGTAACTTCCATTTTGCCTTCTATCTTATCAGAACCGTTTGAAACCTGATTTCTTACAACATTTGTGTCTGTTCTCATAAGACCTAGGTTATACGCCTCTTTTACTTTTCCGTAAAGTCCATCGTGAAGATTATTTAAATCTTTAAGAGTAGACCAGTCTCTTAAAGGATAATATGAGCTTCCTGTTCCCACAATATTGGGGTCGTCAGTTTCATAATTTCCCTTAACCATATAAGATGGTTTATTCCATTCGCCGTTCTCTTTTTTATTGAATTTAAGGAGATAAGCGTCATAAAGCACAGCGCCCATAGCCTCACGGGTCAAAGGAGCATCGCTTGCTATAATTGTAGTTTCCACAAGTTTAGGTTCGGGATTTTCAATAAATTTAGCCTCTATCACGCTGTCTTTGCTTATAGTTACAGAATAGCTTTCTTCTGACGATACTTTCACATTGTCTACATAAATACCGTCAAGAAGCCATTCCACACCGCTTTTTTGTACTAAAACCCTTACTTTTTCTCCTGCCGACACTAAAAGAGAACTGTCGCTGCTTTCAGGCTCGGAAGCAAAGCTTACGCCGAATAATCTTCCTGTACCTCCGCTGGTATAAAGCTTATAAGTTTCACCTTTTACAACATCAAATTCAAGAGCTTTATAAACATTAGCGCCAGAGCCTGCCGATCCATCGTCTGTAGGATATTTTTTAACAATTTTACTACTGTCATTCAGGTTTTCACAACAAAATTCTTTGTTATCTCCACTGCGCATATAAGCTGTTACCTTTCCTGTTTCCTTTGCGGCATACAGAGCAAAAAATCTATCATTTGAACCTGATACTCTTGTTTCAAAATAATTTCCGGTTATTGCGGAGTTTTCACTAAATTTTCCACCGCTGTCATTACCACTGCCCCTCAGCGTACTGGGAGCTGTAAATGTAAAGTAGTCATTGTCGGCAATAACCTTACCATCTGTAACTCCTGTTTCCACATCAGCGGTAGCCGTTTTAAACTTAGACTCGTTAAAAATTGTAACTTTTCCGCCTTCGTTTTGTTTAACGGTTACAGTAAACTCACCGGCAGCCAAATCGGCGTTTTTATCATCTGCTATTTTTACCTCAGATACAGCGGCTGACGTTGTTCCTTTATCACCGTCAGGAATTTCAACGGCGCCCAAAGCATCAAGTTCCGCTTTTGTCTTTGTATAGCTTGTAAGAGAATCGGCCCCAAGACCTAACACTTTTTCCACACCTCTGGCAAATTCACCTACAGTAATTATTGAATTAGGCTTAAAGTTATTGTCAGCGTCTTTTTTCATAGCGCCTAACTGAAGCATTTTTTCAATTACAACTCTGTAGTAATAATTGTCTTTAGCCTGTTTTTCAGCTCCCGGAACAATATCCACAGCGCTTACGTCTAAAGCGCATTCAGGGAATACCTTAGACCAATCTTTAGTCTGAGCCGCCTTTTTTACGTCTTCTTTCATATATTCCACAAGAGCAGTCATAATATTTTTATCCGTATAAGTATCAGTATTAGCTACAGACTGGTCGTACATATCCTGAAGCATGATACGGCACCACTGTCTTGATGCGGACTCACGGTAATGAGTGCCATCTCCTTTATTTCCGTTAGCGGTACTGTCTTTTTCATTTGACGGACTTTCTCCCGCCTCAACACTATTGTAAATACCGTTTATTTCCTCAGCGTCGAGCTTGTCGATATACGCTTTAGCGCCGCTGTAAAGTTCTACAAGACCTACCTCGCTGTCACTCTTCGCTTTTTCTCTTAAATTTTTCGGAGAATCAGGGTTAAATCCGTTAGGCTTGCTTGAGCTTTCAGAATATCTTCCGTTTCCGGTTCTTGGCATAGCCGTAACAAGTACAGGAGTCATACCTCTTGCCTTTACAGCGGAAACATACATATCAAGCCATTTGTTGTATAAATCATCGTTTTCCGCTAAAGTACCATATTGACATCCTCTTACAAAACGGGCAGGTTTGTTATTGTTTTTAGCTGATACACCCGTTTCATCATTATGAGCGGAATGTATAAACACATAATCTCCCGCTTTTCCTCTAAGTAAAACGTCGTCAAATCTTCCCTCAAAATAATTGGCTTTCATTGCTCGTCCGCCTGTTGAGTAATTCACGACATTTACTTTGTCATGGTCAAAATAATCTGTAAGAGTCTGGCCCCAAGAACTTATACTTGATAAGAATGTATATGTCTTTTGAGTAGAATCTCCCAGAATATGTATAGTAGGCTTATCTCCTTTTGCGTTTACATCAATAGGAGTAATTTTGATTGATTTCACACCTACCGTCTGAGGTTTATCAGCCGCCGCCATAGCTTTAGGCTCAATCTCAATCTCAATAAAATCCTCGCCTGTCGCAAAATCATATGACCATTTGGAAGCTTCCCATTTAGCAGAGGTTTCTCTGTTTACAAGCCCCGCAACATCCCACGCTGAAGTACCTGTAAGTCTGCCCGCTTCCATACCTGTGGGAGCTATTGATGTATCTGCGGAAGTACCTGCCGCCTCAACCTCAATATGATAAGCTCCCGGAGCGCCTGTGTCAAATCTGTAAATAAGACCGCCATAATTGTGGTCGTCATCGTCGCTTCCAATACTTGCGCCGCTTGGCAGCGCTTTAAGATAAGCTCCGCTTCCGTTCTCTGTTATTTCCGCTCCGTTTTCTGAAATGTTTATTTTGTCCGAACCTGCAACCTTTCTTTCATATCCTGACGGCATAATGGCTCCGGATACAGTCACAAATCCCTGACCGCTTTCTTTGCTGTATACTGGTACCGCGGACATTTTTGTAAAATCCGCCTCAAAACCTTGTTTCTTTACAGACACATTATTTACCATAGGTTTCATACCATCAAGAGAATCCCATACAAAAACGGAATCCGCTTTAAAATTATTTATAGTTACACTGTTTCCTGTCACATCTGCCATTCTCATATCAGCAAACTTTCCTTTGTCGTATTTCACAGCAATAATAGTGCCGTTTTCAACACCGTTTAAACTAACAACAGTATTATCCCCTGAAATTTCAGCGTTTACCTCCGCATCTGCCGCCAAAACCATATTATCGGCAAAAACGCCTGCCGTCGGCATTGCGGAAACCGTCATTATAAATGATGTCATTGCCGCTAACATTTTTTTAAATTTCAAAAAAAACCCTCCTAACTTTAAAAATTTATAAATATAAATACATTTCGGAACTTGATTTAACTCATAGTAAATCTTATAAAATAAAGAGAAATAAGGAAACTCTGATAAATCAGAGTTTCCTTTATTTCTTTTCAGGAATAGTTTACTATTCCTGAAAATTAAAAAAAGAGGTTTGTTCGTGTTAGTTAATGTATAACATAAAAACACGATTTATTACAAATTAATCAGACTTTCCTTATATAGTATTTACAATAATATTATACATCCATATATTTTTAATTTCAAGTACCAATTACAATAAAATACATAATGCCACTTTATAGTCAGATATCTTTCAAAACTTGAAATTGCTGTAAAATTTCTAAAGATGTTTATAGTCAATCAACTTGAAAATGAGAAAAAGGAGGCGAGTTAAAAATTATTTTTGCAAGGCGGCGGAGGGAGAGCATAGCCGACTGCCTATGCCGACCGACGGCAACACTGGAAAAAGGATTTTTAGCCGCCTAACTTACTTATTTTTAAGTTGATTGACTATAATAAGTCTGTATATTGACAATAAGTAAAATATCAATTAAAATAAAATTATATAAATTATACAAATATTCCGAAAAACAAATGTATGCCGCTGTTTATAAAGACTATTATATATTAAATATAATCGGTATGGCATATGAATTTTATACTTTTCCATAATTTAAAGGAGGTTAATTTTATGAAATATAAGAAAGCTCTCGCACTTTTAACACTTATTTCCATTTGCTCAGGTACGTATACCATGTCCGCTTTTGCTGACAATATATCCTCTCCAAATGTATATGAGCAGAATTTCTCAGTTTCCGACGGCACAGCGGTTACTACATATGACGAATTATCTGAAGCGATAAATAACAAAGATGAAAAAATTTACATAATGAATTCCATTGAAATGAAAGACGGAATACAGCTTTCCGGTTCAAATCAATCTCTTATAGGTGTACCGTCAGAAGACGGAAAACTCCCCGTTCTTAATTTTGAGAATATGAAAGGTGAAAATGATATAGTAAAAGGAAAATCCTCCGATAAAGACGTTGCCGTAAGAATAAGCGGTCCTGATAATGAAGTTAAAAACCTTATAATTGAAAAAGGCCACGACAACGGAATTCTTATAAAAGGAACGAAAGCTCTTAATAATAAAGTCACAAACTGTATTCTGCGCTATAACAACGACAGCGGACTTCAAATAACAGGAGGCGCCAGAGGAAGTATAATAAAGAGTGTATACAGCTATAGAAACTGCGATGTGTTCACATTGGGAGGAAACGCTGACGGATTTGCCATAAAACTTGGCGCCGGGCCGTCAAAAACCACCGACCTTTTTGAGATTTTAGAAAACAGAAATGTTTTTAAAGACTGTTATGCGTGGGAAAACAGCGATGACGCTTGGGACAGCTTTGATAAAGAACTAAAAGATTTAAGTGAGGAATTTCAGGCTGTAGGCGGATACTGGACATATAGAAACGACTATGAAAATTGTATGTGCTGGAACAACGGAACAGCTAAAAACGCTATAGGTTATACCGACTATATAAGCGGTGTTTCACTTGACGAAAATCTTCCTTTTATAAGAAGATTAAAAGCAATCTCCCCCGAAGGAGTATATAATGATTTTGTAAAAGCCTATAAAGATAAAACCATATGTACCTTATCGGCGTCTTTTGAGAATTATTGTAAAGAGCTTGACAATATTTTCGGTTCCGTAAAAATACCAACATCAAAAGGCGAATTTACAATAAGTGAATTTGTGGAAAACTGGGGAGGAAATCCCAACGGATTTAAATTTGGAAGTAAATTCACACAGCCTAATTCCCTTAGATATACGAAAAACTGTATAGCTTTTGACCACGAGAAATATGGTTTTGACAAAAACAATTCAGGAGCTTCTTTATTCGCTGAAAACTGTATTTCTTTCGGCAACAAAATAAATTACCATCTTTTGGACTATACGGCATACAAATGGGAAAACATACAAGGCTTTGACGGAACCGAAAATGATGACCTGCCGAAAGCCGGAGCGGATAATATCAGCGTATCTGTGACTGACGGCTCGTCACACGAAGAAATAATACGTAAAACGTCAAAAGATATAATTGAAAACGCTTTTAACAATAAAACGACAGAAACAAAATTATTTGATACTTTGTTTTAAAAAACAGACCTGTTCAATAACCTTGTAAACTGTGTGACAAATTTTTTGTCACACAGTAACATTGATTTTGAACAGGTCTGTTTTTTATCAGAACTCAATATTATATTTCTTTAAAATTTCAATACCCTTATCATAAGAACTAAAATTTATAATATCATCCGCCTCAAATATAATATCAAAAGCGTCCTCCAATTCAGCGATAAGAGTCATATGTCCCACAGAGTCCCAATTTTTAACTCCTTGATACTCTAATTGTGAGTTTACCTCACTTTCTGATATTTCAAGACCGTTTATAAAAGCCTGTTTATATTTATCCAAATTTGTCATAAAATAAAACCTCCAAATTATAAATTTTCAATTACCTTATCAGCTATACTGCCGCCTGTCAATCCATATAATTCAAGCAAATCTTTATAATCTCCGCCGCAGCCGTATTCATCAGGCAGTCCTATAGAAATAAATTTTGAAAAACCACCGTTTTCAACAAGTACCTCTGAAACCGCTGTTGACAATCCACCATATTTATTATGCTCCTCAACAGTAACAATAACCTTGGAATTGCCGACAGCTTTAAGTATAGTATCTTTGTCTATAGGTTTAATGGTGTGCATATTCACAACTACCGATGAAATGCCTTTCTCCGCCAGAAGTTCAAAAGCTTTGACAGACTCGTTTACCATTGTCCCCGACGCTATTAAAACAACATCGTTATTTTCTTTTTCTAAATCGCCTTTTATAATCACAGCTTTTCCGATTTCAAAATTGTAATCCTCTGTATAAATAACAGGACAGCCACTGCCTCCCAAAAGCCTGATATATACGGACATATCTGTTTTAAGAGCCGCCTCTAAAGCTTTTCCGACCTCACAGGAGTCAGCGGGGGAAATTACAGCGATATTAGGGATTGACCTTAAAACACCTATATCCTCAAAACAGCAGTGAGTATTTCCAAGTGTTCCAAGTACAAGACCTCCCGCAAGCCCCACCATAATAACTTTACTGCCCATATACCCCATATTTACACGAATCTGCTCAAGACATCTCATACTCTGAAAAGGGGCGAAAGTCGCCGTAATAACATCATATCCCGTCTGACTGTATCCCGACGCTATTCCCATCATATTTTGCTCCGCTATACCTGCGTCAAGAAATTTGTCAGGATATGTTTTTTTTAATCTTTCAAGTCCCGCTGAGCTTGACACATCAGCCGTAAGAACTTTAAGCTTTGGATTATCGGGCGCAATCTCCATAACTGCAAGCCCGAAAGCCGCCCTTTGCCCAACCATTGACCATCTTCTCGCAAGCTGTTTTGTAACAGTTATTTTGTTTTCGATTTGGCTTTTTTTAATATGGGACTTGTATTTTTTTAAATATGCGGAATGATTTTCTTTCCATTCCTCAGCCTTTTTTCTTATAGAGTCAGGGTCACATTCTTTTCCAAGCTCTCTCATACCTGTTTCATACAAATCTTTTGTAACAACAGCATGATGATAAGCATTGTTCCCCTCACAGAAAGAAAACCCGTACCCTTTAACGGTATCAGCCACTATAGCTAAAGGTTTATCTTCCTCACGCGGTTTTTTAAAAGCCTCGTATACCTCTTTTATATTATGTCCGTCAACCTCTCTTACTTCCCAGCCAAAAGCCCGTATTTTATCAGAAATATTGCCTACGTCCATAACGTCTTTCGTATCCCCGCCAAGCTGAAAATGATTTCTGTCAATAATCGCTGTTATGTTGTCCATTTTATATTGAGAAGCCGACATAAAAGCCTCCCATACAGAACCCTCATTGCACTCTCCGTCACCAAGAAGAACATATACCTTTGAGCTTTTTCCCTGTTCTTTTAAGCCCAAAGCCATTCCTATACCAAGAGATAATCCTTGTCCAAGACTTCCCGTTGTAGCCTCGATACCCTTTTTTAAATTTTTAACAGGGTGTCCTAGCAAATCGCTTCCGCTTTTCTCAAACCCAAATAATTCCTCTCGTGGTATATACCCTGTTTCACAAAGAGCCCCGTAATATCCTAATACACCATGACCCTTGCTTAAAATAAAACGATCTCTTTCATCCCATTCGGGATTATCGGAATTATGTTTCATTACAGTGCCGTACAGTACGGAAAGAATGTCAATATGCGACAGACCTCCTCCTAAGTGAGCCGCTCCGGCTCCCGCACAAAATGCCATTAAAAGAGCGTCCTCACGTATATTGCCGGCAAGAGTCCCGCATGACTGTAATATATGATTAATATTACAGTCCCCGCCCGCCCCTTTGTCCGGCTGTTCAAAAGGTACATTGACTGATTTTTTCATAATAAACGCTTTCTCCTCTCTTTAAACTTTAAAAAGTATCCAAAAAAACTGTTGAGCAAACCTCTTTCCAGACCTTACAGCAATTCCGGCAAGGCAGAAAAAACGTTTTACTCTTTTTATAGAATTGCTGTAATTATAGTCAATCAACTTGAAAATGAGAAAAAGGAGGCTATCTAAAAATTATTTTTGCAAGGCGTCGGAGGGAGAGCATAGCCGACTGCCTATGCCGACCGACGGCAATACGGCAAAAAGGATTTTTAGTCGCCGAACTTACTTATTTTTAAGTTGATTGACTATACATAGTTTGCAGAAAAATCTATTAATTATGACATTCCGCCGTCTACCCTTAATACCTGTCCTGTAATAAAAGCTGACATATCAGAGGCTAAAAACAAAACAGCGTCTGCTATTTCCTCAGGTCTTGCTTTTCTTTTAAATATAAGGCGGTCATAAACCTCTTTTTCAAGTTCTTCTTTCATCTGATTTCCCATATCCGTGTCCGTAAGTCCCGGAGCTACAGAATTAACTCTTATATTTGAGCTTCCAAGTTCTATAGCAAGTCTTTTTGTCGCTCCTATCATAGCCGCTTTGCTTGATACATATGGAAGTACTCCCGTATTTCCGTCAATCCCCGCTACTGAAGAAATGTTTACGATACTGCCTTTTTTATTTCTTATCATAAATCTGGAAATATATTGAGTAAATTCTATCTGAGCGAAAAAATTTATTTCAAACTCGTCTTTTATTTCCTGCATTTTTGTCATTTGAAATAATCTTATAGAATTGACAGTTCCAATATTATTTACAAGAATATCTATGTCTTTTTTTATTTTGGATATACTTTTAGCGGCTTCTTTTATTTCCTCACTGTCAGACGCCTCAAAATAAAAGGGTATAACCTTGACGCCGTACTTTTCGGAAATACTTCCGCATTCGTTTTCAAAATCATCGGTTTTTTTTCTGGCATGAGCAAATATATCAGCGCCGTTTTGAGCGAATTTTATAAGTATAGCTTTTCCAATTCCTCTGTTAGAGCCTGTAACAATAGCAGTTTTGCCTTTAAGAAGCATTTTCTTTCCTCCTAATCATAAAAAATACTTTGTAGTCAAACAATTTAAAAATAAACAAGTTCAGCGGAAATAAATTTTATTATGCCTCCTTTTACTCATTTTCAAGTTGCTTGACCCGAAAGTTCATTATATAAAATTTTACCTGAATCATTTTTTGAGATTTGGTCAATTTTTATAATTCTGAAAGCGCTTGGGTGAATACCTGTTTTGTTTGAAATAAATTTTATTATACTGTCTTTTTCATTATCGTCTGTTATATAAATATATAGCTTGTCGTCTTTACCGCCGCAGGCACATTCCATATTTGTAAATTCTTTCTTTATAAGTCTTTCACATTCATCTAAATTAACCCTGTTTCCAAATATTTTAAGAAATCTTTTTTTTCTTCCCACAATATAATAGTATCCGTCTGAATCCATTTTTGCTATATCTCCGGTGACAAGCCTTCCTGACCGTTCATCGCCCTTTATTAAATCCCCTCTGTTTTCAGCGTATCCCAAGGTCACATTTTTACCATAATAAACAAGCTCCCCGACTATATCGGTAGAATTTATCACATTGTTATCCGCGTCAATAAGCTCAAATCTTCCTCCGGGAATAGCAATTCCCATACTTCCGTATTTTTCAAGAGATTTTTCATAAGGAAGATATGACATTCTGGCAGTCGCCTCTGTCTGACCATACATAACTATAAATCTTTTTCCTTTTTCCAAAGCATATTCGGCAAACTGTCTGTGGAGCTCCGGAGAAAGCTTTCCTCCTGCCTGCGTCATTGTTTTAAGCGAAGGCAAATCCATATTAAAAAATCTCAGTCTTTTAAGCATCTCATAAGTATAAGGCACTCCTCCGAAAGAAGTAATATTATTGTCCTTGAAAAATTCCCAGAACTCTTTCTGTAAAATACCTTTTGTAGTCATATACACCGCCGCTCCGGCTTCAAAATGACTGTTTATAATTGAAAGACCGTAAGTATAATTCATAGGAAGAGATGTAATTGCCCTTTCGGTTTTGTCAAGTTCTAAATATTCCGCTATAGCTAAAGCGTTTGATTGTATATTCTCATAACTTTGTCTTACAAGCTTTGGACTTCCCGTACTCCCCGATGTTGTTAAAAGCAAGGCAAGGTCATTGTATAAAGGTATGTCATATTTTTTTTCCGATTTCATCAGACAGTATCTATATTCCTCATAAATCGTTAAATATCCCTCAAATTCTATTTTACTTTCCTTTGGAACAAATAAATATGAAGGAGTATAAATATTTAAAAGTTCTTTGTTTAACCCGTCCTCTATAGAATCGCTTAAAAGCAGAACAACCACCGAGTTGTACAAACAGGAAATATAACTCAGTACGCTTCCCGCTCTGTTTTCACAGTAAAGAAAGACAAGACTTCTTTTTGGTACAATCTTACCTACACTTTCAGCGAATTTTTTCATATCCCCGTATGTAAGTGAAATTCCCGTTTCATCAACAACCGCCGTATAATCTTTATATCGGTCCAAGTCATGGTAAAAACTCATCTTTTATAACCTCCTCGCGTAAATATTAAAAGATACATTTATAGTCAATCAACTTAAAAATAAACAAGTTTGATGGAGGAAAATTATTTTGCTCATTTTCAAGTTGATTGACTATAAAACTACAGAAATTCGCGAAATTTCCAGTGTGAAACAATAAAATAATTACTTCCGTATGTCAACAACTCTTGACAATGAGCGTATAATATCATATCCGTCCCATAACACACCAATATCCAAAGCGTTTCCGAAAGGCACAATTCTGTCAATACCCTTTAAACAACTTTTTGTTATAAAATCCCTTAATATATTTTCATCAATTCCATAATAAATCATCGTCTGGCTTTTTTCTGTAATTGAATTTGAAATATCGTTTAAAGATTTTATACCGCACTCAAAAAACATTCCGTATTTTCCCCGTAAAGCCTCCATATCGTCAGGAACTCCGAAAAGGCGCACAACATAAAGAAAATTTCCATATATTTTTATTTCCTCTATATCTGTCCGTTCCATAGCGGTATGGCATAAATCCGTATATTTATCAACGGCTTTTATAGCCTCAAAAGTATATTTTTCCTCTTCTTTCTTTACGACGTTCCAAAAAATTTCAGACGCTTCTTTTGCCTTGTTTCCAAGCCAGAAAATACAATGAGGCGTAGAGCAGGCATTTTGGTCCATAATGTAAGTATCATTATAAAATCCACGGGCAAGATTTAATATTTCTTTTTCTGTCATAGATAATATTTTTTCGCTTTGTATCACGCCAAAAGAATACCTGTCAGCGAATACAACCTCTACGGCTTTCGGCTTTATTTCAGATTTACGAATTGTGTTTATTGTACCATCTCCGCCCCATATAATTCTTCCGTCGCATATATGTGAATAATAATCATTTATTTCCTTATCTCTTTCATAGGTGATAAACATCGTATTATCTCTTATATTTGTATAATCATCATTTTGTAAAACCTCTTTAACAGCTTTACATAAAATATCAGTCTGAGGAAATTTTTTTGACGGAATACGTACAATATTTGAATTACCCGACAAAAGACCGAAAAAATAAGAAAAAATAAAATTTACAGGAACATTGGACGGAGTAATATGAAATATAAGACCTCTGCCCATATGTATTTTACCGTCGTAAAACTCTTTTTTCATTTTTTCAATATTTCCTTTTCTAAGCCAAAAAGCTACAGCCATAATGTCAGGAAAAGCACAGGCGTCTTTGTTTTTTCTCAGCCATTTTGATAAATCGTCAGAAAAACGGCATACCTCATCGCTGTATACTTCCGAAATATAAGCTTTTGGTTCATCTAAACCCAGTATAATTTCTACTTTATTTACGCTCATAAGTATCGCTGCACCCCCTTGCCTCCGCTTTTTTTATTCTGCCGTATATTTTAAACGTTTTTCCGTATCTTCCGCAGGGGCAGTCGTCCCACCCTGTTATTTCGCCTATATCCTCGGTAAGTATGCTTGTTCCAGGATAGCTTTCAGGCAAAACCGAAACAAGCTGTATAAGTCCTTTTTCACCTTTTTCGCAGATAGAAAAATCTTTAGGGTTTCTTATAAAAATATCGGAAAAATTCGATGCGTGAAGCCTTCCGTGTTCGCATTCCATAAATATAGAACCTGTTTGTTCCACCATACCGTAATAATTATATACTTTTTCAATTCCGCATACACGTTTAAGCTCTGATTTATAAGTTTCATTGTCCACAGCCTCGTCCTGTAATTTTTTAAAACCGCCGCCGTGAAGTAAAATACCATTTGACAAGTCAAATTTTTCGTTTAAACAGGCAAGCTTTTTATAAAAATGAGCCCATATCATATATGTGAATCCAAATAAGAAAATTTTTTCACCTTTATGCTTGTCAAGGAAATTTCCTACAGTTTCAGTATTAAGTTCCATATTTTCATCAAGGGCATAGGTTAAGTTGTGTCCCAGCATTGAAAATCCAAGGATACCCGCGCCTCTGGCTGAAAAAAGCCGCCTGTCGGAAACAGTTTTTTTACTGTCGATAATAAGCATAGGAAGTCTTGATTTTCCTAAAAACTCAGAAGTTATTTTTATAAGAGCTTTTGTCTGATTAGCGGAAGTTTTTCTGTCAAGAAAAATTTTAGAAACCTGCTGACCTGTTGTTCCCGATGATGTCATTGTTTTTATTATTTCACTTTTGTCAACGCTTAGCAATTCATAATCTTTAAACAATCTTACAGGAATAAAAGGATATTCTTCAGGGGCGTATACTTTGTTTAAAGAAAATTTTAAATTTTCCAAAAATCTTTTGTATAAAATACAGCCTTGACTGTGTTTTTGGGTCAATTCAGCTAGTTTTTCAGAATAAAATTCACTTTTTTCCTGCTTATTCATTGAAAAGGGTGAACTTTCCCATAACCTGTCCATATATGTTTCACTCCTTAATATTTTGCGTTTCCTTTAATGATATTAATATTGAACGGTGTTGTCAATCGACGTGCGGCGGGTGCAACAATCTTGTTTTTTCATATTAAAGTTATGAAATATTGGCGGGGAAAGCGCTTTCCCCGCCTTGTTCTTTTCTTTAAAGAAAAGAACTGTCGATTTTTTAAAAATCAAATTACAGCAGAACAACAAAATAATTCATCAAACTTAAATAATATTTTATAAATATTTACATTAACCACTTTACTCTTTTACTGTAAATTATACTTAAATTCAGATGATAAGTCAATATTCCCATATAAATACACCAAAATTTTAATAATAAATTCTTTTATAGTGAACTGCTGTAAATAAAATATTTATACTTGAAATTTTCACCTTGCTGTGATATAGTATGAGTTATACCACTGTTGCATATTACCATTAGTTGCTTTTTAGCAACTATATTTCAGAATTTGCACGGCAATTTGGAAAGAGGTCTGATTAAATATTTTTTTCTTTATAGTCAATCAACTAAAATTGAACAAGTTCAGGGTATATAAACTGTACCCTTTGTCAAGGACATTTTTAAAATTTAGATATAGGGAACATTATTTCGACTCATTTATAACTTCACTCAAAGGATATACTCCCGTAGTTATATACAAGTAATATTCATTAGGTGA
>CATLIG010000002.1 GCA_949948985.1 uncultured Clostridia bacterium | reverse complement strand
AATAAAATTACATATTATTGTTGATACAATGGGTTTGCCTCATGCTATTTATGTTTCTTGCGCCGATATAACTGACAGAAACGGCGCAATACAAACAATTTCTTTAAATTTAGACTCTCTTTCTTGTGTTAAAAAATACATAGTCGGCGGAGGATATACGGGAGACAAATTTGCAAGTTAGGTAAAAGAAGTTTGTAAAGCGGAAGTTGAAGTCATAAAAAGAAATAAAGTACACAAGTTTGAAGTTTTGCCTATACGCTGGATTGTATAACGTTCTTTTGGCTGGCTGGAAAAGTGTAGAAGACTTTGGAAAAATTGCGAAAGAAAACTTCATACGTCTTTACAAATGACTATTTTGGGTTTTATTTCATTACTTATTAGAAGATTTTAGACAGGCTCTAACACAATTTGAAAAATCTTTTTTGTTTATATTTAGAGAAACAATAGCATCTGTCTTTTCATTGTACCAATCTCTTATTTTTCTTGTAATGTCATTATTATTTACAATTTGGATATCAGTGCTATACTTTTTAACAGCGTCTTTAAAACTTTTGTTTAAATCTCGGTATTTCATATTTTCATTGTCAAGCCATAATGAATTGTAAATCTTAAATATTGCTTTTTCAATGCCCCTTGTTTCATCTCTCACATATCTTGCTCATATATTCGTTTGCTTCATCGTTAAATTTTTTAAGGTCTTTAATTTTAAGCAATTCTGTAATTTTCTTTACAGCCTCTTCATCTCCGCCGTTAGCGACCATAGCCAAAGCATATTTAAGTCCCAAAGGAGAAAATACATAATTTTTATCTTTCGGACAAAGAACGTTAAATTTCATAGCAAAACTTGATTTTTCATCAAATAGAAATTATACCTTCACTTGTTTTTGCCAATATTTGCGTTTATTTTTCCGTAATATCCTCAAAGGTATTTGTTTCCGCAAAAATCACTGTACTTCCAAAAACAGCGCATACCGTCAAAATTATTACGGCAATTTTATTTTTCATATAATCAACTCCTCATTTTATTCACGGCGCTTACAACAGCACGTAAAGACGATTTGCTTATATTGCTGCTTGTTCCCGCTCCAAAATAGGAATTATGCTCCTTATCATAAATCTGAATATAAGTAATAGCCCTTGATTTGTTTCCAAATGAAAGTGAATGCTCACTGTAATTCACAACATCAAATTTAATTCCCAATTCTTTTTGCAATCCTTTGCAGAAAGCGTCCAAAATACCATTTCCTTTTTCAACAATCTGCTTAGCCGCTCCGTCAATAATAATATCAGCTGTAACCGTAACCGTTTTGCCCTCTGTTTTTTCGTTGTAATAAACAATCTCAACAGGTTTTTTAATGTCCTTGTAAGTTCTCATAAATAAATCATATATTTCCGCCGGAGCAAGCTCTCTGTTTTCCTCATCAGAAACTTTAGTAACAATAAGACTGAATTCCTGCTGCATACTTTTAGGAACAATTAAACCATAGTTATGCTCTAAAATATAAGCAATTCCGCCCTTTCCAGACTGACTGTTAATTCTTATAATAGGATCATAGCTTCTTCCCACATCGGCAGGGTCAATAGGGAGATAAGGCACTTCCCAATGGTCGGGGTGTTCTTCCATTTTGGCCATACCTTTTTTAATTGCATCCTGATGAGAACCTGAAAATGCTGTATAAACCAAATCTCCCGCATAAGGATGACGAGGGTGTACATCTATTCCCGTTGATGCCTCATACATTTTAATAGACTTGTTAATATCGGTAAAATCAAGCTCAGGGTCGATTCCCTGTGAAAAAAGGTTAAGAGCAAGATTTAAAATATCAGAATTTCCCGTTCTTTCACCATTTCCAAAAAGAGTTCCCTCCACTCTGTCCGCTCCGGCAAGCATACCAAGCTCAGTTGCCGCCACGGCTGTTCCTCTGTCATTATGAGTATGAAGGCTTACTAAAACATTTTCACGATATTTAAGATGTTCGCACATATACTCAATCTGGTCAGCATAGATATTTGGAGTAGCCATCTCAACAGTAGATGGAAGATTTATAATAACCTTTCTGTCAGGAGTCGGTTTCCATACATCTAAAACAGCGTTGCATATTTCAGCGGCATAATCCATTTCCGTACCGGTAAAACTTTCAGGAGAATACTCAAAAAGAAAATGTTCTTTTCCATATTCCTCAGAAAGTTTTTCAATCATCTCCGCGCCAAATACGGCAAGTTCTGTAATTTCTTTTTTATCCTTATTAAAAACAACATCTCTCTGTAATGTTGATGTTGAGTTGTATAAATGAACAATAGCCTTTTTTACCCCCTTTAAAGCTTCAAAAGTTTTCTTGATAATATGTTCCCTGCTTTGTGTAAGCACTTGAATTACAACATCGTCAGGAATAAGATTTTCCTCAATTAAAGTACGTGTAAAAATATATTCCGTATCACTTGCGGCAGGAAAACCGACTTCAATTTCTTTAAAACCTCTTTCAACAAGAAACTTAAAAAACTTAATTTTCTGGTCAAGATTCATAGGTTTTTCAAGGGCTTGATTACCGTCTCTCAAATCAACACTGCACCATATCGGCGCTTTTGTTGTAACATTTGACGGCCATTTTCTGTTTGGCATACTCATAGTTTTATAAGGTCTGTATTTTTTAAAATTCATCATAATAAAAATCCTCCTGAAAATTAGTATTTTAAAATTGTTGTTCTGTAAAGCCGCCGCCTTACGTTATAGTCAATCAACCTGAAAATTAAATAAGTTCGGCGGATAAAAATTATTTTTTCTGCGTTATCATCAGTCGGCATAGGACGGCAGTAATGCTTTTTCCCTTATTCTTCCTTGTAAAAATAATTTTTATCTCGCTTCCCTTTATCTATTTTCAAGTTGATTGACTATAATAGCTTTAAAATAAAGTTAAAAAAAGCCTTTCATCTCAAACTAAGAGACGAAAGGCAATATCCTCCGTGGTACCACTCTAATTCATTCGAAAAAACGAATGCACTCAATGAGATACGGACTAAAAAGTCGATATCCTGTCAATATAACGGTAGACCTCCGTCACCGCCTACTAAAACTTTCAGCGTGCCACTCAAAGGCGAGTTCAGTTTTATCAAAATACTGTTTCACACCAACCAACAGCTCTCTTAAAATCCTCAAAAACCTACTATTCCTTATCACAGTGTTTAAAATAAATATAAATTATAATAACATATATAAAAATAGTTGTCAATAATTTTTTTTAATTTCCGCAAAAATTAACTTTTATAGTCAATCAACTTAAAAATCAGAAAAAGAAAGCGAGCTAAAAATTATTTTTGCAAGGCGACGGAGGGAGAGTATATAAACCTGAAATTATACCCTATTTCTTTTTTACAGGGAAATAAATATCCGTTTCCCAATCCTGTACCGGAATATCGTCAAATCCTGATATTCTGTAAATTTCATAAGGAGGCGCGGCAATTTCATACTCGCTTTTGTTTATCCATTTTACAACAGAAGCATAAGCTTCCGATAAATTAGCATAGCTGCCTTTATGTATTGTTGTTGCGCACAAGCATCCTCCGACAAAACCATCAGCTTTACTTTCATCCGCAATTCCTATACCAACCTCAATATCACTGCTGTTTTCATTCCATTCCTTATCATGATAAATGGCAAGAACAATTCCTTTAGGTCTTATATTTTCTTTAGAAGCCTTTTCAAAAAGCCTGCCATAATATTTTCCAAATTCATCAACAGACATTTTTTGTCTTGAGCTTATAATAAAAATTTTTTCACTTTCAGAAACCGATATTTCATAATTGCTTTGATAATCCATAATTTCACCAGTCCTTTCAAAATTTTCAATAATGTTGTTTATTTCTTTAAGCAACATTTCTTTGTGACCAATTTCTGCCTTAATTTCCTCGGCGTGTTGTTTTAATTTTAAAAAGAGCGCTCTTTTATTGCCGGAGTCCAAAAACGATTTAATTTCAGTCAAAGAAAAACCATATCTTTTAAGCCTGTTTATAATAAGCATACTTTCAAGCTGACTTTCGTTATAATACCTGTAATTAGTCCATTCGTCAACCATATCGGGTTTAAGCAGACCTATTTTATCATAATGCCTTAAGGTTTTTACGCTAACGGCACATATTTTAGAAAACTGACCTATGCTAATCATTTTTTCCTCCAAAGAATTAATTCTTTAAGAAATTTTCAAATACGGCGATACAAATTTTACCGCCGTATTCATCATTTCCATAAAACAAGTATAAACTATACCCTAAGGGCAGAGTCAATAAAAACAATAAAATTTTTAAAATTCCAAATCTTCTTCCGCCATCTTCGCTAAGCTGCTGATTCTTGTAACTCTTGGATAACTGTAGTTTTTATTTTTTTCTTTTATTTTCATAAATTCTATTTCAAGAAAAATATCAATTTTTCCACCATCAATTATAAAATCCATATTGGACTCAAGAGAATTGCGATATATAAATTTTTGTTTAAGATTAAGTTCAAGCTCAGAAAGTCTTGTTGTTTCCGTTTTTTTATTGATTCTTTTTTCTCTTGTTTTCGGAGTATACTCCGAAAAAGGATTTTTATTTTCATCAGTAAAAAAACTGTATTCGCAAAAAGGATATAAATTCATTTCCTTGCATATTTCAAGATGAAGCATAGTTAAAGTTGTATCAGAATCTATTTCAATAACTTTCCAAAAATCTTTTCTGTCTTCAAATTTGATTTTAAGCTCGTATATTTCAGACGTATCTTTAATCTCATTTACCATATTAACCAGCTTATTGTCAGAGTCTCCTATAATAATCGCGTCAATTATCATAGATATAGGAAACTTTTCAAAAATTTTATCATATTCATCATCCTTTTTCTTAATTCCAAAAAAATTTCTTGCCAAAGGCGTAACACAGTATTTTGAGCATGGATAATAAATAGATGACGAAAACTCAAATCCGCATATCTTGCTTTCTTCAATAATATCATTCATTTTTTCTGGAAAATCGTACGCATAAAAATAAATAGGCATAATAAGCTTAAGATAATCTCCAAAAGGCGTAACAAACCATTTATCCATAAGTATTCTTAAAAAATAAGCGCTTGACAAAACAGCATCGGCAAATTCTCCTATCTCTCCGTTTTCATATTCTTCCTCATACCGCCATATATCCTCAATACAAATGCCTACGGAATTATAAATTTCCTTAAATACATCTTCTATATAAATTGGTTCTTTAATAATTTTTTTAATGTATTCCTCATAAAAAAATTGCTGTTCATCAGGAAAAAACTCATTTATCATTTTTACTGAGAGCCTGATTGCGGAATCGACAATTTTTTCAAAACAAATTCTGCTGTCATTTTCTTCAAAAAACAAAGGATAATTTTTACCTATACAATAAACTTCCGAATAAATAGACGGCATTTTTTTAAATATTTTAAGTTCTGTTCCTATATACAATAAATATTCCAGATAAAATTTATCATTCATACTTATTTTATCCAGCACATCGTTTATATCATCGTTACAAACAATACCTCCGTTATTAATATTTACAACATCAACACTGTCCGCGAAAATTTTAAGGTCTTTAACTATAGGGTGATTATCTGCTGTATAATTTAAAATTTTAATATCAAATCCGTTGAGCCTGTTTTTTGACTTAATCTTCATAACCGGAACATAATAATTCCCGTCATCGGCTTTTTCATTAAGTCTGTAAACAAGATTTCCGGGAGTAAGTATATTCTCATCAAAAAAAGCGGAGTAATACCATTTTCTATAAATAGGATAAAAATATTCCAACACCTTTGTTTTCCCCGTTCTTTTTATATAAGAATAAGCCTCTCCAAACTTATCGGCAAAAAAACCTCCTATTTTTAAAAGCTCGTTACTAAAATCCATTTCCGTCACCCCTTTAATCTTTAAAAATATCAATAATATCTTCTTTAGTCAATTTTACCGCATTAATTTCACCATCATCTGAAATAACGGATTTGATAAGCTCTTTCTTTTTATTTTGGAGCATAATAATTTTTTCCTCTATACTGTTTTTTGCCACGAGATAAAATACCTGTACATTTTTCATCTGTCCAAAACGGTATGCCCTGTCAGATGCCTGCTCCATAACTGCCGGATTCCACCAAGGGTCAAAATGAATAACTATATCCGCTCCTGTGAGATTAAGTCCCGTACCTCCGGCTTTAAGGGATATAAGAAATATTTTCTTTTCACCGTTGTTAAACCTTTCAGACATATAAACCCTGTTTTCAGAAGATGTAGCTCCGTCAAGATAAAAGAAAGAAATATTTTCTTTTTCAAGTTCATCTTTTATAATATTCAGCATTGATGTAAATTGTGAAAAAAGTAAAATTCTATGCCCCATACATAAGACATTTTTAATTGTATCAACGGCAAGCTCAAGTTTTCCGCTTCCGTCATAATAATCTTTTACAAATAAAGACGGATGGCAGCATATCTGCCTTAATCTAGTTATATATGATAAAATTTTAATTTTGTTTGTTTCAAACTCACCGTTTTCAATAAGCTGTGATATATTGTTTCTGGCCTTAATAAGATTTGCGTTATAAAGTTTTCGCTGCAAATCAGTCATTTCGCAGTATAATACTGTTTCACTCTTTTCCGGAAGTTCTTTTAAAACGTCTTTTTTTATTCTCCTGAGAATAAAGGGTTTAATCTTTCTTTTAAGCTTTTCATATGCCTGTTCATCTCCGTATTTTATAATAGGCTTTTCAAAAGCTGACTTAAATTTTTTGTTTGTTCCAAGATATCCCGGCATCACAAAATCAAAAACCGACCATAATTCTGTAAGAGCGTTTTCAATAGGTGTTCCTGTAAGGGCGAATCTTGTATCTCCATTAAGCATTTTAACAGTTTTGGCATTTTGTGTAAAGGAATTTTTGATATTCTGCGCCTCATCAGCAATAATAAATTTAAAATAAATATTCTTATATAGTTTAATATCTCTTTTAATTGTGTCATAAGTTGTAATAAATACGCCGGTAAAATCATTGTATAATATTTTTTCACGTCTTTTATCCTGATTGCCTGCAATAATCTCACTGACAATATCAGGAGCGAATTTTTCTATTTCGGCTTTCCAGTTATATATAAGGGACGTAGGACAAATTATAATGGACGGCTTTTTTTCTTTTTCTGATAATATAAGAGAAATTATTTGTATAGTTTTTCCAAGTCCCATATCATCAGCTAAAATTCCACCAAAATTAAGAGAAGAAAGAGCTTTAAGCCATAAAAAACCTTTTTTCTGATAATCCCTTAATACATTTTTAATACTTTTTGGTATTTCATAATTGTTGTTTTCTATATTTTTAAAACTTTGAATAATTTTATTATATACATTGTCAGCATTTATTTTACATTCACTTTTTGCTATAATTTCATTAAGATATAAAACATTGTATATAGGCAGAAAAACAGATTTTTTATCAAAATCTTTTTCAGATAAATCAAATCCGTCAATAACCTCAAGACCTGTTTGAAGAGAACTTTTTTCAATATCAATAAAACTTCCGTCTTTCATTCTGAAGAACTTCTTTTTTATCCTGTAAGCGTCTAAAATTTTTCTGACCTCGTCCAGATTAATATTCTCAAAATCAAAATCAATTTCTAAAATACCGTTTGATACTTTTACTTCTTTAATAATATTTTTATAGATTTTAATTTTTCTTTTTTCAAAGTCATCAGAAAGAAAAACCGTACCTATTTTTTTTAAGGAATCAATATTTTTATCATAAAGATTAAAAATATTTGTTTCATCTCTCATACTGTATACATTTCCAAATTCATATTCAAATCCTATATCAAAAACAATTTTTTCAATTTCAGCCTGAAAAACATCTTTAAAATCAAATTCTCCGTAATAAATATATTTTATTTCAAGAAAAATATTTTTTCCGTCAGTTTCAATATAAAATTCCACATCTGGTTTTGTAACGCTAAAAATATTGTAAATATCATCAGGATTTTCAAGAATGTCTTTTTCTTTCAAAACAGGCATAATATTATTGGCAAAATCCGGCATATCACTTTCTGAAAATTCAATATCATCGTTATCAAAAAGAATGCACATATTATTAATAGCTTTAATTACACCAAATTTTTCAGAAGAAATCTTATATATAAAATTATCTTTTACAGCATATCCGAATTCCGATCCTTCAATAAAAACCGTATTCAAAAAATTTCCTCGCAATTTAACACAATCTTCAGATTTTTCCAGCTTAACACGAAAATCAAATTCCTCATCACAAAAAACAACTTCTTTAAAAGCTCCTCCTTTTCCGGTCAAATCACATCTAACTGTCTGACCTTTTAAAAGCCTAAAAAAGTCATCTACGCCTCTTTTTCCCAAAGTGATATAATCTTTGGAAAAAATATCTTTTACATTGTCAGCAAAATCTAAAAAATCATCAATCTGTTTTTTTATAAATCCAGCATATTTAAAAATATCACTTTTAAATTCAGTTGGATTAAAATAAACATCTTTATCTAAATAAAAATTATCTCCTCGCATTAGTTTTTCATAAAATTCGTAAATATTTTCAATTTTATAAAAATTTTTATTTCCAATAAAAAAACTCACTATGCATCTGTTATCATCATTAAGTATAAATAATGGATATATATTGGTTTTCTTTTTAATTTTTCTGTTATAGTGCGGAAAATCAATTTTTTTTAGACATTCAGACAATTCGCGCGCAGCATTATTTTTATTGAAAATAATTCCGCTTTTTTTAAGATTATCAGAATTCATCATTTTAAACATTGCCGCGGCAATATGTCTGCATCTTGATTTTCCACAGGTACATAAAGAATTTAACACGCTGCCTTTTTTATCAAAAAATAATTTAACCGAATATTTTTTGCCGTATCCGCCGCATACATCGCATACAATAATCCTGCCTGAAAAATCAGCAATTTTCATTTCAGACACCTTTTCCGACTGAAAATCATCTCTTCCGTTGATAAACGTTTCACCATCTGAAATATGCGCTCTTATTATATAATCACTTATATTATAATCCATATTTACCAACCCATACACTCAGTATTTAACAATAGAAAAAACATCATATCCGGAAAGAAGCTCTCTTCCTCCCATATTCTCAAACTCTATAAAAAATAAAAATCCCTTAACCTTTCCGCCCGCTTTCTCAATTAAATTAGCGGCTACTTTTGCCGTACCTCCCGTTGCCAGCAAATCATCGACAATAAATACCTCATTGCCTTCAGATAAAGCGTCTTTATGAATTTCAATGATATCATGTCCATATTCAAGGTCATAGCTTTCCTGAAATGTTTCCGCTGGAAGTTTTCCTTTTTTTCTTATAGGTATAAACCCTTTTTTCAAAGAATATGAAAGAGGCATACCAAAAATAAAGCCTCGTGATTCTGGAGAAGCGATAAAATCAAATTCTTTTTTTAAAACAAATTCTTTCATTTCATCAATAGCCGCCGATAAAGCATCTTTGTCTTTAAGAACAGTAGTAATATCTTTAAACATAACTCCCTTTTCAGGAAAATCGGGTATGTTTCTTATAATTTTTTTAAAATCCATAAAATCCTCCACTTTATAGAGTCGACACCTAAGATTCAGGCTTTCAAAAAATATTAAAAAATATGGTATCGACTTTTTCTAAAGTCTTTAATAATAAGCTGAACATTCTTTTTATTATTATACTCGTTTATTTCAATTGTGTAAACAATATCAAGAAATAAAGATATGTTTTTTACAGAGCCGCCAAAAACCTCATTCTGAACTTTATTATCAAAATTATTTTCAATAAGCTTTTTAAACTTGTCAAACCCCCTGAAAGAAATACCTTTTACATTAATATTATTTTCATCGGAAAAAATAAACTGAATAATATTTTGATTTGCCCCAACATATCTTAAAGCTTTTACAAGTACGTTTTTGGTAGCAAAGAGAGCTTGTGGATTTTCTTTTCCAAAAGGTCTCATAATATTAAGCTCTTCCGCCAGTTCAATAGTTAAATCCGCAAAAACCAACTCTTTGTCAATTCTTATAACCTCCGTAAGTTCTTTTTCTGTAAGCATACAGTTTTCATTCAGTCTTTTTCTGAGAACTTCCACATTTTTATGCTCAATAGAAAGCCCTGCCGCCATTGCGTGTCCTCCGCATTTAACAAAAAGCTCCCTGTTAGCGAAAAGATTTTCAAACATGTTATATCCATCAATAGACCTGCCTGAACCTTTGTCAAATTCCTCGCCCTTTGAAATTACAATTACAGGTCTGTAATAATGTTCTTTAATTCTTCCCGCTACAATTCCAATAACGCTTTCGTCAATATTTTCATCATAAACAACCATAATTTTATCATTTTTGACAGAAGAATTCTCAATATTGTCAATAGCTCTTTCATAAGCGTCCGATGTGATTTTTTTTCTTTCCTCGTTTATTTCAACAAGCCTTTTCGCCTTTAAAAGAGCTTTGTCATAATCCTCCTCAAGAAATAGCTCCACCGCCTCCACGGCGCTTTCAATTCTTCCTGAGGCATTAATACACGGACCTATAATAAATCCTAAAGTTTCTTCAGTAATCTTTTTTTTCAAACTTTGACATTCAAGAAGAGCCTTAATTCCGGTGTTCATTCTTCTTCCCGAATTAAGTATTCTAAGCCCGTTTCTTACAATAATTCTGTTTTCATCACATAAATCCACAATATCACATACAGTCGCTATAGCAGCAAAAACAAACAGTTCCGCCTCGTTCTCAATCTGACAGCCGGCATATTCAAAGAGAGCTTTTATAAACTTATATGCCATCGCTCCGGCACACAGCATTTTAAAAGGATATCCGCATTTTTTCTGCTTGCAGTCGATGACAGCGTCAGCACAGGGAATAATATCCTCTTCGCCGTTTTCTGAAAAAGCCGGTTCATGATGGTCAAGAATAATAAATTCCATTCCAAGTTCTTTTATATATATAGCCTCATCAACAGACGCTATTCCGTTATCGCAGGTAAAAACAATATTACAGCCTCTTTCTTTCATCGCTGATATACAGTTTTTGTTAAGACCATATCCCTCGTATTTTCTGTTTGGTATATAATAATCGACATTACAGCCAAACTGTTTAAGCGCTTTATATAAAATAACAGTGCTTGTGACTCCATCAACATCATAATCCCCGTAAATAAAAACTTTTTTATTTTCGTCCTTCGCCTGTATAATTATCTTAATTGCCTTTTCAATATCCTTCATAAACATAGTATCATGCATAAGGGCAATTCTTGGCTTTATATATAAATCAGCCGCTTTTTTTGAGTAAATACCTCTATTTCCGAGGACTTGGGCAAAAATCTCGCTTATATTGATATCCTGTGACATTTTTTTTATATCGACATTACATTTTCTGATAGTCCACACTGTCATAAAAATAATCCTCCAAAAATTAGACCTATTCCGTAAACAAGGAAAGCCGAATTAACAAGAACTTGTCGGCAAAATACGACGGCAAAAATTGCTAAAACGGCATACAGTAAAGTTTATGAACAGGTCTATAAAAGGGTTGCCGGAAAATGACAGCAACCCTTTTAGAAAACGTTGATAAAATCCGGCATATTTACAAATAGCTTATGCTTTTTGTCTTTTATCCTTTTTAAATGAATCAAACATATGCCATAAAGAGCCTACAAGGAATACGGAAGAATAAGTACCGCATATAATACCAACAACTATAGGCAAAGCAAATTCCTTTATAGATTGAACGCCAAATACATAAAGAGAAACAATAGTAAAGAATGTAGTCAATGAGGTATATATAGAACGTCTCATAGACTGATTAATACTTACATTCATAATATCAGCGCTGTTTTTCGAGCCAAGCCTGCGTCTGTTCTCACGAAGTCTGTCAAAAATAACTATAGAAGCATTAATTGAATAACCCAGCACAGTAAGGATAGCGGCAATAAAAGAATTGTTAAAAGGAATTCTGAAAATAGCGTAACAAGCGAGAACAATAAGTGCATCGTGTACAAGGGCAATAATACAGCTTGAGCCTATTTTAATATCTCTGAATCTTAAAGACACATATATAAGCATAGCTATACAAGAAACAACCACTGCCATAATAGCGTTGTTCTGCATTTCACCGCTTATTGTCGGACTAATTGATGTTGACTCAATATCTTCATCTTTTATATTGTATTTTTCACATATTTTGTTTTTTATATCAGAAAGCTGATTATTTTCTATATTTTTTATTTTTATACTGAAACCTATATTTGTATCTCCGCTTGAAGTATCAATGGATTCGAGTCTTTGAATTTGACAGCCATCGTTGATTACTTCTGAAACAATAGCTGAAATATCATCATTATTAAATTCTTGTCCAAGTTTTTCCACTTTAATGGAAGTACCTCCGGCGAACTGAATGTCTAAATTAAAAAGACCGTTTCCTTCCGAATAGTTATATATCATAAATCCAATTCCGATTAGAATTACAGCAATCGAAACGGCAAAATAAATAACCTTATTTTTAATAATATCCATTTATAAAACCTCCTATTTGCCGCCAAAAAACTTCGGATTTTTAACACCTGCACCTACAAGACCTTTAATTATATATCTTGTAATAACCAGAGCCGTAAACATTGACAAAACAATACCTATAGCGAGCGTCTGGGCAAAACCTCTTATAGGTCCTGTTCCAAGCCAGAAAAGCACAACGCAGGCAATAAGAGTTGTAATATTACTGTCAAAAATCGCCGGAAAAGCTCTTGAGAAACCATTTTCAAGGGCAAGTCTTAATGTTCTTCCCGCCGCCAATTCTTCTTTAATTCTCTCAAATATAATTACGTTAGCGTCAACAGCCATACCTACAGAAAGTATAATACCTGCAATACCGGGCAGTGTAAGAGTTATATTAAGACCGTTTAATATTATAAGCTCGGCTGATAAATAAATAACCAAAGCCCAGTCCGCTGCAACACCTGAAACTCTGTAAAAAATAATCATAAATATAAATACAAGTGCAACACCAATCACTCCGGCGAAAAGACTTGTGTTAAGAGCTTCCGCTCCCAAAGTAGCGCCGATACTCTGATGCTCTATAGCTTCAAGAGAAAATGGAAGAGAACCGGAATTTATAAGATTGGCAATTCTCGTAGCCTCATCTTTTGTAAATGTTCCTGTAATAACAGCTTTACCGTTTGTAATGGCGCTGTTTACTCTCGGTCCTGAAATACTCATCGAATCAAGGCAAATATAAAGAGGTTTTCCTATATTTGCCGAGGTAGCGTTTTTAAAAAGCTCCGTACCTTCAGAATCAAACTCAAGATTAATGTAATATTCATTTTTTCCTGTATTACTTTGGTCTCCAAACCCCACACTAGCATTTGATACGTTACTTCCTGTCAAAAGCGCCGGCACTTCGGTATTTCTTACAGCAATCTGACCGCCGCCCTCTATAGGCATAATCTGCATACCGTTTTCATCGGCGAATTCAAGAATCCCTGCTTGTCCTATTCCCTCAATAGCCTCTTCAGCGTTTGAAATACCGGGAATTTCAACACGAAGCCTGTTTCCTCCCTCAATAGAAACCTCTCCGTCTGTCCAGCCGTTCATATCAAGTCTGTTTCTCAACATCTGTGAAGCCGCGTTCATATCCTCGCCTGACGGATTGTTTATTACATTGCCGTCCTGCCCTTTAGCCTGATAAACAACATAAATACCGCCGTCTAAGTCAAGCCCGTGCTTAATATTCTGAGCGCTAAGTGTTTTATTCCACCCCATTTCAGGGACATCTATTCCAAAATATGAAATAGCGCTCATACCTAATGCAACAACCAAAAGCACAATAAGTATAATTACATTTTTTCTTTTCATTTTGTAAATTTCCTCCTTTTATAGCGAAACAATAAAAGAACAAATAAACATTAATATCTGAAATCAAATAATTCTTTTATAGTTTCGAGCTAAAAATTCTGCGAATTGCTGTAAATAAACTTTAATACAGCGCTAATCCGCTTTGTATACCCTGCTGTTTTTCATTTTATCACGCTTTAATTCATTGGCGGATGGTTTCTTTAACCTGTTTCATTTGTTGATATCCCAAAGTATAAAACATTACTCACGCTTATTGCTATAATTAAAACAGCAATAATTGATGTCATATACTTTCTTTTCATAAATAAACTTTCTTTTTACAGTAATTCCACAATAGACGGAGAAAAGAAAAACTATTTTATTCAATATTTCTTAGCTTAGAGTTTAAAAAGCTAAACACCTTTCAATGAAATTTTGAATAAAATATTTTTTCTGTCTATCTCAGAATTGGCTGTATTTTTATTATGTCTTACAATTCCAAAATAATAAAAACCCACCGCTTTTCATTATATTACGTAAAATGAAATACGTCAACAAAAAATTTAACCCTTTAGATATTAATTAACTGTAGCAAAACAATAAAAGAATTAACAGATAAATTTAAAAAAAACTGATATATTAAAGAATTTTTTTATTGTTTCGCACTAAAAATTCTGCTGATTCCATAAAAATCAAATAAAAACTATTTTTTATTCTTCCGCCGCTTTCATCATAACAGCGCACTCTATTCTTTTTTTCTGAAGTGCACAGCCTATTTCATAAGGAGTAATAAGGTCTTTATGTGTATTAAAAGAATTAGCTGTACAGCCTCCGCTGCAATAAAACTTTGCCCAGCATTTTTTACATTCAGGTTTTGAGTAGACGTTGCAGTTTTCAAAATCAGTTCTTATGTCATTTCTGACAACACCGTTATCCACATCTCCCATTTTAAATTCATCTATGCCGACAAACTGATGACAAGGATATATGTCACCCTCGGGAGTAACGGCAAGATATTCCGTTCCTGAGCCGCAGCCAACAAGCCTTTTTATAACACATGGTCCTCCTGAAAGGTCAATCATAAAATGGAAAAAATTAAAATCATTGCCCTCTTTTTTACGTTTAAGCATTTCAACAGCAAGTTTTTCATATTCTTTAAAAATTATGGGCAAATCTTCTCTTTTAATAGAATAGCTTTCTTTTTCATCAGCCACAACAGGCTCTACAGATATTTGTTTAAATCCCAAATCAGCCAAATGAAATACATCCTTTGAAAAGTCAAGATTATTTCTTGTAAAAGTTCCTCTTACATAGTAATCCGTCTGATTTCTGCTTTGGGCAACCTTTTTAAATTTAGGAACTATATTATCATAAGAACCTTTTCCATCAGCCCTTACACGTATACTGTCATTTATTTCTTTTCTTCCGTCAATACTTAGAACAACGTTATGCATATTTTCATTGATGTATCCTATAATATCATCATTAAGCAATATACCGTTAGTAGTAATTGTAAACCTAAAATTTTTATTATTTTCTTTTTCAACGCTTCTGGCATATTCAACAATTTGTTTAACAACATCAAAATTCATTAATGGTTCACCCCCGAAAAAATCCACCTCCAGATTTTTTCTTGAACCTGACGCCTTAACAAGAAAATCAATAGCTTTTTTTCCTACCTCATAACTCATAAGAGAACGCTTTCCGTGATACTCGCCTTCCTCCGCAAAACAATACTTGCATTTAAGATTGCAGTCGTGAGCGATGTGAAGGCATAAAGCTTTCACAACAGGACTGCGTTTCTCAATTTTCGGAATAATCTCTTCATAAATATCCTCTGAAAAAAGCGTATTGTTTTTTTCAAGTTCTAAAATTTCCTCAAAAGCTTCTGAAATTTCCTCTTCGGAATATTTACTGTTCAGTTCTTTTATTATTTCATTTTTATCTCTGTTTTTTTCCTCATAAAAGTCCAAAACATCAAATACCGTGTCATCAACAACATGAACGGCGCCGCTGTTTATATCCATTACAATGTTAAAACCGTTCATACTGTACTTATGTATCATAATGTTACTCCCTTCAGTAAACATAAAAATAGCGTGTTTCCGTTAAAAATTCATCAAAAACTCAGAAATCATTTTTTCGGCAGAACACCCTTTAATATATATTATAAAAACTCACTTTAATTTATAGCAAATCAATGAACCTGTTCGGTAACCTGAGCAATGGCGACTGACAAGATATTTTTTGTCAGACAAAGCATAATTTTTGCAGGAATATCCCATTAGCGATAACTAAAAAACTCACAAACTACTTAAACATAATACTTTTTATCTATACAATATATCCTAACATAAACTTTTTTACCAATTCCAAAACTCAGGGCATATAAAAATTATGAAAACACAGACTAAAAATAATCCGTGTTTTCATATATAATCTATAACTTTACGTTTTGCAATTATTTATTTTCACAAGACTGGTTTGCTACAGTACATGACGTTTTGCATGCAGACTGGCAAGAAGTCTGACATTCTCCGCATCCTCCCTTTGCCACGGTATTTGTAAGTAATTTAGCGTTTAAAGTTTTAATATGTTTCATTAAAAAAAACCTCCTTAAATATTAAAATAATTATATCACTGTATTATATCATAAAAATTTACGTTTGCCAATAAAAAAAGCAAATATTGTTAAACTTTTTTATATTTCTTTGACAAACCTGTTTTTAGACCACCGCAACAAGACTAAGAGCCTGTCTAAAAACTATTAAAATATCCAAAAAATTAGTGAAAATAATATCATTACGCTTCAAAATAATTTTATTTTCGCTGATTTTTTGTGTATATTTTGTTTTTAGACAGGCTTTTTTTAAATTTTAGACAGGTTCTAATAACAATTCTCGGAATTTTTATTGTGAAACAATAAACTTCTTTCGAACTTTACAGCAATTCCGAAAAAGCAAAAAAAATCTAATTAAAGAATTTCCTGATATATCAGATTTTATTAAATATCATCTATCCTATTGTTTCGCTATAGTCAATCAACTTGAAAATGAGAAAAAAGAAACGAACAAAAAATTATTTTTGCAAGGCGAGGTAGGTCGGCATAGCCGAATGCCTATGCCGACCTACGGCAACACGGTAAAAAGGATTTTTTGCCGCCGAACTTACTTATTTTTAAGTTGATTGACTATATAATTATAAATTATACGGCTTACCATAATCTCCTGTTTTCCAAAGTATATAATTTAAAAATCCAATTCTTCCGCTTTTTTTGTGAAGTACGCAAATAAGTTTTTCTCTTTCCTCTTTTACCTTTATCAAAGCCTCTGAAATCTCAAAAACCGAATTGCTTTCTTCCTCAATCGCCCATAAAATTCCTTCAATAAAATTTACACTTTCATCAATATTGCTGTTTCTGATAAAAAAATCTTCTCCCGATAAATTTTTATATATTGATAAATAAATATCTTTTGAATACTCACAGTCATATGATATTTTTTTTAAAATTCCACGGCATTTTTTATCGTGGCAAATTCCTCTTAAATATTCATAAAATAAAAAACTATTTCTTTCGTTTCCGGCAAACTCTCCTATTTTACAACAAATTTCAGCTTTTTTCTTTTCTGAAATATCATTTTTTTCTTTTTTTATTTCGTTTTCCGCCTCAATGTTTCTTTTAACCATTTCATTAAACGCCGTATTATTATAGGCTGTATTAAATCCTCCGTTTAAATACTGCTGATTCATATACGGCATAGCCTGTGTATTGCCATAAAACCCATTATTATATCTCCAAGGGAACAGCGGCATATAATCACTCCCCGCATTTATATATAAACAACAATGATAAATAAATTATATTCCGCCATATTATAATTTAATCCTATTACAGTAAAACAACTGAAAAATAGCATAGTCAGACGCCCGCCGACTGACGTAAACATATCAAACTACCGTATTTGATTCAAATATATCTATTAAAAACCTGTATGAAAAGTAATAAAATTTTAGGACATACATATAATTTACTATAAAAGCCATGGCTGTCATAATTGACTATACAGCAGTCAAAGTTACTATACTAAATAAAACGAAAGAGGTTAAAGATTATGGACATAACAACAATCAAAAAAATATTCATATCAATCGGTTCATTCTGTATTATATTGTCATTTCAAAGCTGTATACATAAAGACAATGAATTATCTGATGATAATTATGAAACTGAAATTACAACTGATTACTCAGAAAGCAAAAACCCATCAAAACCACCCGCCCCTGAAAATATAGGAGAACAGCTTCCAATAACAAGAGGACTTACGGCAAAAATGATAGCGCTAACATTTGGAACAAAGGCTGATATAGACAGCACTGAAAGAACAATACCGTTTTCTGATACGTCCGCTGATAAATGGTATGATAAATATATAAATTATTGCTGTTCAAAAGATTACTTCAAAAAAGACGAAAATAACTTTTTACCTGAAGAATACCTTACCGTAGCACAGGCACAAGAAATAATAGATAAAATCGACACTAAAAGAAAAATTAAAATTAATATGACCGATGAAACAAAAAATAAAGCGATTTCTTACAATCTATGGACAGAGATATATATAGAAGTGTTAAAAAACCTTTCGGAAAAAAACTCAATAAAGGATACCTTTGGAATATCCGCCGAAAAATCAGTAATACTTGCTCTTCCTGAAAACAATAAATATATGAAACAGGGTTTTGCTGTAACAGACAAAGGGCTTTTAAGGTGCGCGGGATTTGACCTTTCTCCGTATATAGACAAAGAAATAAGCTTTTGGACAAAAGAGAACGAGCTTTTTGCTCTTGGAGATATAACAAATAAAAATCCTATAATAAAAAATGTTTTTATTATTGAAAATAATAATACTTGTAAAGTATTTACGGGAGGTGCCGAAAAAACTTATGATAAAGCTGAAAATTTCAATCAAAAAGGAAATGAAATAAAAATCGCTGATATAACCCTTTCTGATAAAAAGCTTACTGAAATAAATTATGCCGATGAAATAAAAGAAAAACAGATACAATCAATAGATGAAAAAAAATTAGTCTGTGTAGACAACGAAACATTTGACATTTTGCCTGACTGCAAAGTTTATTATACAAAGGATAATAAAACAATGCTGGGAAGTAAAGAAGATTTGCTTGAAGGAAAAACCTATGAAATATGTTTAAGAGATAATAAAATATGTGCTTTTATATTCTCAAAAATTTAAAAAACGCTTAAAAACACAAGTACCACACTGTACATGGTACTTGTGTATAATTCTCTCAGAAATTGAGATTGTTTATAAAGGTATTTTGAAAATTTTCCATTTCCGCAATATTAACATATTTTGTATTCAAAACAAATTTTTCATAACTAAAGTCTTTTGTTTTATAAATTTTTACAAGACCACCTATAGAGGTATTTCCACAAAACTCTGTTTTACCTAAAAACTCTTCAGGAAACATTTTTATTTTAAGAGCGCTTTTGCAATTAAGATAAAAACCAAATCCCCCGCCTATATAAAACTTTTCTATATCGTCAAAAGAGGCTTGCGCATATTCCAAAATACATTGTATTCCTGATAAAACCGCACTTTTTGCAAGCTGAAGCTGACGTATGTCTTTTTGGGTAAAAAAAACTCCATCCGCTATGCATACACCTTTTGAAAAATAATCATCTTTCAAAAGACCATCTGAATTAATAAATCCATTTTCCAAAAGCAAAGAAAGCAAATCTATAAGAGCCGACCCGCATATTCCAATAGGAGATTTATTTCCTATAGTCGTATACTCAAATACTCCCCTTTTATAACTCACTGAATTTATAGCTCCGTTTATTCCGGCCGCTCCACAGGACACGGCTCCGCCCTCAAAAGCAGGGCCGGCGGCTACAGATGAACAATACAGTTTTCCTTTATAATTAAGAATAATCTCGCCGTTTGTTCCAATGTCAATAAAAAGGCAGTTTTCCTTTTTATCTATATTTAAAAAAAACGCCCCTGAAACAACATCTCCTCCGATAAAGGCCTCTATACAAGGCAAAATATTTATTTGTGTATCATTATCAATGCCATCAGGTAAATTCCCCTCAAAAAAACTCAAAGCCTTTTGCCTGAAAGTATCTTTAGCGTTATTCTCAAAAGGATATGCTCCAAGCGAGCGGCAATCCATATTTCTTAAAAAATAAGTCATCACAGTATTCCCCGCCATAAAAATATCACCTACAAAACCACCAATGTCACAGCATACCTCTGATATACCTTTTTTTAAATCACTTTTAAGTATATTTACAAGCTGAGAAAAACCACCAAAAGATGCCTTTGAAACCCTTGACAGAATATCGGCTCCAAATAATCTTTGACTATTTGCCGCCGTAGCGGTCTTGACTTCACGTCCTGTTTTATCAATAAGAACAAAACAAAGAGTAGTCGTTCCAACGTCAACTGCAACAGCATACCCGTCATTAGAATAATTACTCAGTATATTTCTCTCTTCACCATCTTTTTCAAAATATTGAGAAACCGTTTCAAAATCCTCATTATATGAAACAAACTCAATATTTGACAAATCTTTGTGTCCGCAGGCAATTCTTAGACCATTTTTAATCTCACCGTCAGATAAAAATTTTCTGTCCCTTTCGTTTGGAGAGAGAAAACCCTTTACAACTTTTATTCTGCACTTTCCGCAGTTTCCCTTTCCGCCGCATGGCATAGAAATATAATTTTTATTGTCACTCATTTTTTAATAACCTTCTTAAAATTTTAGAAACCATTTCATATCTGTTAAAAGGAGTTACTATGTAAAACCCATCAACATAATCCCTTATAGTTTCGGCAATCTCAACCGCCGTTTCTATACCTGTTTTTTCAGCCTCATCTCTTTCCATATCCGGTAAAAACCTTTCGGCATACTTTTCAGGAATTGTAATCCCCGAAAGCTCATTATTTATAAACTGTACATTTCTATATGAAACAAGAGGCATAATTCCTCCTAAAATTCTAAAGCTCCTTTTTTTGGGAAGTTTTTTTACAAACTCAAAAGCATCATCTGTAAAAATCGGCTGAGATAAGAAAAATTCCGCTCCGGATTCAGCCTTTTTCAAAAGCCGTTCATATTCAAGCTGCTTGTTTTTAACATTAAAATTGACAGCCCCGCCTATTTTAATATACTCATTATCAAATACATCATTGTTCATCTCATAAATCATATTAATAAGAGAGTAAGAATTCAAGTCAAAAACACCTTTTATACTTCTTTTTAATTCTCCCGGAACAGGGTCGCCCGTAACAGCCAAAAAATTTCTTATACCCTCTATATATCCGGCAAGTACGGAAGAACGCAGAGAAATACTGTTTCTGTCACGGCAGCAAATATGAGGAAGCACTTCTGCTCCTGTTTCTCTTTTTATTTTAGCTGAAATAATCATAGAGTCCGCCCGTGACTTTCCCATTGGCGAATCTGCTATAGTTATAATATCCGCTCCGCTTTTTTTAATAACGGAGGCGCCTTCAATAATCCTGTCAACAGATGTTTTAAAAGGCGGGTCAAGCTCAACCGCTATAATAAATTCACCGTTTTCAATTTTTCTATGAAAATTATTTCTGACCTTTTGCACTGACTTTTGCTTTTCGTCTGAAACAAAGTTCTCGTCTTTGACAATCTCTTCTGAATTATTTTCGACGCATTCCGCAAGTAATCTTATATGTTCAGGAGTCGTACCGCAGCATCCCCCAATAATCCGTACATTTCCAAAAACCATTTTAGCGCAGGTTTTAGCGAAATATTTTGGATTCATAACATATTCAACTTTATTGTCAATAAATTCAGGATATCCTGCATTAGGCAAAGCTGAAATCATTTTTCCTGATGTATTTGAAATAGATTTAAGCCTGTTAAGCATATGCAAAGGACCCATACCGCAGTTAAATCCGACAACATCAATATTTTTATATCTTTTTATTTCAGAAACAATTCTTTCTATGCCAAGGGATTTTCTTGTAATTCCGGCATCATTTACAGAAAACTGAGTTATGACAAAAGCGTTTTTATTTTTTTGTTTAATATAATCTGAAAGTTTCAAAACATAATCAAGACTGTAAAAAGTCTCAAAAATAAAAATTTCAATTCCCTCGTTTATAAAACAATCAATAATATCAAAATACTCTCTTGTATGATCAGCCTCATTTTCACCGTCAGGAATAGGACCTATACTTGCGCCGATAAAAGTACTTGTGCCAATAACCGCTTTTTTAGCGATTTTACAGGCGCTCATAACAATTTTTTTTACAAAATCAATATTTTTCTCAATAATAACGGTGTTAGCGCAAAAAGTATTTGTCCTTATTATTCCCGCTCCCGCAATAATATATTCTTTATGTATTTTTTCAATAACTTCCGGCTCCGATAAATTAGCTAAAACACAATTTTCAGAAGTTTTTCCCGTAATTTCAGAATAATATGTGCCCATAGCGCCGTCTGTTATCAAAATATTGTTTTTCAAATATTCCTTTATACTCAAAATTAAAAACTCCTAACAATAAACCTGTTCAATAACCTGAGTAACAACGATTGACAAGAGATTTTTTCGTCAGGTAAAGTATGACGGAAAAAATTCTGTCAAGCGGTGTTATGAAAATTATTGAACAAGTCTGATATAATTCTTCCGTAATTGCTGTAAAAGTTTCAAAATAAAACTAATACTTTCCTTTGTCCCCATTTGCACTGTTAAAGCTTATATCAAGTGGTTTAACAGAATGGGTAAGAGCACCCATTGAAATATAATTTACCCCACAGCCTTTAAAATCAGCAATATTGTGAAAACTTATTCCTCCTGATGCCTCTGTTATTATATGCTTTGGTACAAGCCTTGAAAGTTCTCTGATTTCCTCCGGAGTTCTGTTGTCAAACATAATAACATCCGCTCCCGCTGAAACCGCCTCAAGAACCTGTTCTTTACTTTCAGCCTCAACCTCTGTCTTTACCATATGACCTGTTTTGCTTTTTACAAGCCTTACAGCCTCCATAATACTTCCCGCAAAAGCTATATGATTGTCTTTAAGCATAATTCCATCATAAAGACCTGTTCTATGGTTAAATCCTCCCCCGCAGGTCACAGCGTATTTTTCAAATACCCTAAGTCCTGGTGTAGTCTTTCTTGTATCACATATTCTTATTGTGTTATCATCAAGAAGCTGAACAGCTTTTTTAGTTCCCGTAGCAATTCCGCTCATTCTTTGCAAAAGATTTAAAATAACTCTCTCACATGATAAGAGCGTTCTTATTTTTCCTTTTACCTTAGCTATAATTTCGCCTTTTTTTATGTATTGTCCATCTTTTTTCAAAATTTCTGTAAAAACATTGTCGCCAAATACCTCATAAGTCATTTGTATAATATCCGTACCACTTACTATGCCGTTATCCTTTGAGAGAAACACTCCGCTGCCCTGCTCTTCCCCGTCAAAAACAAGTTCCGCGGATAAATCTCCTGTATTTATGTCCTCAATTAAAAAATTTTTAATAGATTCTTTTGCCTTGAGTTTATTCAAAGTTTTCACTCCTTGTCAAGTATGTAATGAGCGCCTATGCTCTCATTTCGTTTAAGAGCGGCTTTCGCTATAATATATCCTGCCGTGAGCATATTGTATATTTCAAATTCGCTGTTTGTTGTTTTGGTAAAATCTATTTTTCCCATAGGTTTATCTGACCCTGACGGAATATATTCCTCAAACCATTTTATAATTTCGGGAATTTTGTTTTTATATCTTACAATTCCTATAAATTCCATCATCTTATTTCTTATTTCGTTTTTATCAGGCAGTTTCTCTATCTGGATATTCGGAATTTCATCATCAAAACGCGGCGCTGTTCTGTCGGAACTCATAATATTCTCCGCCGTAAGCCTGCCGAATACAAGCCCTTCCAAAAGGGAATTGCTGGCGAGTCTGTTTGCCCCGTGAACGCCTGTACAAGCCGCCTCTCCTACGGCATAAAGACCTGGCAGAGATGTTTCTCCTGTAGGTTTTGCTTTTATTCCTCCCATATGAAAATGAGCGCCGGGTCTTACAGGAATAATGTTTTTACTTAAATCTACCCCGTTTTTATCGCATATTTCCGACACATAAGGGAAACGCCCGTTAAAATTCTCTACACTTGAAATATCAAGAAAAATCTTGTCACCCTTCAAATAGTGGTCATAAACTACTCTTGAAACAACATCTCTCGGAGCGAGGTCTTTAAGGGGGTGCTTTCCCTCCATAATTCTTACTCCGTCCTGATTTATAAGAATACCCCCATCGCCTCTTACAGCCTCCGACACAAGACCCATAGTTTTGCCGTTTATATTAAGCATGGTCGGATGAAATTGTACAAATTCAGGAGTACTTATAACAATGTCCGCTCTGTATGCCATTGCCAGACCGTCTCCCGTAATAGTAATATCATTAGAGGTACAAGGATAAAGCTGACCGATACCGCCTGTAGCCAGTATTGTATAGTTTGCCTCATAGCTGTTTATATTTCCATGATTATCACGTGTAATCACACCGCCGCATTCATTGTTTTTTACTCTGAGTTCCAAGACCATTTCATTTTCGTTAATTGTTATATTTTCATTTATTCTTGAAAAAAGCTCTTCCATAACTTTAAGACCTGTTCTGTCACCGCCGGCGTGAATAATTCTTGAGATATGATGAGCGCCTTCCTTGCCGAAAAGCAGATTACCTTTTTCATCTGTATCAAATTTCATACCCGTTTTTATAAATTCTTCTAATACATCGGGTGCTTTTGATACAAGAGTCATAACCGATTCAGGGTCGTTTTTATAACAACCAGCCTCCAAAGTATCGTTATAATGTAAATTATAATTATCATTTTCCGAAAGCGCGACAGAAATACCGCCCTGAGCAAGAGTTGAATTGCTCGAGGATTTCAGAGCCTTTGTAATAATGACTGCCTTTCTTCCGTTTTTACAGAGCGTATTAGCGACACTTAAAGCAGCTATGCCTGAGCCAACTATGATAATGTCAGTTTTAATCATAATTATTCCTCCAAAGCATAAAAAATTTCCCAAAACACTGATTAAATCAATCCTCAAAATAATAAAATCAAAATGTTCCTTTAAATTTTTACAGCAAAAGTTTCTTTATAGTCAAAAAAATGTGCGGCATTTGAAACATATTCAATATGCTGCACACCTTTAAAAAAACACAAAATATTATTCCTCGTCCTCATAGTCCAAAGCATAATAGTCTTCTCTTATATCATCATCGTCATCAAAATCATCATCAAGCTCATCCATATCGTCAAGTTCCGCTTCATCATCTATTTTCTTTTTTAACTTAATGACAGCGAAAATAATCGCGAAAATCAAAACAGATACTCCCATAATCGCGAAAATAACCTTTTTACCGCTGCTTCTTTCCTGAATTTTTTTCAAAGAATTTTCAATTTCTTTAAGTGTGTTCTCGCTTGAACTTTTCATAAAATCACTCCTGTTTTATTTATATTTGGCAATAACGCCGGTTCTTTTTAAATTATTGTATTCATTATAAGCTTGCCGCATAATTTGTTTTTCATCCTGAAATTTCAATAAATAGTATGCCTCATGTTGTTTATAAAATCCGGAATCCACAAAAAATTCTTCTGTCTGAGGTTTACTGTAATAAGAATTTGACGTCATAAGATACCAATGAACTGTTTTATTAATAATATCATTATCCACTCTGAAAGTATATCTTGTTTTTCCTATATATTTAACAATCTCACCCAAAGCACCCGATTCTTCTCTTACTTCTCTTAAAGCTGCGCTTTGATAAGACTCGCCTTCCTCAACAGTACCTTTCGGCATTACCCAGCCGATATAACGGCCATTTTGATTTTTGTATAATAATAAAACTTTTCCTCTGTAAATTACAACACCGCCGCAGCTGACTGCTTCAATCACAAAAAATTCCCCCGATTCATAAAACACTCAAAAAGCCGAGTCTGAAAAAGAAGAATTAATCACTTTTATTACTCAACCCTGTGCCGTATAAATTTTTATCAGTAAATTCCAATATAATAATTTAAAAAGATTGATTTACAAATACTTAGAAATCGCTGAGTATATAGTATAAAAAATAATTTTCAGCGTTTCCTTATATAAAAAGTATAACCGTTTTATAAGAATTTTTCAACACTAATTTTTCTTAAATGGAGAAACTTTTAAATGTTTTTTCATTTTCACAAATCCTCCTGTCCATAAAAACACAGTAAATATCCCAAAAGGTATAAAATACATAGGGATATCCGCAAGTAAAATAAAATCATAAATACCATGTAAAGCAAAAGGTATTATAAATGATAAAAAAAGCATAAGATTCTTTTTTTCAGGTATAAACTTAGACAAAGAAAAATAATATCCCATAAATACTGCGAAAAGCGCATGGCCGGGAACAGAAAACACCGCTCTTAGCAAAGCCGTTTCAACTCCTCCGACATAAGGGTTTATGACATACAAAACATTTTCAAACCCCGCGAAACCCAGAGATATAAATACCGAATAAGCTATTCCGTCAAATGGTTCATTAAAATTTTTATTTCTGCGTATTAAGAAAAACAATACAATAAATTTAAAAAACTCCTCAACAAAAGAAGCAACAAAAAATGAGTTAAAAAAAGCTTTCCATGTTTCCCCTGATGGTGAGAATTTGTCAATAAAATTCTCAAGAAAAATAATTGGGAAAGAGATTATAATTCCAAAGAAAATTCCCGTAAAAAGAAGATAAAAAGGTTCTTTTTCATATTTATCCCTTAAAAACATATAACATAAAATAATAATAACCGGAGAAACGGCAAGTCTGAACAGCATAAATAAAAATCCTTTCATTCCTTATATAGCAAAACAATAAAAATAATATCATATCCATTCAAGAATTATTTTATTGTTTTGACCTAAAAATTTTGAGGTTTGTCATAAATATATTTTATTATTTCGCTATACATTTATACTATTCATTATACTGCCCTTTTGTGAGCTTTAATATTCTTATATCCTCACCTATAAATTCAAGAAATTCATAATTTCCATATAATCTTGAAATAACCCTGTCAGAATATTTGTCAATAATATCTTCCGGTCCCAAATTTGTAGAAATAACCACTGGCTTCTTTTTAATATATCTTAAATTTATAATGTTAAAAAATTCTGAAGATGTAAAAGACGTCTGAAATTCCGTACCCAAATCATCAATAATTAATAAATCAGCGTCAAAAATAAGTTTAAGGACTTCACTAAATTCTTCCGTATCATTTTTAAAAGTATCTTTTTCAAGCATTTTAAAAAGCTGCGATGCTGAAAGATATAATACGCTTTTACTTTTGTCAAGAAGTTCTTTCGCTATACAGTTGCATAAAAAAGTTTTTCCAAGTCCAGATTTTCCGTATAAATATAAATTCATAAAGACATCGTCAAAATTTTTCACAAACTCAAAAGCTTTAAGCAAAATAGACTCAATTTTTTTCCTTGGAGACTTTTCCGTATCTTTTCCATTATTGTCAGGATAAAAAGAAATATCAAAATTTTCAAAATTTTCATTTTTAAGAATTTCTTTTATATTAGACATATCATAAGCGACCTCAATAAGTCTTTTTTTTAAGCATTGGCAGGGTTTATTATCAATATATCCTGTATCCTTGCATTTACCGCATTTATAAATATCATCAAAAAAAGATTTGTTTATACCATATTGTTCAAGCATATCCTCTCTTTTTTTTAAAAGTTCTTTATTTTTTTCTTTAAGTTCCGAAATGCTGTATTTTACCTTTAATTTTTTCAGAGAGGCTTTTGCGAATTCCATATTTATTTTCATAATTTCCGTATCAATATTTTTAATATCAGGTATAAGCAAGTAAATATCCGATATTCTTTTTTGATAAATCTCATCAGAAACTCTTTTTTCTTTTTCGTACTCACGTAAAACTTTTTTATATATTTCAGCTTTAGTCATAAAATCATTCCTTTAAGTTCTTATCAAGAAGCTCGCCTTTCAATCTGTTGAGAGTATCAAAATCCCATTTCCTCTGCTCATAATTAACAAAGTTATTTGTTTTTGATGTTTTTTTATTTTCAGCTTTTTTAATATCTTTTTTGTTTTTGTTAAATTCAATATCTATTTTCTCAATATCAGAAAAATTTTTTACTCCCTGCTTGTACCACTTTTGAATAATAGAATCGGCATATTCAAAGGCGGGCTTTCCGGTTTTCAAAACAGTTCTTCGGCAAGCTTCTTTAATTACGTCAATAGGAAGTTTTTTAATCCAGTCCTCCATAAACTTTATTTGTCCCTCAGCAGGCAAAATTATAGAAACGCCTAATTCTTTCATAATTTCTTTGTATTCATTATTAAAAACCCTGACCATTTCTTCCGCCTTTTCTACTGAATCAATTCCTCTTTCATTCCAGTCAATGGCTACAGTTTCGATATACCTTAAATTTCTGCCTTTTCCTTCAGAAACACAGTATTTTATAAGAAACTCAATAAGTTCAACAGACATACCCAGCCAGTCGTACAGGCTGAATACCAATTTCATTTTTCTGTAATCAAGCATAGATGAAAAAGCTTTTTCAGCGGTTTTATAAAGCCTGCCGACATTTTCATCCTCACCATATACGTTAAGCTCCTCAATACTATAATCAGGTATAGCCTCTTTATTTATAAAACGCTTTTTATCAGTTTTCTTATCATTAATAGATACCAACATATCAAGTTTATTATCATCAGCGCCATTTTTATCAAGCTTCAGGTCACTTGGGGAAATATCAAAAAACTCAATTAAAAAACCGTCCTCTTTTTCATCAAAATCAACAACGCCTTCCTTTTTCCAGAATTTCCACGCATTTAATACATCGCTTTCCAAAATATCAAACTCATCCGCTGTACTTTTTAAAGTAATCTTCTGCCCCTCCATACACTTTTTAAGTGAATAAATATAAATACAAACAAAAACCGCCTTTGCTTTGGTAATATACCTATCAATAAAAGCACTTGAAACAGGCAGAAAATTTAGGTTTATGCTGTTTTTCATATTTATATAAGACATAACAGAATCCTTCTTTCAAGTAATTATCACACCTGTCTTTTGTTACATCAAACTCATTTCGAAACCTTACAGCAAAATTCCGAAAAAACAATAAAAACCATTTTTTCTTATCTGAATTGCTGTAATCCATAACGAAACAATCAAAGAATAAACAATCAAGTTTTAATAAACCTGATAAATAGAGTAATCCTTTTTTCAAAAAAAATCAGTCTGTCATATCAATCATTTTTTTAATAATATCAGTAAAAGAACTAATATCTGAATTTGAGAACATATCTGAAACTGTTTTTGAAAACTCATTAAAAACAATAGAAACTATCACAAAAGGAATCTTGTTCAAATAACAAGTATGCGCCACAGCTCCGCTTTCCATATCAATGCAAAATGCTTTAAACTCATTTTTTATATTATTTTTTTCAGAAACATCAATAACAAATTTATCACCGGTTGCAATTCTGCCAATAACAGCATTTTTTCCGCAATCATCAGAAGCTTTTAAAGAAAAAGCGATAAGGTCTGAATCTGCTTTAAAAAAACTTTCGTCCATTCTGTAAATTACCCCTTTCGGAGTTCCAAAACAAGACATATCAAAATCATAATAGCATACGTCATCGGAAATAACTATATCTCCTGTATTAAGCTCAGGATTTATAATTCCTGCTATACTTAAATTAATAATATAATCAACAGCGTACATATCAATAAGTATCTGCGTACATATAGAAGCGTTAACCTTACCTGTTCCCGACCTTACCAAAACTACATTGTTACCGAACATTTTACCCATAATAAAGTCAAGTCCCACAATGTTTTTAGCGGAAATAATCTCCATTTCCAATTTTATGTCGTTAACAGCCTCTTCACAAATTCCCATAACAGCAATAGTTTTCATGAAAGACCTCCTTGTCGTTATCAAATCTCTTCAACTTCATCTCCACACAGTTTATAAAACCACAAAACAAAAATCCTTTATAATCAAGAATTACTGCAATATGTAGTTTCATCACATACATTTTTTAAATCTATTCACATATAGCGAAACAATAAAAGAAAAACAAATAATAAACATCCTCGGAAACATAGAAAATGCCATCTAAGTACATCTTTTTCCGATATGCTTTATTAATTTTTCTTGAAATACCACTGCGAGTATTACGGCGAAAATTTAATTTCGCCTATTAGCAAAATCTGCACTTATCTGTAAATTTGCTAGTTTCCCAGGAGGTCTAATATTTAATAAAACCTTATATATCAAGAAATTCTTTTATTGTTTCGCACTAAAAATCTCGCGGATTACTATAAATATAATTACACAAAAATCACTCAACAGTAACACTTTTGGCAAGATTTCTTGGTTTATCAACATCGTTTCCAAGTCCAAGAGCCATATAATACGCAAAAAGCTGCTGTGGGATATTGGCAAGCAAAGGAGTAAGCATCCAATGTGTACGAGGTATATAAAATACATCATCGGCATATTTTGAAATTTCCGTATTTCCCTCCATAGCTATAGCAAGTACTTTAGCTCCCCTTGCCTTACATTCTCTGATATTGCTTACGGTCTTGTCAAAAAGTTCTTCTTGGGTAACAATACCAATAATAAGAGTAGATTCTTCAATAAGAGCGATAGGACCATGTTTAAGTTCTCCTGCCGCGTAAGGCTCGCTATGAAGATAAGCTATTTCTTTAAGTTTCAAAGACCCTTCCTGAGAAACCACATAATCAAGACCCCTTCCAATGTAAAACACATTTTTAGAACCTATATATTTATGCATAAATCTTTTAAGAGCAGGCTCTTTTGTAAGAATGCTGTTTACAAGAGAAGGCAGCTCCTCCATATAATTTTTTATTTCAGAGAATTCCTCACTTGATATTTTATCAAGCTCAAGAGCAATATGACACGTAATAAGATACATCAAAACAACCTGAGCCGTAAACGCTTTTGTTGACGCTACGGCTATTTCGGGTCCCGCAAGAGTGTACAGCACATCGTCTGCCTCTCTGGCTATAGAACTGCCCACTACATTTACAATACCCAAAGTTCTCGCGCCCTTTTCCTTAGCCAAACGCATAGCCGCAATAGTATCTGCTGTTTCTCCTGACTGAGAAACAACAATCATAAGAGTTTTTTCATCAATCAAAGGATTTTTATATCTAAACTCACTGGCCACTTCCGAGTTAACAGGAATTCTTACTACCCTTTCAATAAGATATTTTCCCACAAGTCCGGCATAATATGCCGTACCGCAGGCCACAATATAAATTCTGTTTATATTTTCAAGTTCTTTTTTGCCAAGCTTAACATTATTAAAAGAAATACCTGTTTCTGTAAGGCGTGAATTTAAATTATCCCTTACCACTTTGGGCTGTTCGTGTATTTCTTTAAGCATAAAATGGTCATATCCGCTTTTTTCAGCAGCTTCAACATCCCAGTCAACTTTAAATATTTCTTTTGTCACCTCATTTTTATCCTCATCAAAAATTTTAACACCGTCTTTTGTCAGAACAACTACTTCATTATCATCAATAAGATATACGTCTTTTGTGTAATTAAGTATCGCCGGCATATCAGAAGCTATAAAATTTTCGTCATTTCCAAGTCCGATAACAAGGGGACTGTCTTTTCTTGTAGCGATAAGCTGATTTGGAAAATCCTTGCATAAAATTCCAAGAGCATAAGAACCCTCTATTTTTTCAAGCACCTTAAATACAGCGTCAAGAATATCCATACCACTTTTATAATAATAATCAATTAAATGAGCGACCGTTTCCGTATCCGTTTCAGAGACAAATTTATATCCATTCTTTTCAAGTTCTTCTTTAAGAGACATATAATTTTCAATAATTCCATTATGAACAACAGCGATTTTAGAATCATCGCTGAAATGAGGATGAGCGTTTCTGTCTGATGGAACGCCATGAGTCGCCCACCTTGTATGACCGATTCCGACTTTTCCTTTAAGAGGCGACATATAAAGTTTCTCTTGAAGATTTTGGATACGTCCTTTTGTCTTACATAGATTTATTTTGCTTTGTTCAGGGTCATACACCGCTACTCCGGCAGAATCATATCCTCTGTACTCAAGCTTGGATAATCCGTTCATAAGAACAGGAACTGCGTCATTTTTACCAATATAACCAACAACACCGCACATTTTTGCTACCTCCAGAAAAATTATTTTTTATTTAAGCAAATCCTCAATAATCTTAGCAAGTTTTTCCGCTTCTTTAGTAAGTTCCTCTTGGTTTCTTCCCTCAAGCATAACACGTACAATAGGTTCCGTACCGGAAGGACGTATAAGCACCCTTCCCTGTCCTTCAAATTTTTTTTCAAGCTTTTCAATTTCAGCCTTGATTGTATCATTTGAGAGGTAATCATTTTTCTTATTTCTGTCAACAGTAGCATTAACTAATACCTGAGGAAGAACTTCCATAATTTTTTTAAGCTCTGAAAGCTTTTTACCTGTTTTTTTCATAATACTTAAAAGCTGAATTGCGGTAAGTATTCCATCTCCGGTTGTGTTATATTCAAGAAAAATAATATGACCCGACTGTTCTCCTCCCAAAGTATCGTTTTTCTCAAGCATTCTTTCAAGTACATATCTGTCGCCGACCTTAGTTTTTTCAATATTTATGCCTTTTTCTCCACCCATTATAAACAAACCCAAATTGCTCATAACCGTAGCGACAATAGTATTATTTTTAAGTTTGCCCTGTTCTTTAAGATAAGAACCGCATATAGCCATAATCTGGTCTCCATCAACAAATTCACCGTTTTCATCAACAGCAAGACATCTATCTCCGTCACCGTCAAAAGCAATACCTATATCAGAATTTGTTTCAATAACAAATTTTTTAAGGCTTTCAATATGAGTAGACCCGCAGTCTTTATTTATATTTGTACCGTCAGGTTCTCTATGTATAGCGCATACCTCCGCGCCAAGCTCATGTAGAGTAATAGGGCCCGCTTTGTACGTAGCTCCGTTAGCACAGTCAATCGCAGCTTTAATTCCGTCAAATTTTATATCCGTTGTACTTTTCAAAAATCTTATATAATCATCAACAGCCTCTTCTTTAACAGACTTTGAACCAACATCGCCGCCGATAGGTCTTGGAATATCATCAAGTGAATTAATTATAACGTCCTCAATCTGTGCTTCCGTTTCGTCAGGGAGTTTAAATCCCATATTATTAAAAAACTTAATGCCATTATCCTCAACCGGGTTGTGAGAAGCACTTATGACAACTCCCGCATCAGCCTTATATTCTTTTACAAGATGAGCTACAGCCGGTGTAGGAACAACGCCTAAAGAAACAGCGCTCGCCCCGACAGAGCAGATTCCCGCAATCAAAGCTGACTCGAGCATATCTCCCGATATTCTCGTATCCATACCAACAATTATTTTAGGCGCGTTTTTAGTTTCTTTTGTAAGCACATAAGCGCCGGCACGCCCGAGTTTATATACAAGCTCTGGCGTAAGCTCTGTATTTGCCACGCCTCTGACACCGTCTGTTCCAAAAAATTTTCCCATAGCCAAGCTTTCCTCCTATAGCCAATAATCAAAAAAATTATAATTTTAAAATTCCTCTTTTTAAATTTTCAGTTAATCTGCGTATATAGTCAAACAACTTGAAAATTAGCAGAAATAAAATTTTTCCGCCGAATTTATTTTTAAGTTAATTGACTATGATCACTATCATATTTATATCTATAGCAATTCATAAATTTTCTAACGGGTAAATAATAAAATAATTCACATAAACACATCTTGTTTTTGCTGTCACATTATTTTACTATAAATACCTAATTTTCCCGTTTACATTTATCATAATTTACTTTGACGTATTCTTTAAACAAATTTGCAATATTATAAACAATTACTTCCGACATTATAACACTTAAATTTAATATATTCAATAAAAAATTATTCTGTATTCCTTTCAGAACTTTCATTTTCAGACTCTGTACTTTCATCTTCACTTAAAGATGTTTCACTTTCAGACGCTTTATTTTTCACCTCAACTTTCGCGAATACCTTTTCCGAAAGATTTACTCCCTCAGGGAGTACAATATTAACCTCGGCTAAAGACTTGCCTTCCTGAATTTCCCCAGCATTTATAATCGCTTTAATGTTGTTCTCATTCTGTATTTTAGAAATATTTTCAGAAGTACCTTTAAGCTTTACCTTTATAGGTTCAGTAAGATTAATTTCTTTGCTTTCGTCAGCATTTTCAAAAACAATATTATCATTACTGACAATAAATTCCTGTTCTTCAATTTTAGTGAGAGTAATCGTAACAGTAACCTCTCTTTGCGAACCTGACTTTATACTTAGCTTATTTTTAGCGATATGAGCGTTGACATCAAACTTTCTGACTATTTTCTCATCTGTTTCACCGTTAATTCTTATGCGCGGTTTAATATCTCCCACACTTGATATTTCCGTATCATCTCCTACTACGTCAATGTATTTAGGCTCCCACTCAACTTTTGTTATTTCGTATCCCTCTCCGGGGTTCCCCTCAATAGAAGGTTCTTTAACCGGTATCTGACCGTATTTATACACGCCCAAACTTATCTGAACCGTTTCGGGTTCAATAATAACCGACGTAATCTCATTTCCGTCACTGTCATAGGCTTTTGGTGTAAAATCTTTTACAAACCCTTCCGATACATCGTCCATATTAAGAAATACCTTTACAGAATCTATTTTTTCTATATCAGCGGAAGCGCCTTTTACTGTAACGACAGAAGGCATAGCCACTGTTTCTCCGGCAAGATATCCGTTTGAGATTTCTCCTTCTGAATCCACAATAATTTCCTTTTCAGTTTCAACAATTTTGTCAAGCTTAATTGACATTTCCGGCGGAGTAAAACTAACAATTTCATAAGTATATACATAACTTGTAGGTATAGAGGGATTTACCGCCACCTTAAAAGGTTCGGCAATATCTCCCGCATATAGCATAGAAAACTGTTTGAGGTCAATAGTCGCTAAAATATCTTTTTTGTTTTTTGTAAGTTCCTCAAGAGCCGCTCTTGTGGATTTTACCTTTATATCAATTTTTGTATTTTGTATTTCATCTTTGTTTATAACAACAAGACCCTTTTCTGTAAGTTTATCCTCATTCACAAAAGTCACGTTCACACTGTATGTCTGTATTTCTGTTGGATTAAGTATATTCATAACTATAAACCATAAAACAACCGCGCAAACAACGGAAAACAATTTCCAGCCAAAATTTTTACTTATACACTTAATAAGTATATTACTTATTTTTCTTAGCATTGTTTTTTCGTCCTTTCCACAATTTTATTCCCTTGCTTGTCGGTTTACTTCCTTTTGAAATCATTTTAATAAGATCCGATTCTGAAAGATTACGGTATAATTTTCCGCCGTAAGCTACAGATACCAGTCCTGTTTCTTCCGATACCACAATAATGTATGCATCTGATTCCTCACTTGCTCCCACAGCCGCCCTGTGCCTTGTTCCAAGGTCAAGACCTATTTCCATTTGGGTAAGAGGCAAAATACACGTTGCCGCTGAAACTCTGTTGTTTCTTATAATTACGGCGCCGTCATGTAAAGGAGTTTTATTCTCAAATATATTTATAAGGAGCTGACTTGAAATAATAGCGTCAATAGGTATACCTGTTTTCTCAAAATCGCCTAACGGTACGTCCTGCTCAATAATAATAAGAGCGCCTGTTTTCACCTTTGCCATTTTATAAACGGCGGTAACAATTTCCTGCATAGTTTTTTTAAGTATTTTGCCCTCTTCATCGTTATTGAAAATATTTGTAACAATATTGCCTTTTCCAATCTGCTCAAGACCTTTTCTGAATTCCGGCTGAAAAAGAACGATAAGTGCTATAATACCAACCGAAAGAGTCTTTTCAATAATCCATGAAATAGTATAAAAATGCATTTGATAAGATACTATACTTACAACAATAATAACAGCAATACCTTTAAAAAGAGACCATGCCCTTGTTTCCTTAATCCATATCATAACAATATATATAAGCAAGGCGACAAGAATAATATCAATAATATCAGTAATTCTAAAACTTGGAATACTTAATGTTGATAAATTCAGTTCTGACATAATTCTGCCCAAAGAATTGTTCATAACTTAACACCGCTTTCATAAAATAATTTTCAGCTTAAAACATATGCTGTATGTACCTTCAGCAAATATCATTTTATTAAATAACCGCTATTTTTTCAATAATTTTCAAGTGTTTAGCTGTAATTAAATTTTATACATACACACAAGTGCGAAACAGCAAAACATTTAAAATAATCAAACTATAAAACTGTAATTATTTTCTGCTTTGCAATAAATACCCTGTCAAATGAGTTTATGATAGTTTTGCCGTAATTAATCAGTTTTTTTAATTATATCACAAAATAAAAAAATTCACAATTAAAATAAAGCATAAAATTTATTAATAATATAAAATTTTTTTACAGAAATAATATTATAATTATTTTTATGCAAAAAAACATCAATTAATCAATCTTTATAAAGATTAAATAAATTGATGTTTTTAATGAAATAATTAACGTTTTTTTAAATACTCGTCAATAGCGGCAGCAGCCTTTTTACCGGCTCCCATAGCGAGTATAACCGTAGCGGCTCCCGTAACAGCATCTCCTCCGGCGTAAACACCCTCTCGTGAAGTAAGACCTGTTTCCTCTTCCGCCACAATACACCTTTTCTTATTAACGTCAAGACCTTTTGTAGTTGAAGAAATCAAAGGATTAGGAGATGTCCCAAGACTCATTATAACTGTATCCACATCTATAACAAATTCAGAGCCTTCTATTACCACAGGACTTCTTCTGCCTGATTCATCGGGTTCTCCCAGCTCCATTTTTACACACTTCATACCGCATACCCAGCCATTATCATCAACAAGAATTTCCGTAGGATTTGTAAGAGTATCAAAAATAACACCCTCTTCTATAGCGTGATGAACTTCTTCCACTCTTGCCGGCAGTTGTTCAGTTCCTCTTCTGTAAACAATATGACTTTCAGAACCAAGCCTTAAAGCTGTTCTTGCAGCGTCCATAGCCACGTTTCCCCCGCCAACAACAGCGACCTTTTTACCGATTTTAACAGGTGTGTCATAATTTTCATCGTAAGCTTTCATAAGATTTACACGGGTAAGAAACTCATTCGCTGAAAGCACGCCGTTGGCGTTTTCTCCCGGAATACCCATAAATTTTGGAAGTCCCGCTCCTGAACCAATAAATACAGCATCGAATTTCTCATCATCAAAAAGCTGGTCAATAGTAATTGTTCTTCCCACAATAACATTTGTTTCAAACTTTACACCAAGTTTTTTAATATTATCAATTTCGTTTTTAACGACCTTTTCTTTTGGTAGCCTAAATTCAGGAATACCATATTCCAAAACACCGCCTGCTTTGTGAAGAGCCTCAAAAACAGTAACATCATAGCCTTTTTTAGCTAAATCACCGGCACAGGTAAGACCTGCCGGTCCTGAGCCTATAACAGCAACTGTTTTACCGTTTTTAGCCTCTGTCATACTAAGGTCAATGTTATTTTCCGACGCCCAGTCAGCTACAAATCTCTCAAGTTTTCCAATAGAAACAGGGTCGCCTTTAATTCCTCTTATACATACTCCCTCGCATTGGTTTTCCTGAGGACAAACACGTCCGCATACAGCGGGCAGCGCACTATATTTAGCAATCACCTCCGCCGCCGCCTTAAAATCAGCTTCTTTAACCTTTCCGATAAATTCGGGAATATCTATTGATACAGGACAGCCTGTAATACATTTAGCGTTTTTACAGCCAAGACATCTTTTCGCTTCCTCTACAGCCTCTGTTTCGTTATAACCAAGACAAACCTCATCAAAATTTGACGCTCTTACTTTAGCGTCTTGTTCTCTTACAAGGACTCTTTTTAAAACATCACTCATTATTTGTCACCTCCGCAACCACAGCCTCCATGACTGTGAGTATCCCCTTCTTCAAATTTAAGCTTAGCTCTGCCTTCTTCTGTTTTATACATAGCCTGACGTCGCATAGCCTCATCGTAATTTATAAGATGTCCGTCAAACTCCGGTCCATCGACACAAGCGAATTTAACTTTGTTTCCCACCGTCACACGGCAGGCCCCGCACATTCCCGTACCGTCAACCATAATAGGATTAAGACTTACTATTGTAGGTATATTAAGTTCTTTTGTCATAGCCGATGCGAATTTCATCATAATCATAGGTCCAATAATAACAGCGTGGTCATATTTTTTGCCTTTGTTCTCAACAAGGTCTTTAAGACAATCCGTAACACGTCCATTAAATCCGTAAGAACCATCGTCTGTACAAACATATAAATTTCCGGCTACAGACTTCATCTCATCTTCCATAATCAATAAATCTTTTGTACGGCTTCCCACAATAACATCAGCCAAAACACCTTTTTCGCGAAGCCACTTTACTTGTGGATATACAGGCGCGGTTCCAACTCCTCCGGCTATAAAAATAATATTTTTTTTAAAAAGCTCATCATCGCTTTTATGAACTAAATCACTGGGCTGACCCAAAGGTCCTACAAAATCACATATATAATCTCCATCTTTATATCCGGCAAGTTCAAGAGTACTTTTTCCAACAGTCTGAAAAACAATAGTAACCGTACCTTTATCTCTGTCATAGTCAGCGACAGTAAGAGGAATCCTTTCTCCCCTCTCTGTGTTTTTAACTATCACAAACTGACCCGGCAAAGCTGTTTTAGCCACTCTTGGCGCTTCTATATCCATAAGAAATATATTGTCTGTAAGAATCCTTTTGCTCACTATTTTGTACATATATGTACCTCCTTTAAACAACGTGGTAATTCCCGCGTAAAAATATCCGCTACATTAAAGGTTATAGCACTATTTATTTTTTGTCAAGAGCTTAAAAAAAATTTTTTACGGCATTTTTGATTATCTTTCAAAAATACTTGTTTTTTTTTATTATTATGTATAAAATATTATTGTGGAATGTCGAACAAATTCGATTATGGCAGAACAACGGTTATACCGATTTCAAATTATACGGCATTTCCAAAGCACATAAAAATTTTAAATTTAAGAGGTTTAATACTATGGCTTACAGGCATAATAAAAATAATAATAAAGATTATGAAAAAGATGGTGTATTCTATACTCCCAGCAAAAATGCGGAAAACTTTTCCGAGCAGGATTCCTTTGACTCTTTTGAAAATTACGGAAAGAATAAAAAAGTAAAAAAAATCAAGAAGAAAACTCCCGCAAAAATTCCTCCGCAAAAATCACAGTACCCTATTTTTATGATTCTTGCCGTAGGAATAGGAGCTGTTGTTTTTGTTGCTTTATTTATAATAATGTTTAATGTTATAAATCCCGATAAAGGTTCAGATAAAAAATCAAATATTGTTTCTGAAACCACGACTGTTGATTATGAGAGTTCCTCTAATCCTTCCGAAACTGTAAATTCATTTCCCGAAAAAGAGTATCTTGGTGTAATCCGCTCAAAAAGTGATGCTTTCAAAACCCTTATAATATACAACATAAATTCTAATGACAACTCTGAATATACTGTAACCGGAGGAACACTGATTCACGACAAATATAATAAAGGTATTGTTTTTGACGAACTTTCCGAAGGTGATTTAATAAATTTTGTGTATGATAAAAACAACGCTCTTGTATCAATAACAAAATCTGACAAAGAGTTTAAAGAAACATTAAAAAACGGCTATAAAATCGATACCATAAATAAGATGATAACAACTAATACAAAAACATATTCCTATACGGATATGACAAATTTTATATATAAAACGGAAAATTTTTCTCCTGACTTTCTTGACCCGTCAATAGACTTAATAACAATATCCGGATACGATGATACCATATGGACTGTAAAGCTTGATAAGGGGCATGGAGAACTTGAAGTAAAGAAAAATGACAAAATAAAAAACGGAATAATAGAAATTGATACAAATATATACAGAAAGCTGCCAAACATAACTACAGTAAAGCTAAATGAGGGAACACATAAAGTTGTTGTAAAAGGCGACAACATAGAAGCATTTATAGAAGATATAGATATTGCTGTAAATGAAAAATCCACCCTTGACCTTAACACAATACCCATAAAGGCAGGAAAGGTAACAATTCGTCCAAATGTAAGCGATTACGCTCTTTATATAAACGGAAACCTGGAGCTTTCAAGAGAGCCTTTGGAACTTGAATATGGACAATATACAATAGAAATAGTAAAAGACGGATATATAAATTACAGCAGCCGCTTTACTGTAAACACCCCTGAAAAACTTTTAAAGCCCGTCCTCGCTCAGGAAGTAAAAATGGGTACTCTGACTGTAAACTCAAATCCCACCGGAGCTAATCTTTTAATAGACGGTATGGCATCAGGCCAGACACCTTATACAGGTGATTTGGTTGAGGGTCAGCATTCAATAACTCTGAAAAAAGAAGGGTATAAAGATATAACAATAGGCTCAGTGTATATATCAGGTCAAGGCGCATCATACAATGTTGAATTACAAAAGGAGTAAAATTAAATAAATGGATAAATCAAAATTGAAAGAATGGCGTTCTGCCTTTATAGAAGCAATAGTTCTTGCGGTAATTTTGTATTTTCTTTTCTGGCCGTTTTTAATCGAGGGTTCATCAATGGAAAACACATTCAGAACAGGTGACAGAGTTTTAGTATCAAGACTTTTCGCGTATCTTGATTTTATAGACTACAGCGATATTATACTTTGCAAAATAAATTATAACGATAAAGAAGAAATAATTGTAAAAAGAGTAATAGGAAAACCGGGAGACCACATAGTTATAAAAAACGGGCAAGTCTTTATAAATAATAACCTTTTAATTGAACCATATATAAAATCACCCGATTCAACAAACGGAAATATAGATATAACTCTTAACGATGATGAATATTACGTTTTGGGAGATAACCGAAAACGAAGCACAGACAGCCGTTTTTTTGGAGCAATAAAAAAATCCGATATAGAATCTAAAGTACTTTTTCGGTGGTATCCTTTAAGTGATATAGGATTTGTAGATTAATTACAGCGAAAGAAGTCTGATAAAAATTTTACAAATTATAGTTAATCAACTTTAAAGGGAGCAAAAGAAATCGGGATAGAACAAGTCTGATTTATTTTTAAGTTGATACCAATACCATTTTAACAGCAAAAAACTCTTTCGGAATAAATCCGAAAGAGTTTTTCTTCGTGTCAAACATAAACACGATAACTTACTATATAACCAATTTTATATATAAAAAATGCTTTGCATTAAATTATAGACTCAATAGATTATAAGCGAGATACATTCGCAGCCTGAGGACCTTTCGCACCCTGAACAACTTCAAATTCAACCTGCTGTCCTTCTTCAAGAGTCTTGTATCCTTCAGAATTGATAGCTGAGAAATGTACAAATACATCATCTTCACCTTCAACTGAAATAAATCCAAAACCTTTTTCTGCGTTAAACCATTTTACTGTACCTTTTTTCATGAAAAAAATCCTCCTAAAAAATAAAAAAGATAAATGTTACTCTTTTAAGCTACCACAAAATTTGCTTTATGTCAATAAAATTAATAATATTTTCCAAAAAAAGATTTTTCAATTTATGTCAAAATATAAAAATAATCAATCTCAATTCCAAAAAATACAATAAAAATTTATTTTTTTGACATATAACTTCATAAAAAAAATATAAAATTTACAAACTATAGCAATTCATAAAATTTTCAGAGTAAAATATCATACCTGTTAGGAAATTTAAGTGATGACGACTAACAAAAAATCAAGCAAGGTACGATATGAAAATAGCTTTCAGATGGTATTACAGAGGCTTTCAAGCATGTCTGCCAAATAATATAGTCAATCAACTTGAAAAGGAGAAAAAGGATTTTTAGCCGCCGAACTTACTTATTTTTAAGTTGATTGACTATATATGCATATTTTATAAAAATTGTCATAATAGACTTCTTCAAAACCTTACAACAATTCTGAAAAGTTCAAAAAAATATTTTTTCTTTTTTACGGAAATGCTGCGATAACACAGTTTTAAAAGAAGTCTAATATAAAAAACAAATGTTTAAATTTTAACAAACCTGTTAAACAACTAAAAATCTATGGATAAATGTAAATTTCTAAAATTATCATACAAATCTTTTACATAACAAGTTTTCCATGTTTTTCATATCTGCTGATTTTGGAAATTTTATTATTTTCATCAACAAAAACAACTTTAGGCTTGTGATTTTCGGCTTCCTCTTCTGACATTTGCGCATAACTCATAATAATAACAAGGTCACTTTTCTGTACACATCTTGCGGCGGCGCCATTAAGACAAATAATTCCGGAGCCTCTTTCCCCTTTTATAGTATAAGTTTCAAATCTTTGTCCATTGTTTATATCCACAATATGAACCTGTTCATATTCACGAATACCCGCCGCGTCAAGCAAATCCTCGTCAACCGTAATACTTCCGACATAATCAAGCTCCGCCTGAGTAACCTTAACTCTGTGAATTTTTCCTTTAAGCATATTAAGCATCATAAAATCACCCTTTAAAATATATAAACGACGGTTACATTATAAAATTATCAATAAGCCTTGTTTTTCCTATATAAACGGCTATAGCGACAAGAACCTGACAATTTATTTCATTTACAGGCTGTAATCTATTCATATCAACAATTTCAATATAATCAATTTTCGCCAGTTTTTCCTTATTTATTTCCTCTTTTACAGCCGAGATAATTTTTTCAGCAGATTTTTCACCGTTTTCCATAAGACTTTTTCCTATTTTAAGAGAACGTGACAACACAACAGCCGCTTTTCTCTCTTCCGCATTAAGGTAAGTATTTCTTGAACTTTTGGCAAGTCCATCCTCTTCCCGAACAATAGGACAGCCGATTATATTAATATTAAAATTAAGGTCTGATACCATTCTTTTTATTATAGCAAGCTGCTGAGCATCTTTTTGACCAAAATACGCTCTGTCCGGACAAACAATATTAAAAAGTTTGGTTACAACCGTACATACGCCTTTAAAGTGAATAGGACGGCTTTTCCCGCAAAGCCTTTGGGGCAGAGTATTCATATTTACAAAAGATGAAAAATATTCTCCGTACATTTCAGAAATATCAGGATTAAAAATAACGCTGCATCCGGCTTTTTCACAAATTTCAGAATCTCTATCAATATCTCTTGGATAGCTGTCAAAATCCTCGTTTTCTCCAAATTGCATAGGATTCACAAAAACGCTTACCACAACTCTGTCATTTTCTTTTACAGCCTTTTCTATAAGGCTTTGATGTCCCTCGTGCAAATATCCCATAGTCGGGACAAATCCTACAGACAGACCTTTTTTTCTCCATTCATTGACAATATTTCTTACCTCATAGGCGGTTTTAACAATTTTCATATAAAGACTCCTTTTTTACAAAGACAAATTACAGCATTTCCGACAATATTTTTTTATTCTGTATCATCTATCTGTTCAAGAATTGCCATAATAAAAATTATCAGTACAATTTTTCAATAATCTCATCATCAATGGAAAACTCATTCGTCTTATCAGGAAAAACACCATTAGAAACGTCTTCTCCATATGCTTTAAATGCGTTTTTCATAATTTCCCCAACATCGGCGTATTTTTTAACAAATTTTGGAGTCAAGCCTGAATACATAGAAAGCATATCCTGATAAACAAGAACCTGACCATCACAGCCTGCTCCCGCTCCAATGCCTATAGTTGGTATGGAAAGTTTTTTTGTAATAAGCGCCGCAAGCTTTGACGGAACACATTCCAAAACAACAGCAAACGCTCCGGCCTCCTGAATTTTAACGGCATCGTCAATAAGATTTCTTGCGGCATCAAGAGATTTTCCCTGCACCTTAAATCCTCCGAAAGCATTAACAGACTGTGGAGTAAGTCCAAGGTGAGCCACAACAGGTATAGACGCTTTCACAATAGCCTCTATATGAGGGGCAAATTCCTTTCCTCCCTCAAGTTTAACAGCATGGGCGTGTCCCTCTTTTATGAGTCTTCCCGCATTTTTTACAGCGTCATATACGGAAGTCTGATAAGACATAAAAGGCATATCGCTTACAATCAAAGCATTTTTACATCCTCTTGACACAGCGGCTGTATGATGTATCATATCTTCCATAGTAACAGAAAGCGTATCCTCATATCCAAGGCAAACCATTCCGAGTGAATCCCCTACTAATATTGAGTTAATGCCTGCCTCATCAATAAGCTTTGCCGTTGAGTAATCATAAGCGGTAAGCATAGATAATTTTTCATTTTTTTCTTTTGCCTGAGAAAAAGTAATAACTGTATTTTTCATTTAAAACCCTCCAGAAATTTTTTCAATTTATCATAAGAAATATCAGAATTTTTAATTTGAGCTATCTCAGCAAGCTTTAGTGACAACATTCTGTATATAAGACTATCATTGTCATTTAAAATTCTCATGTGTTTTTCAATAGTAGAAATATCTCGTCTTTCAACGGGGCCTGTAAGTGCATATTGAACACCTTTTTTTAAAATATTGTCAATATTTCCGTATATAAGCGGACTTGCTGCATTTATAGCCTCTTTTTCGCTGAATCCGCATTCTTTAAGAAATTCACAGCCCATATAAATAAGAGCGTTAATCAAATTGCTTTGAAAAACACAAGCAAGGTGATAAAGAGATTTTTTCTGTGAGTTTTCAATAATTTTAACACTGTTTCCAATACTCTCCAAAATTTTTTTAATTTTATGGCAAGCGTTGAAATTTCCCTCAACAGTAAAAAAAGCTTTGGCAAAATTTTCAGCATTGTCTTTTCCGCAGACCGCAAGCATAGGATGAACAGAGCATACAAATACACCCATATCCGAAGCTTTTTCAAAAATCTCTGAAGACAACGCCCCACTGCAATGACAGACATACTTTCCTTTTAAATTTTCAAAAGAAAGTCTGTTCCATATTTCGGATATAGCACTGTCTTTTACAGTGATAAAAATAATATCCGAATTTTCCGCAAGTGAGCAAAAATCGCCAAAACATATAGAATTGGTATAATCGGAGGCAAACTTAGCGTTTTCATAATTTCTGCTGTAATAGCCTGAAACCGCAATTTTGTTTTTTTTCAGATATTTTCCAAAAGAACAGCCTACTCTGCCCGCCCCGATAAAACCTATTTTCATAAAAACACCTCCGGTCCCGCTCTTTCAACATAATTTTAAAGATACAGGCTGAAATAAAATTCTATGGAAACCCATAAAATTATTAGTGTAAAACGCTGTTAAATAAAAAACAATCATCATTTTTACATATAAATTTTCAGTACAATTTCAATCAAGAACCTTTCTGAAAACATCAATACACAAAAAACTCTTAAAACAATATAGTTGATTTTTTATGTATATTCCGCTTTCATTCGGATTCTAAGAATATTGTCTTTAAGAGAACCTCCTTTATCCAGAGATTCTCTTTATAAAATAAAAACCCTACACCAAACGACATAGGGCTGATTTTAAACGAAACAAAGCCTTAACATAGATGTTCTGAACATTGTCCGTAAATACGAAAATACCAAAAGCAAAAATTTTAATACTCCCGGTAAAAGCAGCTTTCAAAAATTCTTGAAAAATCAAATAATTATTTTCTGCCGTATTTTTTATTGAATTTATCAACACGTCCGCCTGCGTCAAGCAATAACTTCTGACTTCCCGTATAGAAAGGATGACATTTTGAGCAAACCTCAACTCGAATTTCCTCTTTTGTTGAACCCATAACAAACTCATTTCCGCAGTTACATTTTACCTTAGCCTGATAGTATTCCGGATGGATACCTTCTTTCATTGCTTACACCTCTTTCTTTAAAATATGAGATACATTTTGGCATCTCTTCGTTTCAACAACATAACAGAAGATATTATATCACAGCAGCCATATAAAATCAATAATAAATTTTTAATATTTAATATTTTGTAAGTTTTAAACAAAATAACTGGAAAATCAATATACCTGTTCAATAACTTACATGATAACGATTGACAACCGATTTTTTTGTAATATAAATTTTTTAATTATACACCCGCGTCCGTTTTCGTTAATTTATCCAATTATGTGTATATTTTACATAAAAGTCGCGAAAGTTTTTATAACATCGCCTTTTACAATAACTTCACCATGCTCCGAAAGAAAATATTTTGAAATAACGTTTGATATATGTTTATCTCCGTATTCAGAAAAAATCATATCCAGCGTATCCGTTTCCACATTGTCTTTTGGATTGTCATTTTGTATCACAAGGAAATATTTATTTTTATATGAATACAAAATATTTGTTCCTGAATAGAGTTTATCAGCTTTATGAGCGGCGGCTGAAATATCGTCAATACTGTCAAAAGAATAAATTATAATATTAAAATCATTCGTATCGTCATATATCTCTTCCCCGTAAAACTCTTTTTTAATACTGTTTTTCTTGAATCTTCTTTCCTCTTTGGCAGGCGGCATAAGAGAAAACTTATTGTCCATACGGTTTTCATCAAGCACTTTGGATACAATAATGACAATTCCGTCTGATGATGCCGGAGCCGCCTCAATCATAAGAGGAGAATCCTCTATTTCAAAACCGCACATTTCAACAGCCTGTTCCATCATTTCACGAAAAAGCGCCTGTGTTTTTTCCGAACCATAGGCAAGCTCAGTAAGTTTTATATTCCTTTCTCTAAGGTCAGATTGATTTAAAAAAACCTTTATCTGAGTTTCACTTATTTTTTCTATTTTCATAAATATCACATCCTTAAAATTTTAAAAACCATACCGCTACTGACAAGTTTACAATAACCTGTTCAATAACCCGCAATAACACCTCTTGACAACTATTTTTCCACTTGTATTTGTCTGATTTTCTTAAAATATATTCAAATCATTTTCACGAAAATCAGGCTTTAATTACAAAAAAAATCTCTTGTCAATCGTTATGGCAGTAATTTTAAACAAGTTTGTTGTTTCACCCTAAAAATTTTGCGGTTGCTATACAAGACCTTTCGCAAAAATACAAAAATGCATAATACTCAACTTGAAACAGCAAAACAATTTTATTGACAGCATTTCATTATTTAACATTTAATATAAATAACTTATTAAATCTAACCAACCATTTGTAACTTTACTACAATCATTTATTGTTTCGCTATAAGCGACCCCCTCCATATCATAAATCCCATAACGTTATTACATACTCTTAGTATAAATAATATATTAGAAATTGTAAAGAGGATATTCTTGTATTGTTGATATTTTTATAAAAATATTTTTAAAATTTGTATAACCGTTGACTTTTTGCGTTTAAAATTATAGAATTATATATATAAATTATAAGGAAATAATAAAATAACTTTTTAGTTATAATATTTGTAAAAACTTGATATGGTATTATTTTATTATTCCTCTAAGCATATAAAATTCAATCTTGGGGAACTTCTGATAATTGTGTCACAACAATAATAAATTTTAAGACCTAACATCTTAAAATCCACAAATTTTCAAAATTCCCCTTATATATAAACATCTTTGATATTTATCGGAGGTAATCACTTTGAAAGAATCAAATAAAGCAAAAGGCAAAGCTGCGGTAAAACAGGATTTGGAAGACACTTTAAATTTTTATAATGCGTCTCTTACAAGAAAAGTTGTCGGACAGCTTTTTGATGAATATGTAAAAGACGATGAGTACCCTTATTATACCAGCGCGTCAAATAATTACAAAGAAGATGATTATGAAATCTCTTCGGAAAATAATACCGAAGAACGTTCTTTTTATTTCGGAAATACATTCAGCGAGTTTCCAAAGGACGAACTGATTTCCGAATATAACAGTGAGTATAAGTTTAACGGCTATGATAAAGAAATTTCTTCCGAGAACGATTCTTATTATTCTGACGAGTCCGATAATTACAGCAATAATGCTGAAAACAACAGCGTTAAATCCAATATTCCTTCTTCCCCCATTCAAAATGAAAAATCAGATACAAACAAAAAAAAGAAAAATGAATATTATGAATATGACGACTTTGATGATGATTTTGACGAATATGACTATGAACCTAAGAAGAAGAAAAAAAATAAAAAAACAAAAATAAAAAAAGAGTCCATTTATGAAGATGATGATTACAGGGAATATGAGGATGTACTTGACAGAAAAAAAAGAGAACGGGAATCTTTAAATAATTTAAGCAAAACACCAGCCCCAAAAAAACTTTTTGGAAATAAACCCAAACCTAATGCCCCTAAAAAAAATTTCACAAAAACAAAACCCAATATAATTATAACAGATTTAACTGCCTCAAAGAAAAAATCTGAAAATTATGAGTACTCAAAAAACCTTCCTCCCCTTGAGCGCAAAACTGCGCCTCACAGAGAACCAAGTTATGAAGACGTATTGAGATACAGTCCACGGAGGCGCGGGGGGAGAAATCAATCGGTAAAAAAGAAAAAAAGAATTCCATTAAGTGAGAATAAAAATATTTATCCGGAAAAAACATATTATAATGGTTCAAAACAATACAATGAACATAAAAAAACTGTACGTTCCGCACCAAAACCAAGAAAGAGAAATCACAGATTAAGAATATTTTTTGTATTTTCATTTTTTGCTCTGATAATTTCACTTGTATTCTGTATAATAAAGATTTCCAAGCTCACAAAAGAGGTCGAAACGCTTAAAACCATTATACAAAGTCATTCTCAATATAATAATGATACCTATGAAAACGAAACTGCCGAAAACTATACGCTTTCCCCTGATTCTGAACCAATATAAAAAAATTTATCAAGAACCTTTACATAAATATTTTCAAACATACTCTGAAACAACAAAAAATATGGATATACGATTATTTTTTCCGTTTTAATAAATTAATTAAATTTGTTGTTGTATTTATTATAAATGTTATGTTATAATAAATAGTAGTATTAATATATAAATAATTAATTCTATAAATTTTATTGTAAAATTTATTATAAAAATTTCTCATACTCCATTTATCGGAGTCCTGTATTAAATTAAACGAGTATCGGCTTGTTATTTAAGCCTCTCGTACATATGTGGGTGTTGCTATTTTTTCCGGCTTTTCCCTTATTGCGCCCCATATACATAAAAAGCGTTGAATATAAATTTTCATATACACAGTTAATTTTATATTTATACTGTTATATTTTGCATATGGCATATGATTTCCTGATATATATTCAGCGAGTTTAAAATTTTTATAGAAAAATAAGCTTATGGCAAAACAATAAATAATTCAAACTTATAGCAATCCGCAAATTTTTTAAGACAAAACAATAAAATAATCCTTGAGTATATCATATTTTACAAAAATTTGCTGTATTGTCTTATTGTTTTGCTATAATTTATAAACTTACCCTTGTATTTAACAAATTAATTTGTCTTAATTATAGCGAAACAAAAAAATAATAACAATTATAAAACATAATTGTTTCAATAATATTTTGTTATTTGCAATTATCGGTTCTATGGATTGCTATAATTTATAAGGGTTGCTACAATTATTGTTTAAACAGAGGTGATTTATTTAATGAGAAAAACCAGAGTTCGTGCTGAAAAACTTACAGAAGGTATGGTTACCGCAACTGATGTCATTTCCATTTCTGGTACGACTATTGTTACAAAAGGTTCCGTACTTGATTCATATACTATAAATAAAATATGCCATTCCGGAATTACCGCTGTTATTATTCAGACGGAAGATAGCGGAGACGTACTTAAAAGACCCGCCTTTACAAGTGTTTCAGAAGTAAAAAATAGTACGGAATTTAAAAAGTTCAAGGAAAATTTTGAGACAAGCAAAGTAGAGGTAAAGCGTTCTCTCGACAGGGTAGTCCGGACAGACGACAAAATTGATTTTGATAAGGTAATTGCGGAAGTTGATGTGGTTATGTCAAATACTTGCACAGGTATGGAAGTATTTGAAATGCTTAACTGTATGAAAGATGAAATGGACGATGTATATCAGCATTCCCTTAATGTATCTCTTATGAGCGCTGTTATCGCTAAATGGGCCAAAATGCCAAAGCATGATATTGACGATGTATTGGCGGCTGCTCTTTTGCACGACATCGGAAAATTAAAAATTCCTTATGAAGTTCTTAATAATCCAAAACCATCAACAGAAGAAAGAAAATTTTTAAGAAAACACGCTATATATGGCTATAATATCCTCAAAGATAAAGTAACTGACCAAATTGCTCAGGTTGCTTTAAGTCACCATGAAAGATATGACGGAACAGGTTATCCTATGTGTCAAAAAGGTCTTGAAATTCCTCGTTTAGCCAGACTTATTGCTATTGCCGATATTTTTGACGAACTTGCCGGTAAAAGAATCGGCAACCGGGCGGCATCCTGTCCTTTTGAGGTAATAAGGCTTTTTGAGAGAGATGGTTTTCAAAAATTCGACACCGAATATCTTTTAGCATTTTTGTCAGGAATATCTGATACTTATGTAGGATATAACGTAAGACTTTCAAATGGTAAATGCGGAACTATTATTTTCGCCAATAAAACAAGACCGTCAAAACCTATGGTGAAAGTAGAAAACAGATATATTGATTTGGCTAAAGAATCAGGACTTGAAATAATTCAGCTTCTGTAAAAAAGGTACTGCCGCTGTAACAGGCAGTACCTTTTTTTATACGCAATAGATTGTTTGCAAATTTCTTCTCTTCAACGCTGTTAATCATTCTTTCTGTTCTGAGGAAGCTTTGTAGCTATAATGTCCATAACCCTTTCAGGCAATTCGTTTATCTCATCTTTTGTAAGTCCCTCTGTCGGTATAGGGTCATGTACATATACGTCTACCCTTGCGGGAGTTATTGTTCCGCCGTGCTGTTCCATAAGCTTATACGAACCGTCAAGAGTAACAGGAACAATAGGAACCTTTGATTTTGTAGCCAATTTAAAGCTTCCTGATTTAAATTTATGCATTTCATCACATTGACTTCTTGTTCCCTCGGGAAAAACAACAAGAGAATGTCCGTTTTTCAAAACGTCTATACCTTGCAAAATTATTTTAAAAGACTGCTTAATATCGCTTCTATCCATAAAAACGCAATGAATATATTTCATCCACCCTCTTACAATAATGGCTTTTTCCATTTCTATTTTAGCGACAAAACCTGTATTTTTCTCAATAGACGCCATAAATATAGCTATATCAAAATTTCCCTGATGATTGCTCATAAAAAGTACGGCGCCGTCTTTAGGTATTTTTTCCTGATTATGTACAACTATATCAGCCCCGCTTTCTTTCATCCTTCTTTTTGCCCATTTCGTTGTAACATCAAAAGCGTACTTTTCAAGTTCATCATACTTTCCTTGTTTTTCAAGCATTTTAGCTTTCAAAAGCTTTATTGAGCTAAATCCTATAGAAACAATAAAACTGACAAACCAGTATATACTTCTTAAACTTTTAAACATTAAATCAAATCCTCCCAAAATTCCGATACATTATCATACTTGTCCTTAGCCTTTTACAGCAAATAATAAAATCTTAGTACAAAAAATAAAATAATTCCTTAATATATCAGGTTTATTAAAGTTTGATTGTCATTTTTTCGCTATATAAGACGTATAATCTATTACCTATAAAAACAAGTCATTTATTTATATGGTATAATCATATTCATAAAATGTCAAGATTAAAATAAAAAAACAAATTTTTTTAAAAAAGATTTATTGGACTTCTTTTGAAACTGCGCCATTATAGTCAATCAACTTAAAAATAAGTAAGTTCGGCGAATAAAAATTCTTTTTGCCGTGTTGCCGTCGGTCGGCATAGGCAGTCGACTATGCTCTCCCTCCGCCGCCTTGCAAAAATAATTTTTAGCTTGCCTCCTTTTTCTCATTTTCAAGTTGATTGACTATAGACCTGTTTAATAATTCAATAAAAAAAATATTTTTCTCAATATCTTCAGCCACAAACACTGTAAAAAAGACTTTCTTCCGTCTAACCTGTTTATTTTTTAAGTTGTTTGACTATGTTGCCATAACAATAAAACCTTTTAAATTTATAAAACATGAATTTTTCAAAAATTGATTTTACGATATATTTTACAATCCTCTTGTAAAATATACTATAATTTGATAAAATATTGATAGTGAATGCTAAATTTAATATATAAAAAATAATCTTATAAAAATACCGTAAATTATAGTCAATCAACTTGAGCAACACGGTAAAAAGGATTTTTAGCCGCTGAACTTACTTATTTTTAAGTTGATTGACTATAATTTATCATTTATTTTTTATACCTTTAAATCAGCGTTTTCTTAATACTAATTTTAAAGGTAGGCGAATAAATTTGGACAAAAAAAACAAAAAATATTTTAGATTTATAATTATTATAATACTTGCGATTATATTTTATTTCGTTTACCATAAATATGTTCATTCAAAACTTATTGAACTGGCAAATATGTATGCTTCGGACAGACTTATTACTGTTACAAATACAATAGAAAATAATATATCAGCTAAATTGAATGAGGTAAAAACAATAGCAGAAATAAATTTTAAGTACAAAAACTATTCTATCGATTATGATAAAATCCTCTCTGTTGTAAAAAACACTTTAACCTGTGAAAACGCGTTTATCGTGGATACAGACGGTAACTATATATCAAATAACAATGAAGCCACATATATAAGAGATAAGGAATATTTTCGTTCTTCCCTTGACGGAATTACGGCAATAAGCAACCCATTTTACAGTTATAACAGTCAAAAATGGATTATTTCAGTTGCTTCTCCTATAAGAAATATAAAAGGTCAGGTAGAAAAAATACTAGTTGTATTCTATAATATTTCTGAATTTAATGATATAATAAAAACTTTTGATTTTGGAAAAGGCTCAATATCTTTTATAACAACCACAGATAAGATAATAGTAGCCTCCACATCTTCAGAAATATCCGACAATCTTACAAAAACGGGCGCTGTGCAGGAACATAACTCAAACTTATCCGTTATAAGTTCCATGCAGAAAAAAGCGTCAGAAATTTTATGGGGACAAGAAAAATTTGTATATGAAGATAAAAATATGCTCACATTTTTTCGAGCATTTAAAAACAATGGCTGGATACTTGTTTCAGCGATTCCCGAAAACGAGTTATATAATAAAATATATGCCCTTCATACAGTTATTACAATAGTGACACTTATTATTATTTTAATAGCTGTCATTATGATAATTCATTTTTCAAGGCTTACGGAATATTTAAAAAATAAAAAGAAAAAAAGTGATTTTTTTATAAACAGTTCAAATATAATAACATTTAAAATGAATACTAACGGAGGAATTATTGACTATAACGATAATTTTTTAAAAATCGCCTGTTTTAAAAAATCTGATTTTAAAAACCGCTCTATTTATAGCATTATCCCTGAAAGCTATTATACATCTCTCGACTCATATCTGGAAAACATATTGAAATCAGAAGCAACAGAAGAACAGCTTGATATGCCGGTTATAAGAAATGATGGAAAATGGATTTATATTTTGTGGAACACATATACACATAAGGACAATAAAAATATTATTGATTTTATCGGGACAAATATTTCAGCCTTAAAGGATTATGAAAAAAAAATACAAAAAATAGCATATTTCGACCAGCTTACAGGATTAAACAACCTTATTTATCTTGAGGAATATTTCAACAGTATTATTATCGTAAATACTACCAATACAAAAATCGCTCTTATGTATATAGATATAGATAATTTTAAATACATAAATGAAATGTTTGGACACAGTGCTGGCGACAGCTTTATAATTGATATTAGCAATCGTATATCAAGCATAGATAATATAAAAGTCAAACTATGCAAAAGAAGTGGCGATGAGTTTGTAATTTTATATGAGTATATAGAAAATGAAACTGAACTTAATAAATATATTGATGAGGTATTCAGCGTTATAAATAAAGAATATTACATAAGTAATATACGAACAAATGTGTCAATAAGTATGGGTGTAAGTCTTTATCCCGATAATGGTTTAACCTATACAGAACTTTTCAAATGCGCCGATATAGCGCTTCAAAGAGCAAAAGAAGAAGGGCGTAACAGAGTTAAATATTTCAATAACTCTATGAGAAATGAAATTTATGAAATAATATCTATTGAAAATGATTTAAAGGGAGCTATTGAAAATAATGAGTTTGTATTATACTATCAGCCTCAATACAATATAAAAACAGGCGAATTGTATGGTTTTGAAGCTCTTATTCGTTGGTTAAGTCCACGTAAAGGCTTTGTTCAGCCAAATAAATTTATTCCTCAGGCTGAAAAAAACCAACTTATAATTCCAATAGGAAAATTCGCTTTTACATCAACCTGTAATTTTATTAAAGAGCTTGTTTCCAGAGGTTATGATGACTTGTGTATATCAGTAAACGTATCTGTAGTACAAATAATGTGCGATGATTTTGTTGATTTTGTACTAAATACAATAAGAGAAAAAAATGTTAATCCTAAAAACATAAAACTTGAACTGACAGAGTCGGTTCTTATTAAATCAATTGATGAAACCGTTGAAAAAATCAATATTTTAAACAGACATGGTATAAAATTCTCACTTGATGATTTCGGAACCGGTTATTCATCATTATCATATTTAAAACAAATCCCTATTGATGTTTTAAAAATTGATAAATCTTTCACTGATACCATTTCAGAAAAAAATACAAACAAAGAAATTTTATCTCTTATACTTAACCTTGCCAAATGCATAAACCTGTCTGTTGTAGCTGAGGGGATAGAAGATGAAAAACAACTTAACTGGCTTAACAGCAAAGGCTGTGATATAGGACAGGGTTTTTATATTGGAAAACCTATGCCCTATGAAAAAGCATTTGAAATAATCGGAAAAAATATGTATGACATAATTAATTATAATAAAGCTGTTCAATAAATGAAATCTGTTCGGTAACCTAAGCGATAGTAATTGACAATATATTTTTTTGACAGACGAAACCTGATTTTTACAGGAACTTTTCAAGTATTTCAAAAAAATCAGGCAAAGTATGACGGAAAAAGATTTGTCAGGCGATGTTACAGAGGTTATTACAGCAATTCCGGTAGATATAAAAAATATCTTATTCTATATTTTAGTGTAAGGCGTTTTGATTTTTAAATGCCGAAAACGTAGAAATATTTAATAGAATATTTTTTATTTTCTCTTTCTATTCCGAAATTGCTGTAAACGTTCTATTATAGTCAATCAACTTAAAAATAAGTAAGTTCAGCGGCTAAAAATCCTTTTTGCCGTGTTGCCGTCGGTCGGCATAGGAAGTCGGCTATGCTCTCCCTCCGCCGCCTTGCAAAAACAATTTTTAGCTCGCCTCCTTTTTCTCATTTTCAAGTTGATTGACTATATCACAATCCAAAAAATTTTTATAACTAAACCAATAAAAGAATAAACCAATATATTTATCAGACCTATTCGACACCCTCATCAGCATCGCCTGACATAGGTTGCCTTACAGAACTATTATTTTTTTCATAATTATCAAAGTTTTGCGTTTCATCTTCTTGGTTTTCTAAATCGTTATTTTCATCATAATGATGTCCATAATGTCTGTGTCTGTATTTTCTTCTTAAAGCGTCAAAATATCCATCTCCATATCCGTCGTCATACCCATCGTCATAATCATTTTCATAATATTCTTCATATTCTTCATAAGAAGGCTTGTTATTTTCCATAAAAATATCAGCGCTATTTTTATAATTATTTTCAGATTCTAAACTTTTTTCCCATGTGCTGTCACTCCAAAAATTATTGTCGGCATAATTCTGGAAATTAAATTTTTTTGAAGTCTGTGTTACAACAGGAGTTTCATCTTTTGTTATATTTATTGTTTTATTGGCAAAATTCCAGTCTATATCAGCCCCAATCTTTTCACTGACAGCCCGCAGCGGCAGTAAAACTCTGTTATTTACAATTACAGGCGCTTTGTCGATAGTCGTGTCACTTCCACATATATTCACAGAAGTACTTCCTGCCTGTAAAATCATTATGTAGTTTTCCTCTGCCTTTTTAACTTTAATTCTTTTTTTATCTCCGTTCCATTCAACGTCAAAACCAAAAGCCTCAAATATACTTCTCATAGGAACATATGCAGAATTTTCAATAATTAAAGATTCTCCGGAAGTAATTTTTCTTCCGTTTAAAAATACAGTTATCCCTCCGTCAGCGAAAACAGTTGAAAAAAACGATGATAAACCTATTGCCGTCACTACAATAAAAGAAACCAGTTTTGACTTCATAAAATTATCCCCTTACTATCAATTAATAAATATTTCTTTAACACTATTTATAAAATCACTATTTGACTCTGTTTTTAAAAGCATTTCCGACAACTGTTCATTTATTTCGACAACAGAAGCATTTCCAAAACTCTTTCTAAGAGAATACACCGCCTCAAGTTCTTTTTCGGAAAGAAGTAAATCCTCACGCCTTGTCCCTGATTTTGAAATGTCAATAGCAGGAAAAATACGTTTTTCAGCAAGCTTTCTGTCAAGTACAAGCTCCATATTTCCGGTACCCTTAAATTCCTCAAAAATAACATCGTCCATTTTACTTCCCGTTTCAATAAGAGCGGTAGCCAATATAGTAAGACTGCCTCCCTCCTCTATATTTCTTGCGGCTCCAAAGAATTTTTTAGGCATATATAAAGATGCGGGGTCAAGACCTCCTGAAAGAGTTCGTCCACTTGGCGGAATTATAAGATTATATGCTCTGGCAAGTCTTGTTATGCTGTCAAGAAGAATAACAAGGTCTTTTTTTTGTTCAACAAGTCTTTTAGCCCTTTCAAGCACCATTTCAGCCACTCTTTTATGGTGTTCAGGCTCTTCGTCAAATGTCGAGTAAACAACATCTACATTTTTGCCCTCTATAGACCTTTGCATATCCGTAACCTCTTCAGGCCGTTCATCTATAAGCAGAACTATCAAATGTGTATCCGGGTGATTTTTTGTAACAGAATTGGCAATATTTTTAAGCAAAACCGTTTTACCGGTTTTCGGAGGAGCTACAATCATTCCCCTCTGCCCTTTTCCGATAGGAGATATTATATCAATAATTCTTGTCGGGATATTTTTTTTATTTGTTTCAAGATTTAATTTTTCATCAGGATAAATAGGTGTAAGATCCTCAAAATTGGAACGTCTTGAGAGATTAAACGGTCTGTCGCCGTTTACTGTCTGAACAAAAAGTAATGCACGAAATTTTTCATTTTCTTTAGGGATTCTTATGTTTCCTTTGACACAGTCGCCTGTTTTTAGATTAAACCGTTTTATCTGAGACGGAGAAATATATATATCGTCTGAACCCGGCAAATAATTCTGCCGTCTTAAAAAACCATATCCGTCCGGCAAAACCTCAAGAATTCCTTCTGTTATAATTCCGCTGTCAAGTTCTTCCAAATAACTTTTATTTAAAGCAACCGTATCGGAGTTATTATCATTTTCATCTTTATTGCAGTGAAAATTATTTTTTTCTTTTTCGTGTTTATCATATTTCATTTCCGATTCAAAAACATCATTAGCAAAGCTATTTTTTTCTGTATTATTGCTTTCCTCATCTAAATTTTCACAACTCATAATTTTTTCAATCAACTCGTCTTTTTTATACTTAGTAATACTCTTTATACCTTTCTCTTTTGCAAGTTCTCTTATTTCCAAAAGAGTTTTTTCGTGATAATTCAAAATAAATCCTCCTGAAATTGTATTTGTACTTATTTATTTATAATGTAATTATATAATATTATTTATTCTTATGTCAATAAGCTTGTGAAATATAAAACAAATAAAATATCGATAAAATTCACCAAAAAATTCTGAAAAGTCCAAATAAAGCGGGAAACTGAAAAATCAAGTATCCCGCTTAAATCAGTAATTATTTTGATGTTAAAGAATCTCCATTTAAAACCTCCCTGAATACACAGGCAGCATCTCTCGCGTCAATTATACCGTTTTCATCAAAATCATATAAAGACACATCTCTGTCATCTTTTTTAAGAACATACTCAAGTATAGCTTCAACATCGTTTACTTTCAACTTTCCATCTCCGTCAGTATCTCCCGGCAATTCTGATGATGATGTTTCCCCCACAATAACATTTATAACAGCCGGTTCCGCATTATCAATATATGCTGTAACAGCCGCCTTTCCTTTTTTAATGCCTTTTATCATAACCGCGGCTGTACCATTTTCCTTGTTCACTTCAGCTGTTTTTGATAAAACAGAAACAATAGATTCATCTGAAGATACAAAAGATACCCTTGAGTTTACGTCTTTAGGAGTTACAATAACCGAAATCTCTTTTGTGTCACCGTAATTTTCTATCCCTACAGTTTTTGTGCCGGCACTTACACTTTCCGCCAAAACTGTATCATCTTTTTCTGATTCTTTAAACTTCATATCAGAAAGAGTAAAAGTCACCTCTATTTTCTTTGGAGATGATACGGTTGTAAAATTAACTATATTTCCAGAAGAGGATACCTCTTTTACAGCAGAACCGTCATAACCGTTTATTGGATCTCCCGTGTCAAAGACTCCTGATGAATTTACAGCTTCTTTTAAATCAGGTTTTGTTATAGTCAATTCATTTCCATCGACAGTTATTTTATCATATTTAATTTTACAGCTTGACAAAGGTGAAACATCAGAATCTTTATTTGTCACGTCAATATCTTTTATATATATTGCCGTAAGATTTTTAAGAGCTGTAACTCCTGCCTTTTTACCCGCCGATGATAAATCTTTCTCAATATCGAAAGTTAGGGTATACTGTCCGTTTTCTTTTACTCTTATGCTTTCTCCCACATCGTTTGAATAATATTTGTGAGATTTATCGTTATAATAAACATTTAAAGCAATGTCCATATAATCTTTGTCAATTACACTTTCAACAACTACAGGCATAACCTTTGTAATACCTCTTGACGTCACGGCTGTAATAGTAGCAAAACCTTTTGCTACGGCAACAATTTTTCCTGTCGGAGATACTGTGGCAATACCACTATCAGAGGATTTAAACGATATAAAATCATCTTCCAGACCTCCGGTAATTTCAGCGTTTATATAATCATACTGCCCTACAGCCAATCTATAGCTGTCTTTATCAGTTTCTATCCTTCCAATATCGGAATTTTCATTTGCGACAATATTAACGTTTATAATTTTCTCTGCCGAACCACTTTGTGAAAAAGCTTTTATCGTTGTAGAGCCTATTCCTCTTCCTCTTATTTTACCTCTGTAAACAGTAGCGATATTTTCATCGTCACTTGACCACAAAAGCACATCGTTTGAAGATGACGGAAGAGTCTCGGCATTTATTTTAACATTTTCTCCAATAACCAAATCTACGCTTTCCTTATCAACGTTTATATCTGTAATAGGTATAATCTCAGGGTCTTTTACAAGAGAAGAAAGTTCTCCCGAGAGCTCTGTTCCGCGTATAAGGCCATCAGTAACTTCTTTGTCAATAGGTTTGTTATTTTCCCTGTCTATAATAGAAAAACTATAATCAGCCGGCTTTTCGCTCCTGTCAAACCACCCTTGGTCCCAATAACACGGCACAAGCATACCCGCGTTTTTACAAGCCCTGTTGAATATCTCAACATAATAAGCCCTTTCTTTTGGATTGTTTTTATTAAAACACCCGAACTCACCTATAATAACAGGAACTCCTTTATCAGACCACGTTGTTCCCATAACTTTTATTTTATTAAGCATATCGGTACAAGCTGAAAGCTCACATACTGTAGCTGTCATATCCTTGCTCATATAAAAATTTGACGGACCCGCATAAATATGAGCGGCGACAAAAAGTCTGTCTGATACCGAATCCTCAGGGAGCGTAAATTTATAATCCTTGTTTGTTACAGCGCTCGGCAATGCGTAATGTCCCGGAACAGACAGCCACCTTTTAGAATTATTAGACCCTGTTGAACGAACAACGTTTGTAAATATCTGATTAAGATTCATTATTATAGGATTGTCAAACAAAACGTTATTCTTATCGTTTGACCCGCTTGTGACCTCGTTCATTGACTCAAATATAAGATGCTCGTCATAATCTTTAAATCTCTCGGCAATATTTCTCCATACATACTCATATTTCTCATATACCTTGTCAATATCATCTGCCGCCACACAAAGCCAGCCTTCCTGTTCAGCTCCGTCGTGGTGAATATTTATAATGGCGTACATATCAAGAGATATACAGTAATCCACAATATCCTGTACACGGCTTATCCATTTTTCATTTATTTTATAACCGTTCTCATCATCAATCATAGTTCCCCATGTTACTGGAATACGAACAGTGTTTATACCCAAATCATGTACTGATTTTATCATAGCCTTTGTAGTAACATATGGCTGCCATGCTGTTTCAGCAGGAGTATGCCCTGTATGTCCGTCCATTGTGTTTCCCAGGTTCCAGCCCGCTCCCATTTCATCTACTGTTTCTTTAGGTGAAAGAACTCTAAAAGGCCGTGGATTTCCTTTATCCTCTGATAAAATAAAATTAAGATTTGCTTTTACCTTTTCAAGAGCCGAACGTGCGGCGGCGTATTCTTCTCCTGAAAGCGATTCATTTTCATATTTTGTTTTTGCCTGAAAAAGAGCAGTCTGAAACTTCTGCCATGAATCTTGTGTATACTTTGATGCTGACATTGTACTGCAATAATCAAGAGTCATTTTAAGCTTATCTCGCTCTCCTGTTTCAGTAACATCTAAGGTTGCTGACTCACACTTAGGAACAGTAAATCCTTTAGGGTATACCGCTCCGTTTTTAAATTTAATTCCAAGTATCTCACAATTTGTATCCTTTGTTCCTGTTTTTACATCAATCGTGATTTTTTTAAGTTCCTCCTCTGAAAGAGGTGTTATATTATCACTAAGGGTAGTATTTAGATTTACATCAGGAAAAACATAATATCCTGTTCCGGCTTTTCCCACAATACCGTCTTGTATGTAATACCCTCCTGATTTTATTGTACATGCCGAGGCGTGAAGATATTTGCTTGACCCTTTTCCAATACGGTTTGTACCAAGGGATATAGCGGCATTAAGCCATGAGTATTTATCAGCCTGTGTAACTTTTACATAAATTGCTGCCTTGTTAGAGCCGTACCAATTACAACCCGCTTCAGAAAGCTCTTTTTCGGTTATTGTGTGAAGTATGACAGGTGATTCAAGCTGAGCTTTTTCCTCTGTCGGCTCATCTGTTGGGATTTTTAAGGTATAATAATTTTGCAGAGTTACAGAAGCGCCTGTATCAGGGCAAAAACTCAAATTTATACCTTGTATTGATTTCCCCGTACTTAAAGACTGAACAACTTTTTCAGTGGGAATTGTAAAGGTGTATACTCCGTTTTCAAGAGTTGACTCTCCGATTGTAACAAAATTATCTTCCCAACCCTGCCAGGTCAAATCATACGGCTGAAAAGTAAATACTTTTGTATCGTCTTTCACCTTTCCTGAAACGGTATAGGTAATTCTTAAATAATCAGAAGTAAATTTAGTCAGACTCTGAATATATCCGTTATAATTACCTTCCGTGTCTGTACGGCTTGAATCATCTGAAATAAGAGATCCATCAGCCTTTAAAATACTTGTCTGCTCATACCCATCAGCTGATAAATCCGCTGAATATATTATGGTATTTCCGAAAACAAGACAAAATATAACCATACTTAGACAAAAAGAAACAAGTTTTGTCATTTTTTTTGAAATTTTATACATTATAATCCTCCTTAAAATATAAAATTTTCTTATCCTATCTATTAATTATATATTAATAAATACATAATTACAATAAAAGTCAAAAAAATTTTTTATATATTTTAATTAATTTTATTTGCAAATCATTCCATTTTGTTATATAATTTAACTATGGATATGTTCTAAAAAAACAGACATATAATTTTACACATTATTTAAAATAAGGACGCTTATTTTAAAATAACGCGTTTCCTTAAAAAATCTTATTACTTTGGAGGGATAACTATATGAACAAAATCAACGATAACGCTTGGAAAAATGAAATGAAAATACGTCTTGATTTCAACAACATGATGACTGACTTTATCGGAGAACACGGCATTTCCACTAACGACATTGAAAAAATTTCCGATAAAATCGAAAAAGCAAAAAAAGCTATGGTCGATAAAAGAGCAAACGGAAAAATGGACTGGCGCGACCTTCCATATAATCAGGACGATGTTGTTGATGACATCTTATCATATGTAAATGAAAAGAAAGATAAATTCGACGCTTTTGTTGTTTTAGGAATAGGCGGCTCCGCTCTTGGTCCGATTGCTGTACAGCAGGCAATAAATCATCCTTATTATAATGAACTCCCAAGAGAGAAAAGAAATGGTTTTCCTAAACTTTATGTAGCCGATAATGTTGACCCTGAAAAGCTTGTTTATCTTTTCCAAACAATTGACGTTACAAAATGCCTTTTCAACGTTATCAGTAAATCCGGCAGTACTTCCGAAACAATGTCTCAGTTTATGATTATCAAAAAAATGCTTGATGACAAACTTGGAAAAGATGCTGCTGAACATATTGTATGCACAACTGATAAAGTAAACGGAAACCTTGTTAAAATAGCTAAAGAAGAAGGCTATAAGACTTTTATAATTCCAAGCGGAGTAGGCGGAAGATTTTCAGAGCTTACACCTGTTGGTCTTTTGGCTGCCGCTTTTTGTGGCATTGATATTAAAGCTATGCTCGCCGGAGCCGCTTTTATGGACGAACTTTGCAAAACAGACGATATTTATAAAAATCCTGCTTTTATGTATGCAATACTCAACTATATTGGTATGGAAAAAGACAAAAATATATGTGTTGTAATGCCTTATGCCGACTCCCTCAAATATATTTCCGACTGGTACGCTCAGCTTTGGGCAGAATCCCTTGGCAAAAAATATGACAATGAGGGTAATGTAGTAAACATTGGCCCTACTCCTGTAAAAGCTCTGGGTGTAACAGACCAACATTCTCAGGTTCAGCTTTATACAGAAGGACCTTTTGATAAAATGATTGTTCTTATGGGCGTTGATAAATATAAAGAAACAATTCAAATTCCCGACAGCTATAAAGATATTCCAAGCCTTGGTTTCTTAGGAGGAATTACTCAAAACCAGCTTATCCAGACTGAACAAATGGCAACAGAATACGCTCTTATGAAATCAGGAAAAATGAACATGACTATCACATTGCCTGAGGTAAATGAATTTACACTTGGTCAGACATTATATATGTTTGAGGTAGCTACAGGCTTTGCGGGTGAACTTATGAATATCAATGCGTTTGACCAGCCGGGAGTTGAGGAAGGTAAAAACGCTACTTACGCTTTCTTCGGAAGACCCGGATATGAGGAAAAGAAAAAAGAACTTGATGCTAAACCCGCTAAAAAAGATAAATTTATAATTTAAATATTATAATATCTCTTTTAATCACCTTAATTAGCTTTTAAAGTTAAATTAAGGTGATTTTTTATTGACATTAACAAAATATAATGCTATAATACAAATATATTTATTGACCGTTCGGTTAATTTTTTTGTAAAAATGGGGTGAAAAATATTGGAAAACAAAAAAAATAATAAACGAAAACAAATAATACTTGAAAGCGCAGAAACTCTTTTTTCTGAAAAAGGCTTTGATGCCACAAGCATAGACGATATAGCAAAATTTTCAGGAACAACAAAATCTTTATTTTATTATTATTTTGAAACAAAAAACGATATATTGTACACTCTTATGAAAATACGCCTTGAGGACGCTATAAAAAATCTCGCAGAAAAAAGAAAAAACAACGAATTTCCAAAGACAAAAGAAGAACTTTACAAAAATTGCATAAACTTTTTAAAAGAAAACGAAAATATTTTTAAAATAGCTCTTTTTGAGTTTTTAAAAACAAACAATGGTATAAATATAATCACAGAACTACCAAAAAAAATATTCAATGAAGTAAAAGATATTTTTGAGTTTTCCGAAAAAGAACAGCTTGAGCTTATCCTCATTATGTTAAAAATAACAACTTTTCATACTCTGAGAAAAAGTCTTTGTGAAAAATTTAATATAACTGAAACTGAACTTGAACAGATGTATATGGATAATATTTGAGGAGTGATAGTTTTATGAAATTAAAATTAAAAAATATATTGTCTGTTTCATTCTGCCTTATACTGCTTTTAAGCGGATGTAAAGAGCATGAAACAAAAAATGAGGAAACAACAACAGTTATTCCATTTACAGCATTTTCAAAAGATTATGAGAACAGCGTGTCATATTCAGGTTACGCGGCGGCTGACGAACTTAAAAGATTCAGTTTTGAGCTTTCAGGTAAAATAAATAAAGTGCTTGTTGAAAAAGGTGATATTGTAAAATCAGGACAAATTATAGCTACCCTTGACACTCAAAGTATACAAATGGCTGTGGATAAAGCAAAACAGGATATTTCATTAGCTAAAAATAAAATTTCTCAGATTGATGTTTCCATAAATGAGATAAATATTGGCCTTGAAGCTGAAAATCTTACTTTACAAAAAGCACAGACAGGTATTGACGCTGAAAAAATCTCATTGGATAAAATACGGGAAACTTATAATTCATCAATAAATAAACTACAGCTTCAATACGACAACGCTAAGGAAAATCTTCAAAATACCGAAAGCCTTTACAGCAGGGGAGTATGTGATAAAAATACTTATGACAGCGTAAAACTCGCTTATGATACCGTATCAGAAGAGCTGGAGAACGCAAAACAGTCAATGGAAAAAGATTTAAGTCTTCAGGAAAAGAAAATTGAAAATCTTGAACAAGATTATTCCTTACAGGAAACAAAAATAAAAGACATTGAAAATAAGCTTGAACAGGCAAACGTTCAGAAACAAGCCGCACAAATTTCCGTAAATCAAGCACAAATTGCTCTTGAGCAAAATACAAAATATCTTTCTGATTCTTCTTTAAAATCAACTATTAACGGATACGTCGTAGAAACCCCTATGAAATCAGGTGAAGTAACAAGCGCAGGAACTCCTGTCGTAGTTGTGAAAAGCGGAAACGAAGTAGTAAATGTTTCTGTCCCTACAGAAGATTACTCAAAACTTGCCGTTGGTATGGAAACAAAACTTACTCAGGACAATAAAGAGATTTACGGTAAAATAACTTCTATAGACCTTTATCCCGATGAAACAACAAGAACTTATAATGTAAAAATAACCCCCTCTGAAAATAACGTGTTTGCTCTTGGCAGTCTTGTAAACGTTATGATATCTCTTGATAAGGAAAATTCAGTATTTGTTCCTATAAGTAGTATAATAAATGTAAATGGCATAGATTATGTATATTGTATCATAAAAAATGCTAACGGTGAAAATACCGTTGTAAGCAAAGAAATAAAAATATCGCATACCGATGGTGAAAATGTCTGCGTTGATGGTATAGACAGCGGTACTGTAATAGTTAAAAACGAAGTAAAAAATCTGCGTGAAAATCAGAAAGTAACTGTAAAAGAGGGTGAACCCATTGAAAAATAAAGGTTTAACATATAATCTTATTATAAAAAGAAAAGCTGTTATCGCTATTGTAATAATACTGTTTATACTTGGAGGAATATGTTTTAACATAACGCCTAAACAACAATATCCTGTAATTGAACTTCCTATGGTAATCATAACAACTGTTTATCCCGGTGCGTCGCCCTCTGATATGGAAGAGCTTATAACATCAAAAATAGAGGATGAGTGTATTGAGTCTGAAGGCTTTGACAATGTTAAAAGCGATTCATATAACGGTATAAGCGTAGTAAAAGTATCATTTATAAAAGATTTAAGCTCTGAAGAACTTCAAGATAAAATGGATAAGCTCAGAGTAAAAATAAACTCTCTTAAAGAAAATGAACTGCCAAGCGGAATTACAAGCCTTACATATAATGACAACGCCTTTGAAACCTGCGGACTTATACTTTCCTTTACAGGAGAAAACAAAACAAATGAAGAACTGACACAAAGGGCGGAATCTTTAAAAGACGCTATATCAGGTACAGACGGGGTAATTCGTACAGAAGTTGAGGGAGAACTTGAACCTCAGATAAAAATAACTGTTGATTCCGCTAAAATGAGCCATATTCCTGTATCCCTTACAGAGCTTTCAAATATAATATCTTATCAGAATTCAACTATTCCCGTTGGAACAATTAAATTTGAAAATAATGAGATATACGTGGATTCTTCTGGAAAGTTTTCTGATATTGAGGAAATAAAAAATATTATAATATATGTAAATAAAGAAACCGGCGCCGTTATAAAACTCCGCGATGTGGCTGAAATCACAAAAGAATATGATAAGGACGGAAAAAGTTACAATTTCAATGGTGAAAATGCCGTTGTGTTAAGCGTATTTTTTGACGAAGATAAAAATATTCTCAAAACAGGTGATAACGTACTTAATATAATAGAGGAATATAAAAAGTCAATTCCTGACGACATTCAAATAAACAATATAGTCTATCTTGCGGACGATGTAAATAATTCTATAAATGATTTCATTATAAATCTTATAGAAAGCGTCGCTATAGTTCTTATTGTAATAATGCTTGGTATGAGTATAATAAACGGTACTATAGTCGCCTTTGTAATTCCCCTTACAATATTTCTTACTTTTATAGCAATGGTGCTTTTTGACATAGACGTACAGTTTGTTTCTCTGGCATCGCTGATAATAGCCCTTGGTATGCTTGTTGACAATGCTATAGTGGTAAGCGATGCTATACAAGTACGTATAGACAATGATGAAGATAAACTCTCCGCCTGCATAAACGGAACAAAAGAAGTAGCTTTGCCTGTTTTTTCCTCAATGCTCACAACTGTAGCTATATTCTGTGTATTTTATATGCTTCCGGGAACAATGAGGAGATTTGTATTCAGTCTGCCTACTATTGTAATATCAGCACTTGTATTATCATATCTTGTGTCAATACTTGTAACTCCGATTATGTGTTATATGCTTATGAAAAAAACAAAGGCAAAAAAAGAGAAAAAACCTCTTATAAGAAGATTTTTTTCATTTCTTCTGAGCTTTTGCCTTAAACACCGTGTTATTACAATAATATTATCAATACTTTGCGTAGGGTCAAGCGCTTATTTTCTTACCCGTCTTGATATGGAGCTTGTACCTAATTCCGATAAAATGCTTCTTGATATAAATATAGAAACAGATAACCTATACGATATAAGAAAAACAGAAAAAGCCGTTTCTGAAGTAAGTAAAATATTAAAGGGCGAAAAAAATATTGAATATTTTCTGTCCGCCACAGGAGGAAGAATACCAAAATACGATTTTACCTCTATGCCCTCTACAGATTCGTCAAATACAGGAAGTTTTGTGGTAAAAATAAAGAGTGTGGAAAATATTACAAAAGGAGATTATTGCCAATACCTCGAAAACAAGCTGAAATCAGCGATTTCTGAGAGAATAACAGTAAAAGAAATAGGTATAATTCCAAAATCAAGCGAACTTATTCAGTTCAATATATGCGGAGATGACATGGATAATATAAATAATGCGGCGCTTATAGCAGAGCAAACACTAAAAAGCGTTGGAAACGCTAAAAATATCTATGCCGACACAAAAGTGAAAACATACAATTATTATATAGATATAAAAAATGATTCCCTTAACTCAACAGGACTTACTAAGGGAGCGGTACAAAACGAGCTTAACATAGCCATGATGGGCAGAACAGTTACTACTTTCAGAAAAAACAGCAAAGAATATCCTGTTATTTTAAAAACAAATACCACCTCTACAAACGACTTAAAAAATCTTGATATAAAATCGTCCGTTACAAACGGAAAATATAAGCTTTCTCAAGTAGCCGACCTTAATTATATTTTTGAATACAATAAAATATCCAGATACAACGGACAAAGATGCGTTACCGTTACAGCTCTTCCAAATATCGGAAAAAGCGCCGTTGAGATACAAAACGCTGTAAGAAAAGAACTTGACAAAGCGAATCTTGGTCCTGTATCAATAACTTATGAAGGTGATAGCGATATGTTTGAACAGGTTATATCATCTTTAAGTGTAGGCGCTGTTTTAGGAATATTGGCAATATTTCTTATATTATATCTGCAATTTTATTCTGTAAACCGCAGTATAATTATTTTTGTCACAATACCATTCGCACTTATAGGCTCGTCAATAGGTTTGTATGTTTTCGGCGAAAACCTTTCTATGTTTGCCATACTCGGAATAATAAGCCTTATAGGAGTTGTAGTCAACAACGCTATAGTCCTTGTAGACTACATGGATAACGAACTTAAAAACGGAATAAGTTCTATAGAAGCGTGCCGTTCAGCGGTGGATAAACGTTTCCGCCCTATAATGCTAAGTACCGCAACGACAATTTTAGGACTTATTCCTCTCGCCTTTTCAGGAAACATACTTTTCAGAGGTCTTGCTATAGCATTTATGTGCGGACTTTCGACGTCTTTGTTTTTTACTCTTATTGTAATACCTGTAATATACAGCATTTTAGTTAAGAAACTTCCTGAATCAGAATAAACCTCTTTTGTTTGAAAATCTATTTTTATTAGAATTGCTGTAAAAAAGTTTGTACGAAATTTTTTACAACAAAAATTGGTTTCTGCTTATAGATACAAATTGACCTTGATTTATTGTTCAAAATATTTTATAATTATGTTATGGTAACAATATAACGGCAAAATGGCAAACACAGGAAAATTTACTGACAATAAAAATTAGGCTTATATACAATGTCATATAATTATTTGCCGTTTTCATTTGTACCTATATGATTATTATTTAAAAATTTTATATAGGAGATTTTAAGGGGGTGCGTATGTAGATAGGTGCAAACAAATTCAGATTTTTAAGAAGAGTTTGTACAAAACAATTATTTGTAAAAAAAATATTTTAATCAGGAGGAATAGTTAATGAGAAATTTAAGAAAATTTGTGTCATTATTGCTCATCTCATCAATGATATTGTCATGCTTCACACTTACAGCATACGCTGAGGCTGGCGAATATAATCTTGGATTGGCATATGACTCAAATTTAGGAAATGTTGAAGTAGTAACAGCTAACGGGGCAAGCGTACAGACCGCTTCATCTGACGATATTTCATTAGCATCAGCAGGAACAACGTGGAAAGTTGATGCTAATACAGCAACAGCCGCAAAAACAACATATGTTGACGATGACAACTTAACAATATCAACAGAATTTGCGACTTCTCTTAAACCTTTAGAGGCAACTATAGACGGAACATCCTATACCCATTATATTCAAGTCAGACTAGCGGCTGACCCGGGAGAAACTTTGTCAGAACAGTCAGGTTCGACACCGCTTATTATAAAAACAAAAGCAACCGGAATTTTAACCTATGCTTATAGAAGACAAGTTCAAAATGATTCTATTGAATCCGGCGATGGAAAAGACATAAAGATTTCTAAAAAGAACGCAGACAATACATATACATTACAAAAAGGCAACCTTAAAGTAGATTCAATTACCGATGATAAAAAGTATGCTTATTGTACTCAGTCCATTGACGTTGCCCCAAATGAGGATTATATTATCTGGGCAAAAGGAACTACAGGCTGTGTATACAGCGTAAGCTTTGAAGCAAAAGAAATGCACAAAGCTACATCAGGAAACACTGTAACAATAAAATCCACTCCAAAAGAAAATGCGTGGATTGGAAATGTTTCCCTTAATGACGAAACAATACCTCTTACCAAAAACAGTGATTATACAGAATGCAGCTTTACTATGCCTGAAAAGGACGTAAATGTAAAAGTTGATTTTATTGACAAATCTGTCGGAGAAGAAACAGCAACTCTTGTTACTTTCGATATGATTAAAGGTACTAATACCGCTGAAGATAATATTTTTGAAGACTTAACCCTTATTCAGGGCGCTAACTTCTCAATCGGATACGCTGATATCAGCTGGGAATCGTCAGACCCTGACACGATATCAAAAAGCGGCGTTGTAAACACAAGTACTGAAAGTAAGCAAGTAAAAATGACAGCCGTATGTACATTCCAAGATTATCCAAACCTTAGAATTACAAAAGACTTTAATTTAACAGTACCTGCTGATACAGATGACGCTGGAGCGGTAGCGTTAGCTAAAGAATCTCTTACTATAGGCGACACAAGCGCGGTAAGAAAAGACCTTACTTTGCCCGCAACCGGAAGAAGAAACACAACCGTTACATGGTCAAGCAGCAATTCCGCTGTTGTTTCAAATGAAGGTGTTGTAACAAGACAAAAAGGAATTGATACTGACGTTGTTTTAACAGCTACAATTACAAGAGGCAGCGCAAGTGATACAAAAGAATTTAACGTAAAAGTATTAGGATATACACCTGTTGAAGTAAGCAGAATCTCTGTATCAAACTCAGACGGACGTATAGTAAGCGTTCCTACAGACGGCGGATATGTAAGTCACATTGTATATACCGACAGTATATCCACCGCTGACAGAACAGAAAAAGAGATACTTGTCGCCGCTGTGTTTGACAAAACCAAAAACAGAAAACTTACAGCATATAAAATATTCAATTTAAAAGACATTACAAAAGAAGCAGGTGAGGAAACTATCCTTACTTTGCAAAAAGAAGATATACCGGTTGACAGCAATTCAGAAATAAAAGTATTCGCTTTTGACAGTATGGATTCTATTAACCCTCTTATGACTAAGGCTTATAAATTTGACCCAACCCTTTCATCTAACACAGTAGTTTATGTAGCGGGAGACTCAACAGCGTCTGCATACCCTGCTACAGGCGCAAGCAACAGATTTCCTCAGACAGGCTGGGCACAGGTACTTGACAATTTCTTCGGAAACGGCGTTACCATAAATGACTTAGCCATTAGCGGAAGAAGTTCTAAAAGCTTCAGAACTGAGAAAAATTACGATACTATAATGAACGGATTAAAACCGGGAGATTATTTTATAATTCAATTCGGACACAACGACTCAAAATCCGGTGAGGAATCCCGTTACACTGACCCGTCAGGCGACAGATTCACAGACGGCTCTTTTAAACATTCTATTTATGAATATTATGTAAAACCGGCTCTTGAAAAAGGCGCTAATCCTATTATTACAACTTCAATAAGCCGGAGAAAAACAAGCGATTCAGGTCTTGAGGCTTATGTAAACGCGGCTAAATCGCTTGCCTCAGAGCTTGGACTTCCTTACGTTGACTTATACGCTAAAACAAACGGATATATTAATGATAAAAATGTGGGCCTTGAGAAAGCCAAAAACATATATAATTATGTAAATGCTAATGATTCAAGATTTGCAGAAGACGCAGCTCTTCCTGAATCATTCAAAACTTCTCTTGGTAAAAGCACCATGGGTGAAATAGGTGAATTTTCAAAATCAGGATATGTTGCAGGCACTACAGATGATACCCACATAAACTATTATGGAGCACAGATAATTTCTCAATGGTTCTGTGACGAGCTTGAGGCAATAAAATGCCCTCTTACAGAAAAACGTACAATACATAAAGTTACACTTGAGGATATTCCTGATTTTACAGCGGCATAAATATTATCATATATTTTAAATATTGATTTATAATAATTAATCAAATTTCTTAAATATATATTAATATATATTTAAGAGCCTGCCTGAAAATTTCAGGCAGGCTCTTTTTGTTTTATATCAGTATACACGGTTTCCTATTTCCTGTTTGGCAACGTCCTCATCATATACTGACTCATACATATATTGTATTTTTTCCAAATTCTCATTTGCAAGTATTTTTTGTATTAATTCCGATACAAATGGCCCCTGTAGAGGATTACATTCTATATCAGCGTTTATTTCCCCGTCTATCATAGACTGAAAAGCGTCTTTCACCCCGTCAAAAGATATTATAACAACGTCCTTTCCCGGTTTTATACCAGCATCTTTTAAAGCCTCTATAGCTCCAAACGTCATATCGTCATTTTGTGAAAAAAGCACGTCAAAATCCTTGTTTATTTTAAGGTATTCCTCCATAGCCTGTTTGCCCTCATCCTTTGTAAAATTGCCCGATATATCACCAACAATTTCATATCTCGTATATTTTTCAAGTCCCTCGTAAATTCCCTCTGTTCTTCCTGTTTCCGCAGACGCTCCTATAGTTCCCCGCAATATTACAACTTTGTTATTTTTATTATCATCTCCATTTGACTTTATATATTCATTAAGCCACTCGACAGCATTAAGACCTTCGGCTTTAAAATTTGAACCTACCCAGCATGCATATAATGAATCATCACTTGTTTTTATCATTCTGTCAACTATTATGACAGGTATTCCCGCGCTTTTAGCCTCTTTTAAAACTTCGTCCCATCCGTCCTCAACAACAGGCGCCAGCACTATTGCCTTTACCTTTTCATTTATAAAAGACCTTATCGCCTCAATTTGCTTATCTTTGTTTCCGTTTGCGTCCACAAAAGACAACTGATAACCATTAGTTTCTGTAAAAATTTCTTTCATTGAGTTTGTATGCGCGGTTCTCCAGCCGCTTTCCGCTCCTACCTGACAAAATCCTATTTTCAGTAATTCTCCACTGTTTTCCGAAAAATTCACATTTTTTTCTGTTTTATTATCCTTTCTCTGTTCTTTTATTGATTTATACTCCTTTTTAAGTATGCTTTGCCCTGAATCATTATTCGAAATGTCCGCTGAACATCCGGCAAATATTAACAGTATACATATCATACAGCATATTTTTTTTATCACTTATTATACCTCCTTTATACGAAAACTGTTTATCATTTCTCGGAATTCCTTTGCTTTTTCTGTCAGCTTTTCTGATGTATAAGCGCTTTTTTCAGAATTTTCAGCATTAACCATAACTACTTTGTTTATAACATTTATATTTTCAGAAATTTTATTTACAGACTCATTTTGTATTTTAGATGATTCGTCTATGTTTTTTGATAACTCCCATATCTTGGATATCCTTTCAGATATAAGTTTTAATACAGAAAATGTTTCCTGCGCAGTCATCATTCCTTTTTCAACAGTTTTTCTTGACTTGTTTATAAGCTCTGAACTTTGCTGAGCCGCTTTCTGACTTCTTCTGGCTAAGTTTCTTACCTCTCCCGCCACCACGGCAAAACCTTGTCCTGCCGAGCCGGCACGGGCAGCTTCTACAGAAGCGTTAAGAGCGAGAATATTTGTCTGGAAAGCAATATCGTCTATAGCCAGTATTATGTTCGATATATCCTCAGACGCCGTATTTATTGATTCCATATCTTCCATCATTTTTGTTATTTCCTCATTTCCGTTTTTCGCGTCCTCTATAGCCTCAAATACAAGTTTTTCCATAAGCTCCGTGCTTTCGCCGTTGTGTTTTATTCTTTCCGCAAGTTCCTCTGTTGTCTCATTAAGTTTCTCTACCGACATTGTCTGCTTAGATGCTCCATCGGCAATACTCAGACTTGCCTGAGATACAAGTTCCGAACTGTTTAGCATACTGTCCGATGATTTGGATATTTCATTTATCAAACTATTAAAATTAGATATTATCAACTCAAAAGCCTTTTTTATTTTTCTGAATTCTCCTCTATAATCCTGCTTAGCTGACACTATCAGATTTCTCTCAGACATTTTTTTCAAAATATCCGATATTTCATATACAACCGATGATAAATTTAATGACATATCATTTAAGTCATTTGCCATTTTACCAAACTTTCCTGAATACTTATTTTCAATATTAACGCTTAAATTTCCGTTTATTATTTCTTTTATAGCGTCCGATACCGCGTCAACAGGCTGTTCTATAGCTGTCAGCAATTCATTGAAATTATCCGCCAAATCTTTCCAACTTCCCTTATAACCGTCCGTATCCATTTTTTCGTCAAGTATTCCGTTTTTAGCGTTGTTTACCAAATGATTTATATCAACGTTCATTTTCTCAAAATATTCTTTCATTCGGTTAAGAGTATTATTAAATACAGCCTTTTCTCCCGCCATATCGGGACATCTTCGTGAAAAATCACCTATACTATAGCTTGCTACACATTCTGACACAGTATTTAAGTCAAAAAGTAAAGTTTCAGCAAGTTTATTTACACTTTCAGCCGTCTGCATAAAACGTCCCTCGTACTTTTCAGTATTTATTGACGCCGTCAGATTTCCCTTATTCATATTATCTGACAGCTCATTTATATCATATATCAATGAATTAAACACATCAACCATTAATGAAACATCATTACTTAGTTTGCCTATCTCATCTTTGCGGTTTGTTCTCATTATTACATCAAAATTCCCCTTTGCTACCATTGACGCTTTTTCACTCAAGTCATACATAGGTATGTATATTTCTTTTGATGTAATATTAGCTATAATCACCGAAAGGAGTATTATAATTGTCAGTATGGCTATTACAGCTATAAGCACAATAGTTTTCGACATATCTATATTATCATTAATTTCATCTATTGTAGCGTCCGACAAATCAGACATATATGTATACACTGTATTCATATCATTTGTTATTGAAACACTTTTATTGATACATTCAGAAACTGTTCTTCTGTCTTTTTTTTGTATAGCATTTTCAAAAGTTTTAAGAACAGGCAATAATTCCTCATCTGTCAGATAGGTTATATCATCTGCGGCTAAATTTCCGTTTTTTTTCATAAGCTCTGTTGAATTTGGGTCGTTTTCCAAGGAATTTAAATAGTTATTCAAATTTATTTTTAGAGTATCAAGCTTTTTGTAAATATTTTCTATCTCCATATTCACATTTTCAGACGAATTAAACAAACTATCTTGTACAACTATTGTATTAAGTGCACGTCTTAAATCATTTGTAATTATGAGGGAATCACTCACCTGCGATGAACAGTAATATGCCCCGTCCTGCAAATCGGTATACTTACGGCTTATTGTAAACAGGCTTATTATCCCTATAATCGCTACAAGAGCCGAAAAAAAGATTATTACATAAAACCCAAATCTGATTTTTGTTTTTATTGGCGCATTTTTGTAAAATTTTTTCATAAAATTCCTCCCGTTAATTTTTTATTTATATATATTATACCATAAATTTATATATTGTAGTATGTTAATATAAAAATATACAAAAAAAATCAACGAAAATAATATACTTGTATACAATTTATTTTCGTTGATTTTTTTATATATTTAATTTTCAATAATACTTATAGTCAATCAACTTAAAAATAAGTAAATTCGGCGGCTAAAAATCCTTTTTGCCGTGTTGCCGTCGGTCAGCATAGGCAGTCGGCTATGATCTCCCTCTGCCGCCTTGCAAAAATAATTTTTAGCTCGCCTCCTTTTTCTCATTTTCAAGTTAATTAACTATATTAAAAATCATACAAACTCTTTAATATCTCTAATAGGATTCATTTCATCTAAATTATTCCATATCATTACTTTTGTATTGTACTTAGCATTTTCAGGAGAAACTGTCATATTAACTTTGTTATTGGATTTATTAACCTCTGTTTTTGTGGCAGAAATAAGATTATTGTTCTCATCATAGCAGGCAATAATAACAATCCCTTTATCAATTCCCTCTGCTTTGTCCAAATTTACCTCAAAAGTATATTCTCCCGTTGAAAGTGAATTTTTAATATATTTTTCTCCGTCTTTATAAACGGTAAGTATATCATGGTTTACAAACGTAACCTCTCTTGTTCCTTTAAGGTCTTTTACATTTACAAACCAGCTTTCGCCTCCCGCATTTTTATCTCCCGTAAATACAACATATAAGTCATGTGTTCCCGAAAGTTCTTTTGTAACAGGCATATCAATATACATATACTCGCATTTTCCAAAAGTTGTCTGAGCTATTTCCTCGCCGTCTTTAGAATCAATTCTTATAGAAACTTTATGCTCGCCCGCCTGTCTTCCATTCAAATTAATTGAAATCATTTTAAGTCCGTCAAGCTCGCAGTTTGGATAAGCAAAACCTAAAGACTTCCCTGAAAGGTCGTTTCTAATATATCCTACGTTAGCTCCGCCATTTTCCTGTTTAGGCAATGAAATCGCTCCGTCTTTCATTACCTCGCTGAAAAATCCTTTTGTTTCACTTGCTGGTTTTATCCATGTTACTTCTTCTGTTCCCTCTTCTTTCGGAATTTCTCCAAATCCAACAATATCGTAATCCTTTCCCTCCTCTGCGGTAAACACAATCACGTTATTGTCTGATTCAAGTCTGCTTGCTACCTCGTTTCCGTCAGAATCTTTAACAACTGCTGTTCCTATATAAGGACTTCTTACTTTTACCTCTCCGCCGTCAACAGACTTTATATCAACTCTCGTAGGTATACCCTTTTTCCATTTAGCACCTACCTCAATATTTCCTCTTGCTTTAAATCCTTTAAACTGTCCTTCTTTCCATTCATCCGGAATGGCAGGAAGAATATCTATAGTATCTGTATGACTTTGCAGAAGCATTTCAACAACTCCGGCTGTCATACCATAATTACAGTCAATCTGGAAATTAGGATGCTGTCCAAACATATTAGGAGATGTACGTGTTCTTATAAGCTGTTCTACCATATCAAAAGCGGCATTTCCGTCAAGGGCTCTGGCATTAAGTGCAATTCTCCATGCATCTCCCCATCCCTGACCTGTACCCGCTCCTCTTGCGGCTACAGATTTTTGATATGCTTTAAATATATCCTTTTCATTTTCATCTGTACTGTAAGCGTTTATGTGTGTACCCGGATACAGTTCCCATAAATGAGAACAATGTCTGTGACCTGTGTTATTTGACGCTACATGTTCGCCTACAGTTCCATTTGCGCCTGTAAAAGGATTTGTAACGTTATACTGACCACTTGAGCTAAAATCAAAACCGACATCTCCTCTTGCCCATTCCTGAATAAGACCGTTCTTGTCTATAAGATTAGGGGCAATTTTTCCTTTTTCGTCAGCCAAATAACTTCCCGCAGGAAGCTGACTTTTAACTTTTTCAAGCAATACAGAGTCCTCTGTTTCTTTTCCGAGAATTTCAGCAGCTTTAATAGTCTGCTCATAAAGATTTCTTATAAGCTGTGTATCCATAGCGGGACCGGGCTGAATACTTCCCTGTTCAGGAGAACACGACGCCGCTGTAACAAGATACCCCGTCTGTGAGTCTACTATCAAAAATTGAGTAAAGAACTCACAAGCGCCTTTCATTATAGGATAAAATTCTGAGAGATAAGAACTATCTTTATTATAAAGATAATACTGCCATGCATGGTCTAAAAGCCATATCCCTCCTGTAGGCCATACACCTGCCGTAGCGTTGTCAATGGGCTGAGTACCTCTCCAAAGGTCAAAATTGTGGTGCATTACCCATGGATCTCCGGGCTGATAACTGTCATCTTTTCTTGAATTTGAAATACCATATTGTTCTTTCGCCGTAATACTTCCGCTTTTCGCAAGGTCTTTAAATACGTCAAGAAGAGGTCTTTCACATTCAGCCAAATTAAGCGGTTGGGCAAGCCAATAATTCATCTCTGTATTAATATTAATAGTATATTTACCGCCCCATGACGGACTTAAACTCGGATTCCATTTTCCTGTAAGATTAAGTGGCTGACTCATAGGAACATCTTTAGAAGAATCGGAATCTCTTGAACCGGCTATCATAAGATATTTTCCATAATTAAAATCAAGAGTGACAATCTTGTTATCTCCGTCATTCAGAGTTGAATAAACTTTGGCGTTGTTAGCGTCCGCGGTTTTATTTCCAGCACCTACTGTAAATCCTGATTGACCGTTTACATCCTTACGGATACGCTTTTCAGTTGAAATTCCCTCTGATTTAAAAGCCTTGTCATTTTCCAATGTTATATAAGAACGGTCAAAAAGCTCTTTATAATCGTTTTCGTGAGCTGTTTTTATTTGATTGTAATTTTTATTTTTAATTTTACTTATGTACTTATCGCAATCCGCATTGGGTTTGTCGGCATCAAGAGTAAGATAATCCACATAGTTTGTTGCGCCCACAACATATACTGTCGCTTCATTTCCTCCCTTTATAATAACCTTTGTATTGTCCTCGGAAACAGAAACAGTTGATGACGGAGCTTCCACATAAAGTCTGCCTTCAATCTTAATCTTGCTTGCCCCGCCTACCTCGTTTGTTTTTCCGTCTTTAACCTTAGCGGTTACTTTAATCTGATTATTGCTTTCGCCTACCTTTTCAAAAACAGGATTTTCAAGAAAAGTGTGAAGTTCGGCGCTAAAATCAAGCTCTCCTGTGGATTTAATATTTGTCGCTATAGTCTGGTCAGGATAGCTTGCTATAGTTTCTCTTGTAAAATGAGCCCCATTACAGTCATAATCTACTGTAACAGTAGCATCTCTCATATTAAGAGCTTTTGTGTAGTTTGTGACGTCAGAGTTTTTCTGTCCGAAATCAAGATATGTCTCAACAAATGACTGATACGCTTTTTGTGATTTTGGGCTTCCCAAAAAATACTTCTCAACCATTGATATAAGGTCATATCTGTGTTGTACAGCGGCATTATCACTTTTATTAACAACATTCAAAGCCATATTTGAAATGCTCTTATTTTTAAATGCCGGAAACTCATTCTGAAAACTTTCAGGACCAACAGTTATAGCTGCACCTGTAGCACCTATATCGGCAGGCTCACCGTCAGCGTTAGCGCCTCTGAAATATCTCCAGCCCTCTTTTTGGGAACCGCTTGTAGGCTCTCCTGTAGTAAGGTCTACATAAGGAGAACCTGTCCATACAGTATCCTCGTTAATTTGAATAACCTCTTTGTCAATTCCTCCCATAACAACCGCCGCCATACGACCGTTTCCGACAGGATAGCCGTGAGTCCATAAAAACTCGTATTCCGCCCATTTGGTAAGATTTTTATCAGTAGTTTTTCCGTAAGGCGTTTTTGTTTCAGAAAGTCCGTCAGATTCTTTATTGCTTTGATTAGGACTAAGGGCGGCAAAACCCTCATCAATCATTTTATCGGTCCACATAACATATTCAGGGTCAAAGCTGTTTTTCTTCAACTCATACTCTGAAAGTTCCTCTTCGCTTGCGGAAACAGAAATACTTAACGCTAATGGACTTACTGTCATAATCATAGCTAAAAACATTCCAAATACTTTTTTCAGCATATAAAATCCTCCTTATAGCAAATGCAAAATTTTTAGTGCGAAACAATAAAAGAATATTAATTACCTGTTGATTCTTTTATTGTTTCGTTATAAATAATATTATTTTATTGTATATACCTCTCCTTTTGAAGTATTAAAAGTAATAATGTCAAACCCTTTCATAGGTTCTTTTACTTCATATTTAACATTATTATTTTTTGAATTTTTAATTGTTTTCCCGTCAAGGGATTTTGCTCTTACAGTAATTTTTCCGCCATATTCACTTTTTATAATAATATTCTGGGCAATACTGTTTTCCCAGTCCGCAGAAATATCAAATCCGCCTCTTGCTTTAAATCCTTTAAAGCTTCCCTTGCTCCATTTTTCGGGAAGCGCGGGAAGTATTGTTACCGCGCCGTCGTGACTTTGTATAAGCATTTCTGCCATACCGTTTGCTATACCATAATTTCCGTCAATCTGAAAATTAGGGTGCTGGTCGAACATATTAGGTGAAAGCCTTGTTGTAAGCAATGTTTCTATCATATTATATGCGTTCTCCCCGTCAAGGCATCTTGCCAATAAATTTGTCCTCCACGCAAGTCCCCAGCCTTGACCCGCTTTACCTTTGGATTTAGCTGTTTTCATAAAAGCGTCAAAAATCTGACCTTCTTCCTTATCAGAAGAAAAAGCACTTAAATTTGACCCCGGAAACAACTCCCATAAATGAGAACAATGTTTATGAGCATCATTATTAACAGCACCGTGATATTTCATATCATAAACATTCTCTACAATTTTATTTCCATCTTTATCAAGAGCGAAAGTACCATCATCGTTTCTTTTGTACTCATTTAAAGACCATGACGGAAGCTTATCAGATTTTTGTTTCTGTAAATCATAAGAAACATCTCCTCTTGTCCATTCCTCAATAAATCCATTCTCATCAATAAGATTGGGCGCAATCATAGCGGAGCCGTTTGTTCCATCAAGCTGGTCTGAAAGCTTTGAAAACAATTCATTATCTGAAGTATCTTTCAAAATATCTCTTGACTTAATTGTTATCTCATAAAGATTTCTTATTAACTGGCAATCCATAGCCGGTCCGGGCTGAATACCACCGTGTTCAGGTGATACTGACGCTGCTGTAACGAGATAACCTGTTTTCGGGTCGACAACTAAAAATTCGGAGAAAAATTTACAAGCTCCTTTCATAATGGGATAAAACTCCGCTAAATATTGTTCATCTTTATTAAACTCATAATACTGCCATACATGGTCTAATAGCCACGCTCCTCCTACGGGCCATACACCGGCGGTAGCATTGTCAATAGGCTGAGTTCCTTTCCATATATCAAAATTGTGGTGTAATACCCACGGATCACCCTCCTGATACACGCCGTCATCATCTGTAACAGCATATTGTTCTCTGGCTGTTGAATATCCTGATTTAGCTAAATCTTTAATCGCCTCAAGCAATGTTTTTTCACAATCTCCAAGACCAGAAACCTGAGCCAGCCAATAATTCATTTCCGTATTTATGTTTATTGTAAACTTGCCGTTCCAAGATGGACTGTTTGTTGAATTCCATATACCTTGAAGATTAAGGGGCTGACCATTTTCTCTTGAGCCTGAAATCATAAGGTATTTGCCATAATTAAAAATAAGCGTAGCTAAAGAATTATCCCCTTCTGAAAATGTTGATTTAAGTTTTTTGTTCCCATCTCCTATAGTATAACCGCTTTTTCCGTCTGAAAGAGGCGCTCTGCTTCTCTCTTGTGTCTGAATGGCTCCAAAATCCCTGTCACTTTGATTTTCAATAGTTAAAGACGATTTATTAAACAATACCTGATAATCCTCAATATGTGATTTTTTTATATCGTCATAATTTTTTGATAAAACATTTTTTGAATACATCTCGCAGTCCTTTTCAGGCTTTGAGTCATCAAGAGTTATAAAATCAATATAATTTGACGCTCCCACAACATATATGTAAACTTCCGTACCGTCTGATACATTTATTGATTTACAATCATCGCTTACAGAAATTTCAGCGTTATCAGAATTTATTATAAGCCTTGCCTCAAATTTTATTTTACTTTCGTTTCCGACCTCGCCTTTTTTATTTCCGTCCTGAACTTTCGCCGTAAGTGCTATTTCATTATCGGAAATTTTTCTCCACTCAGGACTGCAATTTTCATTATTATGGAAAGTATGCAGCTCTGCTTTAAAATTGAGAACCCCGTTTTTATCAGCTGACACCTTTGTGGCTACAGTCTGGTCAGGAAAACTTGCTAAACTTTCTCTTAAAAAGTGAACACCGTCATAGTCATACTCAACTGTGGCTATAGCTTTATCCATATCAAGCCTTTTGTTGTAATTTGACACTCCGTCATTTTTTTGTCCAAAATCAAGATATACCTCAATAAAAGATTGATACGCTTTTTGTTTGACAGGCTCTCCCAAAAATTTCTTTTCAACAAGACAATCAAGATTTTTTCTGTTTTGGACAGCCTCCCTTGCTTTTTCCTCAAAATTTTTAATACTTTCCGCATTTCCCTCCTCAAATTTAACATAAGGAGTGTTATCTGTATTTAACGATTCATAAGAAACCGTACCTTCCTTTGTTCCTATATCAGCGGGATTTCCATTTTCGTCCTCTCCCCTGTAGGTTTTCCAGCCGTCTTTTCTTGAGCCTCCAGTTATATTACCGTTTTCATCAACATAAGGTGACCCTGTCCATATTGTGCTTTCATTTACCTGAATTACTTCCTTATCAATTCCTCCCATAATAACCGCGCCTAGCCTGCCGTTTCCTATAGGCAGACCTTTTGTCCATAAATACTCATAATAATCGGAATTATTGAACTCATTTCCGTCTTTTTCCGCCTTATAAGGATTTTGAACCGTATTTCCGTCTTTATCTTTATAAATTTCTTTTCTGTCAACATTAGGGTTCATTTTCCAAAACCCCTCTTCAAGAGGAGAATTAAAATAAATAACTTTTTCACTGTCAAAACTTTGTACTTTTTTACTTGTTTCACCAAATACAGCGGCAGAACCTGAAATAACAAAACTCAAAACTATAGTCAGCCCCTTTAAAAAAAATTTTTTCATAAAAAATATACTCTCCTTTCGTGTTATTTTTAGAAACGTTTCTATTTTTGACAAGAATTTTTATCTTATAACCACATTTTTTATAGCCATATCAGGATTTTCAATTCGTTCAATTAATAGTCCCGCAGCTCTTCTTCCTATTTCCTCAATAGGCTGTTCTATAAAAGAATAAGGCATATTCAAAAGCCACGGCAAATCAATTCCGTCAAATCCGACTATATATATTCTTTTATCGCTTTTATTAAGAGCCTTGAGAGCTCCTATAAGCTGTTCGTGATTTGAAATAAACACCATATCAATATTTCGCTCAAGTGCCGCTGTCATTGCCTCAAATCCGGCATCAGCATCATAATCGGCTGTAACACTGAATTCACATTTAATATTATTTTTTTCAAGAGCATTGTAAAATCCTTTTTTCTTTCAAGAGCATTAGAAATACTTTCAGGCCCTTCAATAACAGCAATTTTTTTTAATCCCTGTTTTATAACCTCACACATTTTCTCAAATACAAGAGTTTCATTATCAACCGTAACAGAATCAAAAATATTTTTATCCAAAACCCTGTCAACAAGTATGCACGGAATATCTGTCACAATATTTTTAATTTTTTCAGAATCTCTGGTAACAGGCATAATCACAAGTCCGTCTACCATTCTTTTTTTCATTTTAATAATTTTTTCATACTGAATATTTTCATTTCCACCGCAGCCGGCTACAATAATACCATATCCCATACCTTCAAGGTACTGTTCAATATTCTCAATTACTTTCATACTAAACATATTTGTAAGAGAATGTACAATTACCCCAATAGTCATTGTTTTTTGTGTTTTCATACTTCTGGCAATAGAATTTACCTCATAGCCAAGCTTCTTTATAGCTTCATTAATCAATATCCTGTTTTTCGTTTTAACAGCGTCGTCCCCATTAATAAATCTAGAAACGGTACCTACTCCGACCCCAGCTTCTTTTGCTACATCTTTAATAGTCACCACATCTTAACACCCCGCATTTTGGAAACGTTTCTATTATTATGTTTTAATTATATATCAAATATTCTTTACTGTCAATAATAATATTACATCACTTATAAAATATTTTTCTTTTCGGAATTTTTGTGTAATTACTATAGCATTTATATATTTAGTTTAATTTAACAAAAACTACATTTACAACCAAATATTTTTTGTACACACTTTTTTATTTTTTAATTAAAGTTTTCCTTGCATTTACACTCTGTTTCTGTTATAATAATGAACGGTGATTTTTATATTTACTATTAAGGAGGTGTCGTTAGAATGGCAAAATGCGCAATTTGTGATAAATCAAGACAAAAAGGACACAGAATAAGTATTAATCGTAGTCAGGTCAGCAGACGCGCTAATAAAATTTGGAAAGCTAACGTTAAAAAAGTTAAAATCGTTGAAAACGGAACAGTTAAATCAATTTACATCTGTACAAGATGTTTACGCTCCAATAAAGTTACCCGTGCGATTTAAGTTTAATTACAGGACGGTATTTTATGTGTCGTTGTAATTTAAAAATAAAATTATGTCCATCAGCAAAATTTTCAGGGCAAAACAATAAAATAAACCTTGAATTATTATACTTTATAAAAAATTTGCTGTGGTGTTATTTTATTGCTTTGCTGTTAGTATTTCTTTATAAAACACAGCGTCTTTAAGCAAGCTTTAAAAAGCTTATTTAAAGACGCTGTATTTTATTTTTAAAATCTTATGGCAAAAGGTATCCCTTATCAACGCTTTCTTCTATAATCCTCATAATATATAATGAAATATCGGTATGTGCGAACTCAAAAACACGCCACGCCTTATCCAATACCTGCTCTCTGCTAATTTTATTTTTAATCCACATCTTGCCTTCTGTAAGATAATTAAGCATAATCGGCTGAACACGGTCAAGTATATTAGCAAATATAGCCTCTTTTGTTTTTCCGTTGTCAAACTCAATCCATAAATCCATAAACTCTTTTTTCTGTATATCATCAAGAATTCCATATATTTTTTCAGCGGATTTCTTTTCTCTTTCTTCTTTATCTTTGTTTCCTTCCTCATCGTATAAATATGTATCTCCGGCATAAATTTCAACAATATCGTGAATAAGAAGCATTTTAATACACTTCAAAATATCAGTACCCTTCCACGCGTATTCCTCTAAAGTTATAGCAAGCATACATAAATGCCATGAATGTTCCGCATCATTCTCATGTCTTGACCCATCTGTAAGTAAAGATTGTCTGAATACACTTTTAAGCTTATCTATTTCAATAATAAATTTCATCTGTCTGTCAATTTTTTTTATATCAGAATGCATATAAGTCCCAAAGTTTCCTTTCTTCCTCAGCGTTAATATCAACACATAACTTTTTATATGAATTTAAATCTTTTTCCAATATATACAGCATCGTTTACACTTATAACACCGTATTTATCTGTATTATATCCACAACCGTTAATGTAGAAATTTTCATTTTCAATATTTAGTTCAGACTCATCATTTTTTATATATTACTATTGATACAGAGTATCTGTCCCCCATACTTTGCCTGACGAAAAAATCTCTTGTCAATCATTATCGCCTAGGTTATTGAACAAGTCTAATAAACTGCCAGATAATCACGGATTCCGCCAATAAGCAAAAAACGCGATTATCTGATAGTTTAATAGTTTTCAGACAAATTTATTAATTAAAGTTTCATAGCTCGTTCAACAACATTGTCTACAGTAAATCCGTATTTAACAAAAAGTTTAGCGTAAGGACCGGATTCACCATAACCTTCCATACAAATAATATCTCCGTCAAGACCGATATATTTATGCCATCCAAAATCAGAAGCGGCTTCTACAGCAAGACGTTTTGTAACATTTTTAGGAAGAACGCTTTCTTTGTATTCGTCCGGCTGTTCCTCAAAAAGTTCAAATGACGGCATACTTACAACTCTTGCGTCAACACCTTTTTCTTTAAGTTTGTCATAAGCGTCATAAATAAGACCTACTTCTGAGCCTGATGCCATAAGTATAACATCGGGAGTTTCCTTTTCTGAATCTCTCAAAATGTAACCGCCTTTAAGAGCGTTTTTACCTGTTTCTTTCAAGAGCTTTGTTTTTTGTCTGGTAAACACAAGACCCATAGGAGCGTCTTTTCTTGTAAGAGCGGCATACCAGCCTGCTGCCGTTTCATTTGTGTCGCATGGACGGAATACAATATAATTAGGAATACTTCTTAATCCTGCAAGCTGTTCAATAGGCTGATGTGTAGGACCGTCCTCACCAACACCAATACTGTCGTGAGTAAGTACGCTGACAACAGGCAGTTTCATAATGGCTGAAAGTCTTAAAGACGGTTTCATATAATCGCAAAATACAAAAAATCCGGCTATATAAGCTCTGAGACCGCCATGAGCCATAATGCCGTTTGCCATAGCTGTCATAGCGTGTTCACGTATACCAAAATGAAAGTTAGAACCGTCAGGAGTTTCTTTTGAGAAATACTCCCTGCCTTTCATAACGGTTTTATTTGACGGTGAAAGGTCTGCGGAACCGCCAAAAAGATTCGGAATAAACTTAGCTGCTTTATTAAGGACAATTTCAGATGATTCTCTTGTAGCCTTATCCTCTGTATAAGTCCAGAAATCCTCATCGTCATAAAGAGCCTTTGCGTAATCATTTTCCTGCCATAACTTCCATTCTTTGGCAAGTTCAGGATATTTTTTCTCATATTCAGCAAAAAGCTCGTTCCATTTTTCCTCTTTGGCTTTAAGAGATTTTTTGATTTCTGAAATTTCAGCTTTCACCTCATCTGGAACATAAAATTCCTCTTCATAAGGCCAGCCTAAATTTTCTTTTGTAAGTTTAATCTCATCTTTACCAAGAGGAGCGCCGTGAGCTGACGGTTTGCCCGCTTTATTTGGAGAACCGTATCCGATAATTGTCTTTACCTCAATTAAAGACGGCTTATCTGAAACTTTCTTAGCCTCCTCAATAGCTTTTCCAATAGCCTCAGTGTCGTTTCCGTCCAAAACTTTCTGAACGTGCCAGCCATAAGCTTTGAATCTGTCTCCTACATTTTCCCTGAAAGCAATATCAGTGCTTCCCTCAATGGTAATATTATTTGAGTCATAAAGCAAAATAAGCTTTCCAAGTCCCAAAGTTCCGGCTAAAGATGCTGCTTCTGATGCTACACCTTCCATCATACATCCATCTCCGCATAAAGCATATGTATAATGATCAACAATTTTTATGTCATCTTTATTAAATTTCGCGGCAAGGTGACTTTCAGCGACAGCCATACCTACTGCATTTGCAACACCCTGTCCCAAAGGTCCCGTTGTAATCTCAACACCCTTGGTATGACCATATTCAGGATGTCCCGGAGTCATAGAGCCAAATTGTCTGAAATTTTTAAGGTCGTCAATAGTTAATCCATAACCAAAGAGATGAAGCAAGGAATACAGCAACATTGAGCCGTGACCCGCAGATAAAACAAAACGGTCGCGGTCAACCCAATCAGGATTTTCAGGATTATGTTTTAAAAATTTAGACCAAAGAGTATAAGCGAGGGGTGCGGAACCCATTGTAATACCCGGATGACCTGAAGTAGCCTTTTCAATAGCCTCAGCACTTAAAAGCCTTATTGTGTTTATAGCCATTTGTTCTGTGTTCATAAAAAAGTCCTCCTATAGTTAATTATTTTTCGGATAACTTGTAAGTATATCCTTCTCACAAATAAATTTTACCACAAATGATAAAAAATTTGTATAGTTTTTAACAAATTTTTTTTAAAATTTAATTTACTTTGATTTTTTAATTTTTATACAAATTGTCAATCAACAATTTCGTATATTATTATATTGATATTTGCCAATAAATACTGTACAATATAATTATCACAAAATTCAGCCTATAGCAAAACAATAAAGTATTTACTGTATATTTATTTGTTAATATTTGCCGGATATATAGTAAGTCTTTGGACAACGCAAAAAACTTTCATACGGAGATTAAACTATGATAAACAATTTCAAATTTACATTTTTAAACATAATTTCCGCCATATGTATATTATATGGCATAAGTGTTATGATTTTTTCCGGATATCACTTTGGAATTTTAGTAATAATGGTCATAGGACTAGCTATTGCTTTTTTCAGCTATTGCAGAACGAAAAAAATTAATAATAAATATATAACATTTTTAAAAATTACATTTTTAACCGGCCTTTTATGTATGATATCAATTATAATTTTTATATATTTTTTATTCGGAGTACCTTACTCTGACAAGAAAGAAGATGCCGTAATAGTGTTAGGCTGCGGGCTTGACGGTTCTGATGTTGCCGATACGCTTAAAGAACGTCTTGACTCCTGCCTTTCATATTTGGAAGAAAATCCTCAAGCTATAATAATTGTGAGCGGAGGGCAAGGATTCAATGAAGATATTCCCGAAGCCTTAGCTATGGAAAAATACCTTATTGCCCATAACGTTCCAAAAGAAAAAATAATAAAAGAAGACTCTTCTTCTTCAACATACGAAAACTTTGTAAACTCAAAAAAAATACTCGATGAATTTTTTGCCGGTAAAAAAGATGCTTATAAAACAGCGTTTATCACAAACCGGTTTCATTGTTACCGCTCGTATAACCTCGCTAAAAACGCGGGAATAGACGTATTATGCTTTCCGGCCCCTGATGAGTGGAAATCCGCCGTTGTATCATATTTAAGAGAAGCTCCTGCCGTAATAAAGTTATGGGTGTTAGGCATATAGACATACCCGTTCAATTATAGTCAATCAACTTTAAGAGGTGATAAAATGCCAGCATATGAAAATTTTTCAAAAGTTTATGATAAATTTATGTCCGATACCCCATATGATGAATGGATTAAATATATAAAAAAAATATGGGATAAATATTCTCTTTCACCAAAGCTTATAGCTGAACTTGGCTGCGGAACAGGAAATATAACACAAAGACTTTCGGATATGGGATATGATGTAATAGGAATAGACTGTTCATCTGAAATGCTTTCAAAAGCTAAGGAAAAGGCTCAGAAAAACGGAAAAGAAATTTTATATTTGGAGCAGGATATGACTGATTTTGAGCTATATGGAACTGTAAGCTGTATATTAAGCCTTTGTGACAGCATAAATTATATTACAGAAGAGAAAGACCTTCTTAAAGTATTTAAACTTGTAAATAATTATCTTGATCCAAATGGATTATTTATATTCGACTTAAATACAATATATAAGTTTAAAAACATTCTTGCTCAAAACAGTTTTTCTTATACCGATGAAACATCTGCGTATACATGGGAAAATTACTATGACGAGGAAGAAAGCATAAATGAGTATTATACAAATTTCTTTATAAAAGATGATAAAACCGGACTTTATGAGCGGTTTGAAGAAGAACATTATGAAAAAGGCTATACTATTGAAAAAATAAAAGAGCTGATTGAAAAATCAGGACTTGAATTTATAGCTGTATTTAATGAGCTTACTTTCGCCCTACCTGAAAAAAACAGCGAGCGAATATTTTTCGTAGCTCAGGAAAAAGGAAAATACCCGAAATAAAAGGAGAAAAAAATGGATTATATATTAAGAGCTACCGCAGGAGACGGAAGTGTCCGAGCTTTTGCGGCTACAACAAGAGAAACTGTAAACACTGCCTTTTTAAAACATAAAACATCGCCAGTAATGACCGCCGCTCTTGGAAGAACTCTTACCGCTGGAGCTTTGATGGGGTGTATGCTTAAAGATGATAAAGATATACTTACAATAAATATAAAAGGAGACGGTCCCGGCGGAGGAATAATAGTCACAGCAAACAATAAAGTAGAAGTAAAAGGTTATTGTTTTAACAATTTAGTTGATATTCCTCTAAAATCAAATGGAAAACTTGATGTATCAGGGGCTCTTGGAAAAGGAAACTTTACTGTTATAAAAGATTTGGGATTAAAAGAACCTTATGTCGGGCAAATCCCATTAGTTTCAGGAGAAATAGCGGAAGATTTGACTTATTATTTCGCTGTTTCAGAACAAATTCCGTCAGCGGTTGCACTTGGCATACTTGTAGACAGGGATTATACGGTCAGACAGGCGGGTGGATTAATAATACAGGTTATGCCCGACTGTGATGATGAAATAATTTCAGTAATAGAAAATAAGATGGCAAAAATAAAATCAATAACGTCAATGTTTGAAGACGGAATGACCCCTTCGGATATTCTAGAAAATATTTTGGGACAATTCGGTTTAAACATTCTTGATAAAATAAATACAGACTTTCATTGCGGCTGTTCAAGAGAAAAAGTTGAAAAAGCTCTTTTAAGCATAGGGAAATCTGAACTTGATGATATTATAAAAAATGATAAAAAAGCTACTCTTCATTGTCATTTCTGCAATACCGATTATGATTTTGACGAGGCGTATCTTATAAAACTCAGAAAATCTTTAACATAATTTACAGCAAAACAATAAAATATTCAGACAGTTATAATAAAATATAGTATAGCAAGGCATTATTTTATCATTTTGCGCTAAAAACCTTACAAATTTCTATAATGTAATTGTTAAATTAAAAGGAGTGATTAGTCATGGCAAAATATAAAAAATTTGTACCGAGAAAAAAAGATTATTCCGGACTCATAGCAATCTTAATAGTCATTTTCATTCTTTTGGCGGGAGTAGTTTTCACAATTCTATTATTTACAAAAAACTCTACAGGAATAATTGATAAACCAAGCGTTTCCGTTTCTGTTCCAACAGGCGGTGATGACATTCCCCGTACATTTACGACAAAAATGAGTTTTGAGGGTGATGTTGAAGGTCTGAAATCTATAGATGATAATGAGTATAAGCGAATTGTATCTGACGCTCTTAACTCTATAGGCTATGAGAAACTGACAAGTGAGGAAAGCACCGAATATGTAAAAGATGAAATGAAAAAAAGATTATCACAAAAATTAAAAGAGGCGGATTTCGGAGATTTTGAGATAAAAGCGATATATATAAGCGACTTCAGTGAGGAAAAATATCCTAACACCAAACAAAAGCCAAACAGCTCTGACGTTGCTGATATGTTTAAGACCCCTCAAAATAAAAAATAAAGGACATAAAACATGAAATATAAAATATTAGAACTTCTAAAATCAAAAGACGGCTTTATCTCCGGTGAGGAAATAGGAAAAATCCTCAATATTTCAAGGAGTGCCGTATGGAAAAATATTTCAAAACTTAAAGAATACGGATATAAGATAACATCTTTCACAAATAAAGGTTACCGACTTGAAGATTCATCTGATGTAATAAATGACTATGAAATCAAAAAAACTGTCACTACTAAAATATTCGGAAAAAACTTTATAAACCTTAAAGAAACCGATTCCACAAACGAAGAGGCAAAAAGACAGGCTCAAAAAGGAGTTTCAGACGGATTTTTAGTCATTGCGGAAAAACAGACAAAAGGAAAAGGCAGGCTTGGACATATATGGACACATTCAAATAACTCTAACCTTGCGTTTTCAATAGTGTTAAAACCTGATTTAATTCCGGAGGATATAACCTCTCTTACATTAATAGCGGGACTTTCTGTATGTGTGGCTTTAAGAAAAGCCGGAGTTGTATCTTATGTCAAATGGCCGAACGATGTTATAATAAACGGTAAAAAAGCTGTTGGTATTTTAACTGAAATAAGCTGTGAAATAGAACGTGTAAATTATGTAGTCGTTGGTATAGGCATAAACATAAATGAAAGATACTTTGACGATGAATTAAGTGATAAAGCCACTTCTCTTTTTATAGAAACAGGAAAAGTATTTAAAAAAGCTGAAATTTTAAACCTTGTTTTGAATGAATTTGAAAAAAATTATTATAAATTCATAAAAACCAGAAATTTTAATTCTTTTGTTGAAGAATATCGAACACTTTGCGTTAATATAGGAAAAGAAATAAAAGCCGTTTCTAAAAAAGAAACAATAACCGGCATAGTTTCCGATATTTCTGAAAAAGGAGAACTTGTAATAAAGAATCCTGAAAACAATTCAATCTTTTTAGCGTCAGGTGAAGTATCTGTAAGATTAAAAGACGGAAAATATATATAAAGAAATGCTGATTAATTCAATAATTATGAAAGAATTATCTTATTGTTTTTCGCTAAAAAACTTTCGAATTGCTCTACACCATAAAATTTTTAAACAAAAGAATTGTTTTTTAATGATACAAAAATAAGACTTTTTTGTAATATTTAAATCGGCATTTTCATAGGAGCTAAAAATGAGAAAAATAACCATAAGCGCGGCATCCTGCTACAATAAAAAATATTATATAGATCCCTGTATGGAAGAAAGTCTTCCCACAATGATAAAAGAGGAACTGAAGGCCATTACTTCTTCAAAAGCCGAGAAAATCCATTGTATATTTATGATTGGATTTTATGAAAACGGAGATGTATATATTGAAACAATAAATAATGAAAACGATTTTGACTTTGACGAAATAGGTTCTCGGCTTGAGATAGAAAAAATCAAAAAAGAAAAAGCGGAACTTTTTAATTCATTAAGTCTTTGGTATAAAACCTATGGAGTAAACCTGTTTTCGCAAAGCACACAGACTGAATTTAAAATGAAAGGCAATAAATTATAAAATGAATATAGGAAATTTGACTCTTGAAAATAATATATTCCTTGCGCCTATGGCCGGAGTAACCGACCTTGTTTTCAGAATAATATGCAAAGAGTTCGGATGCGGACTTGTATATTCTGAAATGGTCAGCGCCAAAGGAATTTTTCATAATAATAAAAATACAAAAGAAATGCTTGAGGTATCTGAAAAAGAACGTCCCGCCGTAATACAATTATTTGGTTCAGACCCTGACATACTTGCCAAAATGGCGGAAAAAACAAGTATGTACGCTGACATAATTGATATAAATATGGGTTGCCCGGCTCCTAAAATCGTAAAAAACGGCGAAGGCTCCGCCCTTATGAGAAATCCTGAACTTATTGGTAAAATTGTTAAAAGCGTTTCTTCCGCCGTATCAAAACCCATAACAATAAAAATAAGAAAAGGCTTTGACGATACTTGTATAAACGCTCCGTATATCGCTGAAATAGCCGAGGCAAACGGCGCGTCGGCAATAGCTGTGCACGGCCGTACAAGAGAACAGTATTACAGCGGTGAGGCTGACTGGGATATAATTAAAGAAGTAAAAAAACATGTAAATATTCCTGTCATAGGAAACGGAGATGTTGACAGTCCCGAAAAAGCAAAAGCTCTTTTAGATTATACAGGATGCGATGCTGTAATGATTGGACGGGCGGCAGAGGGAAATCCGTGGATATTCGGTCGTACAATTCACTATATAAATACGGGAGAGCTTTTGCCTGAGCCTACAATTAAAGAAAAACTCAATCTTGCCATAAAACATCTTGATATGCTTGTAAAATATAAAGGCGAACATATAGGTGTGCGTGAAATGAGAAGACACATGGGAAAATATATAAAAGGTATTCCTCATAGCGCTGAGACTCGTTTTTATATAAACAAAGCGGAAACACAAAAAGAAATGACCGCTTTTGCTGAAAAACTGCTTTCATGGCAAGACCTTGCCAAATAAATCTTTTATAGTCAATCAACTTGAAAAATAAATAAGTTCGACAGCTAAAAATTATTTTTTCCGTGTTATCGTCAGTTGGCATAGGACGGCGACTATACTTTCTTTCCTCTGCCTTGAAAAAATAATTTTTATCTTGTTTCCCTTTTATATATTTTCAAGTTGATTGACTATATTCTTAAATTAGTACGTATAGGAGGCAACAAAAATTGAAAAAAATAAAACTTTGGGAAAACAATGAAATTCCTTTTTATAAAAAAGAATATGATGTAGGTGAAAATTTAGGTACATCAGCAATAACCCCTTATATCATAAACGATGGAAAATCACACCCGTGTATGGTGATTGTTCCGGGAGGGGGCTATACTCATAGAGCCGAACACGAGGGTAAACCTATAGCAAAATGGCTGAACAACCGTGGAATAAACGCCTTTGTGGTAGATTACCGCGTTGAGCCATACTCATACCCTGCTCCGGTTGTTGATATAAAGCGAGGAATAAAATATATACGGTTTTACTCTAAGAAATTTAATATACTTCCTGATAAAATCGGAGTTATGGGTTTTTCCGCCGGAGCCCACGCTACCTGCCTTGCGGTGGAATATTATGATGAAAATGAATATACCCCAACAGATGAAATAGATAAAGTTTCATCAAGACCTAATGCCTGTGTTCTTTGCTATCCCGTCATTACAATGAATGATGAATTTTGTCATACTGGCTCTAAAGAGCGAATTTCCGCAAACAATCCTGCTCTTTATGAAAAATTATCATGTGAGAAAAACGTTCGTGATGATATGCCTCCAGTTTTTATGTGGCATACCTTTGAGGATATGAGCGTACCTGTAAGAAATTCACTTGAAATGTCACTTGCCCTTAAAAACAAATCCATTCCCTTTGAACTTCATATATACCCAAGCGGCAGACACGGATTAGGTATTGTAAAATGCGCTGATGTAGAAGGAACAAACAAATGGACAGACGCTTTTGAAAACTGGCTTAAAAGAACACTTATATAACCTGATACAAAAATTCAAAACCACAAAGCACAAACCATTCCTTTTGCTATTGCAGCAATTTCGGTATAAATATAAAAAATATTTTTTCTATCCATACCGGAATTGCTGTAAGGTCAGTGTGTCAGCTTTCATATTTTTAAAACTATTTTTACTTTGTTATAATCTCAACTCCCGTTTCAGTAACTAAAACCGTGTGTTCCCATTGAGCGGAAAGTTTTCCGTCCTTTGTAACCACAGTCCAGTCGTCATCAAGCACATCACAGTCAAAAGTTCCCTGATTAATCATAGGTTCAACAGTAAATACCATTCCGGGTACCATAATCATAGTTTTTCTGTCGGTACGATAATGCTCAATAACAGGTTCATTATGAAACTCAAGACCCACTCCGTGACCGCTTAAAGCCCTTATAATTGAGTACCCCTCTCTGTCAGTAATCTCATTAATAGCATTTCCTATTACCGAAACAGGCATATATGGTTTAACAGCGTCAATTCCGGCATACATACATTCTTTTGTAACCTCTACAAGTCTTTTAGCCTCGTCCGAAACATTGCCAATCATATACATCCTGCTCATATCAGAATAATACCCATTTAAAATTGTTGTAATATCAACATTTAAAATATCACCGCTTTTAAGTACAGTATCGTCAGGAATACCGTGGCATACTACATTATTTAAAGAAGTGCATACACTTTTTGGAAAGCCTTCATAATTAAGCGGCGCCGGAATTCCTCCTGCCTCTACGGTCATTTTATGTACAAATTTATTAATATCATCTGTAGTAATTCCCTCTTTTACAAATCCGTCCACCTCATCCATAATATTTACTGTAAGTTTTGCGCTTTCCCTTATTCCTTGAATTTGCTCCTGACTTAAAATAAGACTTCTGTCAGGAATAATATATCCATTTTTCTGATATTCTCCTAATTTTTCCTCATCGTTTCTTTCGTGGCATATTTTGTACTTTTTCCCGCTTCCACACCAGCATCTGTCATTTCTTGATATTTTAAACATCTTTCTTTAGCCTCTTTTCTGTAAAATTCAATAATATCGGTAAATTCATCACCGCCTAAATACATTCTTCCCTTTTCACTTAATATATAAGTACCTCTGCCTATTTTATAAAACCAACCATAAAAATTATTGTACATAATAGACGTTGTATATTTATCACAGCCAAGCTTTTTAAGTTCCGCTCCGGTTCCCTTTACAAGTACTTCCAGAAAGCAAGCTATTTCAATAGATTTTTCACGGTACGCTGTAACAATTTTGGTTTTATTTTTTCCTCCTATATTAAAATCTCCTGACCTTCCGTTAAATTCATTTAAAATATATTTTTTACCTGTACTGCCATTTATCGTAAACTTTTCAGGATTTGGCTGCGATACCGTCTGTACTAAAGTTCTTTTTTCTCCAAAATTTACAACAATAAGCCCTATATTAAGCCTTTTTAAAAGCTCGCACATTCTCTTTACTTCTTTTTTCCGGAAATTTTTAGGTCTGGGAATAGCCACATATACATAATCCGTAATTTTCTGCCTTTCCATAGCCTGATAAATAAGCTTTAAATTAAAACTTCTTTTCAGTTCCACAATAAGCAAAATATCACCCTTGACCCCTGCCATATCGCAATTTTTGACTTCACCCTTAATCCTAAACCCTCTTCTTTCAAAATATTTTTTTACAGGGATATAAAGTTCTTCCTCAAGCATACTCATACCACATCCATATATTTCTCAATATCAGAAATTTCTTTTATAATATCCTTTGAAAGTATTTCACAGCCATTTTCCGTAACCAATACATCGTCCTCTATTCTTATCCCCATATTTTCTTTTTCAATATAAAGTCCCGGCTCGACAGTCAGAACCATACCTATCTCCAAAAGACCCTCGTTGTGTCTTCCTGCGTCGTGAGTTTCAAGTCCCAAAGCGTGGCTTACCCCATGATAATAATATTCTGATACATCGTCTATAGAACCGTCCTCGGCAATAAGACCTGTTTTTTTCAACTCTTCAAAATAAAATTCCTTTAAAATCTCATTTAATATTTTAAAAGGAACACCGGGTTTAATATTTTCAATGACTTTTTTCTGTCCTCTTAAAACAATATCGTAAATAATCTTTTGCCTTTCGGTAAACTTTCCATTTACAGGAAAAGTTCTTGTAATATCACCGTTGTAATAATCTACCTGTGCCCCTACGTCAAATAAAATCAAATCATTTTCATTTGTTTTGCTACTGTTTTCCGAATAATGCAGAACAGCAGCGTTTTTACCGCTTGCGGCGATAGATTTAAAAGCGAAGTCCGTAGCGCCTCTTTTTTTTACCGTAAAATCAAAATATGCCTCAATTTCATATTCAAACATACCTGCCTTTGAGTTTTTCATCATAAGAAGAATACCTTCTTTTGTTATATCAATAGCTTTTTTTATTTTTTCAATTTCAAATGGCTGTTTTATACGTCTGAGCTCAGCGAAAATATTATAGCAATTTTTAATTTCAACATAAGGATAATTTTTTATAATTTTTTCAGAAAATTCAAAAGCGGGAGTAAAATTTCTCATTTCTCTGTTTTCAAGGTCAAGATAACTCTTTTCAATTCTTTTTGAGAATACAATATCAGAGAAATATTTTTCAAACTCGTCAATAAACTTAAACTCTTTAATTCCCGACTTTATTTCAGCCTCCTTGTTTCCCATTACTTCACCTGTCCATTTTGCCGACACAGGGTCATATCTTTCGAGGAAAAGACACTCCAAAAATTCTCCGTTAAATTTATAAGCCATATAAATAATCTTTTCACTGTCAATACCTGTAGCATAATAAAAATTTCTATCAGGAGAAAAATGGTACTTCTCATCGCCCCTTTTTATGGGAGCATCTCCGGCGAATAAAACAATAACACTCCTATCGTCAATAATATCTGAAATTCTTTTTCTGTTTCCGCAAAAAAAATCTTTCAAAAAAATACCTCCTATCTCAATAATATTCAAGAAACCTGTTTATAGTCAATCAACTTACTTATTTTTAAGTTGATTGACTATAAACAATAAAATTTTCGCAAATCGTTGTACTGGGCTTTAAATCTCTTGAGTTTCTTACCCATTATTTTATTGTCTTCTTATAAATATGTCAATAATATTTCCATAGTTTTTCGGAAAAAATATTGACATTCTATTTTATGTGGGATATAATTTTAAAGATAATCCGATGTATAGCGAAACAATAAAAAATACTATAGTAAGTTTTTATAAAACTATGATACATTTAAATATTATATTATTGTTTCGCCCCTAAATTTTCGCGGATTGCTAGAGAAGGAGTGTGCTTTTAATGGCAGAGGAAAATAAAAAAATAGTCTTAACTTATGAAGGTCTTAAAAATCTTGAGGACGAACTTGAAAACCTTAAAGTCGTAAGACGTAAAGAGGTTGCGGCAAAAATAAAAGAAGCAAGAGGACAAGGCGATCTTTCCGAAAACGCTGAATACGACGCCGCAAAAGAAGAACAAGCCGAAATTGAGGCAAGAATTATTACTATTGAAAAAATGCTCAGAAACGCTGAGGTTATTGACGAAGAAGAAATAAGTACGGGAAAAGTAAATATTGGAAATAAAGTAAAACTTTATGACGAAGAGTTTGAGGAAGAAGTTGAATATACTATCGTAGGCTCCGCTGAAGCTGACCCGTCTTTGGGTAAAATCTCAAATGAATCTCCTCTCGGAATGTCTCTTTTAGGTCATTCCATAGGCGATAATATTGATGTTGAAGCTCCCGATGGAGTATTGAAATTTAAAGTTCTTGATATACAATAATTTATATACAGTAAATCAATAAAAGAATTTTCAGATATCTCATATTTAGGTTTATTAAAGTTTTATTGTTCATTCTTTTATTTGGTTGCTGTATGTTATTGAACAAGTCTAAATATACAAAATTAATACAATAAAATATTTATTAAACTTAATAATAGTTTACAAAACATATTTTTATTGTTTTGCTATAGGAGTGATAAAAATGGCTGACAGTCAAAAGGATATAAACGAACTTTTAAAAGTTAAAAGAGAAAAGCTCGCCGCTTTTCAGGAAACCGGCAAAGACCCTTTTAAAATTGTTAAATATGACGTTACAAATCATAGTAAAGAAATAAGAAATAATTTTGATAAATTTGAGGGTACAGAGGTTTCTGTTGCCGGAAGGCTTATATCAAAACGTGTTATGGGTAAAGCCTCCTTCTGTGATGTATTAGACCGTGACGGAAAAATACAAAGTTATGTAAGCAAAAATGATATAGGTGAGGAAAACTACGCTGATTTTAAAAAATTTGATATAGGCGATATAGTCGGAATAAAGGGAGTTGTTTTTAAAACTCAGAAAGAAGAAATTTCTATAAAAGCTCACGAAGTGACTTTACTTTCAAAAAGTCTTCAAACACTGCCGGAAAAATTTCACGGGCTTAAAGACCAGGATTTAAGATACCGTCAAAGATACGTGGACCTTATAGTAAATCCTGATGTAAGAGATACGTTTTTTAAACGTTCAGCTATAATAAAAAGTGTAAGAAAATTTCTGGACGGCAGAGGTTATCTTGAGGTAGAAACCCCTACCCTCCAGACCATAGCCGGAGGAGCGGCTGCAAGACCTTTTATAACACATCACAATACTTTAGACCTTGATATGTATATGAGAATATCTCTTGAGCTTCCTCTTAAAAGACTTATTGTAGGAGGGCTTGAGAGAGTATATGAAATAGGTCGTGTATTCAGAAACGAGGGAATAAGCGTAAGACATAATCCTGAATTTACATTAATTGAACTTTACGAGGCGTTTACCGATTATAAAGGTATGATGGATTTAATAGAGGATATGATAAGAGCTGTCTGCAAAGAGGTTACAGGAGGCACAAAAGTTGTTTATCAAGGCACTGAAATAGATTTTGGAAAACCATTTGAAAGAATAACAATGCTTGAAGCGGTAAAAAAATATGCCGGTGTTGATTTTGACCAAATAAATACTATTGATGAAGCTAGACAGACAGCAAAAGAACATAATATTGAGTTTGAGGAACGTCATCAGAAAGGTGACATATTAAACTTGTTCTTTGAGAAATTTGTTGAGGAAAAACTTATACAGCCTACATTCCTTATGGATCACCCTGTTGAGATATCACCTCTTACAAAGAGAAAACCTGATAAACCTGATTATACTGAAAGATTTGAACTTTTCGTTATAGGACGTGAACTTGCTAACGCTTATTCTGAGCTTAACGACCCAATAGACCAAAGAAAAAGATTTGAACATCAGGAAATGCTTAGAGAGCAGGGAGACGATGAGGCAAATATGATTGACGAAGATTTTATGCTCGCCCTTGAATATGGTATGCCTCCAACAGGTGGACTTGGTATGGGAATTGACCGTCTTGTTATGCTTCTTACCGACGCTCCTTCAATCAGAGATGTTCTGTTCTTCCCGACTATGAAACCAATAGCAGCAAAACAGCAGATTGAATAAATAATTTACGAAAATTTCCTGAAAACTCCGGAAAAAAATATATTTTTCCGGAGTTTTCTAAAATATGGCAAATATCAATTTTAAAGTTTTAGTATTAAAAGACAATGCCTTTCAGACACAAAACAGCATCTGGCTGTTTTATAAATTTTGCTTTTATTAAGGAGACATTTATATGTATACAGTAATTTTAAACGGCTCACCAAAAAAAGATGGAAACACTTCCATCTTGATAAATATGATATTGCCTAAACTAAACAGCGGTTTTAAAATAATAAATACTTTTTCCAAAAATATAACCCCTTGTATAGACTGTCAAAAATGTTATACATCAAGTAAATGTGCTTTAGCTGAAAATGATAAAGATAAAACGACCGTTTTTCTCAATGAGATAGAAAAAGCCGACAATATAATAATAGCGTCACCTTTGCACTACTCCATGTTAAGCGGTTCTTTTTTAAATTTCGCGTCAAGATTTCAATATTTTTATGTTTCAAAGTATATAAGAAAAGATGAAAACTTTCATATTAAAAAAAAGAGGGGATTTCTTTTATTAACAGGCGGCGGTACAACAAAAGACTTTTATCCTGTTGAAAAAGTCACAAAACTTATATTAAGGCAAATAAACGCTTCCTATGAGGATACACTTAAATATATTAATACCGATAGTATGCCTTTATATAGATTTGATGATTTCAGTGACTTAGAAAAACTTAATTTAACAAATAAAATCAATCGATTTGTAGAAAAAATAAATTTATCAAATATTTCTCAAAAATAAAAATAGCAATTCGCAAAATTTTTAGTACGAATTGCTATAACGTCTTGTCCTTAATTAGTACATATAAGGCACACGGTTTTATTATTATAGTTAATCAACTTAAAAATTTGATATAAACGTTATATGGCACTCAACATTTTTAAATCTCTCATTTATACAAGAAACAGTATTTACACAGTCTTCTTTTTGAGTATACAATCCAAAAACAGACGGTCCGCTTCCGCTCATAAGCGCCCCTGACGCACCAAATTCAAGCATAGTCCTTTTTATATCATCTATAATAGGATATTCACGTATTGTAACCGTTTCCAAAACATTGCAAAGATTACCGCAAATACCATTAATATTGTTTTTTTCAATGTCAATTTTCATTTTCTCAATATCAGGAGATTTCTCAACCACCGACAAATCAAAATTTTTATATACCCATTCTGTAGAAACATCTATGTCAGGTTTCGCTATAACTACAAACATCTTTGAAAATGGATGTATTTTTGAGATTTTCTCACCTATTCCCTCAGCAAGACACGTTCCGCCCGTAAGACAATAAGCCACATCAGCGCCCATAGACGAAGCAATTTCCAAGAGTTTTTTATCAGATAAAGAAATATTAAATAATTTTCTTACTCCAAGCAGTACAGCGGCGCAATCAGTGCTTCCTCCGGCAAGTCCAGCCGCAACGGGAATATTCTTTTCAATTTTTATTTCCAGCCCATTTTTAAAAGAATAATTTTTTTTAATATATTCCGCCGCTTTATAAGCTAAATTAGAGCTGTCAGAGGGAATTTTATTGCTGTTTGTAATTAATGTAATCTTGTCATTGTCAGTTTGTTTCAGTGTTATTTTATCATGTAAATCAACAGTCTGCATAATAGTTCTTATTTCGTGATATCCATCTGTTCGCTTTCCAATAATATCAAGAGCTATATTAATTTTAGCTCTAGCTTTCATTGTAATCTCATTCATTTCAGCACCTCGTTAACAATTTCACAGGCAACGTTTTCTTTACTCATTTTGGGCAATTCTTTAATATTTTCTTTTGTTATAATAGTAACTACATTTGTATCCGTACCAAATCCAGCTCCGTCAGTTTTTAAATTATTTGCGACAATCATGTCTGCGTTTTTACTTTTAAGCTTTTTCTTTGAATTTTCAATAAGGTTTTCTGTTTCCATTGAAAAACCGCATATAAATTGGTTTGTTTTCTTTTCTCCTATAGCTTTTAATATATCATTTGTCCTGTTTAGTGAAATTGACATTTCATCTTCACCCTTTTTAATTTTGTTGTCAAATGTATTTTTTGGGGTATAATCAGCGACAGCGGCTGATTTAAAAATATAATCGCATTCATCAAACCGTTTCAATACTTCCTCATACATTTCTTCAGCTGACATAATATTTATAACTTCAGCGAATAGAGGTTTTTTCAAAGGCACAGGTCCTGAAATCAATGTAACTTTCGCACCTCTCATTAAACATTCTTTCACTATAGCATATCCCATTTTGCCTGTAGAATGATTAGAGATAAACCTGACAGGGTCTAAAGCCTCTCTTGTAGGTCCGGCTGTAACAATAACCTTTTTCCCGCACATATCTTTTTCCTTGGCTATCTCATACAAAATATACTCAAGTATTGTCTCTGGTTCTGGAAACTTTCCATCGCCAATATCTTTACAAGCCAAAAGCCCTTTTTCAGGAGCTATTATTTTGTAATTATGCCTTTTAAGCTTTTCAATGTTTTCCTGTACAATAGAATTACAATACATATTTGTATTCATAGCGGGAGCTATAATCTTAGGACATACAGCCGCCATTATTGTAGTAGATAACATATCGTCAGCTATACCGTTAGCTATTTTTCCGATAATATTTGCACTTGCGGGAGCTACAAGAAATAAATCCGCTTTTTTAGCCAGTGAAATATGTTTAATATCAAACTCAAAATTTCTGTCAAAAGTATCAACTATACATTTTGTTCCTGTTAAAGACTCAAATGTTATGGGTGTAATAAACTTCGCCCCATTTTCAGTAAGTATTATATGAACCTCCGCTCTTTGCTTTATAAGAAGCCTTGCCAAATATACCGCCTTATATGCCGCCACACTTCCCGTTACACCAATAACAACTGTTTTTCCTTTAAGCATTTTAATCCCTCTCTGCGTTTTATTTTTTACTGTACTATAATAATTTTCAAATTTTCTAGTGCGAAGCAATAAAATAATGCTTTTATACATCCATTTTTGTTAAACATACCTTAATAATCCGTTCACTCTTTTATTTCTTCGCTATATTTACTGTTTTTATAATAACACACTTTTACATAAAAATCCACATATTACTTAACAATAAGCACGAAAATAAATTTTTTAAAATCGTAGGCTATACCCACACCCGTAAACCCTTTAAAAAGGGTTTAATCCTAAACTTTATAACACAGTGTGTGCGCTTTGCTAAATTTTTTTGACTAATTTGAAAAGTTTTATATATAGTCAATCAACTTAAAAATAAGTAAGTTCGACAGCTAAAAATACTTTTTACCGTGTTGCCGGCAGTCGGCTATGCTCTCCGCCTCCTTGCAAAAATAATTTTTAGCTCGCCTCCTTTTTCTCATTTTCAAGTTGATTGACTATACTTCATAAAAAAGCAAAAACTTTTTCTTTAAAATTTAAAAAATTGATTTCTTTTTAACAATAGACTTTTTTCGAAACTGCGTCATTACAACAATTACGTAAAAAAGCAAAAAATATTTTTTAAATGTTTTAATTTTTAAATACCGAAATCGTTAAGAAACGTTAAATAAAATATGTTTTCTAACCTCTTTGGGATACTGTACAGTTTTGAAAGAAATCTAGTAAATTTTTTAAAAACGCCCTTGCAAAATCCCCTAAAAAAATGTATACTTACCTATGTATTTGTTTTAAAAAATGGGGGTATTTATGACTGCTTTAAATAAACTAAAAAAAGATTTTTATATTCGTGATACCTTGACAGTGGCAAAAGATTTAATAGGAAAGTATATAGTACGTAAAAAAGACTCTGTTAATCTTTGTTTAAGAATAACAGAAACCGAAGCGTATATAGGTATGATTGACAAGGCTTGCCACGCTTATAAAGGAAAACGTACTCCCCGTACAGAATCCCTTTTTTTGGAAGGGGGTCACGCTTATGTATACCTTATATATGGTATGTATTATTGTCTGAATGTTGTTACAGAACCAAAAGACATTCCATGCGCCGTATTAATAAGGGGAGCTGAACTGGTCTGTCATTCTGATTCAGATATTCTGTCATTTTTACGTTATAAAAAATCATATAATGAATTAAGTAAATATCAGCTGAAAAATTTTGCAAATGGACCCGGAAAGCTTTGTAAGGCTCTTGACATAACAAAAAAATTTGATAAAATATCTCTTGTAAGCGATGATTTATATATAAGCGAAGGCGACCCTGTTGACGTTTCCCTTATAAAAACAGGAAAACGAATAAATATAGATTATGCACAAGAAGCAGTTGATTTTCCTTGGAGATTTTATATATAATTTTTCATTTACATCAATTCCGGTAAGTCAAGAAAAAGATATTGGATAAAATTATTTTTTTCGTAATCGCTATAATATCTCAGTTTAATTTTCTATAGACTTATTAAAAGTATATGTGATATAATTAAAATAAACTTTGTAAAAACAAACATTATTAATATAAAAAGAGGGGAACAAATGAGAGATGAAATTCTGGATATCAAAAACTGCGGTAAAATAGCCGTAATGGGAGGAACTTTTGACCCTATACATTACGGTCACCTTGTTACGGCAGAAACTGTGCGTGTAAAAATAAACGCCGAAAAAGTTATTTTTATTCCCACCGGCAGGCCTCCGCATAAAGATAATAAAATGGTGGGATATGATGAACACCGCTATCTTATGACAGTTCTTGCCACATCGAATAATCCTTATTTCAGTGTGTCAAGAATGGAAATAGACCGTCCTGGTTTAACCTATACTATTGATACTATAAAAAACTTAAAAAAAATATGTTCTGATAAAACAGAAATATATTTTATAACTGGAGCTGACGCTATAAATGAGATTTTAACATGGAAAGACCCAGAGGAACTTTTTAAAATATGTAATTTTGTAGCCGTAACACGTCCCGGATACGATAAAGATAAATTACTTGCTACCCTTAAAGGCTTTGAGAAAAAGTATAAAATAAATTTAATCTTTATAGAAGTACCCGCTCTTTCTATTTCGTCAACAGATATAAGAAACCGTGTAGTGGAAGACAAACCTATTAAATATCTTCTTCCTGATGAGGTTGAACAGTATATAAAAAAATATAATCTATATAAAACATCTTTTAAAAAAAGACCACTGTTTAATTTTATAAATCAAAATCTGCACGGTGTTTTGAAACCAACAAGATTTGAGCATACGCAAAATGTTGCCGTAGAGGCGGCAAACCTTGCCAAATTCTGGGGAGCGGACGTTGAAAAGGCATACACTGCCGGACTTCTTCACGACTGTGCTAAAGATTTTCCACCTGAAAAAACATTAGAGCTTTGTCAAAAATATGATATTGAGCTTGATGATGTAATGAAACATCAGCTTGACCTTGTCCATAGTTTTTTGGGAGCGGTAATAGCACAAAACGATTATTTAATAAACGATATAGAAATATTGAATGCCATAAAATATCATACTACAGGCAAACCTGAAATGTCACTGCTTGAAAAAATAATATATATAGCTGATGTAATCGAACCTGCCAGAAAACCATACAAAGGTTTGGAAGAGATACGTAAATTGTCTTACGAAAATCTTGATAAAGCTATGTATATCGCTTTAAACAGCACAATCGACTATAACCGAGAAAAACTTCGTATGATACATTCGTTAAGCCTTTCGGCTTTAAATTATTATGAAAACTGCATGAGAAAAAACAACCGCAAAACTAGTGATTATACTAAAACAATAAAATAATGTACAAAACATACTAAATTAAAGATTGCTTTATTATTTTACTATTTAAAACTTTGCGGATTGCTTTAAAAATAAGGAGGAAAAGATTTTGCAGACAGATTCATTTGATGGAGTAAAAGCGGCTTATAAAGCGCTTGATGATAAAAAGGGAACAGATATAAATATTCTAGACATAAGGGAAATATCCGTAATTTCCGATTATTTTGTAATTGCCGGAGGAAACAGCCCGACTCAGCTTAAAGCTATGGCAGACGCTGTAGAAGAAGAATTGTATAAAGTCGGCTTTCGTTTAAATCACTCAGAGGGATTTCAGACAAAAACATGGATTCTTCTTGACTTCGGCGATATAGTCGTACATCTTTTTAATAAAGAGGACAGAGAGTTTTATAATATTGAAAGAATATGGGGAGATGCTAAATTTATAACACCTGAAATGCTTGCGAATTAAGTACTTTCAGTTATAGTCAATAGATATAATAAATAAAAATCAAATATCTCTGTATAAAAGGCTGTCACACTAATTTCTCAGCGTGACAGCCTTTTATAACTTACTAAAAATATTTTAAATATTAATTCATAAAATTACATTTTAATTTCAACAGGCTTAATGTTCCAAATTTCATCAGCATATTCTTTAATAGTTCTGTCACTTGAGAATTTACCGCTTTTAGCAGTGTTAAGAACTGCCATTTTAGCCCATTTCTTTTTGTCTTTATATGCCTTGTCAATTTCCATCTGAGCTTTAGTGTATTCCTCAAAGTCCTGAAGAATAAAGTACTCATCAGCTCTTGAACCGCCGTATCCATTAAGGAGAACCTCATAAATTTCTCTGAACAGCTCTCTATTCTCGTCAAGAGTACCATTAATAAGCTGAGTAAGGGCTTTTCTTACATCTTGATTCATATTATATACAAACCATGGATTATATCCTCCGTTTGTTTGGAGATTAATAACCTCGTCTGATTTAAGACCAAAAATAAATATGTTGTCATCGCCCACTTCTTCTCTTATTTCCACATTAGCGCCGTCAAGAGTACCTAATGTTATAGCGCCGTTTAACATAAATTTCATATTTCCTGTACCTGACGCCTCTTTACTTGCTGTAGAAATCTGTTCGCTTACATCTGCCGCCGGAATAAGTTTTTCAGCTAAAGAAACACGATAATTTTCAGCGAAGATAACTTTAATTTTACCATCGATTGATTTATCATTGTTTACGAGGTCGGCTACAGAGTTAATAAGTTTAATAATAAGCTTAGCCCTTTTATATCCCGCTGCGGCTTTAGCGGCAAAAATAAATGTTCTAGGAACAATATCAATAGCCGGGTTTTCCTTAATTTTGTTGTAAAGACTTAAAACGTGTAAAATATTAAGGAGCTGACGTTTATATTCGTGAAGACGTTTTATCTGTACATCAAAAATAGAATCCGGATTAACATCAATTCCCATAGTTGATTTAAAGTAATTAGCAAGCTGAACTTTATTTTGATGTTTTATCTCCATAAATTTCTTGCAGAACTCATCATCATCAGCATAAGGAACAAGTTTTTCAAGTTCGCTCAAATTAGTATACCAGCCATCTCCAATGGTTTCCGTGGCAAGTTTAGCAAGTTCTGGATTAGCGTGACCAAGCCATCTTCTCTGAGTAATACCATTTGTTTTGTTATTGAATTTTTCAGGATAAATATCATAAAAATCTTTAAGCTCCTGATTTTTAAGAATTTCAGTGTGCAAAGCGGCAACACCGTTTATAGAGTGACTTCCCACCATAGCGAGGTGAGCCATTCTGATTTGTCCGTCAGCGACAATAGCCATTTTTGTAATTTTTTCAGGATTATTTCCAAATCTGTTAATAAGGAGCTGGCAGTATCTTTTATTTATTTCCTCAATAATCATATAAATACGAGGAAGAACTCTTGAGAAAAGCTCAATAGGCCATTTTTCAAGTGCTTCGGCCATAATTGTATGATTAGTGTAAGCACAGCATTTAACTGTAATTTCCCAAGCTGTATCCCAGTCAAGGTCATTTTCATCGACTAAAATACGCATAAGCTCCGCTACAGCCATACTTGGGTGAGTATCATTAAGCTGTAAAGCGATTTTATCAGGAAGAAGTGAAAAATCATCGTGTTTTTCTTTAAATCTGTTGATAATTCTCTGTAATGTAGCGGAAATAAAGAAATATTGCTGTTTAAGCCTTAATTCTTTTCCTTGATAATGTTCGTCAGCAGGATAAAGTACCTCTGATAAAATTTTAGCGAGGTTACTTTCCTCAACAGCTTTTGAGTAATTTCCCTGATTAAATGACTGAAGGTCAAATTTATTTTTTGCCTCAGCGTCCCACAATCTCAATGTATTTACAGTATTATTGTTATATCCTACAACAGGATAGTCATAAGGAACAGCAATAACAGACTGATAGTTTTCCTGTTCAAATTTATAAGTTCCGTCAGCTTTTTTAACGGCCTTAACATTACCCATAAATTTAACCTCAGCAGAATACTCTGAACGTTTAACTCCCCAGCCGTCGCCTTTTTCAAGCCAGTTATCAACTTTTTCAACCTGATATCCGTTTTCAATTTTCTGTTCAAAAATACCATAGTGGTATCTTATTCCACAGCCGTAAGCGGGAAACTGCAATGTTGAAAGTGAATCAAGGAAACACGCAGCAAGACGTCCAAGACCGCCGTTTCCAAGACCTGGGTCTTTTTCCTGATCTTCAAGTTTATTGTAATCAATATTAAGTTCATCAAGAATTTCTTTAATTTCATCAATAATAGAGAGATTTAAAATAGTGTTTCCTAAAAATCTTCCCATAAGAAATTCCATTGAAAGATAATAAACAATTTTAACATCGTCTTTTTGATATTTTTCTTGAGTTTTAATCCATCTGTCAGTAACATAATCTCTTACTGTAAATACTAAAGCCTCATAAACCTGCTCTTCTGTAGCTGTTTCAATAGTTTTTCTTGAAAGAACCTTGACATTCTCAAAAAGCTGTTTTTTAAAGGTTTCCTTATCAATAGTCATTTTTTAAATTCCTCCCATAAACATTTTTATACTATATTAAATAAGCCGATAATAATATATTACTGTAGCTTACGCCCAAAACAATAAAATAATACCAATAATAAGATTATATATAAATTTAACCTCTTATTTTATGTATATAAGAGGATTAGAAGAAAAAAATCATCCTCCGCGTATTCTATTGTCTGCCTTTTAGCATAGTATATAAACAACATATATATAATACCAAATATTATATATTAAATCAAATAAAATTACAACATTTTTTGTAAAATTATTTTATACAGAAAATTTTATCATCAAAAATTTTTTAAAACCGCATAATAACAGCAATTACATACATCAATTCCAGTATAGACAGAAAAGGATATTTTGTTCAAAATTTTAGCGAAAGACGTTTTCTTTTTTAAACGCCGAAAGCGTTAAGAAATGTTAAATAAAATATTATTTTCTATCCTATGTTTATTCTGGAATTACTGTAAGTAAGAAAAAAGGTCTATTCATATCTTTTATATCTTAATTCCTCAAGAGTATAAATAATTTTCGCTGCCTCTGCGTTTGTAATTTCTCTGTCAGGATAGAAATTTCCGTCAGAATCCGCTGTAATAATGTTTAAAGCGTTCGCTGCCGCAATACCTCCAAAATTCTCATCATTTTCATTCACATCAGAAAATGGGTTTTTAAATATGTTTTTGTTCGTAAGAATACCATATCCCAAAAGCTCGCTTATAACAGAGCATATTTCACGTCTTGTAATATACTCGCTGTTTTCAGTAAAAGCATTTCTGTATTTATCTGTCAGACCTGTCTGATAGTATTCTAAAAATCCATCTTTCGTAATTTTTTCATCAGGCAAAAACATTTCACGTTTAACATAAAGACCATATTCCTTAAGCTTATTTACATATTCCTCACACCAGTGACCGGAAATATCGGGATAGTTTTTAGGCACACTGAAACCTTCCTTAAATTCCTCTCCGTTGTAGTCAAGTTCTTTTCCTGACTGCGCGTCAATATAAGACGGAGAGTTTCCAATTTCTCTGAATGAATATACCAAAGCGATAATTCTTTTTTTATCTTCAAACACAGGCGCCTCAACAGATCTATACAGTTCAGCCTCGTCTTCACCGCTTATAAAATTATAAGAAACTCCAAGTCCGCCTGTTTTTCTTACTTTATTAAAAGCTTCCTCTTTGCTTATGACACTCTCAGGCTTTGGAAATTCAACTGAATCATACCAATAGCATATATATGATATAATATTTCCGTTATCGTCAAACTCAACAGCTATATTATTTTCCGGAAAACTATATCCGTTTACTTTTCTTACAAATATAATACTTATGTCTGTTGAATCCGGTTTATACAATTCAACAGAGTCAAATTTGTCCGGAGCCATTTTCTTAATAAAATCCTCAGCCGCTGTTTTTCTTTCTTCGGGAATTTCTTTTTTAGGCGAATTTTTATAATCGTGTCCGTCATAAAATTGAAAATTTATAATTTCTTTTGTTTTAGCGTCAATAGACGCACTGCCGTTGTCATAGTTAAACACCCATCTGTATTTATTATTGTCTATTCTGTCCTTTGAAAGAGCTGAATAGTTAAGCTTCTCAAATTTTATATTTTCCGGAATAACTCTGTTTATCTCTTCTATAGCCTCTTCTTTTGATATAATATTTTCAGAGGAATTTATTTTTTCTATCTCAGCGGCTGAAAGTTCTTCTTCTACTCCTCCCGCATTATCCATTGCCGCTTCCTTTGTTGAGTTTGAATATCTTACAATTTCACCGTATATACTTATATCTTCTATATCTCCCGTCTTAGCGTTTACACTTTTGTTATAAAAAGCGTGTTTACGGTAAGCAAGAAAAACTTTCTTCTCTCCTGTTTTGAAATCATAATTAAAATAATATTCAGGATTATATTCAACTTTTTCAAGATATGCTTTGACAGCATCGTCTTCAGATATAATACCGTCAGTTGATTCAAAACTCTCGTTTGTATATTCTGAATTCATATAATTAAATTCTCTGACTTTAAGAGTAGATTTGTTTATGTCAATATATATATCGTTAAAATCAACAGGAACGTCATTTTTATATCTTTTAAAAACAACATCGTATCCATTTGAATTTTCTTCTTCATCAAGCCTAAATTCGGAATAAGTATCAGGCAAAACTTTTTTCATAAAATCCTCAGAGGCTTTTACACATTCCTCTCTTGTTTTCACATTTGAAATAGAGCCCTCTTCGCCTGTATCATATGTATAATATCTTCTTATATTTCCGTTTTCATCAGCGATAATGTTGATAGGGCCTTCATAATAATCCTTATCCTTTTCACTTTCATCTTTCTTTTTACTCCATTCAAGATTGTATTCTTTTTTATTATCATATTCTTCTATAGAATAATCAAACTCTGAATACTCGTTGGGGATATCAATCTTTTGTTTTACAGAAGTAATAACAGATTTAAGCCCGTCTGGAATATCGTCCGCAAAAACCGAAGGGTACATTCCAAAAATCATAACAACCGATAGTAATGTGCTGATTAATTTTTTCATAAAAATTTCCTCCTTAATAATAATTTTTTAATTAAAGCCTTGATTTAAAATCCTCAAAGCCAAATTTTTTTATAACCTTAAATTCACCATTCTTTGTATAAAGAACAATGTCAGGAAGATTAATCCCGTTAAAAGTATTATTTTTAACCATAGAATAATGCGCCATGTCACAAAATACAAGTTTGTCCCCCTCATAAAGAGGTCTATCAAATGAATAATCTCCTATAATATCTCCTGAAAGACAAGTAGCGCTGCCAAGACGATACGTGTATTTTTTTTCATATGGCTTGCCCCCCCTGATAATTTCAGGTCTGTATGGCATTTCAAGGACATCTGGCATATGACAGGCGGCAGATGTGTCTAATATGGCAATATCCATACCATTTTTCATAGTATCCAAAACCGCTGATACTAAAAAGCCAGTATTAAGAGCTACCGCCTCTCCTGGTTCAAGGTATATATCTACATTGTATTTATTTTTTATAAATAAAATACAGTCAATAAGCTTTTCTATATCATAGTCTTTTCTTGTAATGTGGTGTCCGCCGCCAAAATTTACCCATTTAACCTGACTTAAATACTCTCCAAATTTTTCATCAATAACTTTAATTGTTCTTTCCAACGTATCTGAATTTTGTTCGCACATAGTATGAAAATGGATACCGTCAATACCCTCCATACCATAAATATCTACATCTTTCTGAAAATTTTTCAAAGTAACTCCCATCCTTGAGTTTTCAGAACAAGGATTATAAATGTCTGTTTCTATCTCTGAATATTCAGGATTTACCCTTATACCAATCTCAATTTTCTTTTCAAAACTTTGAATTCTTTTTTTATATTTTTGAAACTGTGAAAAAGAATTAAAAACAATGTGTCCGCAATATTTCAGAATCTCGTCAAATTCACTTTCTTTGTAAGCCGGAGAATAAATATGCACTTCCTTGCCCATTTCCTCAAAACCAAGTCTTGCCTCAAAAAGAGAGCTTGACGTGACTCCGCTTAAATACTTGCCAATAAGAGGATAAACAATGTACATTGAAAAACCCTTTTGAGCGAGTAAAATATGACAGCCTGTTCTATTCTCTACAGATTTCAGAATCTCAAGGTTTTTAATAAGTAAACTTTCATCAACTATGTAACATGGTGTATCAAGTCCGTTAAAATCTATACCATAATCCATTTTTAAATCCTCTTTTATTTTCTATAACAAAATAAATAATAAACGATGTTTTGTTAAAAATTCTATGTTTGTTCTTTTATTGTTTAGTTACAGGTTAAATCATAATTGTATTATACCAAAAGAACAGTTCATTGTAAAGAATAATAATTGACGCGCCTAGTTAATCAATTTTTGTTATTCACAATAGACTTCTTTCGAAACTACACAATTACAGCAATTCCATTACTGCCGGAATTGCTGTAAAGCTCCGAAAGAAGTCTATTATCTTTTATCAGTCAACCAAATCCGGTTCAAAACTTTCTTTCCACGGAAGTCCAAATTTATTAAGAGCCTCCATAAACGGGTCAGGGTCAAATTCTTCAATATTGTAAACCCCCGGCTTTTTCCACTTGCCTGTCATAACCATAGACGCTCCAATCATAGCAGGAACCCCTGTAGTATAAGAAATCGCCTGAGAACCAACTTCCTTGTAACATTCCTGATGGTCACATACATTATAAACATAATAATTTTTAGAAACTCCGTCTTTAACGCCCCGCATAATACAGCCAATATTTGTTTTTCCCTTTGTTCTGGGTCCCAAAGATGCCGGGTCAGGCAAAACAGCCTTTAAAAACTGTAGCGGAACAATTTTTTTACCTTCATAGTCAATAGGTACAATAGAAGTCATTCCAACATTTTGAAGTACATTAAGATGAGTAAGATACTTTTGTGAGAATGTCATAAAAAAACGTATTCTTTTAATGCCGTTAATATTGAGTGCGAGGGACTCCAATTCCTCGTGATGCAGTAAATATATATCTTTTTGACCTATCTCAGGGAAATTATAAACTTTTTTTACTTCAAGTGGTTCTGTTTCAATCCATTTACCGTTTTCAATATAACTTCCCTTTGCCGTAATCTCTCTTATGTTTATTTCAGGATTAAAATTAGTGGCAAAAGGATAGCCGTGGTCACCGGCATTTGCGTCAAGAATATCGATATAATGAATCTCATCAAAATAATGCTTTTGAGCGTAAGAGCAGAAAACACCGGTAACACCCGGGTCAAATCCGCTTCCCAAAAGAGCCGTAATTCCCGCCTTTTCAAAGCGTTCTCTGTATGCCCACTGCCATTTATACTCAAATTTAGCGGTATCTAGAGGCTCATAATTAGCGGTATCCACATAATCCGTTTTTGTCGCCAAACAAGCGTCCATAATAGTCAAGTCCTGATAAGGAAGCGCTACATTAATAACAATATCAGGATTAAATTTATTAATAAGAGTAATAAGCTCCTCTGTATTGTCAGCGTCAACCTGTTCGGTACAAATTTTTGTTTTTCCTCCGTCAAGCTTTTTTTTAAGAGCGTCGCATTTTGATTTAGTTCTGCTTGCAATACAAATTTCCTCAAAAACATCAGAGTTCTGACAACATTTATGAACAACAACTCCAGCAACTCCGCCTGCTCCGATTATTAATGCTTTTCCCATTATTTTATCCTCCGTTTTAAAATTCTTACACAATCTATGGCAATTCAAAAAATTTTTAGCACACTCTGTCCCTTGACCTGTAACACAAATCATTGGCTTTGCTATTGATAATTAAAATTGTCGGCAATTTTAATTTTTACATTTTTTAGCTTTTCGAAATTAAAAATACAGTTAAATTTAATTCTTACCACTTTTTTCATATCTTCAATTTTAAAGTTTTTTGCCCCGCTTTTTTTCAAAAAAGCGGGCAGGTGTGGACAGAGTCCACGGTTTTATCATTAAATTAGTAACTAAACCGCGTCTACGGTTTTTAGCTTAAAAGCTCTTTTACGTAATTAGGCAGAGCAAAAGACCCTTTGTGTAATTCTGTATTATAGTATTTTGTTTTTATCCGTAAATTATTCCATCTGCCCTCGTCAAGACCGTCTATAGGGTCAAATTTCTTGGAAGCAAATCCAAAAAGCCAGTGACCAGATGGATAAGTCGGAATATGTGCCTGATATAGCTTTGTAATTGGAAAAAATTGTTTTATCCTTTCATTTGCCAGTTTAAGGGATTCCGCATAAACTTTGTAATAAGGACTTTCATGCTGATTTACAAGTATACCCCAATCATTAAGAGCCTTGTAACAATTACCATAAAATTCTTTTGTAAAAAGCCCCTCACCGGGGCCAAAAGGGTCTGTTGAATCAACAATTATAAGGTCGTAATATCCCTCTTTCTTTCTTACAAATTTAAGACCATCCTCATAAAAAATATTAACTCTGTCTTCTGACAGCTTGCAGGCAGTCTGGGGCAAATATTTTCTGCATGCCGAAACCACCATTTCATCAATTTCCACCAAATCAATTTCCTGTACAGAATTATATTTTGTAAGCTCTCTTACAGTGCCACCGTCACCTCCGCCAATAACGAGAACCTTTTTTATATTTGGGTTAACCGCCATAGGAACATGAACAATCATATCATGGTAAATAAATTCGTCCTTTTCCGTAACCATCATAAGACTATCCAATGTCAGAAATACGCCAAACTCGTTAGACTTCATAATATCAATACGCTGAAAACTGCTTTTTTCAGAATATAAATGTTTATCTACCCTGATAGAAAATCTTACGTCAGGGCTATGCTCTTCCGTATACCATAATTCCACAAAAACCTACTCCTTTATATTATACCTCACTGTCGTATTCAGAAACAACATTTATGTTGTTAATATAAATATCTTCTGTACCTGTAAGAAAACACCCTTTTTCTTTAGCGTAAGCTATATAATTTAAAATATCTTTTGTAATATATTCTCCGGGAGCTAAAATAGGAATTCCCGGAGGATAACACATAACAAACTCACTGCATATTTTACCATAGCTTTTTTCAATAGGAATGGAAACCTTAGGAGCGTAAAAAGCGCTCTGAGGTGTCATGGCCACAAGAGGATTTATATACTCATGGTCAAACATACCCTTTTTATCTTTAGAGTAAAGCCTTTTTATTTCTGACATAGCTGAAATAAGCCTTTCAATAGCGAGAGCTTTATCACCCACTGAAATAATAGCGAGTATATTTCCAATATCTCCAAACTCAATCTGAATACCATAATCATCTCTTAAAATATCATAAACCTCAATACCGGCAAGTCCAATATTTTTTGTATGTACGGAAAGCTTTGTAATATCAAAGTCAAACACCGTGTTTCCGTTTATAAGTTCCCGTCCATAGGCGTAAAATCCACCTATTTTGTTAATTTCCTCTCTTGCGTAGTCCGCGAGAAATGAAACCCTGTCAAAAATTTCTTTTCCGTTCAAGGCGAGATTTTTTCTTGAAATGTCAAGAGATGACATAAGTAAATAAGACCCGCTTGTAGTTTGAGTCAGATTTATAATTTGTCTTACATATCCCTTGCTTATATCGTTATTAATAAGCAAAAATGAGCTTTGAGTAAGAGAGCCTCCCGTTTTGTGCATACTCACCGCCGCCATATCTGCGCCTGCTTCCATAGCCGACATAGGAAGACTGTCATTAAAATAAAAGTGAGTCCCGTGGGCCTCGTCTGCAAGTACAAGCATATTATGCCTGTGCGCAAGCTCCACAATATCTTTAAGAGGCGAACATATACCATAATAAGTAGGATTATTTACTAATACCGCCTTAGCATCGGGATTAGATAAAATAGCGCATTCAACATCTTCAATAGACATACCTAAAGCAATACCAAGAGAATCGTTAGTACCAGGATTTACATACACAGGAACAGCTCCGCTTATAACAAGAGCGTTAATAGCGCTTCTGTGAACATTTCTTGGCATAATAATTTTTTCGCCCCTTTTGCAGGCTGTAAGAACCATAGACTGAACAGCTGATGTAGTTCCGTTAATCATAAAAAAAGCGTATTTCGCTCCAAAAGCGTCGGCAGTAAGCTCCTCCGCCTCTTTTATTACAGAAACCGGATGACAAAGATTATCCAAAGGTTTCATTGAGTTGACATCAACGGTCATACATCTTTCACCAAGAAAATCCGTAAGCTCTTTGTTTCCCCTGCCCCTTTTATGTCCGGGTACATCAAACGGAACAACCCTCATAGACTTATATTTTTCAAGAGCCTCATAAATAGGCATCTTACTTTGGTCAAATTTATACATCATAATACCTCTGTTATAGCAATCTTCAGAATTTTCAATACGAAACAATAATGTTTTGATAAATGAGATTTATCAAAGCATTATTGTTTATTCTTTTGCTGTAAAAACATTACTTCCGCTAAAAATCTCAATCATTTCTCTTCTCAGGCTGTTTGTAATTTTAAGCCTTTCTTTAGGCTGAAGCTCATAAACATCTGTATTAAAAAGATAATTCTGCAAATCAATTTCTTTAATAAGGAGTTTAGTGTGAAAAATATTTGCCTGATAAACATTTATATCAATAGCGTCATATTTTTCAAGGGTTTTATCATTTATATAATCCTGAATACTTGTAATATTGTGGTCCATAAAAAGCTTTTTTCCGTCCACATCTCTTGTAAAACCTCTGACACGGTAATCTGTTGTAATAATATCAGAATCAAAACTGTCAATAAGATAATCAAGAGTATTAAGGGGTGAAATCTGACCGCAGGTTGATACGTCTATATCAACACGAAATGTAGCGATAGAGTTATCAGGATGATATTCCGGATAAGAATGAACGGTAACATGACTTTTATCAAGATGTGATACAACGCTTTGCCTTTTTCCGACAATTTCAGCTTCAGCCTTATTTCCGTTTTTTTCATCAGAAAGTGAAAGTCCTCTTTCTGTAATAAGAATAGTAACGCTTGCGCCCTGAGGTTCATAATCCTGCTTGGAAATATTCAAAACATGAGCGCCAATCATCTTTGTAACATCACAAAGTATATTTGTAAGTCTTTCTGAATTATACTGCTCGTCAATATACGCTATATAATCCTTTTGTTCTCTTTCGCTTTTAGCATAACAAACATCATATATATTAAAGCTCAAAGTCTTTGTGAGATTGTTAAAACCATAAAGTTTAAGCTTGTTTTCCAACCCTATCATCACAGCCTTTCATATTCGGCAGAACAGTAAAATAAAGCTCTGCCGTAATAAAAAAATAAAATAACTTATTTTATATTTTACTATAAGGCTGAAAAAATAGCAACAATTTATTTGTTTAAAATACTGTCTGACATTTTAAATTCTACCCACTCTATTTTTTCTGTAGGGTCATAGTCTGTATATAACAATATTTCATCATTTTTATCTATAACAGCTTTAATTTCCATATTCATATCCTTTTTTTCCAGATATTCGTTATAAAGAGTTTTATAATGCGGGTCTTTGTTTTCTTTTGCCGATTTTATATAATCAACAGTATCAGGGTCTTTGTCATAATTTTTGTAAATTATCTTGTAATTCAGCAATACCTCTGTATTTTCCCCTACAACAGTTTCATTATAGTCACTTATTTCAAAATCAATTAGTTCATAATAATCAGAAAATGTTTTTCTTGCTTCAGTTTCGAGAAAATCCGATACCTTAGCATATTTTAAATTAATACTGTTATTTTCAACAGTTTCGTTGCTTTCAGTTTCAAAAGTAATATTATCGTCTGTATCGGAACAGCCAGATAATATCGTTATAATAAATATAAACATAATTAATTTTATTTTCATAAATATACACCTTTCAAAAAGTAAAAGCCATTAGGCGAAACCTAACGGCTTTTACAGATTTATATAAAATAAACAATATTACTCAATAACAGAAACAACAGAACCAGAACCAACAGTACGTCCGCCTTCACGAATAGCGAAACGAAGTCCCTGCTCCATAGCGATTGGACTGATAAGCTCAACAGTCATTTCAACGTTATCACCAGGCATACACATTTCAGTACCTTCAGGTAATGAGATAACACCAGTAACGTCTGTTGTTCTGAAATAGAACTGAGGACGATAGTTGTTGAAGAAAGGTTTATGACGACCACCCTCGTCAGCTGTCAAAACGTAAACCTGAGCGGTAAATTTAGTATGAGGAGTAATAGTACCCGGTTTAGCGAGAACCTGTCCTCTTTCAATTTCGTTTCTCTGAACACCACGTAAAAGAGTACCAACATTATCGCCCGCTTCAGCCTCATCAAGAAGTTTACGGAACATTTCAATACCAGTAACAACTACTTTACGAGCCTCGTCAACGATACCAACGATTTCAACCTCATCGTTAACTTTAAGAACACCACGTTCAACTCTACCTGTAGCAACAGTACCACGGCCTGTAATAGAGAATACGTCCTCAACAGGCATAAGGAAAGGTTTGTCTGAATCTCTCTCAGGATTAGGAATATATTCGTCTACAGTTTCAAATAATTTAATAATAGCATCGCCCCATTCGCCTGACGGGTCTTGAAGAGCCTGATAAGCAGAACCTCTTACAATAGGAGAATCCTCAAAACCATATTCAGCCAAAAGCTCACTTATTTCCATTTCAACAAGGTCAAGGAGTTCCTCATCATCAACCATGTCACATTTGTTCATGAAAACAACAATTTTAGGAACCCCAACCTGACGTGAAAGAAGGATATGCTCTCTTGTCTGAGCCATAGGACCATCTGTAGCTGCAACAACAAGGATAGCGCCGTCCATCTGAGCTGCTCCTGTAATCATGTTTTTAACATAATCGGCATGACCTGGGCAGTCAACGTGAGCGTAATGTCTGTTAGGAGTTTCATACTCAACGTGAGTAGTAGAAATAGTAATACCTCTTTCTTTTTCTTCAGGTGCTTTGTCGATTTTATCAAAAGCAACTTCTTCGCCAAGCTGATATCTTTCATGTAAAGTTTTAGTAATAGCGGCTGTTAATGTTGTTTTACCATGGTCAACGTGACCGATAGTACCAATATTAACATGAGGTTTGGTTCTTTCAAATTTTGCCTTAGCCATTAAAATTTCCTCCTTAAAAAAGTAAAATTAAATTTAGTTTAGTTTATATATATGATTATTATATCTGATTTTCTATAATTATGCAAGAACTTTTTTATTCACCGGTCTTGCCTGAAGCGACCTTTTCCTGAATGCTCTTAGGAACTGCCTCATAGTGATGAACTTCCATAGAGTAAGTTCCTCTTCCCTGTGTCTTAGAACGAAGGTCTGTGGAATATCCGAACATTTCAGCCAAAGGAACATAACCATGAACAACCTGAACACCGTTTACAGGTTCCATACCCTCAATACGTCCGCGTCGGCTGTTTATATCTCCGATTACATCACCCATATAATCTTCCGGAACAGTAACATCAACTTTCATAATAGGCTCTAAAAGTGCTGGGTCTGACTTTCTCATAGCCTCTTTAAAAGCCATAGAACCGGCAATCTGGAATGCCATTTCAGATGAGTCGACTTCATGGTAAGACCCATCGTAACATACAGCTCTTACTCCCACAACAGGATATCCGCCGATAACTCCGGCCTGCATAGCATCCTGAATACCTTTGTCAACCGCCGGAATATATTCCTTAGGAATAGCGCCTCCGACAACCTCATTAACAAACTCGTAAGTCTTGTCAGCATTAGCGTCCATAACCTCAAATCTGACTTTACAGTGACCATACTGACCGCGTCCGCCTGACTGCTTAGCATATTTATGCTCTTGGTCAACATCATGACGGAATGTCTCACGATAAGCAACCTGAGGTGCGCCTACATTGGCCTCAACCTTAAACTCTCTTAACAGACGGTCTACAATTATCTCAAGATGCAATTCACCCATACCTGCGATAATAGTCTGACCTGTTTCTTGATTAGTGTAAGTTTTAAAAGTAGGGTCTTCCTCCGCAAGTTTAGCCAAAGCGATACCCATTTTGTCACGACCGGCCTTTGTTTTCGGCTCAATAGCAACAGAAATAACAGGGTCAGGGAAATTCATGGACTCAAGTATAACCTCGTTATTCTCATCACATAAAGTATCACCTGTTGTAGTCAGTTTAAGACCGACAGCGGCAGCTATATCTCCGGCGTAAACCTTATCAATTTCCTGACGTGAGTTAGCGTGCATCTGCAAAATACGTCCAATACGCTCTTTTTTGCCTTTAACTGAGTTATATACATAAGAACCTGCCTCAAGAACGCCGGAATAAACTCTGAAGAAAGCAAGCTTACCGACAAATGGGTCATTCATAATCTTAAAAGCGAGAGCGGCGAAAGGTTCCTCATCAGAGGAGTGTCTTTCAACCTCAACATCTTCTTTGCCGGGCTCGTGACCTTTAATTGAAGGTATATCGGTAGGAGCCGGCATATATTCCAAAATACCGTCAAGAAGCTTTTGCACACCCTTATTTCTATATGCCGAACCACAGAAAACAGGAGTAGCATCGCATGCGATACAAGCTTTGCGCAAAGCCGCTTTCATTTCAGGAATAGTAAGTTCTTCTCCCTCAAGATATTTTTCCATAAGGTCTTCATCTGTCTCAGCGATAGCCTCAATCATAGACGCTCTGAATTCCTCAGCTTTGTCTTTCATATCATCGGGAATATCTTTAATTTCAACATCCGTACCTTGTTTATCGTTATAATAATAAGCTTTCATTTCCATAAGGTCAATAATACCTACAAAGTCGTCCTCCGCTCCAATAGGAATCTGAACAGGAACAGCGTTTGCGTTAAGTCTGTCTCTTATCATACTGACTACGTTATAGAAATCAGCGCCCATAATATCCATTTTGTTTACAAAAGCCATACGAGGAACATTATATCTGTCAGCCTGTCTCCAAACTGTTTCAGACTGAGGTTCAACGCCGCCTTTAGCACAGAATACACCTACAGAACCGTCAAGAACACGCAAAGAACGTTCAACCTCAACAGTAAAGTCAACGTGACCCGGTGTATCTATAATATTAATGCGGTGCATTTCGCCGTCACCGATATGCCACTGGGTAGTAGTAGCGGCTGAGGTAATTGTAATACCTCTTTCCTGCTCCTGCTCCATCCAGTCCATAGTAGCAGTACCCTCATGGGTATCGCCTATTTTATAAGTACGGCCTGTATAAAATAATATACGCTCTGTGAGAGTAGTCTTACCGGCATCAATGTGCGCCATAATACCGATATTACGAGTTCTCTCAAGAGGACAAGCTCTACCTGCCACTTTTATTCCTCCTTCTTAATTACCATTTATAATGAGAGAAAGCCTTATTAGCTTCCGCCATTTTATGAGTTTCGTCTTTCTTTTTAACAGCTCCGCCGGAATTATTGATAGCGTCCATAATTTCTCCGGCAAGACGGTCAATCATAGTTTTTTCGCTTCTTTTTCTGCTGTATAAAGTAAGCCAGCGAAGACCTAAAGCGAGTCTTCTGTCAGGTTTAATCTCAATAGGCACCTGATAAGTGGCACCACCCACACGGCGCGCCTTTACCTCAAGCACAGGCATAATATTGTTAAGCGCCTGTTCGAAAGCCTCCATACTTGGAGTACCTGTTTTTTCAGTAACTTTTTCAAACGCGCCGTAAACAATTTTCTGAGCGATACCTTTTTTACCGTCAAGCATAACAGAATTTATAAGTTTAGTAACCACCTTGCTTTTATACAAAGGATCAGGCAGCACTTCTCTTTTTGAAACATGACCTTTACGTGGCACGATTCTTCCCTCCTTAATTATAAAATATTAATTCACCGGTACTTGCGAAGACAACCTCTTCGCATTTCATGCCCAGCACTAAAAAACCACTGCAACGACAGTATTACGTTAGTACAAGGCAAAACTTAGACAAAACGGAAAAACATATAAAGCTTGTTTCACCGCTTTGCTCCAAAACCAACTTTTAAATTATTTTTTCTTATCCTTTTTAGCGCCGTATTTAGAGCGTGACTGTTTTCTGTCGGCTACACCCGCTGTATCAAGAGTACCTCTTATAATATGATAACGAACACCGGGAACGTCCTTTACTCTTCCGCCTCTTATAAGAACAACGCTATGCTCCTGTAAATTATGACCTTCTCCCGGGATATAGGCTGTTACCTCAATACCGTTTGAAAGACGAACTCTGGCGATTTTTCTTAAAGCTGAGTTAGGCTTTTTAGGAGTGGCTGTTTTAACAGAAGTACATACACCTCTTTTTTGAGGAGAACTTACATCAGTCTGTTTTTTTCTTAAAGAGTTAAGACCCTTCTGTAAAGCTGGGGCTGTAGACTTTTCAAATTTAGTCTGTCTGCCCTTTCTTACTAACTGGTTAAATGTTGGCATTTAATCTGCACCTCCCTGCATATTTAGTAATTTTCTGCCATTGCGTGGTAATCCGAACAATTTTCGTATGAAAACGAACCGACTGTTTTTCATACCGACACAGTTACGTATTATAACACCTTCGGAGAATTATGTCAATAGTTTTTTCACAAAAATCACGGATTAATCAGTAATAAAGCAATTTTTCTTTCTTGAATAAAAAAATCGGGAGCCAAAAAATAAAAGACTCCCGCTTTTTATCAATTACCCTTTCATGGTCATTTCAAGTATTTTATTGCTTCTTGCGATAAATTCAGTCATTTCTTTCATTTCAAGAGGTTTATGACTCATAACAGCCAAATCATAAATTTGTTTGCAAATAAGCTCCACATCATCTTTTCTTTGTTCATTATCAGAAATTTCAGAAAGAAGTTTTACCACATTATTATTGCTGTTTAAAATCAAAGTTTCATCAACAGGCATATTCCCAAAATTCATACCATAAAGACTGCTCATTTCCTGCATTCTTCTAGACTGTTCGCTGAGTTGTACAATACCCGATACATCGTCCGCTTTAAGGCTCTCAACTTTAACCTTAATATCGTCTTTTTTCAGTACGTCTTTAAATATATTCTCAAACCTTTCGGTAAGCTTTTTATCCTCATCTCTTTCCTCATTTTTAAGATTTTCAGCTATATCAGCGTCAATTCTTGAGAAAGTCACGCCGCTGTTGTACATTTCAACAGACGACATAAACGGATTGTCAAGCCTAGTGTCAAGAATAACCGCTTCCATACCGTTATCTTCAAACATTTTAATGTATTGAGCCTGCTGATTTTTGTCTGTAACATAAAATACTTTATTTTCGTGTTTTTCTTTTGCGGCGTCAAGATATTCGGATAAAGTTACATAACTGCCTTTTGTAGTTTTAAATAAAAGAGAATCTTTCACTTTATCATAAAAATCCTTTTCTCTTAAACAGCCGTATTTAATAAATTGGCTTATATCGTCCCAAAACTTTTCATATTCTTCTCTTTCTTTTTTGAAGAGGCTGTTAAGCTTGTCCGCAACCTTTTTTGTAATATATTTGGACATTTTGGTGACATACCCATCATTCTGAAGAAAACTTCTTGAAACGTTAAGAGGCAAATCCGGACAATCAATAGTACCTTTAAGAAGAAGTAAAAACTCCGGAATTACCTCTTTTATATTATCCGCTATAAATACCTGATTATTATATAATTTAACCTGTCCCTCGATAGAATCAAGCTCGTGTTTAAGTTTAGGGAAATATAAAATACCTTTAAGTCTGAAAGGATATTCCATATTAAGGTGAATCCAGAAAAGAGGGTCGTTAAGGTCTGTAAACACATTATGATAAAATGCTTTATACTCTTCGTCAGAGCAGTCTTTAGGCTGTTTTAACCATAAAGGATTAGTCTGATTTATAGGTTCGGTTTTTTTAGGTTCTTCTATAACATTTTCTCCGTCTTTGCTTTCCGGTTTTTCACTTTCTTTTTTAAGATCTTCAGTATCCTCAAAATAAATTTCAATAGGCATAAAATAGCAGTATTTAGCTAAAGTTTCCTTAATTTTATAAGGATTCAAAAAATCTTTTCCGTCCTCACCGATATAGAGTGTAATGACAGTACCCCTGTCGGTTTTGTCACTTTCGTCCATTTCAAATTCAACTCCGCCGTCACAAATCCATCTTGCGGCTGTTGCTCCGTCTTTATAAGATAATGAGTCAATCTGCACCTTATCGGCAACCATAAAAGCGGAATAAAACCCAAGACCAAAATGTCCGATAATATCTCCGCCCTCATTAATTTTATCTTTATATTTATTTATAAAATCACTTGCTCCCGAAAAAGCAATCTGAGTAATATATTCTTTAATTTCATCGGCGGTCATACCTATACCGTTATCAATAACTTTTATAATACTGTTTTCTTTGTCTAGTACAACAGTCACCTTGTATTTTGTATCATCACCTACGTTTGCCTCGCCCATTCCAACCAGTTTCTGAAGTTTTGTAATCGCGTCACATCCGTTTGAAACAAGTTCTCTCAGGAAAATATCCGATTCAGAATATAACCATTTTTTTATAATAGGCAAAATATTTTCACTGTTAATCGAAAGATTACCTTTTTCCATTTCAAATTCCTCCCAAAAAAATTATATATTTATATAATACCACTAAAATAAAAAAAGTCAAGAAAAAATTAGCACTCATTCAAAAAGAGTGCTAATAAAAACATTGAAATGTTATAGTCAATCAACTTGAAAATGAGAAAAAGGATTTTTAGCCGTGGAACTTACTTATTTTTAAGTTGATTGACTATATATTTCATTTTGTACAGCAATTCCTATTTCTTTAAAAAACTCTTTTACATATTCTTCCCAAGCCAAATCAAGTTCTTTATTCAACGCAAAATTTTTTTGTGCTGTACCTGTTGTACATACAACCATATCTTTTTCAAATACAAAATTTAAAAATAAGGCTGCGGCATTATCTGAAATCTTCTCAAGAAGTTCTTTAGGAGCAGAAATAACAAATTTCATATAAGCCGGTTTAATCTTACCCTTCACAAAATCAAAAATACGAGGTTTTATTTTTCTCCATTTGCAAAAAAACACGTCCTCTTGTTCTTCCTCATTAAACTCTTTGCTTGTTTTTCCGCTAATATCAACTCTGACAAAAGACTGTATCTCCACATTTCTTAGTTCAAAGTTATCAAAGCAGTCCTCACGCAGAATTTTATTCATAAAACTTTTTACCTCACCGCCGCATATATAAAAAACGTACATAAAAACCTCCTGTTTATTTTAACACATTCTCCAAAATTAAAGACAAAGGCTTTGTTCCACATTCTGCTTTTAAAACCGTGGGACACTGTCCCTCACTGAATTATCGGCAAATTTTACTTTTGCGTTTTTTTAATTTTTTTAAATTAAAAGTACGATTAAAGCTAATTCTTATCACTTTTTTTATATTTTCAATTTTAAAGTTTTTTGCCCCTCTTTTTAAAAAAAGCCGGCGGGTCTAGGCGGACGCCCAAGGTCTTGTTTTTTATATCATGTCAATAGACCTCTTTAATAACCGCTTCGGCGCATTTTACGCCATCTACAGCTGAAGAAACAATACCGCCCGAATATCCGCAGCCTTCACCGCATGGAATAATTCCTGATATATTTGACATAAACTTGTCGTTTCTTACAATCCTGACAGGCGAGGAACTTCTTGTTTCAGGAGCCGTCATAACAGCGTTTTCATCAGCGAATCCTTTTATTTTCCCGTCAAAAATCTTAATACCTTCCTGAAGTGACAGATAAATTTCTTCAGGAAAAATTTCTTTAAAATCACCGCCGGCAATACCCGGCATATATGTAGGCAACACTTTTTTAAATTCGCCCTTTGAAATAACTGTTTTTTTGGAGCGTAAAAAATCACCGACCTTTTGTACAGGAGCAAAATAGTTTCCTCCTCCTGATATAAAAGCTTTCTCCTCTATATTTCTTTGAAATTCAACTCCTGCCAGAGGGTAGTCTGATTTAAAGTCATCAGGTATTATACCGACTAAAACGGCGCTGTTGGCGTTTTTACCGTTTCTTTTATAATAGCTCATTCCGTTTGTGACAACTCCCCCGTTTTCAGAAGCAGAACCCGCCACCACTCCGCCAGGGCACATACAAAAAGTATATACTCCCCTGCCGTTTTCCAAATGAGTAAAAAGCTTGTAATCAGCGGGGGGTAAAAACTCAGCAAACTCACCGTACTGAGATTTGTTTATAAATTCTTGAGAATGTTCTATCCTCACGCCAACAGAAAAAGGCTTTTGCTCAATATTTATTTTTTTTTCATAAAGCATTTCAAATGTTTTTCTTGAGCTGTGTCCAATAGCCATAATAAGCCTGTCTGTATCAAATACAACCGTTTTGTTTTCATTTTCACATATGACATTTTGCAAAATGCCGTTGCTTTCCTCAAATCCCACCATTTCCGTATTGAAAAAAACCTCTCCCCCAAGGGAGATAATTTTTTCACGAATGTTTTTAACCATTTTTATAAGGTTGTCCGTTCCTATATGTGGTTTTGAGAGATACAAAATTTCTTTCGGTGCTCCGGCTTTCACAAATTCCTCCATAACAAAACGGCATCTGTAGTCCTTAATACCCGTAGTAAGTTTTCCGTCAGAAAAAGTCCCCGCCCCGCCCTCTCCGAACTGAACATTAGACTTTATATTTAAAATTCCCTTTTTCCAAAATATATCTACGTCTTTTTTTCTTTCATCCACACATTTTCCTTGTTCCACAATAACAGGCATAGTTCCTGCCATAGCAAGTACAAGTCCAGCCATAAATCCGGCAGGGCCAAATCCGACTACTACAGGTCTTTTTTTAAGAGATATTTTTTTAACCGAATAATTAAACTCTTTAACTTCCGAGACATTTTTAATTTTAAGAAACTTTTTTCTTTCCGTATTTACGCTAATTAATACGTCAGCGGAAATAATATGTACTACATCACTCTTTTTTCTTGCGTCAACGGACTTTTTGGCTATTTTCAAATCAATAATATCATCAGACTTTATTTTTAAAATATCCGCCGTCTTTTTTTTAAGAAAATCTTTTGTAATGTCAATTTTAACAGAAACCTTGATATTTGAAACTCTAAGCCAAAAACTCATTTTAATCCCTCCAAAAAGCTTTTCGCCGCTGATTTTCCCGCAAGCGTTCCCGACGACCACGCCCATTGCAAATTAAACCCTCCGCATCTTCCAAATATATCAAAAACCTCGCCTGAAGCGTAGAGTCCATTCACCTTTAAAGATTCCATTGTTTTATCATTAAATTCACGCGTACTTGCTCCTCCTGATGTAACCTGAGCGTTATTCCAACCATTTTGACCGATAATATCAAAATATAAGCCTTTTATATTTTCAGCCATACTCCATATAGTTTCCCTGTTAAGATTGGAAACATTGAAAGACAGCTTTTCAATTCCTGATTTTTTCGCTATAACATTTCCGATTCTTTTATTAAAAAGCCCCACAAAAAAATCTTCCATAGTAAGTCCAGTTAATCTTTTTTTTCTCTCCGATAAAATATCAAAAACGTCCTTTTCCGATAATTCAGGCATAAAATCCAAAAGAACAGCACAATCTTTATTTATTGCGGAAACCGCCGAAAGCTGAAATATCGGAGGGCCCGAAAGGCCATAATCTGTAAAAAGAACCTCTCCATACTCTTCTCCAACTATTTCGCCTTTTGCAATAATTTTTACGTTACCCATAAATTTGATACCTTTAAGCCCTTTTACAATGTTCTCTTTTGTTTTCATCTGCACAAGAGCCGGATTAAGTTTTGTAATTGTATGTCCAAGACTTTTTAAAACAGTAAAACCACTTCCGTTAGAACCCAAATTAGGTGACGCGCACCCTCCCATAGCGATAATTACTTTAGATGCGTTTATTTCTTCTTCGGAAAATGAAATAATCCTAAATCCATTTTTATTTTTATTTATAACTTTAACGTCAAATCCTGTAACTATCTCAATATTAAGCCTTTGCAGTTCATTCCTCATCACATCAAGAACAGAAGATGCCTGGTCACTGTAAGGATACATTTTGCCGTTATCCTCTTCTTTTGGGTAAATCCCAAGTTCCTCAAAAAAATCAAGAGTATCGTACACATTGAATTTTTGGAGAGCGTATTTTACAAAATCAGGATTTTTTCCATAAAAGTCAGAAACAGATGTATTCATATTAGTAAAGTTACAGCGACCGTTTCCGGTCGCCAATATTTTTTTGCCTATTCTGTCCATTCTCTCAAAAATAACAACCCTTCCGTTGTCTTTAATAATTCTTTTGGCTGTAATTCCAGCGATAAGTCCTGACGCTCCGCCTCCGATAACCGCCAGAACATTTTTTTTATTCATTTATATCCCCTGCCAATTTTTCATTTTCACCAAGTATAATTAAAATATCACAGTTTTTGCTTTCGCACAGTTCATTGTCCACAATTATTTTAACCGATGTGTAAAAATCGGATAAATCCTCGCCCTGACCGTCCTTTTTTACATATATTTCCGTACTTTTATAATTGTTTTTAGCGTTATCATAGGATATTACGTTAAATCCTTTCTTTTTAAGATTATCGCTTGCCTTTTTTGCAAGTCCCGTAGTTTTACCTCCGTTTAAAACAATTATACGTTTATTTTTACTGCTCTCTTGTTTTACTTCATTATCAGAAACTGATGACACATCTATAGTATTATTATAAATTTCATCAATTACCTTTTTTGTTTCTTCCTCATTGAAATTATAATAAGAGATTCCGCTTCTGTATTCAGGTTCTCCGGGAAGAGTGTATCCCTTAAAATTACTTCCGTCAAAACCCTCAATAACGCTCAGATAAGAAGAAAGCTCTCCTATTGTAATATCCGTATCCACATATTCAATAACTGTATCTATATACGCTTTGGAATTTGACATAATAGTATCTTTTTCCATAGCCTGAGTTAAAAACGCTTTTAAGACATCTCTCTGAACCTCTATACGTTTTAAATCCGCTCTTTTATATCCGCTTCTGAATCTTACAAGCTGTATAGCTTTTTCTCCGTCAAGAATTTGTTCTCCGGGTTTAAGATCAACAACAAAACCTTCATTGTCATTATAATAGCACCTTTGCTCAACATTAAATTTAATGCCTCCTATTGAGTCAATAAGCTTAGTAAATCCCTTAAAATTTATTTTAGCATAGTAATCTATTTTAATACCGAGAAGTTCCTCAACCTGTTTTTCAAGGAATTCCATACCTTTTTCACCGCCGTATAAATAAACGCTGTTTATCTTTACATTGTTTGATTTCAATGTTGGAAAATTTTCCCTCATAACTTCAAATCTGTCTTCAGGCACTTCCACACTTGTATCTCTTGGTATTGATATAAGACTAAGTTTTTTGTTTTTAAAATCAAAGCAAGCAGTCATAATCGTGTCGGTTCTTGTTCCGTCTCTTGAATAATCCTCATCAACTCCCGTAAGCAGTATTGTTACCTTTTCCGGTACTTCTTTTTCAGGACTCATAGTCTTGCCTATATTGTCTATAATATTTCCTTTTCCAAAATAGTCGTTTTCCTCATCGTCATCAAGATAAGTATACGCTATATATCCGCCAAATACCAATACATACACAAATAAGATAGAAAATACTATACCAAAAAATTTTTTAACATAGCTTTTATTTTTACCTTTCATACGTGTTTCATAAGGATAATCGTCCGTTTCTTTGTACATATAATAATCATCGTTTTCCTCATCATATTCATTATAATTATCCTCATCATACCTTTCATCATATTCTTCATCGCTGTCATATTCTTCGTAATCATCGTATTCTTCATAATTGTCAGAGGAAACTTCAGCATAGTAGTTTTTGTACCCATCATAATTACCTTTACGGTTTTTTAAATTATTTTTATTTATAATATAATAAATATTATTATGGTCAACTTTATCTGATTTTATTTTATTATTATAATTTTTTCTTCTGTCTTTCATAAATTATTCCTCCATAAGAAACCGCTCTTGAAAAAACATATATAGTCAATCAACTTAAAAATAAGTAAGTTCGACGGCTAAAAATCCTTTTTGCCGTGTTGCCGTTGGCCGGCATAGGCAATCGGCTATGCTCTCCATCCACCGCCTTGCAAAAATAACTTTTAGCTCGCCTCCTTTTTCTCATTTTCAAATTGATTGACTATAAAAGGGAAATAAAAACTACTCGATAGACCTGTTCGGTAACCTGAGTGATAAGAGCTGACAAAAAATTTTTTCATCATCTGAAACTTAATTTCCGCGGTAATCTTCCAAGTATTTTAAGAAGATTAAGCAAAATATAACTGGAAAACAGCTGTCAGACAGCTACTTAGGTTTTCGGATATATCTGCTAAAAATATTCAGCAAAACAACAAAAATAACACCATTATATTGTTGTCTTGCCAATATATTTTTTACTTCTGTAATTAAGAGCATTTTACTTCAAGTTTGGTTTAAAGGAGCTTTTAAGAGAAACAATTCTGTTAAACACAAGATTTTCGTCTGTTGAGTTTTTCGAATCCACACAGAAATACCCGTTTCGTATAAACTGAAATCTGTCCATAGGTTTCGCCCCTTTAACAGCCGGTTCGCACATACAGTTTTCAGCTATGGTCAAAGAATTGGGATTAAATCTGTAACCTTTTTCATCATTTTCATCTTCCACAGTAAGATTTTCATAAAGCATAGCTTTAGTTTTTACAGCGTTAGGAACAGATACCCAATGAATTGTTCCTTTTACTTTTCTTCCCATAAAATTAAGACCGCTTTTTGTTTCTGGGTCATAAGTACAGTGTAGTTCCGTAACAACCCCATTTTCATCTTTCACAAAATCAGTACAAGTAACAAAATACGCTCCTTTAAGACGAACCTCTTTTCCCACCGAGAGCCTGAAGAATTTTTTAGGAGGTTCTTCCATAAAATCACTTCTTTCAATATAAAGCTCTCTTGTAAAAGGAACTTGTCTTTTGCCGAGAGACTCGTTTTCAGGGTGATTTTCAATTTCAAGCATTTCTGTTTCATTTTCAGGGTAATTTGTAATAATAAGCTTAATAGGGTCTAAAACAGACATAATCACAGGAGTTTTGTCTTTCAAATCCTCTCTTATGCAATATTCAAGCTGCGCAGTATCAACAATACTGTTAGCTTTTGAAACTCCTATCATATCACAAAATTTTCTTATGGACTCAGGAGTATATCCTCTTCTTCTTATACCTGAAAGAGTAATAAGTCTTGGGTCGTTCCAGCCATCAACTTTTCCCTCCTCAACAAGAGCTCTTAAAAATCGTTTTCCCATAATGGTATTTGACAAATTAAGCTTAGCAAACTCAATCTGGCGCGGTTTTACCGGAAAATCAATTTCATTGATAACCCAGTCATAAAGAGGCCTGTGGTCCTCAAATTCCATTGTGCATATAGAATGAGTAATTTCCTCAATAGCGTCTTCAACAGGATGAGCGAAATCATACATAGGATAAATACACCATTTATCTTTTGTAGCATGATGATAAGCGTGGGCAATTCTGTAAATAACAGGGTCGCGCATATTAATATTAGCTGAACTCATATCAATTTTAGCTCTTAAAGTTTTTTCACCGTCTTTAAATTCCCCGTTTTTCATTCTCTCAAAAAGGTCAAGATTTTCTTCAACAGAACGGTTTCTGTAAGGACTTTCTTTACCCGGAGCATTGAGAGTACCTCTGGCATCTTTCATTTCCTCCGCGGTCATATCACATACAAAAGCCTTGCCCTTTTTAATAAGTAAAACAGCGTACTCATACATTTTCTCAAAATAGCTTGACGCGAAAAACAGTCTGTCCTCCCAGTCAAATCCAAGCCATTTTATATCATCTTTAATAGAATTTACAAATTCGGTATCCTCTTTTGCCGGATTGGTATCGTCAAACCTAAGATTGCATTTTCCTCCATACAGCTTAGCAAGTCCAAAATTAAGGCATATACTTTTAGCGTGACCTATATGAAGATAACCGTTAGGCTCAGGCGGGAAACGAGTATGCACCCTGTTAAGTTCGCCTTTCAAATCCTCATTTATATAGGTATGTATAAAATTTCCTGTATTTCCCAAAGAATTTTCATTTGCATTTTCATTTTCCATTATTAAACCCTCCATATAAATACAATTTTAGCAAAACAATAAAAAATTTTATTGTTTTGTCCTTAAATCATCGTAAATAAAAAGCTATAATCTTTTAGAAACAAAATCCCTATGATAAAAAACTGTTCTGCACCTGTCGCAGTATCCAAAACGAATTATTTTATCCGTAGTTTCATTTACGATAGAAAAATCTAAAAGCACCTTAATATTTTCTCCGTTTTTTCCGCAATTATGTTTTTCAAAATAATAATTTTTTGTTTCAAGAAAATTTTCAGCGCCATCAAAAATAGATATAGCTTCTTTTAAAATATCCATAAACTGCCTCCGACATTAAAATATATTATTCTTATTATAAATTAATTTTCATATTACGTCAATTTTTATTTATAGCAATTCACAAATTTATCAGCACGAAATAATAAAGCTGTTCGGTAACATATTCAACATAGATTATAGCAATTCGCAAAATTTTTAATGCAAACCAACAAAAAAATTCTTTGATATATCAAGTTTTTTGAAGTTTGCCTGTTTATTTTTTTATTGGTTTACTATAGATTACTGAACAGCAACGATTGACAAAAAAGTGCTGTCAATCGATACAACGGTGGTTTGGAACAGGTCTGTTAAATATTATCTGTTCATTCTTTATATAATAAATCTTTGCAAAACTGTGGAGTTCCTACTCAGTTATTGAAAAATTGTTATTACTGTAATTTTCTTTGTATAATTTTTCATTATTTGCTAATACTAAGAAAACACTGATTATATTACAGCAATTCGCAAAATCTTCAACAATAAACAGCAGACCTGCTCTAAACCACCAAAGTATAACCTTAACAAACCTTTTTACGTCTATTATTTGCCTGATTTTTTAAAAGACCTGAAAAAACCTGTGTCAATTGCTGCTACTAAAAAACTTTCAAGGAGGAGATATAAAATGTTCGACAAGAAAATAACGTTTCTTCTTTCCGCATCTCTTGTAATAACCGCCGGATTATACTCAGGATATTATTTTTATAATAAGGAAATAAACCGTTCTGATGATAAAAATCCCTCTGAAAACAACATATCATATAATGTTCAGGCAGCGCCGGAGAAAAGTAAAATTACAAACTACACCGATAAGGCAGATTTAAATAAGACATCAAAAGATACAAAAATGATATACGAATACAGATACACTCAAGACGGGATAACCAGAAGAAAAGAAAAAACACTTCCTCCTGAACTTATAAACAAAACTCGCTCTGTAATAGAAAACGTATTTGATGAATGGAGCATAGTAACATTTAGCAATGACGAAATTGTTCTAAGAAAAGAGATATTTGATTCAGAATCAACAGATTATATCATAAAAGATTATAATGGAATTGTCACCGTATTCTATAATGTCGACAATGAAGAAAAACTTAAAGAATATACCAAAACCTATATATCCTCACTGCCCAAAGACGAACAGGAACTTTTAAAAAAAGGAATAAAGATAAAAGGCAACAAAAATCTTTTAAAAATTTTACAAGACTACGAAAGTTGAATAAAAAGTAAATTTTACCATATATTTCAACAAAAATATATCTTAATATTGTCAAAAAAGTCAATTTTCAGCCATTTCCCGCAATAAAAAAACAACTTCAGTCGTTTTTTGTACAAAGTGTCTAAAAATAAATCATTTTTTTACAATATCTTTGGCAAGACAATATTATATTTATGTGTTAAAATAAATTTGTGAAAACCCCTAAATATTTTCACATTTACAGTATATTACATTCCCCAATATGTAATTATTACTGTAAATCCCATAAAAAATACCTTCTCTTTATGAAAAAAAGCAATCATATGTTTGATTGCTTTTTTTCTGTTCTTTATTAAACAGGTCTATTATATTTAGCATTAAAAATTTTGTTAATTGCCTTAAAATGAATTGATATTTTTTTTAATCGGTAGTATAATTAAATAAATACTATCTTCATTGCTATAATAAAATATTAAAATAACAACGTTTTATAAATATCAGAATTATTGTCGGCTTTTTACCGTTGTTTTTTTTAATAATTTTTATAAAACAATCATATTTAAAAATTTATGAAATTATTAAGGCAAATATTATATTATAGTAAATTGCCGTTAAAAATATTATATATTTTTACATATAATACAGTAATTTATTCCGGAGGCTTTTTATGTTAGATACTACAAAAAATAATTTTGAATATATAGAAAAAATAATGCTGTTTTACGACGAACCTTATGACTACTTTAATTATGAGGCGGTTTTTTCTGACGAAACATCTCTTTTCAGAAAACCGGAGTGTCCTAAAATGTCAGATGATGTTACAATAAAAATACGTGTCGGAAAAGATAACACCGATACAGTCAATCTTTGTTTTAACGATAGTAAAACAAAAATGATAAAATATGATACCAATGAACTATTTGATTTTTATAAAGCTGAAATTCCAGATATAGAAAACAGAGTTTATTATTATTTTGAGATTACCCATAAAGACGAAGTATACTTTTATAACAAATTGGGAATATCAAAACACTTTGATTATAATTACAACTTTGTTATAATTCCTGATTTTGAAGTTCCTGAATGGGCAAAGGGCAGTGTAATGTATCAAATATATGTTGACAGATTTTATAATGGCGATGAAACAAACGATATTGTCGACAACGAATATTTATATCTTGGCAAAGCGGCAAAAAAAATATCCGATTGGTATAAACCTGTGGCAAATGAGGATATATGCAATTTTTACGGCGGAGATTTACAGGGTGTTATTGATAAACTGCCTTACCTTAAAGACCTTGGCATTGAGGCTATTTATTTTAACCCTATTTTTGTTTCTCCAAGCAATCATAAATATGATATACAGGATTATGATTATGTTGACCCTCATTACGGAGTAATAGTTGAGGACGGCGGTGAACGACTCAAATTTGAGCATTTTCATAATAAATTCGCCACAAAATATATTAAAAGAACAACCGATAAAGTCAATCTTGAGGCAAGTAATAAACTTATGATAAAGCTCATTGAAAAAGCTCATAAAAACGGTATAAAAATAATACTTGACGGAGTTTTTAATCATTGTGGGGCGTTTAATAAATGGCTTGACAAAGAAGGTTTCTATAAGGGTAAAAATTATCCTGACGGAGCGTATTTTTCCGAAAACAGCATATACCACAATTATTTCAAATGGTATGACTCAAACTGGCCGAATAATGATTGTTACGACAGCTGGTGGGGACATGATAATCACCCAAAACTTAACTTTGAGGATTCAAAAGAATTATACAACTACATTCTTGAAGTAGGCAAAAAATGGGTGTCTCCTCCTTATAACGCGGATGGCTGGCGTCTTGACGTTGCCGCCGATTTAGGCTGTACAAAAGAGTTTAACCATAAATTCTGGAGAGATTTCCGAAAAGCTGTAAAAGAGGCAAATCCAAATGCCGTAATATATGCCGAACATTACGGCGACCCATCAGAATGGCTTTGGGGTGACCAATGGGATTCGGTTATGAATTACGATGCGTTTATGGAGCCTATAACATGGTTTTTGACAGGAATGGAAAAACATAGTGAAAAATATGAGGAAGGTCTTTTCTGTAACGCCGCTAATTTTGAAACCGCAATGCGTTACCATATGTCGCGTTTTTCAAATCAGTCATTGAGCATCAGTATGAATGAACTTTCAAACCACGACCACTCCCGTTTTCTCACAAGAACAAACCATAAATCCGGAAGACTTCATACTCACGGATATAAAGAAGCTGATACGGGAATAAACAAAGGTATAATGAAAGAAGCCGTTACATTTCAAATGACATGGCCAGGAGCCCCGACTGTCTATTATGGTGATGAAGCCGGTTTAACAGGATGGACAGACCCAGACAATAGACGTACTTATCCATGGGGCAGAGAGGATAAAGACCTTATCGCTTTTCATAAAGCCGCCATAAAAATTCATAAAAGTTATAAAGCCTTAAAAACAGGCTCTGTTGAATACCTTGTAACAGATTATGGAATCATTTCATACGGACGCTGGAACGAAACAGAAAAACTAGTTGTTATTTTAAACAACAATTCTTCTGAGAAGACAATATCTGTTCCTGTATGGAGAATAAGTATGGAAACTTATGAAAAAATGGAAAGTATTCTATTTTCCACTGAGGACAGTTTCGATACTAAAAAACGAACATTTGCTCAAAAAGACGGAATTATAGAAGTAACCCTTCCTCCGTTCTCATCAATAGTTTTAAAAAATATATGATACAAATAATGCTTCTCTATCATAAAATACAATATGTTATAAATATTTTTATAAAAATTTAATATTTATATAGTTTTGATACAATATATATGTTATACTTATATAAAAGTACTCTCATAAAATTACAAAAGGAGTTTTAATTATGAATAATGAAATTACAGACGATAATGAAAAACACATATGCGGACATAACCATCATAATTGTGACTGCGGACACGACCACGATGACTGCGGCTGTGGACACGACCATCAGACAATGACTATCATAACAACTGAAAATGAGGAATTAAAATGCAGTATCCTCGGCACATTTGATGTTGACGACAATGAATATATAGCTCTTCTTCCTATGGGAGAAGAAGAGGTTCTTATTTATCGTTTCATACTCCACGAAGACGACAGTTTCGAACTTTTAAATATAGAAACAGACGAGGAATTTGAAAAAGTTGAGGATGTATTTTTTGAGTTATTCGGAGAAGACTCCTTTGATGACGAAGACTTTGATGAGGATTTTGACGAGGAATAATTTCAGCTTATTTAAATTTTTTAAAATAGACTTTTTTAATAACCTACAGCAAGTTAATAAAAGAATAAACAAATAAATTTCAATAAACCTAATATATTGAGAAATTCTTTTATTGGTTCGCACTAAAAATTCTGCGGATTTCCATAAATGATAACCCTTAACAAAAAAAGATTTGTAAAGCGGTGCTACAAAAGTTATTTAACAAGTCTGATAACACAGTTTTAGAGATTTTATAAAAAAACATTTTATAAAACTAATTACAAATCTGAAAGGAGGATTATTATGCTTACAAACCTTTTTTATTATGACTTTTACAAACCTTATATATTTAAAAATGAAAAGCTGACCTCAAAGCTTCCCATAAATTATCCAAAAAATGAAAGAGAAAGAAAAGCCGACTCAAACGGTATAAAAAATGATGAAAATGAGTATTCGTTTTTTTTAAACAAGACCTATAAAACAGAAATTGTAAACTATGCGGAATCTATTTCATTAGATTTAAATTCAATAAAAAACGCGGCAAAAAATATAATAAACAATTCGTTGTCATCTTTTAATTTTGAATCCTTAAAAGAAAATTTTAAATCAGAATTGCATGAACTTGAAAAAAAATACAATATGTATATAAATTTTGCTGAAAAAAATAAAAATAATAGTCCGCTTCTTTCAAACTTTGCAAATAGTCTTAAATATCGTGTAGAAACAAATTTGGACATATTGTCAAAATTTGGAATTTCATATGAAAACACAAATCCTGATTCAGACGATTATAACGCAGATTTATCAAAGATTATATTTGATAAAGACTTTTTCGACTCTCTTTCACAAAGCTATATTTCTGAAAACGTTACTGAATTTAAAGATTTTTGCAAATCCATATATGACGATACCTGTGAAATAATGACTGTACCAATGGAAGAACATATGAATTTTAAAAATCTTAATTATTATTATAATTATATATTTTCAAATGAAAATCATAATACAGTGCAAATCATAGAAACCGGTATGCTTGTTGACATAATCTTATAATGGATTCGTTTAATAAAATATTTAATACTTCATATTACCGGACCTGTTCAATAACCTCCGTAATACCGCTTGACAAACATTTTTCCGACAATTTTGCCTGACGAAAAAAATCTCTTGTCAATCGCTGTCACTCAGGCTATTGAATAGGTCTGCTGAAAAAAACACTCTCTGAAAACATATGTATTTCAGAGAGTATTTTTTATAAGCACCAATATATAAAATCTTTTTCTTTCACCATTTTCTCATCAAAAATTCCTTTTATATCAATAAGGACTTTTCCTCCCACATTTGAATATAACTTTTCAACTTCATCAAGAGTAATATTTTTATACGCATCATGAGAAACGGCAAAAACAATTCCATCAGCATTTGAAATATCCGAAAACTCTGTAATCTCTATCCCATATAAATTTTTTACCTCTTCCCTATAGCATACATCATCGCATACAATAACATTAACTCCATATTCCTCAAGGCCTTTTATAATGTCAATAACTTTTGTATTTCTTACATCAGGACAATTTTCTTTAAAAGTAATCCCCAAAATTACAACCTTTGTTCCTTTAACCTTCTTATCAGCGAAAATAAGCTTTTTAATAATAGAAGACACAACAAATTCCGCCATAGAGTCATTTATTTTTCTTCCTGACATAATAATCTGAGAATGGTAGCCAAGTTCTTCCGCCTTATAAATAAAATAATAAGGATCAATCCCTATACAGTGTCCTCCTACAAGTCCCGGACGAAAGTCAAGAGCATTCCATTTAGTTTTCATAGCGTCAATAACATCATTTGTATTAATTTCCATACTATTAAAAACTATAGCTAATTCATTCATAAAAGCGATGTTAATATCTCTTTGGGAATTTTCAACAACCTTTGCCGCTTCGGCGACTTTAATTGTTTTTGCTTTATATATTCCCGCATCGACAACCAGTTCATATACTTTTGAAATATTTTCAAGAGCTTCCTCATCACAGCCTGACACAATTTTTTTAATAGTTCTGACAGTATGCACCTTGTCAGATGGATTAATTCTTTCAGGCGAATATCCTACTTTAAAATCAATTCCGCATTTAAGCCTCGAAACTTTTTCAAGAATAGGAATACATATCTCTTCTGTAGTACCGGGATAAACCGTTGACTCATAAACAACAACCGAACCCTTTGACAAATGCCTTCCGACAATTTCAGAAGCTCCTATAACAGGTTTAAGGTCAGGCGTTTTATCAGAATTAATTGGAGTAGGAACAGCAATTATAAAAAATCTTCCTTTGTCAAGTTCATTTTCATCATATACAAAATTAACTTTAGATTTTAACAAAACATCTTTTCCAACCTCATTGGTAGGGTCAATGCCTTTTCTGTACTTTTCTATTTTATCAGAATTTATATCAAATCCAATAACATTAGCTTTTTTGGAGAACTCAACTGCAAGAGGCATACCCACATATCCAAGTCCCACAATAGCAATACTGCTTTTTTTTGAGATAATATCTTCATATACCATAATAACAGACACCTCGTCTATAAAAATTTTTTTATCGGTTTTTGTATTGGTCTGCAAATTACTATAACTATTTTGCCGTAAACTGGTCTATAGTTTCAGAAACATTTCCTCCAAGCCTCCAAAGGCATACATTATTTACGCCGCATTCTCCCGCGATTTTCTTCCACAAATCAAGGGTAACATTATCAGCGTACCATACTGTATGGTCTTTTCCCTTTTCATCTGTATAATAAAAATATAAACATCCGCTTTTTTCATCTCTGGCAGGCAAAGAGCTGTGAATATTAATAATATCCAAAGCCTCCGTTTCAGTAACATCTGATGTGTTTCCGCCTTCCTGCCAGTCAAATCCTCCGGTAGCAAAAGCAAACCACTTTTTGCCTGATAAATTATTCATTTTCTGAGAAAGTTCTTTTATAAAATCAGCGTCCGCCTTTGGCCCCGGTTCTGTAGATAAACCATATAAATTATATGCCATCATTATATACTCCGGTCCGTCAGGTAAACTATACCTGTCAATAGGCGCTCTTGGTTCAAGTATAATTCTTAAATCAATATTTTTTTCCGCACATTTTTTACTAAGTTCTTCACAAAACAAAACAAAATTCGGCCATAAATCATCTTCAAGTTTTTCATAATCAATCTCAATTCCAAAATATTTATTGTTTACAGCAAAAGAAATAAGACTATTAATATGCTCAGCTCTTTTATTAGGGTCGCTTATAATCTTACGTATTACATTAGAATCTTTTTGAGTTATATTTCCCGCCTCATCAATAACATCATTAACTATACAAACGTAAAGATTTATATTTTTTTTGTATGTAATCCCTGATATTTCACTGTATTTGTCAGTAATCTGCGAAGGAATATAAATAGAGCCGTCATTATTAAAATATAAGGCGAATACGGAAACCGATGAAAATTTATCACCTGCCCTTGATAATTCTTTAATTCCCTTATCCATATCCCAGTAAGAAATCCATGCTGAAAGTTCTTTTTCACTTGAATTATCATTCTGTACAAAATCCAAATCTGTTTCTGCGTTTGTGCAGGCAGATAAATCAAAAACACACACTATTATAAAAATTAAACTAATTATTTTCTTTAATCTCATATATTCACCTCTTATTGTCCTTATAGATTTTCAATAAACCAATCAACTACCGCCTGAAAACCTTCATTTAAACTATTATTTACCTTGTCTTTTCCTTTAAGCCTTGTATCAAAAAATATATTTTCACTATTATTTACATCTGAAATAAATAAATCCGTAAATACAGCATCGTATACCTCGTCACGCTCGTTAAACTCGCTTCTTTTAGCTCCAAGCATTAAAAATCCCTTTGTAATTCCTCCGCCAAGCTTAATATTCTCGTCCACTGTTACATCGTCAACATAAAGACTCATTGTGTCGCCTTTTACCCTAATATGAATAAGTCTTTTTCCTATATCGTTTACGCTGAATTCAGGAATATATTCCGGCGCCCCCTCAGAAACGGTTGTTGCCTTTTTCTGTATTTCCTGTCTTTTTTTAAGCTCATTGACAGCTTTGTCTTCTTCGTCTTTATACAATACTTTTTCAACCTCAAGCTTTTGTTCCTCAACTCTTGCAGATTTTCTCATTTCATCGTCAGAAACAGGTTCAGGTTTGTCAACAGCTTCTCTTAAATCAAACTTTTTAATTTCTCTGACATTTCCATTATCGCATCTTTCTATGTAGATAATATTATCTTTAAGCCTTAATGATATATAATTTTTTTTGTTATCATCAGACCTCATATAAATTGTTTGTTCTCCAATAACGTTTCCGCCTAAAAGTGCCGAAAATTCAAAATCCGAATATTCCCCGCTTTCTTTAAGTTTAATAATTCCCTCCTCATCAGGAGGAGAAGTAATTATAATATCACTTTTCTCAAATTCAGAAACGCCGTTTTTATTTTCCCATTTTTCCGCTTTTTCAGTTTCTCCAGATACAAAACTCATCTCTTTTCCCGTATCCCCTTTAATTCGCATTAAAAGATGATTTGTCTGCCAATATGGCAATACCTGCATACGAGTAAGATTATACATATCGTCATTTCTTCTGCTTAAACTTTCTCCCTCTCTTGTATACATAAAATTGAATAATCTTTTAGCCTCCCTGAAATTAACATTTCTTACAATTTCATTTGAGTCGTTGTCAAGACCATTCGCGTGCATAATAATATAAGCACCCGGAATCATACCTATGTTCTCAGTATATAACTTATCCATCTGGTTATAGTCCCACACAAGTCTTTCTTCCATTTGTTCTCTGGTTTCAATACTTATTCTGTTTTCATCTCTTATAAAATCCATTAAATAATGATTATAGTCGTCTTCCATATATTCGGCAATTTCATTATATTGGTCTTGGTCAATCTGCCCCACATAGTTATCATATCTGTCAAAAACATTGATATACTGAAATCTGTAACCATTTGTTCCAAGTTCCCAAAAAGAATTTTCAATCATATCAGTTAAATCATCAGGCTGAAGAAATTTAGAGTCTTTTTTTACAAATTTTTCAGCGTAAGTCATCATACTCGCCTTATAATTAATCTTTTCAAGAATAGGCTGGGCAAAAAGACTTGAATCTCTCCGGCCGTCCTCAAAAACAAGATACAGCGCCTTTTCAGGAAGATTTTTACCGTTTTTATAATAATCAACAATATCCTGCTGGGTTATTGTAACATATCCCGACGCTTTAAGTGCTTCAAGATGTTTTTTAAGCATATCATCGTCAATAAGAGTTTCTTTTCTCGACCTGTCCACACCGAAATAAGACAGTGTAATAAAACCATCGTCATATTTATAAAAGCTGTCTGAAACAGGAGAATATTCTTTCCAGTCAAACACCGCGATAAGAATAAGAACCGTCAGAAATATAAGAATGGCACCCTGTATTATTGAACGGAAAGCCTTTTTTATATTTTTTCTTTTAAACTTTTTAGGTATCTCATAACCTAAAGAACTCATTCCGTTTTTGTCAATATCTTCTTTCGCTTTATATACTATTTTGTTACTTTCCTCTGACTTATTGGAAACGTTATTTTCTCCGTTTTCCTTTTCTTTATAATTTTTTTCGTATTTTATCTCATCATTGTAACTTTCCTTATCGTTATTATCAGCCTGGTCTTCAATTATCTCCTCATATTCATCCGAAAAGACAAAATCAACTTTGTCATAGGCTCTTTCATCTGCTTTGTCATAACTATCTGAAAAAGAAGCTTTTTCTTCATGGAATCTTTTAGAATTACCCCTCTTTCGGCCCATGTTTAAAAACCCCCTTGCGTTTTAATCTTCTTTCTTCTTTTTTGCGTTCAGCTTCAATATCCTGCGGTGTCATTCTCGTACCCCACGTTGATTTCCAAAAAGTAAACCAAGCAATGGGCATCTGCCAAAGAAGAACTCCCTCATAAAATAAACAAAACAGCATTCCGTAAAACCATAGACTGCTTCTCTTATAAAAAAGGTCAGCAAAACTCATAAGCATAGCCATAAGCAAAAGACCTAAAATAAATGTTGTAGGGAAAACACTGTTCACAATGGGTACATAAATAAAATTATAAATAACAACAATAGGAGCGGCAATAGGAACAACAAGTCCCATATAAAAGAACAGTGACATAAAAGGTTCCTTTTTCCATATATATCTTCCAGCTATAAGAGATTCTCTAAGCCACGACCTTTTCCACCTCATTTGTTGTTTTAAAAACTGGTCATACTTTGTAGGTACGATTGTAGAGCATATAGCCGTATCCTGATAACTTGTTCTATGAGTCTTTAAAATAAAATTAGTTAAACTTCTGTCATCTCCGAAAGTCGCCGGATGCCCCAAAAACTTTTGATTAAGCCAGTCATCAAGGTTTTTAAGCACAAGGTCTTTTCTGTAACATGATATAGGTCCTGAAAGACAGGTAGCACAGTCAAAATAAGCCTCTGCCGCTTTCATAACACGAAAAGCGATATAATATCTTACAGTCTGCATTTTAGTAAGACCGTTAGTATACTTATTTTCCACATCTGTTCTTCCGGTTACTCCTCCCATTTTAGGGTCTTGAAAAGGCTGTACAAGATTTCTTATAGCCACAGGCTCAAGAAAGCTGTCAGAATCCACAAATACCACAAGTTCGTGTTTTGCCATTTTCGCTCCAATAGCAAGAGCATCTCTTTTTCCCATATTTCTCGGCTGTTTAAAACATTTGACTCTTTCTTTTGTGTTAAACCTGCCGCCCTCTCTGTGTATACGTTCTACAGTTTCCTGTATCACTTTATAAGAATTATCGTTCGAGCAGTCGTCAATCACAATAACCTCAAGATTGTCAATAGGATAATCCTGATTAACACAGCTTATAATTGTTCTCGCAATCCATTCTTCCTCATTAAAACAAGGTATAATTACAGTAACACTTGGGGTAAAATCAGGATTTATAGGAACAGGCTTATACAAAAAACCGAAGAAATATCTTGACAGCAGGAAACTGGCAGCAACAATACTATAAAGATACAGCATTTTATTATACTTAAAATAAACTATACTTTCAGCTCTCATAAGCATAACAAGTAAAACAACAATAAACATAAACAAGCTTGCCACACTAAGAGAATAAAACCCTCTTCTGCGCTTTATGTATTTATAAAGATTTTCCTTAAATCTTATTCCGACAACCTTTATATTTCCGTTATCGTCTGTTTCAGCTATTCTTATAATCTCAGCTTTAATTTTTATTTTTGACTCAAAGCCCTCAGGCATAGTTCCGGGTTTTATACTAAACTTAACTTTTATAGTATCCCCGACTTCCGCCTTAAACTCATTGTTTTTAACCTCCATAAGCATACCCGTTGTGGAAATATCTTTTGATTCAGCAGAAAAAAATCCGCCTCTTCCTTTGAGTGCTTTGATTTTTACGTCATACTTAGCGATATATCTAAGATTGTAGTTTTCCATATCCTTGATATAATCGCCCTCATTCTCAATTTTCGAACGTCTGTCATACTTGGTTCTTATATTTTCCTTGTCTTTAACATATGTTAAAAGACGGCGGTCTTCTTTTGTTACCATTATAACGTCTTTGGGTTTATCTTTTTTTAATTTAAAAACAGACAATTAAATACCCCCAATCAATCTTATATAAAATCAGCAAAACAAGTAAATTATGGAAAACCATAGAAAGCTATTCCATATGCACCGACCTAAAAACGCGAAATTCTTTTCCTCACCCCTGCAAAGGACATATTCCCCTTAACCTGAACACAAAGTATTCGCTTTGCTATTGAAAATTTGAATTATCAGCAAATTTGACTATTGATGTTTTTTTATTTTTACCTCTTTTTTCACATTTTCAATTTTGAAATTTTGCCCCTCTTTTTTTTCAGAAAAGCGGGCAGGTTTTGGCAGTACCCATAGTATTATTCCTGACTCAGTACATATTCGGCACTGCCTGTGGTTTTACAAAATTTAATTTCCGATATAATCAGAAATTTTTGCGAAAGAAAACCCCTTCGCCCTAAGCTTGTCAATCAAATCACCTACAATTTCATATCCTTTTGCGTCATCAAGCATATGGAGAATAATTACAGTACCATTTTCGGTTCTTGACAAAATATCATTTTTTATGCTTTCAGCGCTAAGACCTTCTTCCCAGTCGTGAGAGCTTACATCAGCCGACATAATAGCTCTGTATCCCATAGCTTTAACAGCTCTCATATGCTCATCATCCTTATATAATCTCGGAGGACGCATAAATAATTCCGGACATCTTTGAATAGCCTCTGTAATAACCTTGTGTGCTTTATACAAATCTTCTTGAAGGGCCTCTTTACTAAGCTCAATAATATCTGTATGGGAATAAGTATGACTGGCAACGTCATGACCTCCCTCTGAAATAGCCTTGGCAAGATTAACATTGTTTTCAACTCCAGCCGCGCGCAGGAAAAATGTAGCCTTTACATTTTTTTCCTCAAGGACGTCAAGAATTTTTGTAATAACCTTATCCCCGCCCCAGTCATCAAATGTAATAAACACTTTATTTTCATTATTTGGAATTTTTTCAATAAATCTGGGTGGTGTATCAGGCAAATAGTAATTTATTTTTATAGCGTCATGATTAGGAATCTCCTCAAAGCTCTTTACTTCATACTGACCTTTGTATAAATCGCTTATTGTTGTAAAATCATATCCTATATCTCTTACAAAATCCGCTATACGTGGGATAGCCTCAATAACCGCGGGATTTGTGTCCGCGTTTAAAAGAATAATCTCACCCCGTGTAATTTTTTTCTCAATATATTCCATAATCTGGTCAGCATTTATCATTCTTCTGTCAAGTGGGTTTTTACTGTAGGTAACAACCTTTTTCCCAAGTACGTAAGACGCTTTCAAAAGTTTATCTGCGTATTTTCCAAAAGCGGGCCGCACATACTCAATATCAGCGCCAATAATACTTTTAAGCTCGTCACTTCCTTTTTTAACATCGTTATAAGCTGTAGAATAATCAGCATTATCGGCTCCGGCTTTTGACGATGTATTAAGTCCTATTTCGTGACCTTTATTCTTTATTTTAAGTATAAGCTCTTTATTGTCATTAATTTTAGAAGTTGGAATAAAGAAAGTAGCTTTTATATTTGACTTTTCAAGAGAGCTTAAAATATTGTTTACCATTTCGTCATCGCCTATGCCGTCAAATGTAAGAGCGACTTTTTTTGCCGTTGTACGGGCATAAGAAAACACATCTCTGCTATAACTCACATCGGGTTCGACAACAGTCTGCTCTTTAATTTCGGCTTCTTTCACCGATGCTTTATCAAAATTTGCTTTAACCGTTTCCGGCTTTGAGATTTTCACCGTACCCTCAATATACTTAGGACTGTTGTAAAGCTCTTTAAAAGAAACAAGTTTAAAACCTTTTTTATTAAGACCGTCATTTATAAGAGCAACGGCTTTTGACACTTCTTTATTTGTATCTCCATTTAAAATTATAATATCGCCTTTTCTGATTTTCCCCACTACAAGTTCAGATATTTGCGATGCCGAAATCATATTTTTATCAAGCGGATTGTTACTGTATGTCATAGCAATTTGCTTTGTGTGTTTCGCTATATCTGAAATAAACTTATTCGTCTTTCCGTTTTTAGGTCTTATATATTCAGGAATAAATCCAATTTTTGATTTGAACATCTCGTTTGCCTCTTTTACTTCGGCATAAGTATCGTCAAAACTCATAGAGTCAATATTAGCCCCTGACATAAGATTACTTCCTATTTCGTGACCTCTTTTTATAATTTCTTTAATTATCTCTGTTTTTTTCTCGACCTCGTCACCGGAAACAAAAAATAAAGCTTTTATTTTTTTCTCATCAAGAGCGTTTAAAATCTCCGTTACAAAAGCATCATCTCCAATACCGTCAAATGTAAGAGCGGCAATATTCTCAGCGGAATTAACTCTTCTAAGAATATCTGATTTTCTCCCGTCTCCGTCATCGAAATTATAATTTTCAATAGAATTAGGATTATTAAGTTTTTCAAGTTCTTTTATTGATATAAAATTAAGACCTTTGTTTTTAGCGCTTTCCGAGAGAATGTTAATCATATTCAAAAGATTTTCTGTCTTTGACGCGTCCACTGAAATAACAGAGCCTCTTTTTGTATACCTTACAAATTTATCCGCTTTTTCCGCATCTTTAATGGTATTCCCGTCAATTCTTATATCATAAGGAACAGCCGCTTTAAGATTAGCTGAATAGGCGGCGGATAAAACATCTGAGCTATACTCGCCGTCAATTCTAAAATATATGGGAATAAATCCTGACGATTCCTCAATCAAATCATTTGTAAGTAAAAATTCACGTATCATATCATCAATGGACAATTTGTCAAAAGAACTGTTTTCCATTAAAGCAGAATTTCCAACATAATGGCCTCTTCCGGTAATAATACCCGGAAGCTCTGGTTCTTCATAAATTCTCGACCCTCGTATAAAAAATGTTCCTTTAAAAGAATGTTTGTCAAGAATATCCATAATTTGATTAGCTATTTCAATACTCGGAACGTTGTCAAATGTCAGAGCGCATACTTTGTTTGACGTAACAATATTTGAAATAATATACGCTTCTCCGTCCTTTTTCTCAAAAGAGCTGTTTTCATCAGAATCACGTTCTCTTAAAGGCGTGCTATAATTAAACTCCTCATAGGCATATCTGTCCTTAATACTTAAATAAACACAGACTCCGATAATTAAAACCGCGATTAATACGGTTCCGATAACATAGGCTTTTTTCATAAAACACATCTTCCTTAGTAGTAATCCATAAAATTCAGTTTATAACAATAAAACAATTCCGCGGATTGCTGTAAACGTGATTTTATCGATATATTATTTTATTATTTATATATACTATAATAAATCCGTTTCTCTTATGTTTCATAACCATATTTGCTGCTTATAGCCAGACAACTTTGAAGTACCCAAATGAGGCAAACAGAAAATCCTTTTTACAGCAATAGTTTTTCTTTTCGCCATCTATTCTGGAATTACTGTAAATTGTCTGACTATAAATCCTATACCAATAAGTTTATAAATTTAAACTTTACTCATTTTATTTCTTCATACTTATCGGCTATAAAATACTATAAGAACTTACTAGAAACAATCAAACTTCTGCTTTATTTCATCATAAGCTTTGTGGGTTCCTATATCAAAGCAGTCACCTGTAATAATTTCATAAGCGTAAAGCTCTTTGACTTTAAAAAGCCATTGAATAAAATACCCTGGGGCATCAAGCTTATTTTCTTGTCTTGCGTATTTAGCAAACAAAGGAATTGTATCTCTTTTGTAAATATAAGCGGCATAAACAACTTTATTTGATTTAGGATTTTCCCTTTTTTCCTCAAAGTCAATTACTTTATTGTCTTTGTCCAAAACAGCAACACCAAAATGCCTGAGCATTTCCCTGTCCTCAAGTTCTTTTACACATACACAGTCTTTTTTGATATTTTTAAAATAATTGTAATAATCAATCAATTTAAAAGTAAAGAAATTATCACCCGCAATAACAATTAAATCATCGTCAATGTTTTTTTCTTTTATTGTAAATAAAATATCGCCTATAGCGCCTTTTCTGTTTTCCTCTGTTGTTGTTCCATCATCAATAACAGTTATTTTTTTATTCTTTTTTTTCTTAGACCATTCATAAAAGTCGTCAGCGAATTTGTGATTTGAAATCACATAAATTTCATCAATTTCATCAATAGTATCAATTTCGTCCGTAATATAGTCAATAATAGGCTTTCCCGCCACAGGGAGCAGTGCCTTTGGCGTATTAAGCGTTAGCGGATATAATCTTGTCGCGTATCCGGCAACCAATATAATAGCTTTCATTTTTCACATACAGACTTAAAGTCTGTTTTCCTTTCTAAGATTTTATTTAAAAAATTTTGTATAATAAGTATTTACAATTTCAGTGTAAGCCCCAGACAGCGAAATTACACTCAATTTTTCTAAAATATCATTATAATTATATTATACAGAAAAACACACAAATTTGCAAATAAAAATAACATTTAAAATTGGAAATATCAATAAATTTATATAAAACATTAAATACACCTGTTCAAATCCGCCTTGATTACTATTGACGTATATTTTCCCATTAGACTTCTTTATCTTGTTTTATTAAATTGACCTATAAAAAAACTTAACAAAAAAATGCTCAATTTCCGTAAAATTCAAAAAATATTTGATAAACAAATAAATATTTTTTTGAATTTTGAATAAACTATTGAATAAAGATAGATAATGTATTATAATAAATCTAAGAAAAGATAAAAATTATATAAATGCCGTAAAATTTATTAACGGTGCTGTATATAATCGTTTTTATGCACTCCCTGGAGCGTGCGTTTACCTATATTTTGAACCTACATTTATAATATGGGATTCCTATATTTAAAGATTATGTCAGGCCTCAAGCTAATTCCCTTTGGGCAGAGGAAGACAGAGGCTTTAATGCGGAAACCCACTTGACACTTACTAGGTGTCAAAAATTGGCACCGGCGCTTTGGGGGAAGTTTTTTAAAATTTTAGTTTTTAATAAAACTCATAAATCAGGCGGAAGACAAAATAGTCTTCCGCCTATTATATATAAAATCCTAATGACCTGTTCTGATAAACTTCTATTAAAAAAAGTTTATCAGAACAGGTTTATTGATTTATCATTTCAATAAACTGTTTTTCAGTTATTATTTCAATACCAAGTTCTTTCGCCTTTTTATTTTTCGAGGAGCTTGATAAAATATCGTTATTTATTAAAAAACTTGTTTTTCCTGTAACACTTGATGTAACTTTTCCTCCAAGTTCTTCTATTTTTTTCTGCATCTCTTTTCTGTTTTTATAATGCTCCACATTGCCTGTTATAACAAATATTTTACCCTCAAGAATAAATTCTTCCTCATTTTTTGACACAGCGTTTATATGGAGAAAAGAAAGCGCCTTTTCCGCAAGAGAAACATTTTTCTCATCCTTGAAATATTTTTCTACCGAACGTGCGATAACCTCTCCAAAACCATCAATTTCAATAAGTTCGTTAAAATCGGAGTTTTTAATTTTGTCAAAATCATAATCAAATTTACGGCATAAAAGCTTAGCGTTGCTCAATCCAACGTTATTTATTCCCAAACCGTAAATAAAATTTTCAAGATTTACAGTTTTAGACTTTTCAACAGAGTCAATAATTTTTTTATAGGATTTTTCACCAAAACCATCTAAACTAATTATTTCATCTTTAAATTTTTCAAGTACATAAATATCAGTATAATTTTTAATAAATCCATTTTGAATAAATTTTTCAACAGTGGCCTCTGAAAATCCCTCAATATTAAGAGCATCTCTAGATGAATAATGTACTATTTCCAAAACCGCCTGAGCCTCGCAGTTTGGATTTGTGCATTTAAGAGCTTTTCCGTCTTTCATTTTGACAATTTCCGTTTCAGCCCCGCAAACAGCGCATTTTTCCGGAATTTTAAAACTACCGCTTTTAGTAAGATTTTCAGCCACCTGTGGAATAATCATATTCGCTTTATAAACTGTAATTCTGTCTCCCACTCCAAGCTCAAGATTTTCCACAATACTTAAATTGTGTAAACTTGCTTTATTTACTGTTGTTCCCTCAAGCTCTACAGGCTCAAATACAGCTATAGGATTAATAAGACCAGTTCTTGACGTATTCCATATAATTTCTTTAAGTGTTGTTTCGGCAATTTCATCTTTCCATTTAAAAGCTATTGAGTCTTTTGGAAACTTAGCTGTTGTTCCAAGCGAATTGCTTAGACTTATACTGTCATAAGTCAGTACAAGACCATCCGAAGCGAATTTATTTTCAGTTATTTTTTTCTCAAATTCACCGACTGATGAAACTATATTATCCTTTGTAACAATTTTTCCCTCAACAATTTGAAACCCAATACTCTCAAGCCATTTTAAGTTATCATATTTTGAATCAGACAAAACATTTTTTTCATTAGCTCCTGCTGAAACAAGGGAAAAGCCCATAAAACATACATTTCTTTTTGCAGCCGTTTCACTGTTAAGCTGTCTTACTGTTCCGCTGCAAAGATTTCTTGGATTTTTATACTTTTCACTTTCGTCAAGACTTTCATTTATTTTCTCAAAATCGTCAAAAGAAATAATAGCCTCTCCTCTTAAAACAAGCTCATCCATATAACTTATTTTAATAGGTATATTTTTAAATACTTTAGCGTTGTGGGTAATATCCTCTCCGACTTCGCCGTTTCCTCTCGTAAGAGCCTGAACAAGGCTGCCGTTTTCATATTTAAGAACAATCGTAAGACCATCAAGCTTCCATGACAGTACACCTTTGTTTTCACCAAGAAAGTCTTTAAGTTTTTCAACATCTTTTGTTTTGTCAAGAGAAAGCATTTTTTTTTCGTGCCTTACTTTTGTAAGATTGCTTAAAACCTCATATCCCACCTTTATAGTTGGGCTGTCGGATAAAACAATTCCCGATTCTTTCTCAAGAGAAACAAGTTCATCGTAAAGCCTGTCATACTCCATATCCGACATAACGCTTGAATTATTTTGGTAATAATCTTCAGACGCTTTATTTAATAAAGCTACAAGCTCTTTCATCCTTTTCAAAAAAAAACCCCCAAATATAAAAATATAGTATTTCTCTAAAAACAGTGTAATAGACCTGTTTAATAACCTTCTTAACATCGCTTGACAAATCTTTTTCCACAGGAACTTTCCAAGTATTACTATAAAAATCAAGTTTCATCTGATGAAAAAATTTCTTGTCAATCTGTATCACTCAGGTTATTGAACAAGTCTATTAAAAAAGATTTATGCGACGATATTACATCAGTTTAGAAGATGTTTATTGTTTAACGCTAAAAATTTTACGAATTTACTATAAATATCTCCAAAAAATAGTTTTGTTATTCAACATATTCGATAACCTCTGCAATACCGTCTAACAGCTATTGTTTTGCGCTAAAAAATTTATAGACTGATATATATTACAGCTATTAAAATCTTTTTATTTTTTTATATGTCCGGACACCTTGTCAGCTCCGCCTTTTATTTTCACAAGCTCGCTTATAGTAACAAAGCGATAACCTTTTTCCGCAAGTTCCGGAACCACCCTTTCCACTGCCTCGGCAGTAGATGTATATAAATCGTGCATAAGAATAACATCATAATTACCTATATTTTTCATAATATTTTCATAAACCGAATCAGCGTCTCTTTTTTTCCAGTCATATGTATCTATAGACCAATTAAACCATTCTATTTTAGACATTTCTTTTACCTCATGATTTAATGACCCATAAGGAGGACGTCCCACTCTGGCATAATCTCCCGTAGCGTTATATACTATATTTGACGTTTTGTTTATTTCTTGCTTTGCCTCCTCAATTGGCAGCTTTGTAAGTATTTTATGGGAATATGAATGATTTCCTATCTGACATCCAAGGTCATAAGCTCTTTTTAAAATATCACCGTTTCCCTCCGCCATATTTCCAACAACGAAAAATGTCGCCTTGGCATTGTATTTTTCAAGTACATTAAGTATTCTCTCTGTAGTCTTTCTCTTAGGACCGTCATCAAATGTCAAAGCCACCACAAGCTCGTTTTCTTTTTCGGTAACTTCCTCGTTATCATTGCTTGTTTCCATTTTAGTATTTGTTTCTGTTATAGCGCTTGTTTCCACTGTTGTTTTCTCGGTTAAAAATTCACTTTCTGTAGTTTCAGCACTCAAATTTTCTGACATTTCAATAGCTCTTTTTATTTTTAAAGCGTCTATTATAAAATTTTTATTTTCCTTGTCTGCCGAAAATTCAGAAATAACAGCATAACTTCTTATATTATATTTCAAATATTGAGAAATCTCGTTATAAGGAATATTTACCTCCTTTGTAAAAATTTTAAGTTTTATATCATTTTCTAAAAACTCAAAATCATGACAAATCTCATTACTGTTCAATTTTTTATGTACGGCATTTGTATAAGCGTCTTTTCCATAAATTTCAATAAATTTAGCTTTAATCTTTTCACGGACATAGCCAATCTTGTTCGTGTCAAAAATACTTATTATAGAATCTAGAGTTTCATCACTTTTCAAAATATCCGATTTTGTTTGTATATTTTTACTTAATATTATATCCGAGCCATTTTCATTAGATATCTTAAATCCAATAATTTCAGCTAAGTTTTCAAGCCTTATAAAGTATTTATCTTTTATTTCATACACATCAAACTCAAATACCTTTTTCCCTGTGTCAAAAAACATATTCTCCGTGTCATATCCCGGGGTTTCCTCATTAATCACCAAAAGATTATCTTCTTTAAAACTTTTCCCATTTTCTATTACAACTATGTTCTTTTTATCATCAAATTTGCAATCAAATCTCACTTCTGAATTTTTCAAAATAATGGCGGCATCTTCAAGATTTATACATTTCTTACCCTCAACATTATAAAACGACAGTTCTTCACATTTATCCCCATAAAAAACGACAGCATTGATTTTTTCCGCAGACTTAGCGAATGCGATAAGACAAAAAATCAAAATTAAAATCATAGTAACCGTTAAAAACATCATTCTTTTAAGCATTTAATCATTCACTCCTCCATTTATAGCGAAACAATCAGACTAAATAATATATAAAGAAATTCTTTTATTGTTTCGCTCTAAAAATTATACAATTTATTATAAAAAACATATGTTTAAAACCCAATAATAATAAAAGTTTTATCTATAATAATTTTACTGCTTTAAACAAAAAAAA
>CATLIG010000001.1 GCA_949948985.1 uncultured Clostridia bacterium | reverse complement strand
GAAAATAGTGGATTTTTTATTTTAGGTATTGTGATATTTTGTTTAGTTATTTTTATTTTGTCTATAATAGCGTTGTGCAAGGTTTCAAAGGTAAAAAAAAGAATTAATTTATTTATGGGAACAAAAGAAGGCAGTGACATTGAGGGTATGCTGAAAGATTTTATTAAACAATCTAATGACATTGATGAAAGACACAGCAGAATTATAAATGACATAAGAAGTATTCAAAAACAAGTCAGGTTTTGTATTCAAAAAATAGGAATCATAAGATACAATCCTTTTGATGATGTGGGCGGTGATTTATGCTATGCTGTGGCTGTTTTAGACCAAGAAAATGATGGTTTTGTACTTAACAGCGTTTATTCAAGAGATGGCTGTTATACATATGCCAAACCTATAGAAAAAGGAATATGCCCAAAATACAAATTATCATATGAGGAAGAGCAGGCTGTCGGCAAGGCTGTTAATTACAGCAAAAAGGGTAATGAATAGACTCCTTTTGACCGTGTGATTACAATAATTCCGTAAAGAAAAATAAAATGTTTTTTTCTTCTTTATGGAATTATTATAAGGTTTCTATAGTAATTCCAAAATAAAAAGATAAAAGAAAAAGTATTGAATAAAATATTTTTTCTTTTATCTTTTTATTTTGGAATTGCTGTAAAGAAGTCTATTGTTTTACATTAAAAATTAATTTTTAAAAAATGAAATGCAGGCATTGTTAAATTCTTCAAAATCTTCTTCATTGGGAAAAGCTTTACCATTTAATAATTTTATATCAACTGAGCTGTTTAATGATTTTATTATATCAATATTGCTGTGGACGTCTTTAAATTCATTTCCATAAATTATTAAAACAGGTATATCTATTTCAGGTAAAGATGTTTCTACTGTTATTTCAAATCTGTTTGTTACAAATGAGGTGAAAAGATATCTGTTTATTCCTCCATTTTTATGGGAGTAAGCATATATACTGTTTAATTTTTCATCTGTTATTAAAGTTGTATCTTTATATAAATTTTCCGTAAGGTAATATTTTAAATGTTTTTTTGAATTAAAATAGTTGAAAAATAAATCACCCAATACAGGAAAATCTAAAGGTATTTTTTTCAAAGCGTCTGTTATGGCTGTTTTTTTTACGGATACCGGCGGACATATTAGACAAAGTTTTTTGAAATTAGCGGTATTGAATATATAAGCCATTGCTGATATAGCCGACGAGGTGTTTGAGGAAACTACAGACGCAGGTTCTTTTATTACCTCAGTTATAAAATCATTTATAAGGCATACATACAAATATGACGAATATGTTATAGCGACACGCTCGGAATCTCCATATCCTAAAAGGTTTATAATATAGAGCTTATTATTTTTTGAAAGTTCATATATATTTTTTTCCCACTCAATTTCATTTGTACCAGGAAATAAAGAATGTACCAATAAAACAGGGTCGCCATCACCTAAAATTTTATAATTGACTTTTCCGAATTTCCAATTATATATACGCTCTGAAATATTTTCTTTCTTTTTTACAGATACAAGTTTTTTTTCAGCGTTTTTAAATATTCCGGTATTTATAGCTACCGCTGAAAGTACCGCTGTAGTCGCTGCCGCTATAAGTTTTGATTTTATTTTCATAAAAATTCATCAACCTTTTCTTTATTTTTTTGTAAGAAAATCAATTTTTAAAAATTGATTTTCTCTTTTTTTGTTTTTATCATTGTAATTTTACTGAATATGTGATATTATTTTATTATATTATACCATATATTTTATTTTAAGGAAATACTCATTACAGTATTTATCAAAAATTATTATTTTATTTATGTATTTTATTTTTTAAGGAGATTTTTTTATGGATTTTAAAAAACAAATTGCAGATGTTTTAAGTTCGGTCGTTTCAGATGTTGATAAAGATGATATTTTTAAGTCTATTGAAATACCTTCCGATTTATCAAAAGGAGATTATGCGTTCCCTTGTTTTAAACTTGCAAAGGTTTTAAAAAAGGCTCCTCCTTTAATAGCAAAAGAAATTTCAGAAAAAATTATAAAGCCTGAATGCGTTGAAAAAATTGAGGTCATTAATGCTTATATTAATTTTTATATTGATAAATCTCTTTTTATAAAAGATGTTTTGGAAAAGGTTTTTGATAAAAAAGAAAATTACGGAAAATCCGATTTGGGAAAAGGAAAAAATATTGTAATTGATTATTCATCCCCTAATGTGGCTAAACCTTTTCATATTGGCCATTTGCGCTCTACTGTAATTGGAAACGCTCTATACAATATATTTAATTGCATAGGATATAAAAGTGTGGGAATAAATTATCTTGGAGATTGGGGTACTCAGTTTGGAAAACTTATTGTGGCATATAAAAACTGGGGAGATAAAGAAGCTGTTGAAAAGGACGATATAAAAGAATTAAGCCGTATTTATGTTAAATTTCATGAGGAGGCTGAAAAAAATCCTTCTCTTGATGATGAGGCAAGAAACTGGCTTGTTAAAATGCAGGAGGGTGATGAAGAGGCTCTTAAATTATGGAAATGGTTTGTTGATATAAGTATGAAAGAATTTAATAGAATTTACGACAGACTTAATATTAAATTTGATTCATATAAAGGCGAAAGTTTTTACAATGATAAAATGGCATCTGTTGTTAAAGAGATAAAAGAAAAAAATCTCCTTAAAGAAAGTGAAGGCGCTCAGATTGTAGACCTTTACGAATATAATATGCCTCCTTGTCTTATACTAAGAAGAGATGGAGGTACTTTATATCCTACAAGAGATATTTCAGCAGCTATATACAGAAAAAAAACTTATGATTTTGAAAAATGTATTTATATTACAGCTCTTGACCAGAATTTACATTTTGCTCAATGGTTTAAAGTTTTAGAGCTTATGGGATATGATTGGTATAAAGATTTGATTCATATTCCTTTTGGTCTTGTTAGTCTTGGAGATAGAAAGCTTTCTACAAGAAAAGGTCACGTTGTTCTTATGGAAGATATTTTAAACAGCGCTGTTGAGAAAACAAAATCTATTATTGATGAAAAAAATCCAAATTTAAAGGATAAAGAAAAAATAGCTGAGGATATAGGAATAGGGGCGGTTATTTTTAACGACCTTTACAACAGCAGAATTAAAAATGTTGTTTTTGATTTACAGAAAATGCTTAATTTTGACGGAGAAACAGGACCTTATGTACAATATACCCATGCAAGGGCTTGTAGTATTTTAAGAAAGGCTGAAATTTCAAAAATAGATTTTGATATTGATTTTTCTTTGCTTTGCGATGACGCGTCTGTTGATGTATGCAGAATATTAAATGAATATCCTGATAAAATTATTGACGCCGCTGAAAAATATGAACCTTATATTGTTACAAGACATATTGTGGCTTTAGCTCAGGCTTTTAATAAATTTTACCACGACAATAGTATTCTCGGCAGTGACGGTGATTTGAAAAAAGCCAGAATAGCTTTGACTTACGCCGTCAAAACGGTTTTATGTTCTGCTTTATCAATTATAGGAATTAAAGCTTTAGAGGAAATGTAAAAGGCATATTTGCAAATTTACAGTGGCGGAAAAGAAATTTTTTTATTGTTTCTCTATAATTAACATAATATTTAATTTAATTTTGAAGGGGGCAATTTTTATGAAGTATATGTTTATCAAAGAAGCGTTGATAAGTATTGTATTTTTTGTTTTGGCGGTAGGCTCTCTTATTGTTATTCAATTATTTGGCGGCGAAAATATTGAATGGGGCAGGGATTTGTTATTTGGTCTGCTTATGGGAATTGTAGTATTTATAGGAATGTTTTCTTTTGACAGAATAAAAAAATATCCTGAGATTAAAGGAAATCGTTCTTTTAAACAGCAAATTATCTCTAACATTGCTCTTGGTATTGTGTGGGGTATTACTATTTTCATAAGTCAGATAATATCTCAGAATATCGGCGAAGGTGATATAGATTATTTAAGAGCGGGATTGATAGGAATATTTTTTACAATTCTTGAATTTGCTTCATTTACATTTATTGATAAAAAATGCAAAGACAAAAAAGAAACAGCTTCTTTGGGAGAGTAATTTTTTATGAATGAGTTTTTTACAATGTATTTGCCGTGGGCTATTATTGCGGTTGGTCTTATTACATTTGCTTTATATTATAAAAAAGGAACTGATAAAAAAAACGATTGTAAAAGTAATCAGAAAAAGTTATATAAAAACAATGAAGATACTGAACGATATAAAAGCAAACTATTTGATTTTGAAGAAGTAAAGGGATACAGTGACAGAAGAGCTTATGCTTATAAAAAATGGGAAAAAGAAAAAAATGATTTAAAAAGTAATAAACCATTTTCAAGTATTTTTGTGATGTGTCCGTTATTTGGCTGTTTTATAGGTATAATTTTATCAGTTTCTTTTGATTTTGAAATTTCATATGGCATAATGTACGGATTGCTTATAGGAATTTGTGCGGGTACATTTATTCTGAGAAAAAAATAAAAAGACTGTTACACTAATTTCTTAGTGTAACAGTCTTTTTTTAAAGTGGCGCAAGATATGAAAAATATGGAATATTTCTTAAAATTCCAAACAAAACTAATATTACAACTATACTCCAAATAAAAATGGATTCTATTTTTGTTTGAGGATATTTTCCTGATTTAACATATTTAAACGCCTTAAAAAGTCCATAGCATATAAGTAGTGGAAATATAATAAAAATACAGGAATTGCTTCTGAAAGCTCCATAAAAATCCAGTTGGCATAATTTTATAAACATCCTTGAAATTCCGCATCCAGGACAGTAAAGATTTGTTTTTTCATAAAATATACAAGGTATGGACAAGCCTGTAATTGAAATGAATACAGCGTATAATATTCCTAAAATTATAAAAATTAATGTGATTTTTATAATTTTGAAAAAACGATTATTATAATTATTCATTTATTATAACCAAAATTATTTTTAATTTAAATCAATGTTTACATATGATTTTTATCATCAAACTCAGCTATTTTGTTAAGCTCGCTTTGAATAAGAGCATAGGATACTATAGAAAGTCCTACAACAGCAAGAACTATGTATACAATCCCTGAATCAGATACATAAGGGAATTGCCTGTTTGTCTGAGCCATTCTTATTTTTTCACCTGTTTTATACATCCAATACCATCCGTAAATACCACAAGTAATAATTGTAAAAAGAACAACCATTCCTCCTGTGGTGTCTTGTTCGCCAGCTGCCATATTTACATCGTTTGCCATACAGGCAAGCCAATATAAAGAATAAATACCGCAGGTAACGATTGAAAGAACAATACATAGTCCTATGTTTCTTTTTAAAATCATAGAAAAATCCTCCTTGATAAAATAATTTGTTGTTTTAATAATGCCAATTTTGAATTAATAAACAATAAAAATACTAATTGTAGATGAACAATAAAAACCTTATAAATTGTTATAACTAGTATTTTGCGGAATAATTAGTTTACTTCTTCTCACTTTTTGGCATAAAAACTGTCATAAAGTATACTTTGTGACAGTTTAGAAATATTAAATATTTCTTATGCACATTGTACCATTTCTTTTTAATCAAGTCAATATATTTTAGACATAATCTACTAAAAAATGCGCATAAATAAAAGCTGTCATAAGGTATAATTTATGGTAGTTTTTTATATTATAGCAGACCAATAAAAAAATGAACAATCAAGCTTTATAGTCAATCAACTTAAAAAATGAACAAGTTCAGCGGCTAAAAATCCTTTTCGCTTCCTTTTGCTCATTTTCAAGTTGATTGACTATAATATTATCAGATTTATTAAAGCTTGATTGTTCATCAGATTTATCTTTTATGAAATTGCCATAAAGCTTTCAGAGAAGTTTATTTTTTTATTTACAGCAGAAATATAATTTCCTAATTATTTTTTTTGAGTATTTTTTCAAATGTAAATAAAAATACCGTTCCTGTTGTTATCGCTGCTGTAAAATCAGCTATGGGTTCGGCTATATATATTCCTTTTACCCCTAAAAAAACAGGAAGTATTAAAGCAAGAGGAATTAAAAGAATTATTTTTCTTAAAACAGCCATAAAAAGAGATATTTTTGCTTGACCAAGCCCCATAAATGTAGCCTGACAAGACATTTGTATTCCGAATATACACATTCCGCACATAAATATGGGCATATAATCTTTTATTATTTTTATAAATTCAGGATTGTCTGTAAATATTTCAGCAAAAAATTCTGGAAAAACGATTGTTGCTATTCCGAACAAAAATGTTATTGAAAGAGCTGTTATAAAAATTGCCCGAAAAGTCTTTTTTACCCTATCATAATTTTTTGCTCCGAAATTATAGCTTATAATTGGCTGCACACCTTGTGTTATTCCTTGAGTGGGTACGGTTATAAGCTGCATTACGCTTTGCATTACTGTAAGAGAGCCTACATAAAAATCATTTCCATATTTTTTTAATCCGCTGTTCAATATTATTATTATAAGACTTTCAGTTGATTGCATTATAAACGGAGATATACCAAGAGCCATAATTCTTTTTATATTCTCAAACCTTATTTTAAAATTTTCTTTTTTTATTTGTATCAAAGACTTTTTTGAAAAAAGAAATTTTAATACCCATATGGCGCTTACGGCTTGTGATATTACTGTAGCAAGCGCAGCTCCTTTTATTCCGAAATTCAGTATAAAAATGAAAAAATAATCAAGTATTATATTTAACACCGCTCCTATAAGGACAGACAGCATTGCCGTCTTAGCGTTTCCTTGACAGCTTATAAAACTATTAAGTCCAAGTGCGATTTGAACAAAAACAGTTCCTATAAGATATATATTAAGATAGTCGACTGCGTAAGTTATAGTATTGTCACTCGCTCCGAAACAGTAGAGCAGGGGAGTTTTAAAAATCATAAAAAATACTGTAAGCAATACTGAAAAAGTTAGTATTAGCGCAAAACTTCCGCATAATATTTGTTCGGCTTTATTTTTATCGCCTTTTCCAAGCTCTATTGCCGAAAGAGGCGACCCGCCCATTCCGGCGAAAGAGGCAAACGCTGATATTAAAGTTATTATTGGAAGAGAAACACCCAGACCTGTCAGTGCCGACGCCCCAACATCAGGAATTTTGCCTATATATATTCTGTCGACTATATTATACAATACATTTATAAGCTGAGCTGTAACAGCCGGAAATGCCATACTTACAATCAATTTTTTAAGGGGCATTGTTTTAAGTTTGTCATCTTTATCAGTGTATTTTTCTTCTGATTTATTTTCCATTAAATATTCACCTTCTGTTTATATTAATTTGTTTAATATAGCGAAGCAATAAAAGAATCAACAAATTATAGTCAATCAACTTAAAAAATGAACAAGTTCCGCAGAAGAAAATCTTTTTGCTTATTTAAAAATGAATTTGACTATAAAACCTGATATATCAAATCCTTTTATTGTTTCAAACTAAAAATTTTGCGGATTTCCATAATTTTAATGGCCAGATGGTTTCATTTCTACCATATCTTTTTCTGTTGTTAAATCTGCGTGCAGTAATAAAAAAAATATTATTGATAATGGAATTATTGTTGCCCAAATTGCTTTTCCTATAAAAATATTACATAAAATTGTTCCGATAATCGCTCCCGCTGTAAAAAATATAAGCATTTGAAAATGCCTAAAAAGTTTTTCACGATGAGATTTATTTTTTGAGTGAATATGTTTAATTTCTTTCGCAAGACCAACACCGATTTGTCTTATATGATTTGTGGCAAAGGTAGTAGCCATAGGAAGTCCCTCAGCCTGCCGGAATGTATTATATTGCATTGACGCTATAAAATTAATTATTACCTGAGAAATTTGTACCGGCGCTGATTCAGGTATTAGCCCTAATATAATAACAGCAAGTATTTCTATTAAAATTAAAATGGTATCCCATCGTATTAAAAACTTATGTTTAATTGGAGTGGGAACAAGCTCTGATATAACAGCTCCCATAATATATGCTGAAATGGGAATAAGAAAATATAGCCCTTCACCCCATTTTCCGGAGCCAAGAGCCATTCCCATTAATACTACGTTTCCTGTTTGGGCGTTGCAAAAAATATTTCCGCGGAGAAGATAAGTATAAGCGCCAAAAAAACCCGCTACAGCAATTAATATATGATAAATCCAGTTTCTTTCACAAGTCAAAAAATATTTATTATTTTTATCTACGTTTTCCACAATAAATTCCTCCAACTTTGTTCTTTATTATGAAATCAATTTTTAAAAACTGTGGACTATTCCCAGACCTGTAAACCATTTTTTTTAATGATTTACTCCTGAACTTTATAACACAAAAGTTACATTTTACTAAATTTTTTGATTCAATAGATTTCTTTCGAAACTTCACACCAATATTTTTTTGTTAAATTGATGTAATTTTATAGTTTCGAAAGAAGTCTAATTTATAGTCAATCAACTTAAAAATAAGTAAATTTGGCGGTTAAAAATCTTTTTTGACGCATTGCTGTCGATCGGAATAGGCAGTCGGCTATGATCTCCCTCAGCCGCTTTGCAAAAATAATTTTTAGCTCGCCTCATTTTTCTCATTTTCAAGTTGATTGACTATAACACAATAAAAATGATTTTTAATCGCCGAGATTGTTTATTTTTAAGTCGCTTGACTATAAACAGGAGAACTTTATTAAACAGGTTATCAAATGTTTTTTTACTGTTTTGTGTTAAAAACTTTATGAATTGCCAGACAGAAGCAATTCATAAAATAATGAAAAAGCAATATTATTTTTTATTTCTTATAGCGAAGCTTATTTCTTTTGTTATTTTATAAAATATCATATTAAAAATCAAAAGAATAAAAATAAACAATAGTACAACAAAAGCGTTTGGTATTATGTAAGCGTCATCTATTAAGGTATTTTTAATAAATCTCAATGCAGCGGTAGCGTTTAAAGGAATAATGATTACGGCTACGGTTATCGCGTATAAAATAATAAGAAGAACAAATACTCCTATAAAAATCCAAAGTCTGCTTGACGCAGTTGATTTTTTGCCGATTTTACGGCAAAATATATATATAGCCTGTGAAATAACAATCGAAACGGCAATATCAGCGGCAAGATGAAGAAAATCATTTACCATATTTATCATATTGAATTTTTCAATAAGGGAAACAAATCCGAGTTGAAAAATCAATAAAAAGATAATAGCTCCTATTATTGGAATAAACAACTCTGTATATTCTCTTCTAAGTCTTATAAGTTTTCCTAAAAAGCAAAGAGAGGTAACTCCCAGAGATGAAACAATAAGAGCCAAAATTAAATAAAATGTAATATCGTTTATGGCTAAACACCTCTTTCATTAAAATTGCTGAATTTTTTCAGTCAATATTTTTTTTATATCATTCATTTCCTTATCGGAAAGTTTTGACGGCTCGTGTTTTAAAACAACTTTGTCGTCAGTTTTTCTTGGAATTACGTGTATATGAAAATGGTTTACGGTCTGTCCCGCAGATTCACCATTATTTTGCAGTATATTTATGCCCTCCGCTATATTTGCTGATTTAATGGCTTCGGCAATTTTTTTTGACAGCCCGAAGGCTTCTTTAGTCATATCAATATTTAACTCAAAAATATCATTAGCGTGATTTTTCGGAAGTATAAGACAATGTCCCGGATTCGCCGGAGATATGTCAAGAATTACTCTGAAATTATCATTTTCATAAATTGTGTTAGACGGTATTTCGCCGTTAGCTATTTTACAAAAAATACATTCGCTCATTTTACAATCCTCCTATTTTATAAAACACAATACAAGCCTTTTCGGGTTTTTAAAACTGTGGGACGCTGTTCCACCCCCTGCAAGGGACTTTTGCCCCTTGACCCGTAACGCAAAGCATACGCTTTGCTATTGAGAAATTGAAGTATCGGTAAAGTTAGTATTTACGGTTTTTTAGTTAAAAAAAATTAAAAGTATGATTAAATTAAAAGTTTACCGCTTTTTTAAGATTTTCAATTTTAAAGTTTTTTGCCCCGCTTTTTTACAAAAAAGCGGGCGGGTGTGGGCAGCGCCCACGGTTTTATCTCTAACTTAGCGCGTATGGGACATTACCCAAGGTCTTATTTATAAATACAGGTGTTTTTTATATTATTATATTATAGCGATTCTCAGAATTTTTAATTATGAAAAATATTCTTTATGCCATACAAGAAACATATAAATAGTCCATATTTTTCTGCTGAAATCACCTTTTCCGGATTTATGTCTGTCAAGAAACTCAACAATTTTATCTGTGTTGAAATATTTTTTCGCTGTATCTGAAGTAAACGCCTCTTTGACAATATTATAATATTTAGCGTCTTTAAGCCATATTCTTATAGGAACGGGAAATCCGAGTTTTTTCTTATTGGCTACGTTTTCCGGAAGTCTGTCTTTAGCTGCAAGGCGAAAAGCGTATTTAGTAGATACCCTGTTTACACGAAAATCAGGGCGTATTTTTGACGCTACTTTAAATACTTCTTTATCCAGAAAAGGAACTCTGACTTCAAGAGAGTTTGCCATACTCATTTTATCGGCTTTAAGAAGTATATCTCCTATAAGCCAGAAATTCATATCTATAAACTGCATTTTGGTAACATCGTCCATATCTTTTACCTGTTCATAAAAAGGTTTTGTAATAGACGCAGGCTCAAAGTTTCCTGACGGATTTTTTAAAATCTTTTCTCTCTCTTCTTTAGTAAACATATAGGCGTTTCCTATAAATCTTTCTTCTACGTCTTTTGATGCTCGTATAAAAAAGTTTTTGCCCTTAAAAGAAAACGGAATGAGTTTTACACAGGCGGCAAAAAATTTTCGCACAGCTTTTGGCAGACAAGTTATTAAAGATATGTCCATAGGTTCTTTATATATATTATAACCTCCAAAGAACTCATCGGCTCCCTCTCCGGAAAGAGCTACTTTAACATGTTTGCTCGCTAAATTGCTTACAAAATAAAGTGCTACGGCAGAGGGGTCTGCTAAAGGCTCGTCCATATGATACTGAACTTTTGGAAGTATTCTCCAGTATTCTTCTGTTGTTATAGTTTTATTGTAATTATCAATACCAACTTCTTTTGAAAGCTTTTCAGCGTAGTTTATTTCATTATATTTTTCATAGTCAAAGCCTACTGTAAAAGTTTTATCGCCTTTAAAAGAGGCGGCAACATAGCTTGAGTCAACTCCGCTTGATAAAAATGAACCTACTTCAACATCACTTATTTTATGCGTTTTCACAGAATCCTGAAGAACATCGTCTACTTCCGTAACAACCTGATGAAGGCTTTTTTCATAATCGCCTTTTTCAAACATAGGATTAAAATATCTCTCAATTTTAAGTTCACCGTTTTTATATGTCATAAAATGACCCGGCATAAGTTTATAGACTCCTTTGAAAAAAGTTTCAGTTAATACGGAATACTGGAATGTAAGATAGTTTTCAAGAGCTGTTTCATTTACTTCTTTTTTAAACTCGGGATATTCCAGAAAACTTTTTATTTCAGAACCGAAAAGGATATTTCCGTTTATGTTTGAGTAATAAAAAGGTTTAATGCCGAAAAAATCTCTCGCGGCAAAAAGAAGGTCGTTTTTTTTATCAAATATTGCAAACGCAAACATACCTCGCAAATCATCAAGCATAGAATGCCCTTTTTCCTCATAAAGGTGTACAAGCACCTCTGTATCGGCATGAGTTTTAAATATATGTCCTTTTTTCAGAAGGTCTTCTCTAAGTTCTTGATAATTATATATTTCACCATTAAAAACAAGGACTATTGAACCGTCCTCGTTATACATAGGCTGAGAACCGTCCTCTAATCCTATTATACTTAGACGGCGAAATCCCATTGTTATTTTATCATCAGAATGGACGCCCGCACTGTCCGGACCTCTATGAGCAATTTTGTCCATCATTTTTTTTATTATATTTTCTTTATTATTTATGCTTCCTGTAAATCCGCAGAAACCGCACATATATATAAACCTCCGAATTGTTTGACTATAAATCTACAGCAAATTGTAAAGTTTTTAGCGGGAAACAATAAAAAAGTTCTTTGATATATCCAGCTTTGCTGTTTATTTTTTTATTGTTTCACTATTAATTAATATTCTACAGTAATTTCAGAAATAAAAAATGTTTTTTTCTGATTATATTTAGAATTGACGCAACAATATATAAAATTAATAAGGCAATACATTTTATTTTCAGCCATATATAGGCAAGGCAATATTTTCCCATATTTAACTTTATCATATTTCTGAAAATAATTCAATAGACTTCTTTCTAAACTTCACACTTGCGCAGATATAGCTTAAAAAATATTTAATTTAATGTTTTTTATCTCGTTGCCTTTTGCTCATTTTCAAGTTGATTGACTATAAAGTTCTAAAAATAATTTCCGTGAAAAAAGAACCTGTTTTAAGGCTTATCATTAATGCTGGAATTTGAGTAAAAATACAAAAAACAACATTTTAATGAATATTTATGGTTTTTGTCTGAATTTTTTCCCTGAAAGAAATATCGTGTTCTACAAATATAAGAGTAGGTTTGTATTCCAAAATAACATTTTCAATTTGTATTCTTGAAAATATATCAATAAAATTTAAAGGTTCGTCCCATATATAGAGATTAGCTCTTTCACAAAGACTTTTAGCCAGCAAAACTTTCTTTTTTTGTCCGTTGCTGAAATCAGATATATTTTTATCAAACTGCTCCCTTGAAAAATCAAGTTTCCTCAAAATTGTTTTAAATAAGCTTTCATCTATAGAGTTATTTTTAGAAAATTCTGATAAATTACCGTTTAATGTTTCTGTACTTTGAGAAACATATGAAATTTTAATATCTCTGTTTATATAAATTTCTCCTGTATAGTTTATTTTTTCGCCAAGGAGAAGTTTTAAAATACTTGATTTACCGCTTCCGTTTTTCCCGCACAAAGCAATTCTGTCACCGTTTTTTATTTCAAAGCTGATGTTTTCACATATTTTGTTATTACCATAAAATAACGATAAGTTTTTTACTTCTGCGAGCCTGTCCTTTTTTGATATGGCGGGAGATAAAGATAATGGAGAATAATCCTCAATGTTGTGAAGAAGTTTTGATTTTTCCGCGACGGCTTTTTCTTTTCGCAATTCAATATTTTTTGAGCGTTTCATAAGTTTCGCGGATTTATGACCTACATATCCTCTATCTATTTTTAAACCCGAATTTACTGAGCCGTATTTGCTTTTTTCTGTTTTATCAGACCATAAGGAACTTCTTTTTGCGGCTTTGGACAATTTTGATATTTCTTTTTTTAGTTTCATATTTTCATTTATTTCAAAGGTATCTTGTCTTGTTTTGTTTTCAAACCAAGAAGAAAAATTTCCTTTTTGTATTTCTATATTTGTTTTATTTATTGATAAAATGTGGTCTGTGCAGGCATCCAATAAATCTCTGTCGTGTGATACTAAAATAAATCCCTTTTTCTTGCTTAAATATTCACGTATAACTAATCTTGCGTTTTCATCTAAATGATTTGTAGGTTCGTCAATGAGTAAAAAGCTGTTGGAAATAAGAAATAACGCCGCAAGCAGAACTTTGTTTTTTTCTCCGTTTGACAATGTAAAAAAAGGTCTATATAAAACATCTTCATTAACATCAAGTAATGATATTTCTTTTATAAATTCCCAATCATCACATCCGCCACTGATGTTATAAAGTATATCTATTGTATTTTTTATATCATCTTTGATTTCATAGGGAAAATACTCAAATTTTACAGATGAGCTTATATTTCCTTTAAATTCATATTTGCCTAAAAGCAAATTTAAAAATGTGGTTTTTCCTCTGCCGTTTCTGCCAACAAACCCAAGTTTCCAATTTGTGTCAATTTGAAAACTTGTATTTTCAAAAATATTTTCATAGCTTCCATCATAGCTGAAAGTTAAGTTATTTACATCTATTAAAGACATACTTTCACCTCCTGATATATCAAATTTATGACAGGATTATTCTAACATAATAAATATAAACATTCAATAGGCATATTTACAGCGAAAAAATAAAAGAATGAACAGTAAATCTTTAATAAAACCCAATATATTAAACAAAATTTTTATTGTTTCGCACTAAAAATTTTGTGAATTGCTATAATATACAGTTATAGTCAATCAACTTGAAAATGAGCAAAAGGATTTTTATCCGCTGAACTTGTTCAATTTTTAAGTTGATTGACTATAAAATTAAGTAAGTTCGGCAGCTAAAAAAATTATTACAGAAATTATGGTATGAACACAAGGAAAAAAATTTTTTATAAAGTATTAAAAATAAAAAATTTTCCTTTTCAAAGCTTAGCCAAAATGATATAATATAATTATCTGATGATATAGCTTTATATATCGGCTTTAATTATATCCGGTTATAAATGGTTACGGTTTGATTTAAAAGGTGACTGCCAGCCAAAACCGGAACTGTATGGCTTTCATAAATATTGATTTGTTAGGAGGAAATAAAATGGCTGAAATGAAAAAAAATGAAATTCTTTTGGAAAGCGGAACGAATGAACTTGAGGTTATGGAATTTACAATAGGCGACCGCCACTTTGGAATAAATGTCGCTAAAGTTGTAGAGATAATGCAGTATGCTCAGATTACTCCTATGCCAAACTCAAATCCTTTTGTAGAGGGTATTTTTAAACCTCGCGACAACATTATGACGGTTATAAACCTCCCGGCATATATGGGTCTTACTCCTGTTGAAAATGAGGAAAGAAGTATTTTTATAATTACTACTTTCAATAAGACCAATACAGCGTTTCATGTTCACGCGGTTGAGGGCATACATCGTATATCATGGTCAAGCATTGAAAAGCCTGACAGTACTATTTACGGCGGTGAGGAAGGTCTTGCTACCGGTATTGCAAGATATGACAACAGGCTTATAACAATTCTTGATTTTGAGAAAATTTTAGCTGATATATCCCCTGATACTGGTATTCAGATTCAGGAAATATATTCTTTGGGTGAAAGACCGACTTCGAACAAACCTATTCTTATTGCCGAAGACTCTCCTCTTCTTGAAAAAATGATTATTGAATCTCTTGAAAAATCAGGATATGTAAATATTATTGGCTGTTCAAACGGTGAAGAAGCGTGGAATAAACTCCGCAAGTTTAAAAGCGAGGGCGGAAATATTACAGATTATGTACGCTGTATAGTTACAGATATTGAAATGCCTAAAATGGACGGTCACAGACTTCTTAAACTTATAAGAGATGATGAGGCGCTTAAAATATTGCCTGTTATAATATTCTCATCCCTTATTAATGAGGAAATGAGACGAAAGGGTGCGTCTTTAGGTGCTACGGCTCAAATTACAAAACCTGAAATAGCTAATCTTGTAGGTCTTATTGATAAACATATATTGTAAATATTTGGAGCCTGCCTGAAAATATTTTAGGGCAGGCTCTGAGATTACCGCGCAAAAAATAATTATTTATCTATAAATTAAGTATAATATTCCATATATTCGGGAATATTTTTGTTAAAACAGCTAATCATAAAACAGAAACACGATAATATTATGAAAAAAGGTGATTTAATTGGATCCAAGAAACGAACAGCTTGCGAAAAATCTTGTGAATTATTCCTGCCGTGTTGAAAAAGGCGAAAAGGTTCTTATATCATCAAACGGACTTACTGATATGCCTCTTGTAAAAGCTATTATAAAAGAAGTTTACAAGGCGGGAGGAATTCCGTATGTTGATATCCGCTCAAACTCTATTGAAAGAGAGCTTCTTATGGGCGCTACAAAAGAGCAATACGAGTTTTTGGCAAAGGTCGACGCTATGAAAATGGAACAAATGGACGCTTATATCGGTATTGGCGCTAATTCAAATACAGCGGAGCTGTCAGATGTTCCGGCGGAAAAAATGGATATGTATGAAAAGGTATATCAAAAAGCTGTACATCACGATATACGCCTGAACAAGAAGTGGGTTGTGCTAAGATACCCTAACGATAGTTTAGCGCAGTCCGCGGGCACGAGTCTGGAGGCCTTTGAAAATTTTTATTACAAGGTATGTAATCTTGATTATAAAAAAATGAGTGATGCTATGGACGCTCTTGTTGATTTGATGAATAAAACTGACAAAGTCCGCATTACAGGCGGTGAAACGGATATTACATTCTCAATAAAAGATATTCCGGCTGTTAAATGCGCCGGTGAAATGAATATTCCTGACGGAGAGGTTTATACGGCTCCGGTTAAAGACAGTATAAACGGTGTTATTGCTTATAACACTCCTACGGAATATCAGGGAATAAGTTATGACAATGTAAAATTGACTTTTAAAAACGGAAAAATTGTTGATATTTCCGCAAACGATACTGAAAGAGCAACTAAAGTATTTGATACTGACGAGGGAGCCAGATATGTGGGTGAATTTGCTATAGGAGTTAACCCTTATATAACAAAACCTATGAAAAATATCCTTTTTGATGAAAAAATAAGGGGAAGTATTCACTTTACCCCGGGAAACGCATATGAGGACGCTGACAATGGAAACAGAAGCGCTGTACACTGGGATTTGGTGCTTATTCAAACAAAAGACTACGGCGGCGGAGAAATATACTTTGACGATAAATTAATCAGAAAAGACGGTATTTTTGTGATACCTGAACTGGAGTGCTTAAATCCTGAAAATCTGATGTAAAATTGAACATGAGGCTAGAGTTTTAGCCTCTGTACATAATAAACAGACCTGTTCTAAACCACATTGTAATAACGATGATTAAGAACAGGTCTGTTATTATGTACAAAATTTTTTATTCCTGTATGTGATTAAAAAAGAGAAGTAGCTACAACCGCCAATATTCCTCCGATTGACGAGGATACAACATTTACTATAAATTGATATGTCCAGTCAGGTTTTTCTCCTCCCTTATTTGGAAAAGGCAGTATGGCAAACCATATACTTGAAAAGAATGAACGCATTGGATTCATACTAAATCCTGTACTGTTAAGAGTAAGAGCGAGAATAGCTACAGACGCAAAACCAATTATTCCTATCTGCAATGCCTGCCCGTCTACAGTTGTACCTTTTATACAGGCGAATACCAAAAATAAAAATACAAACGTTGCAAAAATTTCCTGAATACAATTAAGCGGAATATTCTTAGAAACAGGATAAGCTGAAAAGATACCTCTCTTTGACTCTTTCTTTGACTCTTTAAATGAATCCCAAAAGAATATCATACATATAATCATTGCTACTCCCGCAGCTAAAAACTCCATAAGAAGGTAAATAAACGCGTTTCCTATTTCCAGTGTGCCAAGCACAAGCTGTCCGAACACAACACCCGGATTTAAAAGAGCAGGACCTCCCATAATTACAGCTACGCATAGACCAAATCCAACAGCCAGACTCCATGCGAAAACAAGCTCAATATAATTCAAGCTTGATACAAGAGTTTTCCTTAGGGAAATATTACACATATAAGCATATCCACCAAGAAGAAAAATAAGACTTCCCGCAAATTCCGATAAATATTTCATTGCTATATTATTCCTCCTTTCTTTTTAAATATTGTCATAAATTCGCTTTTACAGTAAAACAACTTGAAAATAAGCAAAAGAAACCAAGATGAAATTACTTTTACAAGGCAGAGGGTGAAGAGTGCAGATACGTTTCTATGTCATAACGCAGTAAAAATAATTTTCAGCCGATGAATATGTTTATTTTTAGATTGTTTGATTATAAACAACAATATTCTATTATTTTTTATAATATTATTATATATAATATACAATCTTTTGTCAAATTTTATTTAAAATATTTATAAAAAATATATAATTTATCAGATTTATTCAGAAATTTTACAGTAATTTTGTAAGAGTTTTAAAAAGTCTGCTGATAAAAATATTTTTTTATTTTTTAAAAAAAGTATTGACATTATTATTTTTTTGTTTTATAATATAAAAGTCGTCAGGTGATTGACTGACAATTTTTATGAATTTTATTTATGGCTCAATAGCTCAGTTGGTTAGAGCGCTGGCCTGTCACGCCAGAGGTCGAGGGTTCGAGCCCCTTTTGAGTCGCCATTATGGGAGCATAGCTCAGCTGGGAGAGCATCTGCCTTACAAGCAGAGGGTCATAGGTTCGAGCCCTATTGTTCCCACTTTGCCCGGGTGGCGGAACTGGCAGACGCACAGGACTTAAAATCCTGCGGGAGTTGATCCCGTACCGGTTCGATTCCGGTTCCGGGCATATATTGTACATTTTTATTTTAATTCTTTCTTATTAGTAATTTTAGTAGAGAATCGGTTTTTTATCGGTTCTCTATTTTTTTGTGAAATTACAGCAAATTTTAGTTGCAAGTATTTTGTGTTAGATTTATAATATTAAGTAATGACAAAGTGTTTTTATCACGGAAACTAATTTTTAAATTCAACAAGGGATTATAAAATTTTAATCTTGGGGCGTAGAAGGTACTTTTGGTACTTTTCACGTGAAAAGTACCAAAAGTACCGTGGGAAGTATTCCCACGGTACCCTGTAAAATATTTTTTATTATTTTGTTATGGAGATAAAATTTAATTTATTATATAGACTTCTTTTAAAACTACGAAATTATATCAATCAAGGAGAGTTAAGCTATGGCTCAAGGCTCAAGCTCAAAAAAGACAAATAAAAAGATTTTTTTTCTTGTACTTGTACTTATAGCTTTTCTTTCGGCTTTAATAGCGGTGGAATACAGCAAAACTGTAATTGACGGAAAGTATACCGCAAGTGAGAAACCTATAAAGGAATTTCCTTTTGACGCCGGAAGCAAAGCGGATTTTGCCGTATGGGAGAATAAAATATATTATTATACAAAAGACGGAATACAGCTCTTAAATTCTGAAGGCGATACTTTATGGAGCGAAACTTACAATATGTCTCTTCCATATATGGTTCAAAAAGGCGGAATTGCAGGCGTATGTGAGCAAAAGGGCAGGGTTGTTATTATATATGACGAGGATGGCAAAAAGTATTCTGTACAGACAAATAATCCCGTAATCGGTTTTTCTGTCAACAGTACAGGATATTCAAGCATTATATCTTCTTCCGAAAATGAATATCAGCTTGAGGTTCATAACAGTAACGGTGATATTATTTTTTCAGGGCATTTTCAGATTTCTCAGGGAATCCCTGTTACTTCCGCTATTTCAGACGATGGCTCAATTCTGGCTATAGGTTTTTTAAACATTACTGAAATATCTATAAGTTCAAGAGTTTCTTTTTATGAAATTAACTCCAATGCGTATAAATCCAGTGAAACAGAAAATCCTGTTTTCGCTTCTTTTACAGAGGAAAATGCCGCTTTCGGCGCTATTAGATTTCTTGATAATTCCTCTTTGGCGGCAGTATCCGATAAATCTATTACATTTGTTGAGTTAAAACCAAATGAAACTGAAAAATACAAAGAAAAAAGTAAAATACAATTTAAAAATCAAATTAAGCAAATAGCTTTTGACCAAAATTCAAACATATACATTTCTTTTGGTGACAAGCTTATTAATTCTGAAACAGACGCTCTTGAAAACGGAACAGTCATAGGATACAACAAAAACGGAGGTGAGCTTTTTAGAATTCAGACAAAAAGAAAGGTAACGGGAATATATCCGAAAAATAGAAATATACTTATCGGAATGGATAGATATTTTCATTGTTATGACCTTTCAGGAAATTTTTTGTGGGAGTACAACACTAAACAGGATACTAAGAAAATTTTATTAATTGACGAAAGTTCGCTTGTACTTTTTGTCGGGTCTAATCAGGCAGCTATATACAGACTTACTAATGAGGTGTTAAATGACAAACAAAGTGACTTTATAAAAGAGGAAACCACTGAGAGCAAGTCTTCTTCACAAAAAGAGCATACTCCCGTGATAACAACAAGAGAGCCTGAAACAGAACCTGTTACTTCTGCTGTTAACAGCGTAAAAAACAGTGACAGCAATAAAAATAACAACAGCGGTAACCGTGATACAAATGATAATGATAACCAAAACAACAAGCCAAAATCAAATAATAACAATAACAGCAGTATAAGCAATAATAAAGCTTCCTCAAATACTGTACCTGAAAACAAACCTGAAACAGAGGTTAAGACTGAAACCAATACGCAGGCGGTTCAAAATCAACCTGACAATACATCTGAAATATCTCCCGATGACATTGTGGCTCCTGATGAGCAGACGCCTAACAATACTCCAACACCTGATGTAAACGCTAATCCTCAGACTCCTGAAGAACCAATAAATTCCGCTCCTCCGGAAAACAATAATTCTTCCGCAGAGTAATATTCTGAAAACTTAAATTATATAGTCAATCAACTTAAAAATAAGTAAGTTCGGCGGTTAAAAATCCTTTTTGCCGTGTTGCCGACGGTCGGCATAGGCATTCGGCTATGTTCTTCCTCCGACGCCTTGCAAAAATAATTTTTAGCTCGCCTCCTTTTTCTCATTTTCAAGTTGATTGACTATATGACATTTTAAAAAATTCCGAAATAATTGGAAAATTGCTGTAGCTGTAATAAATTAACACATATTTTTGAACAACAAATTTTTTTACAGGAGGTTAATCATGAATTCTTTTAATATATCAGATGTCGTTTTAATACTGTTTCTCGCTTTATGCGTTTATTTTTATTACAACAAAGGTCTTGTTATGACTTTATTTGGGTTTTGCACAACTATCTTTTCTCTTGTACTCTCCAGGGTTACAAGTCCTTTTCTTGCTGATATTTTAAGACGAACAAGTATTTTTGACAGTATAAGGTCTTATATAAGCGAAACTATTTTAACAGGCGGAACAGGCAAAGGAGAAGAGTTTATTGACAGTCTTAGTATTCCCGAATTTCTTAAAACAAATATTTTACAAAATATTCAGACAGGAAACGTCAACGATTATGTAAGCGGTTATATCGCCAGTTTTGTTATAAATATTATCGCTATGATAATTATATTTGCCATCTTTATTATTGTATTTTCTGTACTTGCCAATACTTTAAAGGCGGTTTCCCGTCTGCCTGTTATAAAAACGGCCAATAAGCTCGGAGGAGGCATATTTGGTCTTGCTCAGGGGATTATTGTCGTATGGATAGTATTCGCTGTATGTACTATGTTTTACGGAAAGCCGATGTTTAACGGAATAAACGAATCTATATCAAATTCTATGATAGCGAGCAAGCTTTACGATTCCAATATTCTTATAAAAGGTCTTTCTGCTATAAATAATCTATTATGATAAGGAGCTATTATGTTAAAATACTTTAAAACTGTAAATAAACTTGCCGAAGCCGAAACAGTTGAAAAGAAGTCAAGATTTATCGCTACAGTTAAGCCTGTTTCATCAGAAGATGAGGTTTTATCATTTATCGCCGAAATTAAAAAAAAATATCGTGACGCTACTCACAATGTATTCGCTTATCAAATCGGCGAAAGAAATGAAATCCAAAGACAAAGTGACGACGGTGAGCCGAGCGGAACGGCAGGTCTGCCTGTCCTTGATGTTTTAAGAGGCGAGGATTTAAAAAATACTGTTATTGTGGTAACAAGGTATTTCGGCGGAACTTTACTTGGAACGGGCGGTCTTACAAGAGCCTACGGAAAATCAGCCAAAGAGGGTGTGATTGCCGCCGGAATAATTGAAAAAATATTATACAAATATATTTACATTACAACTGATTACAAATCTTCCGGCAAAATTCAATATGAAATTCTTAAAAAAGAAAATATAATTTACAATACAGAATATACCGACAGTATTAAATTTACTGTGTTATGCAAATTTGATAATACTTGTGATTTTATCAGACATATAACGGATATTTCAAGCGGAACGGCTGTTATTGAAGAGGGAAAGACCTCTTACGGCAAATGGATTAACGGTGAGCTTTTAATGGATTAACGGCGATATTATTATATATTTTTTGATATTTTTCGTTATTGTCTGTTATCATATTTTGTGATATACTCTAATCAAGTTAAAGATTGCGTCAAACAACTTGAAAATAAGAAAAATAAATTTTATTGTTTGACTGTAAACAATTTCTTTACATCAATTTCATAAAGTTTACCCAAAGAATAAATTCTTTTGGTTTCAGAGGGTAACTTAGGGGTTAATTTTTTATAAGACCTGTTTAATAATATGAGTGATAACGGCTGACTAAATATTTTTTGCCGAACTTAGGCTGATTTTTGCGGAAATACTTAGAAAGTTACCGCAAAAATTAAGTTTTGTCCGGCAAAAAATTTCTTGTCAGCCGTCATCACTTATATTACCAAACAGGTCTGTTTTTTTAAATTTTTAAGGGAGGTTTTGTATGGGGAAAAAAAAGAATAAACTTTCTGAAAGGCAAAAACGAGCCGCTGATTTTTTTATTGAGCTTGGAAATAAATCTCAAGCACTTTTAAAAGCAGGGTACAGCAAAAACAGTTTTAGTATTTTTGAAAATGACAGCGTAAAGGAATACATCGAGGAAAGACTTAAATTATTAGACGAAGAAAGAATAGCTTCGGCAAGAGAGGTTATGACATATTTAACAGCCGTTATGAGAGGCGAGGAAAAAGAACAGGTTGTTGTTGTGGAAGGAGAGGGCGACGGTATTACAAGCGCAAGAAATGTTGAAAAATCAATACCCGCAAAAGACCGTATAAAAGCCGCTGAGCTTTTAGGAAAAAGGTTTGGCATTTACACCGACAAAATTAAAGCTTCCGGCAATGTTTCCATTGTAATAAAGGAGGATATTAATGAGTGAGGTTAAAGAAATTTCACTTAACAAAATTGTCGGCGGAGGATACGCCGATTTCTGGAACTTTAAAGGAAGATACAGAGTATGCAAAGGTTCCAGAGCAAGCAAAAAAAGCAAAACAACCGCTCTTAATTTTATTTTCAGAATTATGAAATACAAAGAGGCAAACCTCCTTGTTGTAAGAAAAGTTTTCTCAACATTGAAAGACAGTTGTTTTTCTGAACTTCAATGGGCTGTTACTCGTCTTGGCGTATCAGATTTATGGGAATTCAAATTATCTCCTTTAGAAATGACTTACAAGCCTACAGGTCAGAAAATATTTTTCAGAGGTCTTGACGACCCTCTCAAAATTACTTCTATAACCGTAAATTCCGGTTATCTCTGCTGGCTATGGATTGAGGAGGCTTATGAAATAAGTTCTGAAAGTGATTTTGATATGCTCAATGAATCAATAAGAGGTCTTGTGCCTGACGAATTATTTAAACAGGTTACTCTGACTTTAAATCCTTGGAATGAACACCACTGGATTAAAAAAAGATTTTTTGACGCCGGACAAAATAGCGACATACTTGCTAAAACTACCAATTATTTATGTAATGAATTCCTTGACAAAAGCGATATTGCTGTGTTTGAGCAAATGAAAAAAAGCAATCCTAAAAGATATAAGGTTGCCGGTCTTGGTATGTGGGGAATATCGGACGGTCTTATATTTGAAAAATACGAGGAAAAGCTTTTTGACGTATACGAAGTTTCTAAAAAACCTGATATTAAAAGTATTTTTGGTCTTGATTTCGGTTATACCAACGACCCTACAGCATTTTTCGCCGGTCTTATTGATTTAAAGGAAAAAGAGATTTTTGTCTTTGACGAGATTTACAAAAAGGCTCTTACCAATTCTATGATTTACGATGAGGTTTACAAAAAAGGTTTCTCAAAAGAAAAAATTATTGCCGACAGCGCCGAGCCTAAATCTATAGCAGAACTTGAGGGACTTGGCCTTACAAGAATCAAAAAAGCACGCAAAGGCAAAGACAGCATTTTGAACGGTATACAATTTATTCAGGATTTTAAAATTTTTATACTTCCCAAATGCACTAATTTTATTACCGAAATAGAAAACTACTGTTGGGACAGCAACAGGTTCGGACAAAAAATTAACGTTCCAGCCGACAATTTTAATCATCTTATGGACGCTATGCGATACAGTATTGAGGAATTTACAAGAGGGGAGACTTTTAGTTTTGAATAGACCTGTTTAATAATAAAAACCGCGTGACGCTGTCCCACACCCTGAAAGGGACTTTTGTCCATTGACCCGTAACGCAAAGCATACGCTTTGTTATTGAGGATTTGAATTATCGGTAAATTTGACTTTTACGGTTTTTTTAGTTTTTTGAAATTAAAAGTACGATTAAATTTAATTATTATCACTTTTTTATATTTTCAATTTTAAAGTTTTTTATTCCGCTTTTTTACAAAAAAGAGGGCGGGTGTGGGCAGAGTCCACGGTTTTTAAAAGATTTGAAATAAATCTGATGATATGCCGTAGAAGGGAGGTGATAAAAGATGTTTAAAAAAGTTACAGACAAAATTTTACGGTTTGTAAGCAAGGATTCTGAAAATAACGGAGAAACTGTTTTAGCTGATAATCATTTTTATGGTGACGATTTTATCGGTTTTTTAGAAAAAGAAACCGACAGATTTATGTCGTCTAAAAAAAGAGCCGATATGTTTATCGGAGAAAGATATTATGAAGGGAAACACGATATTCTTAACAGAAAAAGAACCGTAATAGGTCAGGGCGGAGAAGTTACGGAGGTTTTTAATTTACCTAACAACATTATTATAGACAATCAATATGCCAGAATGGTTGACCAAAAAAACAATTACCTTTTATCAAAAGAACTTACTTTTAACTGTGAGGACAAGTTTTTTCTTGACTGTATTAAAAACATACTTGGTCCGAGTTTTCTTAAAATACTTAAAAACGTGGGTCAGGATTGTTTTAACTGCGGAATAGGATATATATACATTTATTATGATGATTTTGGAAAATTGGCTTTTAAAAGACTTTCTCCTCTTGAAATTATTCCTTTCTGGAAAGATGAAGAACATTCTGTACTTAAATTCGCTCTGAGGATTTATGAAAAGGAAGTATATATAAAAGGTGATTTATCTGTCGCTGAAAAGGCTGAATTATTTCTGCCTGATGGGATAATGAGATTTATTATAAAAGGCAAAAAGTTTATTCCTGAAAATAACGGAGAAATTATACCTTACATTAAATACGAAGGGAAAAGCGCTGATTTCGGAAAAATTCCTGTTGTAGCTTTCAGGCAAAACAGCGGAGAGATTCCTCTTATTTTAAGAGTAAAGGAACTTCAGGACGCTTTAAACATTATTCAATCTGATTTTATGAATAATTTACAGGAGGACGCCAGAAATACTATTCTTGTTCTTAAAAATTACGACGGTACAAATTTAGGCGAATTCAGAAAAAATCTCGCTAAATACGGTGTTGTTAAAGTTAAAAGCATTGACGGCTGTGACGGGGGCGTTTCTACCCTTAAAATTGACGTGGACTGCGAAAACTTTAAAACTGTTGTTTCTAATCTTAAAAACGCTATAATTGAAAACGCAAGAGGTATTGATTCCAAATCTGACAAAATGATTGGAAATTTAAGCAGAATGAATATACAAAGTATTTACAGCGATATTGACCTTGACGCTAATTCTATGGAAACCGAATTTAAATCTTCTTTTGAGGATTTATTTTTTTTCATTAAATTCTATGTTAAAAATTCAGGTATCGGAAATTTTGATTTATCCGCCGTTAATGTTATTTTTAACAGAGATATTTTAATCAACGAAACAGAAAGCATTGACAACTGTATAAAATCTTTACAGATTTTATCCAAAGAAACGGTTATATCATGTCACCCATGGGTAAGCGATGTACTTGAGGAAGAAAAAAAACTAAGGAGGAAACAATATGACGAAAGAAGAACTTTTGAAAATGGGTCTGTCGGAGGAACAGGCGGACTTGATTATTCAAATGAATGAAAAAAGTATTGGAAAAACAAAAATTGAAGCGGGAGTTGAAAACGCTCTTTTAAGGCACAACGCAAGAAATTTAAAAGCTGTACAGGCTCTCATTGATTTTAATAAAATTAACTATGATGAAAACGGTTTATCAGGTATTGAAGAACAAATTGAACTTCTTAAAAATTCTGAGGAAACCGCTTTTTTATTTGGTGATGGCGCGAAAAAAATTACCGGCGCTAAGTCTGAGGAAGGAAAAGACAAAGGAAAACCTAAAAATCCAAGAAAAATGACATACACTGAAATGTGTAAGTATATGTAATATATTTTAAATTATTATTATATTCTGGAGGTATTTAATTATGGCTAAATTTGACAGTAAATCTTTTAATCCGCAAGCTTTCGGAAAATACATTGATATTTTACCGAAAATTAAAAAAAATGAGCTTATTAAAGGCGGTATATTAAAACAAAACAGTGAAATAAAAGAGGCTTTCAGCAGTCAGACGGGTACGGCTTATGCTGTCTTGCCTATTTACGGCAGAATTGGCGGTGACGCCCAAAACTATGACGGCGCAACAGATATTACCGCTGAAACAACCGATTCTTTTGAAAGAGGCGTAGTTGTTGTGGGCAGGGCCAAAGCCTGGCTTGAAAAAGATTTTTCCGAGGATATTACAGGGGGAGCTGAATTTATGGATAATGTCGCTGTGCAGGTGAGCGATTATTTTGATGATATAGACCAAAAAACTATTCTCGCTATTTTAAAAGGTATTTTCAGTATGACAGGAGCTGAAAATCTTAAATTTATAGATAATCATACATATGATATTTCATCTAATTCCGGAAACGATGCTTTTGTTGACGCCGTAACTTTAAACAACGCCGTACAAAAGGCAGGTGGCGACAACAAAAATAAATTCAGCATCGTTATTATGCACAGTATCGTCGCTACAAATCTTGAAAATCTTAATTTACTGGGGTATTTAAAACAAACGGACAAGTCAGGCATTCAAAGAGATTTAACTTTAGCGTCATGGAACGGAAGAATTGTTCTTATTGACGACGATATGCCAGTTTCTCAAAAAGAAAGTTATTCTGAATATACTACCTACATTTTAGGAGATGGCGCTTTCGATTATGAGGATATTGGCGCTAAAGTTCCTTTTGAAATGCACAGAGACCCTAAAACAAACGGCGGTCTTGATACTCTATACGCAAGAACAAGAAAATGTTTTGCCCCTTTTGGAATATCATATACAAAAACAAATCAAAAAAGTCTGTCGCCTACGGACGCGGAGCTTTCAGACGGCAGTAACTGGGAACTTGTGAACAACGGTCTTACGGGAAATCAGAAAAAATGGATTGACCACAAGGTTATACCTATAGCAAGGGTTATCTCAAGAGGGTAAAGGTGATTTATATGATTGAGAAAATTATCGAAAGGCTAAGACAAATAGGCTATGACGCAAAAAACGATGACAGAAGTCTTATTATTGGTGAATACGAAAAAGTATCGGCTTTTATTAAATCTTCCTGCAATGTTGAAAAATTATCAGATGAACTTGAAACTGTTATTATTGAAAGAGCCTGCGGAAATTTTTTATTTGTTCTTAAAAATTTCGGCAGATTTGACGAAATCTGCGGCGAACCTTTTGTCAAAGAAATTCTTGAGGGCGATGTTAAGGTGGTTTTTGACGAAAACTCTATTTTAAGCGATGAACAGAAAATTGACAAAATTATTGATTATCTTATGGGATACGGTGAGGAAATTATTATTTCCAACAGGTGTATATGCTGGTAAATATAGTTAATTAGATTGAAAGTAAGAAAAAGGATTTTTAACCGCTGAACTTACTTATTTTTAAGTTGATTGACTATATATTTTTACAAAGAAGGTATTTTTTATGAAAAAAAATATAGGGGCAATTATTGAAAAATTTTTTACAGGTTTGTGCGATGTTATTGTTTTTTTTGAATACAAAGATGAAAACGGTATTATACAGCATAATCAAAAAACTGTTCTTGAAAATATTCCTTGCAGAGTATGCTACAAAAATATTAAATCAGCCGTAAAAGGAAAAGCTTCTGACTATGTCACCCAAAGAGTGACTCTTTTAGTTGGCAGAGATGTTATTATTAAAGACGGTTCTGTTATAAAGGTAAACCAAAACGGCAATACGGTATTTTACCAGAAAACGGGAGAGGCCGCTGTTTACAGCAGTCACAGGGAAATAGAAATGGCTATTACGGCAATTCCTGTATAAACTACAGCAATTACAGAACAGGCAGAAAAAGGAAAAAATATTTTTTTATCTTTTACGGAATTGCTGTGATGACGCGGTTTCTAAAAAAATCTGCTGTTATGAAATTAAGGGAGGAGTTTTATGCTTAAAAAAATTATAGGCGGAATCGCTAAATCTATTTTTGACGAATTTGGTATGGATACCGTTGTTTATTCCGAAGAAGTAAGGCAGGGTTTTAAACAGCCCTGCTTTTCAATTAAGCTTATAAAAGCTTTATGTAAAAAAGGTATTGGCGGAAGATATAAATATATTAATTCTTTTTTAATTATGTATTTTCCATCTGAAAGACTTAAAAACGAGGATATGAACAGTGTATTAAAAAGGCTTTTTAAATGTCTTGAGTTTATTGACGCAGGCAGAATATTAAGAGGAACTGATATGAAGTGCGAAAAAGGAAGCTCCATTAATCTCAATGGTTTAAACTCGTACTATGAAAACGGCGACGGTATTTTAAACTTTTTTGTTAATTATGATTTTCATGAGGTTTCCCTTGAAAAAAACGAGCTTATGAAAAACTTACAGCAACTTAGGTAAATTAGATGAAAAAACATTTTATTCAACTCTGACCAAATTGCTGTATTTTTAAGGAGGTATTTATATGAGTGAAATCAGAACTGAAAAAAAAGATGAAAAAACAATTAAAGGCGGTACTTTTTCCAAAGATTCCCTCTTAAAAAGCAGGGAATTTAAAGATAAAAAAGATTTAATAGCCGTATTGCTTGATGATAACAAGCTTTACAGTAAAGAAGAAGTTTATTCCGCTATTAAAAATTATTTTAAAAGGAGTGGATTTTAATGTCAGCAGGCGGAGGTATTTTTACAACTGAAAATAAGGTTTTGCCGGGAGCTTATATAAATTTTATTTCTAAATCAAAAGCTTTGGGCGTTATTGGCGAAAGAGGTATTTTAGCTATGCCGTGGTACGGTGATTTTGGAAAAACAGGCGAGATTATTGAGATTGACGCTGAAAGTTTTCAGACCGACTGTTTAAAAATTCTTGGACATAATTATTCTGATAATCAGATGCTTCCTCTGAGAGAGGCTTTTAAAGGAGCTAAAACCGTTAAACTATTCAGAATGGGCGGAGGAAAAAAAGCGACCGCTGTTATTGGTTCTCTCACAGCTACGGCCCTGCACGAGGGAGTGAGAGGAAACGATTTAAAAATAGCAGTATCACAAGACCCTGACAGCGATGGTTTTATTATAAACACATATCTTGACGGATATGTAAAAGATACTCAAAGCGCTTCATCAGCAGAAGGTCTTCTTGACAATGATTTTATTTCTTTTTCAGGAACAGGAAAGCTTTCACCTTCCGCAGGGGTTTCTTTGACAGGAGGCGAAAACGGCGTTTCCTCCGGCGAGGATTATTCGGAATTTTTAAACGCTCTTGAATCTGAAGATTTTACTACGGTTATTTATCCTGGAAACGATAATGTTACAAAAAGTCTTTTTGCTCAATTTACAAAAAGGCTGAGACTTGACGAGGGGTACAAGGTTACTTGTGTTCTCAAAGATTTTGAGGGAGATTTTGAGGGCGTTATTAATCTTGCTTCTTCCTGCAAGCCTTATTCCGGATTTGACGAAAACGCTCTCATTTACTGGACAGGAGGTATGACGGCAGGCGCTCAGGTTAATGAAAGTCTTACAAACAAGGTTTACGACGGCGAGCTGGAGGTTATGACAAATATTAAAAAATCTGAGCTTAAAGACGCTTTGTCAGAAGGTAAATTTATTTTTTACGGTGATAAAAATTCCGTCAGGGTTCTTAAAGATATTAACTCCCTTACGTCTTTTTCATCTGACAAAAACAGAGATTTCTCTAATAATCAGATTATAAGAATACTTGACGCTATAGCCAACGACACCGCTAAAATATTTAACGATTATTATCTCGGAAAATGCCAGAACAATTCCGTAGGAAGAGATATTTTTAAAACAGAACTTGTGAGTTATCATCAAAAGCTTATGGCTATAGGCGCTATTGAAGATTTTGTCCCTGAAAATATTACCGTATTACAGGGCAATGAAAAAGGTGATGTTATTGTAAACGAGTATATAGTTCCTGTAGGGGCTATGGAAATATTATATATGAGTTGTATTGTAGGCTGATTTTTATAAAGGAGGATTTTTTTATGGCTACTTTGAAAGCGTGGGACGCTATTAACGGCGCTTCCGGAAAATGCGTCGCTACTATCGGAAAAGATATTGAGGATATGATTTATGTAAAAAACATAAAAGCCAAAGTTGAAAAGAAAAAAACTGAAATAAAAGTTCTTGGTCAAACAGGAGCAAAACACAAAGCCAATGGCTGGAAAGGCACCGGTACTATGACTATGTACTATACCACAAGTCTTTTCAGAAAAATGATGAGCACATACATTCACAAAGGCATAGATACTTATTTTGAACTTCTCATAGAAAACGACGACCCCTCAAGCGATATAGGAAAACAAACTATTATACTTAAACAAGTAAACATAAACAACATTGACATAGCAAAGCTTGATATTAACTCTACAGAACTTGACGAGGAAATAGATTTTACTTTCAATGATGTTGAGATAAGAAACGAATTTGATGATGTTGTCGGTGAATAGGAGGTTTTTTATGACTCTTCAGCAATTTTTAAATCAGCATACTGTAGACGGAATTACAAAAGAAATTTTTGTTTCTGACAGATTTAAAGATGACCTTGGAAATGTTTTTAAATTTAAAATTAAAGCTATGACTCAAAGAGATTTTGAGGAAACAAAGAAAAAGGCTTTATTCAGCAAAGGTTCTAATCACGAAACAGATGATGATACTTTAAACTGTTTTATTGTGATTGAAAATACATTGGAGCCGTCATTTAAAGATTCCGAAAGTTTTAAACTTTTAAATTGCTCATCTCCAAGACAATATTTGAACAAGGTCCTTTTATCCGGAGAAATAGCTTTTTTGGCAGAAGAAATTATTAAATTAAGCGGATTTGACAGAAGTATTACAGAACTTTCAGAAACTGTAAAAAACTAATTGACGAGGGCGATTTTTTTACCAATTATTCTTTTTTCGCCCTCAGAGAATTTGGAATTTTACCGACCCAGTTTTTAAATATGAGCATCGCCGAACAGGCTGTTATTATAGGATTTATAGACAAGCTTCTTGAATAGGAGTGATAAATTTATGTACAAATTTATTTTTCATTATGATGGAGTCCCTGACAGTATGGTAATACTTCCTCTTGCTCCTGAGTATATCAAAACAAACGAAAAAAGTCTTAATAAAATTATTGAACTTTTTTACGGCGGGGAAGTAAATATTTTAAAAGGTCTGGCTCTTAGGGATATTTCTATTAAATTTTTACTGCCAAAGGATAATGTACTTACAAAAATGACAGAGGCGGAATTTAAAGAACCTATTTTTTATCTTGCTAAATTCAGAGAGTTTATTGAAAATAAAAAACCTGTACGTTTTACTGTTACCAGAAATCAGCAAAAGGGCGGCGCTATTTTCTCCGGAAACATACTTGTTTCATTTGAGGAATATGAGGTTATGGAAAATGCCGGAGAAGAAGGGGATTTTTGGGTCAGGCTTAAACTAAAGGAAATTAAAGAATATAGTCAATCAACTTAAAAACCGCGGGATGCTGTCCCGCACCCTGCAAGGGGCAAAAGTCCATTGACCTGTAACGCAAAGCATTCGCTTTGCTATTGAAGATTTGAATTATTGGCAAATTTGACTTTTGCGGTTTTAAAAAGGAGGAAATTTTTTGGAGTATAAAATTTTTGCGGGAGGGAAAAAAGGAGTTTTTGATATTACTCCTTTTTGTGTGGGTGACATAAAGGTTACAAGTGTAAGAACAGGTAAGGCTGGTTGTATTGAATTTACTGTCGGAAGAAATTTAGGCGGAAGTTTCAGTTTTTTTGAGGGAGATTTTATTAAATTCTATGTTGACGGCAATATTATATTTTCGGGCTTTATTTTCTCAAAGGAAAGAAACGCGGAGCATTTTATAAAAGTTGTAGCTTACGACCAGCTTAGATATTTAAAAAACAAGGATACTTACTGCTACAGTTTTAAAACGGCATCTGATGTGGTTATGATGATTATAAAGGATTTCTCTCTTAAATATGATTCTATTGATAATTCGGGATACGTCATAAACGCCAGAATAGAAGAAAACAAATCTTTATTTGATATTATTTTAAATGCCGCTGATATTACATATAAAAATACAGGCAGACGTTTTGTTTTATTTGATATGGCCGGAAAGCTTTGTTTTAAAGATGAAAATAATCTTAAACTGCCTTTATCTGTATCTATAGACGACGTCGATATTATTGACTTTGCCTGCAAGACGGATATTGATTCCGATACGTTTACTCAGGTTAAACTTTTTCAGAAAAATAAAACAAAAAAAATTGATAAATCAATAGTGGTCAGAAACGATAGCGGTATACAAAGTTTTGGCGTACTACAGTATTTTGAAAAAATGCCTGACGAATATAATGATTTTCAGCTTAAAAGCTGTGCTGAAAGTATCCTCAAAGAAAAAAACAGAGTGAAAACAAGTTTCTCCGTTAAATGTATGGGAAGAAATTTAGGTGAAGAAAATATACGGGCAGGAAACGGCATTTTTATTAATGCTATTGATATAGGAGAGGAAATAGCCGAGGGGTTTTATTTTATTAAAAAATGTGTTCATACATTTTCATCAGGTTTGCACATTATTGAAATGCATTTTTAAAAGGGTGGCGATTTTATTGGTAGATTATATTAAACAAATTTGCTTTGATATGATTGGAGAAATATCTTTTTCTGATATTGTTTTTGGAACAGTCATATCTATAGAACCTATCACGGTTAAAATTTCCGACAAGCTTATTTTAAATGAAAATCAGCTTGTTTTATCAAGAAACGTTTCTGATTTTACTGCCGAGTTTACGGAAAATCCTGAATTTTCTGATAATCCATCAAATCCTGAGGATTTTAAAAAAAGAAAAAAATACATTGTATACAATTCTCTTAAAGCCGGTGAAAAGGTAATTATGACAAAAGCTATGGGAGGTCAGCTTTATTTTATAATGGAAAGAGTGTATACAAAAGACGGTGGTGATTGAATGCTTCCTTTAAGCAGTGTGGAATCAGACGGCGATATTTTAAAGATAGAAGAAACTTCTCTTACATACGCTATAAAACAGGAACAAAACAAAATTAAAGATTACATAGACGGAATTAAGGCTATAAAACAAGCTATATTTAAAATACTTATGACAGAAAAAAACAAATTTGAAATATATGACGGGAATTTTGGCGTGGAATTTTCGGATTTATTCGGAAAAAGTGTTTATTACGCTCAAAGTGAAATTCCGATGCGTATTAAAAAAGCTTTAATGTATGACTCAAGAATTACTGATGTATATGATTTTTCTTTCTCTTATCCTGATGACAAAGGCAGCATACGAGTTAAATTTTTTGTATCATCAATATTCGGTGATGATGAGTTTAGTCTGGAGGTAGGTATCTGATGTTTGAAAATATGACTTTTGACTATATTTTAAAAAGAACTTTGAACAACATATCAAATAATATTGACAAAAGACAAGGCTCTGTTATTTACGACGCGGTCGCTCCATGTTGTATGGAGATAGCAAAAATTTACGAAAGTCTTGACAGGGTTATTAAAGAAACTTTCGCTGATTCTTCTGACAGGGATTTTCTTATAAGAAGGGCAAAGGAAAGAGGTATTTATCCTAAATCAGCTTCTCCCGCGGTTATGAAAGGCTGTTTTAACATAGATGTACCTACAGGTTCAAGATTTTATATTGACGGGTTTACTTACTATGTTTCTGAAAAAATATCTGACGGGGTTTTTAAAATGATTTGCGAAACGGCCGGTATTGAAGGACACAGACATTTTGGAAAACTTCTGCCTCTTGACAATATTGATGGTCTTGAAACCGCAGAAATTACGGATATTATTATTACTGGTGAAAACGACGAGGATACGGAGGTTTTCAGAAAAAGATATTTTGACAGTTTTTCCGCTCTGGCATTCGGCGGAAATAAAAAGGATTATATTCAAAAAGTAAATCTTATTTCCGGCGTTGGAGGCTGCAAGGTTTTTCCTGCTTTTTACGGAGGAGGAACAGTAAAGCTTATTATTATTTCCTCTGATTTTTCCGCTGTGTCTGATGAATTCGCTCTTATGGTGAAACAAGAAGCCGACCCTTATGGATGCGACGGGCTTGGCGTTGGTTTCGCTCCTATAGGTCACAAGGTCTTTGTTGAAAGCGTACTTGAAAAAAATATAAATATTCGTATTAATATTGATTTTTGCGAAAATTACAATTTTGATTTTATATCTGAAAAAATATCTGAAAAAATATCTGATTATTTTTATGAATTATCTAAAAATTGGTCTTACTTAGAAAATATTGAAATTGTGGCTATGAAAATCGGTACTGAAATTTTTGATATAACAGGAATAAAAAATATATCCTGCATTTCTGTGGCAGACAGCGGTGAGTTTATGAGTTTTATTCTTGAGGAAAATGAAATTCCTGTAGTTGGGGATATTATTGTAAACGGAAAGACTTTGGAGGTATCGTAATGCTTATTGAATATATTCCTGAATTTTTAAGAGATTTTGACGAGTTTATAAAATTATTCTCTTCTCTGGATATTGAGATTTTAAATATTAACTCCTATCTTTCAAGAATCCTTTACGGACAATTTATTTTTTACTGTGACAGCGTATTTATAGAAAAATTTGAAAAGGCTCTGGGTATTGAGGTTTTTGACACGGATATTGAGAAAAGACGAAAAAAGCTTATTTTAAAATTTAACGAAAAACTTCCTTATACTGTTTTCAGGCTTAAAGAAAATCTTGATTTGATTTTTGGAAAAGAGAATTATTCTCTTTTTTTAATATACGGAGAATATCGTCTTATACTCAGAGTGAAAACAAATGATAAAGACGATTTATCCGAGGGTATTTCCCTTTTGGAAAGAATGCTTCCCGCTAACATTGAAAGAAAAATACAAAATTTTAATACTCATGAAATTGTCGGAAAATTTAAACACGGATATCTGGAAAAATACACACACAGGGAAATATATTCTGAAATTATTTAGGAGGTGGATTTATGGCTGTAAATACCGAAAATTTTAATCTGAGAAAAGACGGAAAAGACGATTATTACAATATTGACGTAGTAAATGAAAATCTTGATAAAATAGATTTGGCGCTTAAAAGCATAAAAGAAGAGGCTTTAGATAAAAACGGCGGCGATTCTGATACGGTGGACGGAAAACACGCCGATGATTTTTTATCTGTCAGCGGAGGAAAGATTTACGGAGATGAGGAGGAAATAAATTTAAGTCCTTGGGGCGTAGAGGGAAACGGTAATTCAATTATACGGGATTTTTACATAATATCAGCTTCAAGTTTTGAGGAAAACGGAAGTTTATTGGATAATAAATATTTACAAATAAAAAATATGCCGGAACACTTACCCGCAGACGGCGGAAACGCCGATACTCTGGATAATAAGCACGCAAATGATTTTTATCAGTGTGACAGAACCGCTTTTAAATCGGGAGTAACTATTTTAGAGTGGGCTAATGCGCAAAGCACTAATACATCTAAAGGCATTGTTATGTCAAATTATCCTGAGGATGCTCCTATTGAACAGGAAGGAACTGCCGAGGTTATTGTGTTTGACGGAAATAGAAAAATTGTAAGGTTTACATCATATTCGACAAAAACAACTTATGTAAGAAGTATTTTTAGAAGTGAATGGCTTACGGCGTGGAAAAAAACAGAAGACGGTGGAAACGCTTCGACTTTAGGAGGAAAAACAATTTCTGAAATTCAGAATTATAACAACCTTACAAATAAGCCGTCAAGTTTACCGGCTAACGGCGGAAACGCTGAAAGTGTAAACAAAAAAATAAAAAATTTTACTGTCCAGACAGGAAGTTGGTTTAGACTTGCGAAAAATGATAAAAATTCCTGCGGCGGAGTATTTGTACTAACTATAGGGAGCGGAAGTTCATATTCAAGTACAACGGTTTTTTCAGCGGCACAGCAATACTCATCTTTAAGTGACAGCACGCTTAAACTGAAATGTTTATCACATTCACATTTCAACAACTGTGTCACAAAATTAAGAGTGGTAAATCAGGCGGGAGGCAGTTATGAACAGTATATTGATTTTTACGTGGCTAATGGTGATAATGGCAGAACGGGAGATGTGGAAGTGCAGTTTTTTGGAAAAAGCTGGGTAATTTATGACAGCATTACAAGCGCAAATATAGCAAGCGGATATACGGCAACGGAAATTTCATTACAATAATACAGGGGGATTGATTTTATGAAAAGATATTATGTAAAAAACGGAAGAATTGTTATTAATAAATACGCTGTAACCTATTGTCAAAATATTGACAATGGAGATTCGGAAACAAAATCAAATATTGTGCAATATACTATTAATGACAACGAACTTGACTCTCTTTTGACAGAGCTTTCACAAAGAAATATTGATTTTATTGTATCAGAACTTAATACAGATGATATTTTAAAATATGATGGTTTAAGTGTTTCTGACGAGGAAGGGGCAAGAAGAATTATTGAGCCGTCTTTAGACGAGGTAAAGGCTGACAAAATAAAAGAATTGTCAGATATTTGCAGAGAAACCATTTATAATGGTATTGAAATAAAAGAGGACAACGGAAACATACTTCATTTCAGTCTTAAAACAGAAGACCAGCTTAATTTAAACCGTCTTTCTTTTATATGCGAAAATTACAATGATAAGGATAGCGTTATATATCATGCTAACGGAGAGGATTATCGTGAATTTTCAAAAGATGAGTTTTTAAAAATTGTAAAAGCTTCATCGGAATTTATATCAAAAGAAACTATGTATTACGGAAAGCTGAAAAAATATGTAGAAGGCCTTTCAGATATTCATACAATAACAAATATTAAATACGGAATTGAGTTATAGGAGGTGTTTTTATGGACAGCTACACTGAAAGTATTAAACTTTTTATAAGTGCTGTGATGGCTTCTGGTGTTTCTCTTTTTGGCATAAGCTTTAAATATGTTTTGGTTCTTGTTTTTCTTATGATTGTGGATACGGCGTTTGGGTGGATAAGAAGCAAAAAAAACAATCAATGGAATATTTCAACAGCAAAATGCGGTTTTATAGGAAAAATTATTGAGCTGATTTTTATTTGGGTATTATGCATTCTTGACTGGATTTTTGATATTAACTTACTTAAATATATGGGAATTTTTTATTTTGGTATATGTGAAGTGGCAAGTATTGTAGATAATTATTCAGGTATAAATAAAAATATGCCCGACGGAGTATTGGAAATTGTAAAAAATCTGAAGTACAGTGTTGGAACTCTTGCAGTATCTAAAATAAAAAATATTTTATCACAGGTATTTGATTTTCAAAACAAAGATAAAAATACAAAAGATTAAATCTTACAGCAGACTTCTTTCGAAATATTACAACAATTTCGAAAGAAGTCCGGTACTGAAACAGCTGTATTATATAAGCAGGAGGTATATGATTTGTATATTGATGATTTTGAAAAAGATAAAAGAGAATTTTTCTCTAAAAGATGTGAAAAAATTTTACGAAATTTTTATCAGGAAAAAAAATCTTTCGGCATTTTTGAAAGACTTTTAAAAAAACTTGGTAAAGATGAAAAGGATTTGCTTTTTTTATATTCCGAAGAAATGAACAAAGAATATTCAGAGGTTGAAGAAAAGCTTTATTCAAGCGGTTTTTTTGATGGAATAAATTTTATATTACAGCAATTCAGATAAGCCAAAATAAAACGCTTTCGCTAAAATATTGAATGAAATATTTTTTGCTGGATTGATGTAATTTTGTGGTTTTGAAAAAAGTTTTTTTTTAAAAGTTCTTGACAAATTTGGTCTATAGTTATAAACTTATATTGAGGTCTATAATTATAGACTATAAAGGAGGACTTTTTTATTATGGATTATTTAAAACTTTGTGACAGTGATTACAGATTTATGATGATTGTATGGGAAAACGCTCCAATAAAATCCGGAGAACTTGTTAAGCTTTCTCAAAATATACTTGGCTGGAAAAAGTCGACTACATATACCGTTATAAAAAAATTATGTGAAAAGGGTTATATTGTCAGTGAAAACGCTGTTATTTCGGTTTTAATTTCAAAAGAAAAAGCTCAAAGAGATGAAACGGAATATTTTGTTGAAAGAACATTCGGAGGTTCTCTTTCACATCTTGTTGCTACATTTTTGGGAGAAAAAAAAATAACAGATAAAGAAGCCGAAAGTATTAAAAAATTGCTTGACGAATATAGGGGGTGAATATATGCTTTTTTTAAATGATATTTTTATAAAGCTTTTAAATATGAGTATAACTGCGTCGTATGTAATAATAATTATTTTAGCGGTAAGGTTTCTTATCAGAAAATTTCCTAAAAAATATTCATATTATTTATGGAGCGTTGTTGGACTACGTCTTATATTTCCTTTTTCAATAACATCGGCGTTTAGTTTTTTAAATTTTAATATGTTTACAAATGTAAATACGGGAATTGGCGGAGCTGAATATATACCCTCTGATATAGGTTTTGCCGATATGCCTGTTATAGACGTTGGAGTAAATTCTGTTAATGAAACAATTAATAATATCCTTCCTCAAGCTGAAGCATATAACAGTGTAAATCCTATGCAGATTGTAATATTCGGTATTTCATTTTTATGGGTTACAGGTATGTTTATTATTTTGGGATATGAGATTTTCTTATTTTTTAAAACAAAAAATCTTATAAAAAAAGCAGTTTTTTATAAAGACAATATTTATGAGTGCGACAATATACCTTCTCCTTTTGTAAGAGGTATTATAAAACCCAAAATTTATATACCGTTCCGTCTTGGGGAAAAAGAGTTTTCATACATTATATGTCACGAAAAGTACCACATAAAAAGATATGATAATATTATAAAAGCAATATCTTCTTTTATTTTAATTGTATATTGGTTTAATCCTTTTATCTGGGCGGGATATTTTTATATGAACATGGATATGGAAATGAGCTGTGATGAAAAGGTTATATCGGAAATGGGAAACTGTGTAATAAAAGATTACGGAAATACTCTTCTTTCTTTTGCTTTAAACAGAAGATATTTACCTTTAGGACCACTTTCTTTTGGTGAATCATTTGCAGGAAAAAGAATTAAAAATATTCTTAAATTTAAAAATCCAAAATTATGGATAAGCTTTTTAGGAGTGTTTATTGTGATTATAATAGGCGCGGTATGTCTTACAAATGGAAATAGTGCTGACGAAGAAGATGACTTTGCGGTAGAAACGGAAAATAACGATATTTTAACAAATACCTTATCACTATCTGGCGGGACAAATTTTATAATTGCAGGTGTTGATGAAACATCTTATTTTACTGATACGATTATTGTCGGCAGAATTAGTGATAAAAACGAGCTTAACCTTATTTCAATTCCAAGGGATACATACATAAGCTTTACTGACGAGCAGGAAAGGCTTTTAAAAGAAGTAAACTCTAATCCTCCGAAATTAACAAAAATTTCTCGTATAAACATTTATGGAAAAGAAAAATATGGTATGAAAATCTTAAAAGAACAAGCCGAAAAAATACTTGGAATAAATATTGATTATTATTTTAAAATTGATTTAAAAGGATTAAGAAATATTGTAGATTCAATAGGAGGGGTTTATTTCAATGTTCCTGAAAATGGACTTAAATATTCTGACCCAAGTCAGAATTTATATATAGACATTAAAGGCGGTTATCAGCTTCTTGACGGAGTTTCATCAGAAGGCCTTTTAAGATTCAGAAGTGGCTATAGGCGTCAGGATTTAGACAGAATAGATGTTTCCAGAGAATTTATTAAAGAATTTATCAGTCAGGTTTTTAGTAGGGACAATATTAAAGATAATTTAAATTCTATTGCCGATAGTTGTATAAAATATGTTAAAACAGATTTTCCGGCAGTAAATATTCCCATATATATTGAAAGTTTTAAAAATATTGAAACTATAAACGGTGAAACACTGAAAGGCTCTTATCAGTATATAGATAATGGGATATATTATATTTACGATGATTCCGATGCACAAAAGACAGCTGAAAAGTTTTTTGAAAAATAAAGTTAAATTTAAATGGGCAGAAAGCTAATTACAACAGCTTTCTGCCCGTTTTTTTTAACTCAATTTATGAACAAACAATCCACTTCTCAACTTAGGCTCGAACCATGTTGATTTAGGCGGCATAATTTTATCATTATCTGCTATTTCCATAAGCTGGTCTACAGATGTCGGAAACATTGAAAAAGCTATTTTCATTTCTCCGGAGTCAACTCTTTTCTCGAGTTCCGAAAGCCCTCTTATACCTCCTATAAAATCAATTCTGTCGTCAGTTCTTGGGTCATCTATTTTAAGTATGGGTGATAATACATAATTCTGAAGAATAGATACATCAAGATTTAAAACAGGGTCACTGCTTTTTACAAAATCCTTTGCTGACAGCAAATACCACTTTTTGCCTATGTACATACCAAATGTTTTTGGTTTTTCTGGCTTACAGGGGGAATTTTTATCGTCACAGGGAAATATATCAAAGTTTTTTTCCAGTTTTTCAAAAAATTCTTTTTCTGTAAGACCCTTTAAATCTCTGACAACTCTGTTATAATCCATAATAAATAATTCACTGTCAGAAAACAAAACAGACAGATAAAAATTAAATTCCGAATCAGCAGGGGCTTCAGGATTTTCTTCACGTCTTTTAAGTCCTACTTTAACGGCGGATGCGTTTCTATGATGACCGTCCGCTATATAAAGGGCGGAAACCTTTTTAAACTCGTCAATTAATTTTTCTATAATGTCATCTTTGTCAATAGTCCATACTTTATGTGAAACACCATCGTCAGATGTAAAGTCATATACAGCCTTGTTTTCTTTTTTATATGTTTCAATAATAGATGAAATTTCATCTCTATGTCTATAAGTAAGAAAAATCGGACCTGTATTGGCATCACAGGTATCTACGTGTCTTATTCTGTCTTTTTCCTTTTCCTCTCGGGTGAGCTCGTGTTTTTTTATTTTATTGTTAATATATTCGTCAATAGATGTACAGGAAACAAGTCCTGTCTGACTTCTTCCGTCCATTGTAAGCATATAAATATAAAGCATCGGTTTTTCATCTTGAATAAAGGTTCCGTCGGTTATCATTTTATTGAGATTTTCAGCCGCTTTTTCATAAACTTTGTTATCATAAATGTCAATATTTTCATCAAGGTCAATTTCCGCTTTGTCTATGTGTAAAAAAGAATATGGGTTTCCATAAGCCATTTTTCTTGCCTCAGCACTATTCATAACATCATAAGGCAGAGCGGCGACTTTTTCAGCTAATTCATTTTTTGGACGTACAGCTTTAAATGGTCTGATAATTGACATAGGCAATCCCTCCTTAATAAAGACAGAATTTAAAAACCATGGGACGCTGTCCCATATGCACTGAGGTAAAAACCGCAGGACGTTGTCCCTTGTCCCGTAATGCAAAGTATATGCTTTGCTATTAAATATTTGAAATATGGATAAATTTGACTTTTGCGGTTTTTTAAAAATAAAAGTACGACTAAATTTAATTTTTACCACTTTTCTTATATTTTCAAATTTAAAGTTTTTTGCCCCGCTTTTTTGAAAAAAAGCGGGCGGGTATGGGCATAGTCATTGGTTTTATCCTTAACTTAGTGAGCATAGAAACAGTACCTGCGGTTTTGATGTTTTTTATTTTATTATACGTACTTTTATAACTCCATCAATGCTTTCAATGCTGTTTTTAACGCTGTCATCGGCATCTGAGTTAATGTCGATTATTGTATAGCCGAAATCACCTTTGCTTTTGCTTATTACATCAACAGGAGTAATATTATTATCCGCAAAAACCTTAGTGATTGACGCTACTGAATCTGATGTGTTTTTGTAAAGAACACAAACTCTTGTTTTCGCTGATTTAGCCATAGAGCAAGCGGGATAATTTACGGAATTGATAATATTTCCGTATTCAAGATACTCTCGCATTTCATTGGCTGCCATAGCGGCACAGTTGTCCTCTGCTTCAGGAGTAGACGCGCCTAAATGGGGTAATGTAATAATTCCTTCTACATCTACAGTGTTTTCATTAGGGAAGTCGGTCACAAATCTTGCTACTTTGCCTTCTTTTATAGCCGTTTTTATATCTTCCGTATTGACAAGCTCTCCTCTGGCAAGGTTTATAATACGCACACCGTCTTTCATTTTAGCGAAACTTTCTTTGCAGAACATTTCTTTTGTATCGCTTGTTAAAGGAACATGAACAGTAATATAATCGCTTTCAGCGTAAATATCATCAAGTTTTTCTGTGTATTTAACGGAACCGTCAAGCTTTAAAGCACCGTTTACAGATAAAAACGGGTCATATCCTATAACTTTCATACCTAAAGCTACAGCGGCATTAGCCACAAGTACGCCAATAGCTCCAAGACCTACAATACCAAGAGTTTTTCCTGTAATTTCAGGACCGGCAAACTGAGATTTTCCTTTTTCAACAGTGGCGGCAACACCCTCTGTACCTTTGAGGGACTGAGCCCAGTTGTAGCTGTCTATTATTTTACGTGACGAAATAAAAAGAGCAGTTAAAACAAGTTCTTTAACAGCGTTGGCGTTAGCTCCCGGAGTATTGAAAACAACTATTCCTTTTTCGGCGCATTTGTCAAGAGGAATATTGTTTACTCCGGCTCCGCATCTCGCTACGGCAAGAAGTGATTCGGGAAGTTCCATATCGTGCATTTTAAAGCTTCTTAAAAGTATAGCGTCAGGATTTTTTTCCTCATCGGCTACAGTATATAAATCAGCTGGAAGTTCTTTAAGACCAATTTTAGAAATTTTATTTAACGTTAAAACCTTATACATTTTTTTGTCTCCTTAATTTTTTATTATTAAATTAATTCCAAAAAAACGGCATAAAGCCGTTTTCTTGAATTTGACAGCAACAAAATAATCAGTATCATAACTGTAATTTATAGATTATTTTATGCTGTACAATGAATAAATCACAGTACATTTACCGTGAACTGCCAGACACAGTCTTAAACAAATATTGTGTAAATTATTTATTTTCAGTTTCAAATTTTTTCATAAATTCAACAAGCTTTGAAACTCCTTCTATAGGCATAGCATTGTAAATACTTGCTCTCATACCTCCTACGGTTCTGTGACCTTTAAGGTTTACAAAACCGTTAGCGGCAGCTTCTTTTATAAATTTAGCGTTGAGTTCCTCACTGTCAGTAACAAACGGAACATTCATAAGAGAACGGTCTTTATAAACCACGGTACCCTTAAATATTCTTGAAGCGTCAAGGAAATCATAAAGAATGCCGGCTTTTTCCTCGTTCATAGCTTGAATGCCTTTTACTCCGCCGTTTTCTTTAATCCATTCGAATACAAGTTTAGCTACATATATGGCGAAACAAGGAGGGGTATTATAAAGAGAATCCGCTTTAGCGTGAGTTTCATAAGTAAGCATAGTAGGAGTACCGTCAATAGGAGCGCCTATTAAATCATCTCTCATAATAACTATAGTAACTCCGGCAGGACCTACATTTTTCTGAGCTCCGGCAAACAAAAGACCAAATTTGCTCACGTCCATAACCTCTGACATAATATTGCTTGAGATATCGGCAACCAAAGGAACATTTCCGGTATCGGGAAGTTCTGTATATCTTGTGCCGTAAATAGTATTGTTGTAAGTTATATAAAAATAATCGGCGTCAGGAGAAAATTTGCTTTTATCAAGTACGGGAATGTATGAATATGTTTTATCCTCTGAAGAGGCTACAATATTTGCCGTACCGAACTTAGACGCTTCTTCTGCCGCTTTTTTAGCCCATTGACCTGTTTTTATAAAATCAGCCTTTTTGCTGTTTTTAAAAAGATTCATAGGAATCATAGCGAACTGAGTAGAGCCGCCTCCCTGTAAGAACATAACTTTATAATTATCAGGAATATTCATAAGCTCTCTGAGAAGTTTTTCGGCACCCTGAATAATTTCCTCAAAAACTTTTGAGCGGTGGCTCATTTCCATAACTGACATACCTGAATCGCCATAGCATACCAATTCTTTCTGAGCCTTTTCAAGAACGGGCAAAGGCAGCATAGAAGGGCCTGCCGAAAAATTATAAACTCTTTCCATTTTCTAAATCCTCCCTTAAAATAAGAAACGTCCGTGTTTTTAAGTTTACAGTGATATTTTATATATAAATCCGGACGCTGACTATTGCGTAACAGTATAAAAAATTATTTTGCAATCTTATTTTTTATTTATCAAAATTTTAACAATGTAAAAAATAAATAACTTTAACAAATACCTTTTTAAAGTAAAACAGTAATTTTAAGGTATTATTTTTATATTATATCACGAAAAAGTATATCTCGTCAATAACATATTTATAATTTACAGCGAAACAATAAAAAATTAGTGAATAAAATTTAGTAAAAGGGCTTGTCAGGTGAAAATCAGAGCAACACAAACTTGAAGAAATGTTGAACAAAATATTATTTTCTATCCTTTGTTTATTCTAGAATTGCTGTAGTTTTATTACAAAAAAAGAACAGCAATTTTTAGTGTGACGGACTAAAAATTGCTGTTTTTTTTTGGTTTTTAATGCTTTTTATAAAATTTATGTCAATTTCGTAAAAACTTACTCAAGACCGCCTATAAACTCCTCATTAAAGCCTATAAGTTTTTCAATATACCACTTTGACGGTCCTCCGTCAACCTTTCTCGCCTCAACGCATTTTTCAAGAGTAATAGCTTTATAAACGTTATCATTAAACACATCGCTGAATTTTTTTAACTCGTTAATGGATAAATCTTCCAAAGATTTGTTGTTTTCAATACAGTAAAGAACAATCTGACCTATAACGTTATGAGCGTCCCTAAAAGGCATACCTTGTTTAACAAGCCAGTCGGCGGCATCTGTAGCGTTCATAAAACCGCCTTTTGCGGCATTATACATATTGGTTTTGTTTATTTTCATAGTATCAAGCATAGCTGTAAATACAGGCATACACATTTTTACAGTGTCTAAAGCGTCGAATACGCTTTCTTTGTCCTCCTGCATATCTTTGTTGTAAGCAAGGGGAAGTCCTTTCATAACGGTTAAAAATCCCATAAGGTCACCGTATACACGTCCGGTTTTACCTCTTATAAGTTCCGCCATATCGGGATTTTTTTTCTGGGGCATAATAGAACTTCCGGTACTGTAGGCGTCTGACAGCTCTATAAATTTAAACTGTTGATTTGACCACAAAATAATTTCCTCACAGAAACGGCTTAAATGCATCATAATCATTGACAGACAGTAAATAAACTCGGCGGCGAAATCCCTGTCGCTTACACTGTCCATACTGTTTAAGGTAATGCTGTCAAACTCCAAAAACTCACATACGGTTTCTCTATTTAATGGATAAGTGGTAGAAGCTAAAGCTCCGGCGCCCAAAGGCATAACATTTGTTCTTTTAAAACAGTCTGAAAGCCTGTCATAATCTCTTTTAAACATTTCAACATAAGCTAAAAGATGGTGAGCCAAAGTAACAGGTTGAGCGTTCTGCAAATGAGTATATCCAGGCATTATTGTATCAACATTTTCTTTAGCTGTTTTATTGAGAATTTCAAGAAGGTTTTTCACAAGATTTTTTACTTCTTTTATTTCATCTTTTAAGTACATTCTAAGGTCAAGGGCAACCTGGTCATTTCTGCTCCTTCCCGTATGCAGACGTTTTCCCACGTCTCCTATTCTCTCAATAAGAATAGTTTCAATATTCATATGAATATCTTCCGCTTTTTCATCAAAAGAGATTTTTCCCTCTGAAATGTCCAAAAGAATTTCATTTAAGGTCTTTTTGATAAGTTCAGAATCATCTTTTGAGATAATTCCTTGTTCTCCTAGCATATCAGCGTGAGCGATACTTCCCAATATATCCTGTTTGTACATTCTTTTATCAAAAGATATGGAAGAGTGAAAATGGTCTGTAAAGCTGTCAGTGGATTGAGTAAATCTTCCTCCCCAAAGCTTCATTATTTATCTCCTCTCTGTTGTTTCATCATAGCGCGGACTTTAAGAGGAAGTCCTAAAAGATTAATAAATCCCTCGGCGTCGTGATGACTGTAAAGTTCTCCTGTTGTAAAGCTTGCTAGTTCTGAACTGTATAAGGAATAAGGAGATGAAACTCCGGCGGATATAATATTTCCTTTATAAAGTTTAAGTTTTACTTTTCCCGTAACTGTTTCTTGAGTGGAGTCGACAAAAGCAGCCAAAGCCTCTCTTAAAGGAGTAAACCATTCGCCTGAATAAATAAGGTCGGTATATTTATTTCTGATAACTTCTTTAAAAGATGTAGTCTGTTTATCAAGACAAAGATATTCCAAATCCCTATGAGCGGCGTAAAGGATAGTTCCTCCCGGCGTTTCATATACTCCCCTGCTTTTCATTCCGACAACTCTGTTTTCAACAAGGTCGGCGATACCTATACCGTTTTTGCCGCCAAGTTCGTTAAGTTTATCCATAAGCTCAATAGGAGAAACTTTTTTTCCGTCTAAAGCTACAGGAATACCTTTTTCAAACTCAATCTCAATATAAGTAGGTGTGTCCGGAGCTTCCTCAGGACTTACCCCAAGTTTAAGAAGATGTTTGAAGTCCGGTTCATTTGAGGGGTCCTCAAGGTCAAGACCTTCATGGCTTATGTGCCAGAGATTTCTGTCACGGCTGTAGCTTTCCTCTTTTTTCATAGGAACAGGAAGTCCTCTTTTCTGAAGAAAATCTATTTCTTCTTCTCTTGAGGAAATATCCCAGCTTCTCCACGGAGCGATAATTTTAATTTGAGGAGCTAAAGCCTTTATGGCAAGCTCAAAACGAATTTGGTCGTTTCCCTTTCCTGTACAGCCGTGGCATATAGCGTCAGCGCCTTCTTTAAGAGCGATTTCAACAAGTCTTTTGCCAATAAGGGGTCTGGCGATAGAAGTACCCAAAAGATATTTGTCCTCATAAACAGCGTGAGCTTTAACCATAGGATAAACATAGTTTACGATAAACTCTTCTCTTACATCTTCAATATAAATTTTGCTTGCTCCCATTTTAAGAGCCTTTTCTTCCATACCGTCTGTTTCATTGCCTTGTCCTACGTCCACGCAAACGGCTATAATTTCGGCGTTATCATAATTTTCTTTAAGCCATGGTATAATAACTGACGTATCAAGACCACCGGAATAAGCAAGAACAATTTTCATAATTAAAATCCTCCTTAGTAATAAAGTTATAATTTAACAAGTTTATGAGCTTTTCCATAATTATACTATCTTTTTTTTCATTATTCAATATAAAATTATATAATTTCGCGGAAATCAATTTTTAAAAACCGTGGAATAATTTTAATGTTTTGATAATACTTTGTCAAGTATTTCCATAGCCTCATCGATATGTTCTTTTTCGGCTATAAGTGACGGTACGAAACGAATTACATTTTTTCCGGCATTTACAAGTAAAAGTCCATTTTCAATAGTTTGCTTTATAATATCAGCTACAGGAACAGAAAGTTCTATACCTTGCATAAAGCCTATTCCTCGTACGTCTGTAATTATTGAGTATTTTTCTTTAAGCACATTTAATTTTTCAGTAAGGTAAGTGCCGTTTTTCTTTACATTATCAAGAAGTCCATCTAAAAGTTCGTCTATAACAACGTTTCCGGCGGAAGCCGCAAGAGGATTTCCTCCGAATGTGGACGCGTGGTCACCCGGCTTAAAGCTGTCGGAAAGTTTTTGGGTTGCTGTCATAAGTCCCATTGGTATACCTCCCGCTATACCTTTTGCTGTACATACGGCATCAGGTACTACACCGAAAGTCTGATAGGCAAAAAGGGTACCTAAACGTCCTACACCGCACTGAACCTCATCGAATATAAGCACAATATCTTTTTCATCACATAATTTACGGATTTTTTTCAAATATTCTATATCAGCAGGGTGAATACCTCCTTCACCCTGTAACGGTTCTAAAAGTATGGCGCAGGTTTTATCAGACAATATTTCTGTAATTGAGTCGAAATTGTTAAATTCAGCGTATTTTATACCGGGAAGAAGAGCGCCAAGACCCTCTTGATAATGGGGCTGCCCTGTTGCTGTAACGGCTCCGAAAGTTCTTCCGTGGAATGAGTTTTTCATTGTGATTATTTCATATCGTCCGGTTTTACTTCCGTATTTTCTTGATATTTTTAAAGAGGCCTCAATCGCCTCGGCTCCGCTGTTACAGAAGAAAACTTTGTCAAAGTCGCTGTTTTCCACAAGTTTTGCCGCAAGAGATACCTGAGGTTTTGTCCAATAAAGGTTTGAGCAGTGTATTAATTTTTGAGCCTGTTCGGAAATGGTTTTTGTCAGTTTTTTATGGTTATGCCCGAGAGAGTTTACGGCTATGCCTGCTACGAAATCAAGATATTTTTTACCGTTATCATCATAGACATACATTCCGTCGCCTTTTTCAAGAGTTATTGGAAAGCGGTTGTATGTATTCATTACAACTTTCGCGCCTTGTTCAAATGTATTCATATTTTTCAGCTCCTTATTCAAAATTTCAGGTTAAAACTTTAAAAACCGCGGGACGTTGTCCCATATACACTAAGTTAATAAAATTGTGTCATTTGCAATGGTTCTAATTCTAATGGTTTTTTATAATTTATTATTTCGTTTGGTATGATTTTTTTTATAAGCCATTTTATCCATTCTTTGCATTTTATAAATCGTTCCATAAATGCTACATCGCTTATTTTTCCAATATTGTGCATAAGTGCAAATTGACATACGTCAATTAAAGAATGGTTATCAAAAAGATAATATATTACTAATTTCTTTTTCTTGTTATGGCTTTATTTTCGTAACAAGCTTTCTTATATTCTTTTGGCATTATTTTTATTAATTCTGTTATATTCATATAAATCACCCTTCTTTATTATATCACTTTTTTGATTTATATGAAAGTTTAACTTAGTTCATATGGGACAGCGTCCCATAGTTTTAACGTTTAAGCCTCAATAAGAGTTCCTATACCTTTTTTTGTGAATATTTCGAGTATCAAACAGTGTTCTATACGTCCGTCTAAAATATGAACGTTGTCAACGCCTGCCTCAACACCTGCTATACAACAGTCGACTTTTGGAATCATTCCTCCTGAAATAATTCCTTTGTTTATCATATCCTTTACCTCGTTTACTTTTATAATGGATATTACGCTTGACGGGTCGTCTATATCAGCTAAAATGCCAGGAACGTCTGTTACGAAAACAAGCTTTTGAGCGTTCAGCGCGCCTGATACGGCAACTGCGGCATAATCAGCGTTTATATTATAGCTTTTTCCGTCACTGCCTACTCCTATAGGCGATATGACAGGTACAAAGTCGTTATCTATAAGTGTATTTATAAGAGAGGTGTCAACTTCTGTAATTTCTCCAACAAGACCTAAGTCGCCTTTATCAGAACTGATTTTTTTTACCTTTAAAAAATCAGCGTCTTTTCCGCATATTCCAACAGCTTTTATGCCCTGAGCGCAAAGGTCTGTCGTAAGATTTTTATTTAATTTTCCGGCAAGAACCATTTGCACTACTTCCATTGTAGCCTCGTCCGTAACCCTGAGGCCATTTTTAAATTCTGATTTTATATCAAGTCTGTCCAGCATCTCATTTATATCTTTTCCGCCGCCGTGAACCAATACAGGTTTAAATCCAACATATTTCATGAGGGCTATATCTTTTATAAGTGTCTTTTTAATTTCCTCGTTTATTAAAGCGCTTCCGCCGTATTTAATTACTACGGTTATTCCGTTGAATTTTTTTATGTATGGAAGAGCTTCTGTCAGTATTTTGGCTTTTTCTATTATTTTCTCCATCATTGTTTTGTACCTCGTTTTTATGAGCGGTAATCGCCGTTTATTTTAACATAATCATAGGTTAAGTCACAGCCCCAGGCTGTGGCGGTTTCAGAACCTTCTTTTAATTTTATGTCAATGAATATATCGTGTTCTTTTAATATATGAGAGGCAAGCTCCTCGTCAAATACAATAGGAGTACCGTTATCCATTAAAAGAATTTCGCCGCCGTGGCTTTTGAAAACAATAGTAACTTCCGATGGGTTGAAATTAACTCCGGAATAACCCATAGAGCAAAGTACACGACCCCAGTTAGCGTCCTCGCCGAAAAGGGCTGCTTTAAAAAGATTTGAGGACACTACGGAATTAGCTATTTTACGAGCGTCAGATTTTGTTTTTGCTCCAGTTACGTTGACTTCCATTAATTTTGTAGCTCCCTCTCCGTCTTTGGCGCAGCTTATGGCAAGGGTCTTATTTATATAAAAGAGAGCGTCACTGAAAGTTTTGTAATCGGAGTTTTCCTCTGTAATTTCATCGTTTTCGGCTAAACCGTTGGCAAGAACCAGAACGGTGTCGTTTGTACTTGTATCACCGTCTACACAAATCATATTAAATGTGTCGGGGATACACTCATAAAGAGCTTTATCAAGCATTTCTTTTGATATTTTAGCGTCTGTGGTTATAAAGCAAAGCATTGTCGCCATATTTGGATTAATCATTCCGGAGCCTTTTGCCATACCGCCTATTGTTATTTTTTTGCCTGATATTTCTATTTCTACGCATACGGTTTTGGCGAAAGTATCTGTCGTCATTATGGCTTCTGCCGCCAAAACGCCGCTTTCGTAGGAATCTGAAAGAAGAGGGTATGTTGATTTTATACCGTTTATAAGAGTATCCATAGAAAGATTTACTCCTATCACTCCTGTTGACGCTACAAGGATATTTTCTTTTTTACATCCGGAAAGATTTGCCAGTACCTCCGCTGTTGTATCAGCGTCTTTCATGCCCTTTGTTCCTGTGCAGGCGTTGGCGTTTCCGCTGTTTACCACTACCGCTTTTATTTTATTTTTTTCTTTTTTAACACGCTCTATATCCCAGAGAACGGGAGCGGCTTTTACTATATTTTGAGTAAAACAGCCAGAAGCGGTACATTCAGTATCGCTTAATATAATAGCCAAGTCTTTTTTCTCTTTTTTTAATCCAACAAAGTTTCCTATAGCTTTAAAACCTTTTGGCGTCGTCACATTTCCTTTAATTATATTCATATAAATGCTCCTTTCAGGTGAAATCACTAAACAGGGAATATAGCAGGGTAATCAAGACCGGTTTTCTCATCAAGATTAAACAGTATATTCATATTCTGAACCGCCTGTCCTGCTGCGCCTTTATTAAGATTGTCAATTGCTCCGTTTATTATTATTCTGTTTGTTCTTTTATCTACAGCGAATCCTATATCACAGAAATTGGAGCCTTTTACCCATTTTGTTTCAGGAAAAACCCCCTCTTTTGTAAGGCGGATAAAATATTCGTTTTTATAATATTTTTCATACACGGTTTTTATATCGCCGTAGCTGTAATTTTCTTTTAAACCGGCGTATATTGTAGCCAAAATACCTCTGTTCATAGGGGTAAGATGAGGGGTGAATGACAAAATAATGTTTTCACCCGCGGCATATGAAAGTTGTTCCTCAATTTCGGGAGTGTGGCGGTGAGATGCTATTTTATAGGCTTTTATGGATTCGTTTACCTCATCATAGTGAGTGCTTAAAAAAACACCTCTGCCGGCTCCAGTGACTCCTGATTTAGCGTCTATTATTATTGATTTTAAATCTATCATTTTTTCTTTTACTAAGGGATAAAGAGAAAGTATTGAACAGGTAGTATAACAGCCGGGATTAGCTATTATTCTTTTTCCTTTTATCTTATCCCTGTTTATCTCACAGAGTCCGTATACCGCCTCCGGAAGTATATTTTTTGCCTTGTGAGGGGTTTTATACCATTTTTCATACACATTTATGTCCTGAAGACGGAAATCCGCACCCAAATCTATTATTTTTGTATTCTGAAGAATTTTCTCATTTACTTTTTTACTTGCCACACCGTGTGGAAGAGCCAAAAAAATAACATCGCATTCTTCCGCCATTTTTTCAATATTTTCTTCTTCACATATTTTTTCTATATGTCTAAAATTCTCATATATATCGTTATAGTTTTGACCTTTATAGCTTTGAGAGGTTATTGTCGTAATTTCAGCGTTTGGGTGATTTGTAAGAATTCTTACAAGTTCGCTTCCCGCATATCCCGTCGCTCCTATTATACCTGTTTTTATCATTTTTAATACCTCCTTATGATATAGAAAATAATTGATGTTTATAATTATACATTCTTATGAAAATTTATGCAAGAGTAATTTTATATAAATTTACAAGAATATATACGTAAAAACTAGTAATATTTAAGAGTTTTGCTTTTTTATAAATAAAATGAATATATACATAAAATTATGCATAAATATTCATTTAGAGTTTATATGAGGAGTTAATTTAATTTTTTGAAGTCCATACTTACAACATTTTAGAATAAGGTGTTTGTACTTTTGAAACCAAAAGTTTTCAAGAGGAGGACTTCCTCTTGAAAATCACCTCGAAAACGTATGGGGAGGTTTGGGTGGGGGAAAAATATGTTTACAGATTTTTCAGTAAATGCAAGAAAAATTTAGAAATTATAGTCAATCAACTTAAAGATAAGTAAGTTCGGCGGCTAAAATCCTTTTTGCCGTGTTGCCGTCGGTCGGCGTAGGCAGTCGGCTATGCTCTCCCTCCGACGCCCTGCAAAAATAATTTTTAGCTCGCCTCCTTTTTCTCATTTTCAAGTTGATTGACTATAAAAAATAGACTTGTTTAATAAAAAACGGCAAAATTCAATTTGCCGATAATTTAAATATTCAATAGAAAAGTGGCTGTTTTGCGTTTAGAGCTTAGGATTAAACCCTTTTCAAAGTGTTTGTGGGTGCGGGCAGAGCCTGTGGTTTTATGTTTTCCAGTGGCTTGGGAACATTTTTTTGTAGCGGTATTCTCCGTATCGGCTGTCAATAAGCATTATATATCCTGTGTCTGTTTCAGTGCGTATTACCCTGCCTGTCGCCTGCAATACCTTGTTAAAACCAGGATATGTGTATGCGTAGTCGAAACCGTTTATATTTTTTTGATTGTAATATTCTTTTATAATATCTCTTTCCACTGTAATAAGGGGAAGTCCTACTCCAACAATAACAGCTCCGCAGAGCTTGTCCCCTGTAAGGTCTATCCCTTCGGAAAAAATGCCGCCCATCACGGCGAAAGCGACAAACGTATCAGTTGGATTTTCAGTAAATTTTTCCAAAAACTCAATTTTTTCATCTTCCATAAGATTTCTTGCCTGAACACATACATTGAGTTCTTTGTTTTTTTCAATAAATATTTCAGCAGTTTTTTCCATATACTCGTAAGATGGAAAAAAAACAAAATGATTACCTGTTTTTTTATTTATGGCATAAGATATTTTTTCACATAATATGTTTATATTTTTCTCACGGTCTTTATATTTTGTGGAAATGCTTGTGTCTATGATTATTTCAAGGTTTTCTTTTTTAAAAGGGGAGGCTGTCGATATACTGTTGTCGATTTTCTCTCCTCCGAGAATATCAAGAAAATAGTTTAAAGGGGTAAGTGTGGCAGAAAAGAAAACAGAGCTTATAAAATTTTTTTCCTGTACGGCGAGAAGTTCCGATGGGTTTATACATAAAAGTTTTACAGTAAAATCATCATTATTGTAAAAAGAGATAACAGTATATTCAGGTGAAAAAAATTCCGATATTCTTATAAAGTCAAGAACTTTAAAATATACATTAAGCACATTTTCATAATAATCTGTATTTTCATTGTTTGAAAGCCATTTATCACATTTTGACTGAACGTTTGAAAGAGTGAAAATCAGCTCTTCGGGATATTTTTTACTTATAAGAGCTTTTTCGTTGCCAACGTTTTTTTTGATATTTGAGATAAGATGATTTAATTTAGCGAAAGCTTTGTAAATAGGAGCGTCTTTATCTTTAATATCTTTCATTATAGAGGAAATTTCAGATTTTGACAATTCAGCCGAAAACATTTCTCGTGCTCTGTCCGAAAGATTGTGCGCCTCGTCTACAAGAACGATATAGTCGCCTTTCTCACCGTTTCCAAAAAATCGTTTTAGCTGAACTTTTGGGTCAAAAATATAGTTGTAGTCGCATATTATAAAATCAGAAAAAATAGTAGCGTCAAGCGTCAGTTCAAAAGGACATACGGTAAATTTTTCAGAATAAGTTAAAACGATGTCTTTTGTAATTAATTCCTCATTTGATATTAACTCAAATAAAGCGTTGTTTACTCTGTCAAAATGACCTTTAGCGTAACGGCATTTTTCAGGTGTACATATTTTATCATCACAAGGACATATTTTTTCTTTGGCGGTTATTGAAACACATTTTAAAAACAATCCTTTTTGTTTCATTTTTTTGATTATATCCTGAGCGTTTTGTCTTGTAATTGTTTTTGCCGTGGCATAAAATATTTTTACATCATATAAATTTTTCTCTCCGACAAATTTTAAAGAGGGAAAGATTGTTGATATTGTTTTTCCTGTCCCCGTAGGGGCTTGGGCAAAAAGCTTTTTTTTTGAAAAAAGCGTTTTATACACGGCGGCGGCAAAATCCCGCTGTCCTTTTCTGAAATTTTCAAAAGGAAAAGACAATTCTTTAAGGGATATATTTCTTTTAACGATATTTGAATCATAGAGTTTTTGCCATTTATAATATTTTTCAAGCAAATCAAAAAAGAAATCCTTTAAATCGTTAAATTGATATTTTTCTTCAAATGTTTTTTCATCGTATGTTTCAAGCTGGCAGTATGTCAGATGTATTTTAATTTCCGGAAAACTTTCTGAAAGGGCGTACATATATCCATAACACTTCGCCTGAGCAAAATGCCAATGTTCAGAAGTTACATTTATGCTGTCAATATCGGAAGTTGATTTTATTTCTTCTATATGAAGTATTTTTTTTGTTCCATCAGAGTTAAATTCTTCTACAAGACCGTCTATTCTTCCGTCAATATCAAAGGTGAACTCTTTATATTCCCCGGTTACGTTTACGGAAACCTCGCTGTCATATGTGAGATTACTGAGTTTAGCTATACGCTTATGATTTTTCTGAACAATAGAATGAATTTTTGTACCTTCAACGGCTCTTTTGGAGCTTCTATAGCGTGAATCTATACTTCCGCTACGCATAACAAACTCTACAAGATTTCTGACGGATATATTTATTGTACTCAAAGAAGTCATCCCCCTTAAAAAACTGCGGATACTGTCATATAGATACTGATTTAATGATAAAGCTGTGGGTGTTGCCATAACCGCCCGCTTTTTTGTAAAAAAGCGGGGCAAAAAACTTTAAAATTGAAAATATAAAAAATGGTAAAAATTAAATTTAATCGCCTTTTTAATTTTAAAAAACTAAAAATCTGTAAAAGTCAAATTTGTCGATATAGTCAATCAACTTGTTTATTTTTAAGTTGATTGACTATAATTTAAATTCTCAATAGCAAAGAGAATGCTTTGCGTTCAGGGTCAAGGGACAACGTCCCTTGCAGGGTGTGGGACAGAGTCCCACGGTTTTAAAAACAGAGTATGGGATACAAGTCCCGTGGTTTTTGATTTCATTTTTAATCTTTAAAAAAAGCGGCGCGTATAATCATTATAGCCTCAAAAAGACCTATTGTTCCAAAAAAAGGATATATCTTTTCGATAAAGTTTGAGAAACCTATTTGCGCCATTATAATTCCCCATACCGTGAGAAAAATTTTTACAGCAAGTTTATTCATATTTTTTGTTCCGAAATTTTGTATAAGTGAAAAACCGTTAGCCAACGCTGTTGTAAAAATTGCTGAAAGTAAAATTACAACATATATGTATTTTAAAAAATCATAGTTAAGAACAATATTAAGTACAGGCATTTGAGAGAAATAAATTTTTTCATAATTTGAGAAAAGCGGCAAAGACATTGATATGCCTAAAATACATACGCATACCCCGCCGAGTATTCCTCCGTATTTTGAAACTTTATATGATGAGATAAGCTTGTTTAAAGAAACAAGAACCGTTACGGCGGTTATTATATTGTAAGAAACGTAAATAAGTGAAGAAAATATAAAATTTTCAGAAACAGAAAAATTCAATGATAAGGCGCTGTTTTTAAATACATTTTCAAAAGCACAGGACGCAGGACTCAAAAAAATGTATATACCTGTCAAAATTCCTCCTATGACAAGAATAGGGGCAAGGAGAGTGTTTATGTCTATAAACCCGTCAAGTTCAAACAAGAAAGTTATAAAGCATAAAATGCTTAGTATTATTTCTCCTTTTAAGCGGTTTATTTTAAAAACAGTATGGCTCATTTCTCCTCCGGCTGAAATCATTGCCGAGAAAAGAACAAGAAGAAAAGCACATACAAGCCATTCAGAAAGATTTCCCAGTTTATTGCCTAATATGTAAACAGAAAAATCGTGATAATTGGTTATTCTTTTTTTATGGACTATTTTTAAAACACCAAATCCGATAAGCGAAAAAAATATTCCTGAAATAATCATTCCGAAAATTCCGGAAATTCCATAGCGTACGAAAAAATTTATAAGCTCTTTTCCTGAGGCAAAACCGGCTCCTAAAACAGTTCCGGTATATACGGAGGCGGTTTTTAATATATTTTTTACTTCGGAAGTCAAAAATAATCCCCCTTTTATTTCATAATGTCAAAGCATAACGATAAAACAGTTTATAAATTTTATGTTTTGCTATAACAGCTTTATGTATTTAATATATGAAATAAAAGAGGGAAAGAGAACATTCTTTAAATTTAATAAATTTTTATTTTGCTTTTATTTTTTCATATAACTCAATGTATTCTTTAGCGGAGTTGTCCCAACTGAATTTTGTATTCATAGCGTTTCTGACAATGTTTTCCCAGTCATCGGAATAATAAGCGTTTATAGCGTTGTTTAAGGCCCACATCATACCGCTTGGTATATAGTCGTGGAAATTAAATCCGTTGCCTTCTTTTGTCTCAAAATTATATTCCTGCACAGTATCCACAAGACCGCCTGTTGTTCTTACAATAGGAACGGTGCCGTAGCTCATTGCGAAAAGCTGACCAAGACCGCAGGGCTCAAATAAAGACGGCATTAAGAACATATCTGACGCGGCATATATTTTTTTAGAAAGTGTATTGTCAAATAATATATTAGCGCTTATTTTATCAGGGTGACGATAGGAGAATTCTTTAAACATATATTCGTACCTGCCATCGCCTGTTCCTAATATTACAAGCTGTATATCCTTTGAAAGAATTTCGCCTATGGAATCTATTATAAGATTTATGCCTTTTTGGTCAACAAGTCTGGAAATTACACTGATAACAGGTACATCTCTCTGAGGAAGTCCGAGTTCTTCCTGAAGTTTTCTTTTGTTTTCTTTTTTGCCCGCTAAATTGTTTATATCAAAATTTGCATAAATTAATTTATTTGTCGAGGGGTTGTCTTGTGAATAGTCAATTCCGTTTACTATACCTGTAAGGTCGTTTGCCCTCGCGCGCAGCATTCCGTCAAGACCGTATCCATATTGTCCCGTCTGTATTTCATAGGAATAGGTACGGCTTACTGTGCTTATGGCATCGGCATATACAACACCGGCTTTCATAAAGCTTACCATACCGTTGAATTCAAGCTTATCTGATGTAAAGTATCCATCGTTCAACCCCATTAAACCAAGTATGCCTCGTCCGCAGAGTCCCTGATATTGAATATTGTGTATTGTAAAGAGTGATTTTATATTTGATAAGGGCATATAGCGGCTGTAATAATCTTTGGCGTAAACACATATAGGCCCTGTCTGCCAGTCATTACAATGTATTACGTCAGGAACAAAATCTATTATATTCAAAAGGTCTAAAGTCGCCTTGCAAAAAAATGTAAAGCGTTCTCCGTCGTCATTATAGCCGTAGTATCCGTCGCGGTTTGAAAAATAGTAATCATTTTCTATAACATAAGTAGGCACGTCAGCTTTAAGCTGATAAACAGAAGCGCTTTGCTCGCGCCATTCAAGTTTTACTTTATATGAACCGATAAAGTCTGCTGATTTTGTGTATTCTTCCTTAATATTTTTGTATTTAGGGAAAACGACTCTGACATCAACACCGTTATTTTTTAATGCTTTTGGGAGAGAACCCGCAACGTCTCCAAGTCCTCCGCTTTTTGCGTAGGGTGAAACTTCCGATGATACAAACAAAATTTTAAGCATAATGCAATTCCCCCTTGGTAGAATTTATTCAATAACCATTTTTTTAGGAATACAAGAAATCCCTTTATATAATAATACTATTTTTTTTGAGTTATGGCAAGTGAAATTGTGTTTTTTTACATATTGAACAAATGAATGAAAGAGTTATATATTAAAATTATCATAAAAAGTATAAAGAAAACAGAACCTGTGCTTATTAATTTGTGATTTATTGGCAAAGAAAAAACGCCTTTTACAAAGGAATAAATCTTTGTGAAAAGCGTTTTTTCAAGTATTATGTTTATATAAAAAGGAAAAAAATATGAAGCGGTTTAAAGTTTTGGTATAAGGTTGTAGTAATCCTCAACAGAGCCATCGTTTAAGCACGTATTTATAATTTGTTTTCCAAGTTCGTCAAGACCCTCAACGTGGAAATGCTGAAGCTCTTCCTTAAAGAAATTAGTAAGGATTTTAGCGCCCTCGTCGTAAGCGGCTTCACCAACTGAAACCTGATGATTAACCTGAAGTAAGGATTTAGGAATTACATTGCCGTCAATTTTAACGGAATTCATAGTATATCCGAGAATCGGACAACGTGCCGGTGACAACAAATCACGGCTGAATTTTGCTCCGCCGCGGCGGGAAAGATATTCTCTTGTCGCCCATTGACCGGCAAAACCTACCTTATACGCTCCTATATATTGATTTGGAATAAGTATATATCTTGTTGAAAGAGTATGCTGAATCTGACGGAGAAGAAGATTTGCCTGGTCTACTCTTTTTCCTGTTGCGAAAGGCCAATAAGAACCTACGCCCTCGCTTTTCATACCCTTTGTATTGTCTATTATGCTTGGATTTGCGAATCCTCTTGGAGCCACAAGTCTCCAAAGCCATGCCAAAGCCGGCGGAAGGATATGGAACATACCTATAATGCCGTAATTCGGATTATCTTTTGTAGTAGGCGGAGTACGTACCCCGAAAGAACGAACGTCAACCTCCACGGCGCCCTCCACAATATTCTTTTTAAGTTTACGCGGGATAATTACACGTGGATTTGGACAAGGTTTTCCGGGAGAATCCTCTATATGCTCCCAAATAAGGCAGGTGGAGTCAGGTACGGCGTCCATATTAAGAAATACCAAAGGCTCTTTTGGACTTATACAGGATTTTTCTATTTCAGGGTCTGTACCATATTGTTTAATATGGTCAACACGTAAAAACCAACTGTACTCAGCGTCGGCTACGACAAGCTTGTTGCTGTCGTTCTGTAGAGACGGGTGAGCAAGAGCCATATCGTCTGTAACTGGATAAAGCTCTGATGTGTCGGTAATATTGATAAGAGTTTCCGCGTCTGTAAGAATGTTTTTGCCTAAAAGCAGACGACCGTCTTCCTGTCTGTGGAACTGTTCGGTCATTTCGCTTTTTCCGCCGCCGGAAGCACCCTCATGCATAATTGTAAGAGAAAGCTCATAAGGCGTTACAATTTTTACTGTTGAGGCATGAAGAGTAATCCAGTTTTCCTGCTCTCCGATATCAAGGAGAATGCTATATACACCTTTTTTCGCGCTTGGCCCCGGATAGAGATTATATGAGAATACCTCGTGAAGGTCAAAGCTTCTTCTATGCACAACAATTTGTTTGCCGTCATATTTTGTGTGTCTGAAAGGCGGCGCAACATATATTACAGCTTTTGGCTTGAATCTGTTTGGTATGGAATTTGCGGGAACAAAGCCCTGAAGGTCGCCCAAAGCCGCCGCGAAAAACGCCGCGTTTGCCGGGATAATGGCAAGAGAAGGATAGCCTATATCAATATCCTCGTTGCCTGAATAAAACGGAAGAGCGATAAGTTTTTTCTGATCTCTGAGCCATTGGAAAGTTTCTTTTCTTGTAGTGTCAAAAGATTCTCCGAAACGTTCATGATAAGTAGGCTTATCTGTAGGAAGGTCATCGGCGATTACCATACTGTTGGGGTCGCGGCGGCGCATTGAAAGGTCGTCAAAGTTAGCCACGATACCGTTTTTACATTTTACAACATAAGCTTCTCGTATTGATTTGCCGTTGACGTCATAAATTACATCCCATGTCTTATTTTCTTTTCCTCCTAAAGCAAGTTCAAAAAGTTCCTGTTTTGAGTTAGGAATGATGACTTCCACGTCTTTTGATTTAAGAATGTCTTCAACTTGCTGAGGAAGTAACATTTTGTTAATTGTTGAGTTGCTCATTATAAACCTCCTTGATTTTTATAAAATATTTATCTGTCGCGATATATTTATAATTTCATATTAATTCTGGTATAGTTATAGAATATTTATCTGAATGTTATAATATTGAACCTGTTCGATACAGTTAAATTTAACCTATTGATATAATTTTATCAAAAAAAAGTGAAAAAGACAAGTACTATATATAAAATTTTATAAAAATTTTTTTTCGGCGACCGATATAACATATGTAATTAAAGACATTTTGTGTAATTTTCATAAATATTTTTTTGTGTAATTATACATTTTAGATGATTTACAACAGAATTTGGAACAAAGGGCATACCTTTTGAATAAAAATCACAGCATATTTTTATATATTTTGCAGGAAATTTTAATATTGCCTGCAAAATTTTTATTTCTTTATCGGAAATAGTATTTACTTTAAAATATGTTTCTAAAATCGACTCGAAGCTTAAAGCAGGGGGAGTGTGCTTTCTAACATAGCGGTTTATTATATCCGAAAAATCTGATAAAAACAGTTCGTTTGAAACATTTTCAAATGAGATAAGACTCATTGAGTTTTTGTGTTTTACAGCGGTTTCTTCTTTTATATTGTTGTGGCATAAAGTACGCAGATTTTTTGTAAAATCGGAATTTTCAAAAAAATCACTTAGCAAATCAATAGCGTTTACAGCCTTTTTAAAAAAATAATCATAATTTTTTATAAAAATTACATCTAATTCCGAAAAACTGCTTTTTGATGAAATACTCTTTTTTATGTTTTTAAAATTTGCAAGCTGTTTTCTATAAGTATTCAAAATACTCGGTTTTATTTCGGGCATTATATCAATGTTTTTTGAAATACGGTGAAAACGGGCTGTCGCCAGTATAACTTTTTTTACATCCTCACCGTCAGAAAAATCAGAGTCGACAAGGTCTTTGTAATCCGTCATAATATATTTTTCCCCGTCACACACAAAATACGGAAGATTTTGTGTGGATATGTAAAATTTATCATATATGGGATAACCTTGTTCCTCAAGCTTTGTTTTAAGCTTATTGGCGAATACAAGGGCATTTTCTTTAGCGGTTGTTTTCTGAATTACTTTTGTGCCTGAGCTTGTTTTGCATATATAAGAATGTTTTGATTTTATTATGGATTTAGGGATTATTTCAAAGCCTTTTGTAATTTCAGGTTTTAAATTTTCCATGTTTCCACCTCCGGAATTGCTTAAATTATGGTATTATCCCAAAATAATATTGTGGATTGCTATAATTATATGAGGCAAATGGAAGGAATAGACCTGATTGAACAAGTATATTGGACTTCTTTTGAAAACCGCGCAATTATTGCGGTTTTTCGAAAGAAATTTATTAGAACTCCTTGGAAACTGGCAAATTGACAGATAAGTGTAGATTTTGCTGATAGGCAAAATTAAATTTTCTCCGTAATACTCGCAGTGGTATTTCAAGAAAGTTTAATAAAGCATATAGTCAATCAACTTAAAAATTGAACGAGTTCAGCAGCGAAAAAATAGACCTGTATGATAACCCCGTGACAGCAATTGACAATAGTTTTTTTGTCAATCGCTGTCACGGGGTTTTAAACAGGTCTATTTTTCCAAGTCTACTTTTTCAGCGGTACAGGTTTTTTTTAGTACTGTGTTGCATATAAACGAAAATTTCTCAGTATTGTCACTTACGTAAAAAGATAAATTTCCGTTGTTTTTTCCAAGCATACCGTGTTTATCCAAGTAGTTCTTTGTTTTTTTAGCGGCGGTTTTGGCGGGGTCTATAATTGTTACCGCTTCGCCGACGACTTTTCCTATACATTTTTTCAGCAGAGGGTAATGTGTACAGCCGAGAATTATTGAATCTATGTTTTTCTCGGTTAAATCCCTTAAATAAATTTCAGCCGTCTGACGGGATATGTCATTATCTGTCCAGCCTTCCTCTGCTAAAGGAACAAAAAGAGGACAGGCTTTTGAGTAAACTTTTATATTATTGTCTTTTTGTCTGATTTTTTTTTCATACGCTCCGCTTTTTACAGTGGCTTCAGTGCCGATTATGCCTACAATTTTATTTTTAGTGGCATTAAGACACGCTTCTACTCCGGGAGTAACAACTTCTATTATAGGCAGGTCAAACATTTTTATAAGCTCATCGTAAGAATTGGAGCTCACGGTGTTGCAGGCTATTATTATTGTTTTTACGTTTTTAGACAAAAGAAATCTTATAATCTGAGCAGAAAAATTTGTTACGGTTTCTTTTGTCTTTGAGCCGTAAGGAACTCTTGCCGTATCGCCGAAATATATTATATCCTCATTTGGAAGGGCTTTTATAATTTGTTTTACGACTGTAAGACCTCCTACTCCGGAATCAAAAATGCCAATAGGTCTGTTATCCATATGCTCACCTTCTATCTGTCATATCTGTCAAGTCCAAGCTCGATTAGTTTGTCAAGAAGGCTTTCCATATCTATTCCGCTTGCCTCAAAAAGCATATGATACATACTTATAGGAGTAAAACCGGGGAATGTGTTCATTTCGTTGAATATAACCCTGTTTGTACCGTCCTCAATAAAGAAATCAACTCTAGCCAGCCCATACCCGTCAAGCGCCGTAAAGATTTTAGCGGCAAGACTTCTTATTTCATCGGATATATTATCATCAATTTCTGCCGGTATAACTGTTTTTGAGTTTTTATTATTATACTTGGCGTCAAAATCATAAAAGTCGGACTCATCGGCGGAAAATACCTCTCCGACACAGGATACAAGCAATTCGTCACCACCCAAGACACCGCATTCAACTTCTTTTCCTATTATAGTTTCTTCTATGATTATCGTCTTGTCATGTTCGCATGCCAAAGCTATGGCGTCTTTGAGCTCTTCACGGTTATTTACTTTTGTTATACCTACGGAAGAGCCGGCATTTGCTGGTTTTACAAAATAGGGGTAAGAAAGTTTATTTTCTGTTTCCTCAAGTATTTTATTTTTTCCCTCATCAGACGCTTCCTCAAAAATATGCCGGTATATTACGGTGTATTTTGCCTGAGATACGCCTATGCTTTCGGCTATTATTTTTGTATACGACTTATCCATTGAAACGCTTGATGAGAGTACTCCACATCCGACATAAGGTATCCCAGCAAGTTCCAAAAGGCCTTGTATTGTTCCGTCCTCGCCGAATTTTCCATGAAGAACGGGTATCGCCACGTCAACAGGAATTGTTTTAAATTTATTTCCGATAATTCTTAAAAGACCGTGATGTTCTGTATCAGGACTTAATATTACCCTCGCCGAGTATTTTTCCCATTTTCCGGTTGTGATATTCTGGGCGGGGCCGTCGTATATAAGCCAGCGTCCGTCCTCTGTAATATATATTGGCATAACGTAATATTTTTCCGTATCCAAAGCTGAAATTATTGTCGCCGCCGATATTTTTGATATTTCATGCTCCGACGATTGTCCGCCGAATAAAACCGCAACCACTTTTTTACTCATTTACACATACCTCTTTTCAATATTTATGAGAATGTCTGTTTATAAAAAACAGTGCTTTATCTTTTTTATTATTTTAAGTTTTTGAGTTAATCAGTATTATAGTCAATCAACTTAAAAATAAGTAAGTTCGGCGGCAAAAAATCCTTTTTGCCGTGTTGCCGTCGGTCGGCATAGGCAGTCGGCTATGCTTTCCCTCCGCCTCATTGCAAAAATAATTTTTAGCTCACCTCATTTTTCTCATTTTCAAGTTGATTGACTATATATATTCCGCTGATTTTCACAAAACATTAATTTTATTATATTCTAAAATCAAAATTATAGCAACATAGCAATTTGATTTTTTGAAAAATTTTCAGAATCAGAGGGTTTTACAAAACTGCCCCATTTCCTGAAAGAAAGAGGGTGAAAGAACTTTATGGTAAATTACAGCGAAACAAAAATAATGAATATACTTCTTTCGAAACCACATCATTGCGGCAATTTCGTAAATAAAGAAAAATAATTTTTTTCTGACATTTAAGGAATTGCTGTAGGATTTTGAAAGAAATATTAAATATAGTCAATCAACCTAAAAATAAGTAAGTTTGGCGGTTAAAAATCTTTTTTGTTGTATTGCCGATGGTTGGCATAGGCATTTGGATATGTCCTCCCAACTTTGCCTTGCAAAAATAATTTTTAGCCAGCCTAATTTTTCTCATTTTCAAGTTGATTGACTATAAAACCATATATCAAGGAATTGTTTTGTTGTTTCGTGCTGAAAGTTCTGAGAATTGCCATAACTTAAAAAATAAGCGGTTTTGGCTGACGATAATTCTTTTTTCAGAATTTTGGTACGATTTGCCGTGGTTTTAAACGGGTTTATTTATGTTAATATAACTATAGCGAAACAATAAAAGAATGAACAAATGATATTTAATAAAATCTGACGCATCAAGAAATTCTTTAATTGTTTTGTACTAAAAATTTTGTTAATTGCTATAGTTTGATGGGTTTGTATATTTTGAGTACATATAATTTAAAATTTGAGCGTGACCCTGTTCATCTGTTATTATCTCAAAAAGAGAATCCCTGATTTCAGTATTTAAAAAAGCAAAATATAATTTACGGTAAAATTCTACAGCGCTTAATTCGTCAAATATAGACTGAGCGAAATTTTCCGGCATATTTTCGGATACTTGCTTATAATCCGGCTGGATTTCTTCCAAAGAAGGTTCCTCACCGGTTAACATCTCGAATATCTCTGAAAATATTTTTCTATGTTTATCCTCATCGTGATGCATTTTATGAAATATTTTACTATCGTCCTCGTCAGTAAGCGTTTTGGCTATCTCATCATAATAATGAGCGTCTTTTATCTCGTCTTTTATAGCCTCTATCAGCATTTTCAGTATATATGTGTTTACCTCGTCACAGACGTCTTTATCCGAGTCGTTTTCTTCAAAATCTGAATTCATATCCTGATTCTGATAATCAGGACCGGTTATTTTCTCATTATCAGGAGATATTTGGGAGTTAGAGTATTCGGCAGTATGAATTTGATTTTGTCCGGAAAAATTAAAAAATTCTGTAAAAGGTCTTGCGGAAGGTCTTTTTTGAGGCGACGGCTGATTTGAAATGTTTTGATGTGAAACGGTTGAATTAGCCATAAATGCGTTGCGGCGGCCAATGTTTTTTGATTTGTTCTGAGTTGAAAATCTGTTGAATTGATTTGTGTAAGGATACATAGACTACCTCCATAAATTTTAAATATTGCGGAAACACCGATTGATATAGACCTGTTTACAGCAATTTCGGCATAAAAAGAAAAAATATTTTATTATATATTTTAACGAAAGGCGTTTTGTTCTTTAGACCTCGTCGGAAACTGGCAAATTGACAGATAAGTGCAGATTTTGCTGATATAGTCAATCAACTTAAAAATTGAACAAATTCAGCGGCTAAAAATCCTTTTCGCTTTGTTAGTGGCTGGTCACAAAGCTATGCTTTGCTGCTCGCCTATGCGTCCCAGTCAGTTGGCGTAGGCTACGGCTGCGCTCTCCTTCCACTGTCTTGCGAAAATAATTTTTATATCGCTTCCTTTTGCTCATTTTTAAGCTGATTGACTATAGGCGAAATTAAATTTTCGCTGAAATTGGATTAATCAGTGTTTCCTTAGTAAAGTATATGCGTTCCTTTTAAAAAATGTTTCATATATTTATAATTTTAACAAATTATGTGTGGATTTTTTCTGACAGTTGTGTTATAGTTATATATGAGAAAACGCTGATTTATTGGTGTGAAGATTAACCGGTCGGCGGTTTTGCGAATATAAAAATTGGGTTTTATAGTCAATCAACTTGAAAATGAGCAAAGGGTTATTGACTATAATTTTGAGAGCGAGGTAAAAAAATGAAAAAACTTAGTCTGCTTTATACCGGTAAAGCTAAAAAGGTCTATGCGACAGAAAGTCCGGAATACTGTATTTTTGAGTATAAAGACGCGGCTACTGCTTTTAACGGTCAGAAAGTAGGATTTTTTGACGGAAAAGGTATGATAAACAACAAAATGGCTAACGCTATTTTTAAACTTCTTGAAAAAGACGGCATAAAAACCCATTTTGTCGAGGAATTAAGCGACAGGGAATCTCTTGTTAAAAGAGTGGATATTATTCCTCTTGAGGTTATTATAAGAAATATTGCCGCGGGAAGTTTCTGTAAAAGATACGGGTCGGAAGAAGGGGTTGTTTTTGACAAGCCGACTATTGAATTCAGTTATAAAAACGACGCGTTGGGCGACCCTCTTATAAATTCTTATCATGCATACGCTTTAAAAATCGCTACGGAAGAAGATGTTAAGACTATCAAGGAAATGGCTTTCGCGATTAATGAATCCCTTAAAAAGATTTTCCTGAAAATGGATATCAGGCTTGTTGATTTTAAACTTGAATTTGGAAAAGATGTTAATGGAGAAATTGTTCTCGCAGACGAGATTTCACCGGATACGTGCCGTCTTTGGGATGCGGAGACAAATAAAAAGCTTGACAAGGATAGATTCAGGTTTGATATGGGAGAATTCAGTGATGTCTATTTTGAGGTATGGAACAGACTTAAAGAATGTTATGGAGAAGTTTAAGGAGGACTTTATTTATGGCTAAGCTACATGAAGAGTGCGGAGTATTCGGTATATGGGATCCTGACGGAAACTGCGCCAACACAACCTATTACGGTCTTGTGGCGCTTCAGCACAGAGGTCAGGAAGGCTGCGGAATAGCGGTTAATTTAGACCGTGAGATTTCCCATTACAAGGATATAGGTCTTGTCAACGAGGTTTTCAATGAGGAAATTTTACAGAAACTGCCGGGAAATATGGCTGTGGGACATGTTAGGTACTCAACCTCCGGCGGAAGTATCAGAGAAAACGTACAGCCTCTTGTTCTCCGTTATGTAAAAGGTACGCTTGCGCTTGCTCACAACGGAAATATCGTAAATACCGCCGAGCTTAGGAAAGAGCTTGAAAGAAACGGTGCTATTTTCCAGACTACGGCTGATACGGAGATTATCGCGTATCTTATCGCCAGAGAACGTCTTAATGTGGGTTCTATAGAGGGCGCTGTCAAAAATGTAATGAGCAGGCTCAAAGGCGCGTTCTCACTTCTTGTTATGAGTCCTAACAAGCTTATAGCCGCCCGTGACCCATGGGGATTTCGTCCTCTTTGTATGGGGAAAAGAGGCGATGCTGTTATTTTCGCATCGGAAAGCTGTGCGTTTGACTCTATTGACGCTGAGTTTGTAAGAGATGTTGAGCCAGGGGAGATTATTGTACTTGAGGACGGAGAAATGAGGTCCGATAAGGAATTGTGCAAAAGTCAGAAATCCAGCTTATGCATTTTTGAGCATATATATTTTTCAAGACCGGATAGCTGTGTCGACGGGCAGGTAGTTCACGAGGCAAGAAAAAAAGCGGGAATATTTCTGGCGCAGCAGTCAGAAACCGAAGCTGACATTGTTATCGGGGTTCCGGATTCCGGACTCAGTGCCGCCGCTGGATATTCCGAATATTCAGGTATTCCTAATGAAATGGGATTTATTAAAAATAAATATATTGGCCGTACATTTATAAAACCTCAGCAGTCAAGCAGGGAAGTTGCCGTAAAAATGAAACTTAACGTGCTTAAAAGCGTTGTGAGCGGAAAAAGAGTTATAATGGTTGACGACAGTATTGTAAGAGGTACGACAAGCGGAAGAATTGTAAAGCTTTTAAGAGAAGCGGGAGCTAAAGAGGTTCACGTTAAAATATCATCTCCTCCGTTTACGTGGCCGTGCTTTTTCGGAACGGATATTCCATCAAGAGAAGAGCTTATAGCTAACAGTAAAACTATTGAGGAAACGGCAAAGATTATCGGCGCGGACAGCCTTGATTATTTAAGTGTTGAAAATCTTGAAAAAATAGCCCCTGATTCAAGCCTTTCTTTCTGCAACGCCTGTTTTACAGGGAACTACGCTGTTGATGTAAAGCATTTGCTGTAAAAATTTTAAATACTTCGGAGAAAGGAAATTTTCTTTATGAACAATAAATCTATTTATGAGAGTCCCCTTAACTCTAGATATGCAAGCAGGGAAATGAAAGAGGTTTTTTCACCGGATAAAAAATTTAAAACATGGAGAAGACTATGGATTGCCCTTGCTCAGGCTGAAAAAGAATTGGGACTTAATATTACGGACGAACAAATAGAAGAACTTATTAAATTTAAAGATGATATAAATTATGAGGAAGCTGAAGAAAGAGAAAAAGCTGTAAGACATGATGTTATGGCACATATATACGCTTATGGTCTTCAATGCCCCAAGGCAAAGCCCATTATTCATCTTGGGGCAACAAGCTGCTATGTCGGCGATAATACGGACATTATTGTTATGACAGAGGCTATGAATATTATTCGTACAAAGGTTTTATCAGTTATTTCAAAGCTTTCCGAATTCGCTATGGAATATAAAGATATGCCTACTTTGGGATTTACTCATTTTCAGGCGGCTCAGCTTACTACTGTGGGCAAAAGAGCGTGTCTTTGGATTCAGGACCTTATGATGGACCTTGAAAGTATTGATTTTTGTCTTGAAAATGTAAAGCTTTTAGGTTCTAAAGGTACTACGGGTACTCAGGCAAGCTTTATGGAGCTTTTTGACGGAGATGAGGAAAAGATTAAAAAACTTGACTTGCTTATTGCCGAAAAACTTGGTTTTAAAAAAGTATTTCCTGTATCCGGACAAACTTACTCAAGAAAACTTGATAGTATTTTTGTAAACGTTTTATCGGGTATCGCTCAAAGCTGTACTAAATTCTCAAACGATATGAGGCTTTTACAGCACTTGAAGGAAATGGAAGAGCCCTTTGAAAAAGAACAGGTAGGTTCTTCCGCTATGGCGTATAAAAGAAATCCTATGCGTTCTGAAAGAATAGCGGGTCTTGCAAGATATGTTATGGCAGATGTGATTAATCCGGCAATTACGGCATCCGCTCAATGGTTTGAGAGAACACTGGATGATTCGTCAAATAAAAGAATATCTGTTCCAGAGGCTTTTTTGGCTACTGACGCTATTTTAAATATTTATATAAATGTAGCAGATAATTTTGTCGTTTATCCCAAGGTTATTGAAAAGCATATTATGGAAGAACTTCCTTTTATGGCTACGGAAAATATTATGATGGACGCGGTTAAAATGGGCGGCGACCGTCAGGAACTTCATGAAAGAATAAGAACTCATTCTATGGAGGCGGCGAAAGTTGTTAAGACACAGGGCGGTAAAAATGACCTTATACAAAGAATTGTTGACGACCCGGCTTTTGGTCTTACTATAAACGATATTAATAAAATACTCGCTCCCAAAAATTTTATAGGCCGCGCGCCGGGACAGGTTGCCGAGTATATTGAAACACAGGTTAAGCCTGTTATTGAAAAAAACAAAAATGTTTTAATCGGTCATTGTGAGCTGACTGTATAGGAGGAATTAATAATGGTTAAAGCTATTGTTGGCGCTAACTGGGGCGATGAGGGAAAAGGCAAAATTACGGATATGTGTGCCGCTGAATCTGATATTGTCGTAAGATTTCAGGGCGGAAGCAACGCGGGGCATACTATAATTAATGATAAAGGTAAATTTGCTCTTCATCAGCTCCCCTCGGGGGTTTTTCACGAGGATACATTAAACATTATAGCAAATGGTGTCGCTCTTAACATTGAATATCTTATGAAAGAGATTGATATAATCAAGTCGGCGGGTATTAAATTCAAGCTTCTTATTTCTGAAAGAGCACAGGTTCTTCTCCCTCATCACGTTCTTCTTGACGAGTATGAGGAAGAAAGACTGGGGGATAAAAAATTTGGCTCAACAAAGTCGGGTATAGCTCCTTTTTTTGCCGATAAATATTCAAAGGTCGGCATTCAGCTATGGGAGCTTTATCATAAGGAGCGTCTTAAAGAACGTCTTAAAGGTATGTATGAAAAAATAAACGTTCAGTTTAAATATCTTTACAATAAGCCTGAAATTGACTATAATGAGGTTTATGAAACATTATGCGGTTATGCCGAGATTATTAAAGACAATGTTGCCGATACGGCAAAAATTTTGAGAGATGCTGTAAAAGAGGGTAAAAATATTCTTCTTGAGGGACAGCTGGGCGCTCTTAAAGATACAGACCACGGAATTTATCCTTATGTTACAAGTTCATCTACTTTAGCAGGTTTTGCGGCTGTCGGAGCGGGAATACCGCCATACGCTATTGAAAATGTCACTGTTATTACAAAGGCATATTCAAGCGCTGTTGGAGAAGGTCCTTTTGTTTCTGAGGTTTTCGGAGATGAGGCTGACCAGCTTAGAAAAAAAGGCGGAGACAGCGGAGAATTTGGAGCTACTACGGGAAGACCGCGCCGTGTCGGCTGGTTTGACGCAGTTGCTACACGTTATGGCTGTGAGGTTCAGGGGGCAACAGAAGTAGTTATGACATGTCTTGACGTGTTAAGTTATCTTGACGAAATTAAAGTATGCACCGGATACGAGTTTGATGGAAAAGAATACAAAGATTTTCTTACTACGGAAAATCTCTACAATGCTAAACCTGTATATACAACTCTTGAGGGCTGGAAAACAGATATAAGAGGTATTGAGTCTTTTGACAGACTGCCTCAAAAAGCTAAGGAGTATGTGGAGTTTGTTGAAAATGAAATAGGTGTTAAAATTTCTATGGTTTCAAACGGACCTAGGAGAGATGAGGTTTTAGTAAGATAAATTATTAAAAGTAATACAGTGAAATTTTTATATAAAACAGACGGTTTTTAGCCGTCTGTTTGTAATTTTAAATTTTATTTACAAAACGAATGTTTTGTTTTACAGTCAATCAACTTAAAAATTGAACAAGTTCAGCGGCTAGTGGCTAAAAATCCTTTTCGCTTTGTTAGTGGCTGGTCGCAAAGCTACGCTTTGCTGCTCGCCTATGCGTCCCAGTCAGTCAGCATAGGCTATGGCTACGCTCTCCTTACACTGCCTTGCGAAAATAATTTTTATCTCGCTTCCTTTTTCTCATTTTCAAGTTGATTGACTATACATCAAAAATTTTTTTGAAAGTTTCTGTAAAAAAACTTGCAAAATTTACTTTATTGTGATAAACTTTATTAAGAACAATGGCGTCAAGGGAGATGTGATTGCTTTTTGCTGTCCCATTTTTACGTTTTGATACCGACAAGGTGTTTATAACAATTTCAAAAGAATAAAACGCTTTTTGTTACATAATTGTGCCGGTATTTATGGCGAAATTGTTCATTATATATTTTAAATAAACGTAAAAGGAGGATGACATTAATGTCATATGTAGATGAAGTAATCGAGGCTGTTGTCACTAAAAATCCCAGTGAACCTGAATTTCATCAGGCTGTAAAAGAGGTTTTGGAATCTCTTAGGGCTGTTGTTGAGAAAAATGAGGAAAAGTTTAGAAAAGATGCTCTTCTTGAAAGGATTGTTGAGCCTGAAAGACAGATTAAATTCAGAGTTCCGTGGGTTGATGATAAAGGTCAGGTACACGTAAATACAGGCTACAGAGTTCAGTTTAACAGTGCTATAGGTCCTTACAAAGGCGGTCTTAGATTACATCCGTCAGTTAATCTTGGCATTATTAAGTTTTTGGGATTTGAACAGATTTTTAAAAACTCTCTTACAGGTCTTCCTATCGGCGGCGGAAAAGGCGGTTCTGACTTTGACCCTAAGGGTAAGTCCGACAGAGAGGTTATGGCATTTTGCCAGAGTTTTATGACAGAGCTTTGCAAACATATTGGAGCCGATACAGATGTGCCTGCGGGAGATATTGGTACGGGAGCGAGAGAAATAGGTTATATGTTTGGTCAGTATAAGCGCATAAAAGGTGTTTATGAAGGTGTTTTGACAGGAAAAGGATTGTCTTACGGCGGCTCTTTGGCAAGAACAGAAGCTACAGGATATGGATTATTATATTTGACTGATGAAATGCTTAAATGCAACGGACACGATATAAAAGGAAAAACAGTCTGCGTATCAGGCTCAGGAAATGTAGCTATATACGCTACTCAAAAGGCTCAGCAGCTGGGTGCTAAAGTTGTTACTGTTTCTGACTCTACAGGTTGGATTTATGACCCTGAGGGAATTGATGTTTCTTTACTTAAAGAAGTTAAAGAGGTTAAAAGAGCAAGACTTACAGAATATGCTTCCGCAAGAAAAAGCGCCGAGTATCACGAGGGAAAAGGAGTATGGACAATTAAATGTGATATAGCTCTTCCATGTGCTACTCAGAACGAGCTTAATCTTGATGATGCTAAAAATCTTGTGGCAAACGGCTGTATAGCTGTCGCTGAGGGCGCTAATATGCCTACTACTTTAGAGGCTACAGAATATCTTCAGGAAAATAAGGTTCTTTTCGCTCCAGGAAAAGCGGCTAATGCCGGCGGAGTTGCTACTTCTGCTTTGGAAATGAGTCAAAACAGCGAAAGACTTAGCTGGACATTTGAAGAGGTTGACGCTAAACTTAAAAATATTATGGTTTCTATTTTCCATAATCTTGACGATGCCGCTAAACGCTATGGCGCCGAGGGTAATTATGTTGTTGGGGCAAATATCGCGGGATTTGAGAAAGTAGCCAATGCTATGACAGCTCAGGGAATATGTTAATACGCGGTATCTATAGTCAATCAACTTAAAAATTGAACAAGTTCAGTGGATAAAAATTATCTTCGCTTTGTTAGTGGCTGGTTGCAAAGCTGCGCTTTGCTGCTCGCCTATGCGTACCAGTCAGTCGGCGTAGGCTACGGCTATGCTCTCTTTCCACTGGCTTGCGAAGATAATTTTTATCTCGCTTCTTTTTGCTCATTTTCAAGTTGATTGATTATATAAAGTTATTGCTGTTTAAATAAATTTTTTATTGTTTTGATTTTACAAATTTCTGAAGAGTATAAAAAATCAGTCTTTGAATTTACAAGAATTGTTTTTTATACTAAACCTGTTCGATAACTTCTGCAATATCGTCTGACAGCTGTTTTTCTGCCATATTTTACTAAAGTTACGCAAAAATTTTTTGTCAGACGTTATCACTTATGTTACCGAATAGGTCTACTCTGATAAAGCAAAAACAGACTTCTTCCGAAACAGTATCCTTACAGCAATTCCATAAAAAAGCAAAAAATATTTTTTTCTAACTTTTCAGGAATTGCTGTAAGGATTCGAAAGAAGTCCAATAAAATCTCTGATTTTTAATGTCCGTATTTATTTTGTGGATTGCTTTATATGTTTTTGAGAAAATTTATAATAATAATTTTTGACAGCGATAAATCAGCGTTTCTTATAGTCAATCAATTTGAAAACAGACAAAAGGAGGTACGATAAAAATTATTTTTGCAAGGCAGAGGAAGAGGAGCATAGCTGCGTCCTATGCCGACTGACGATAATGCAGAAAAAATAATTTTTAGCCGCCGAACTTATTCGTTTTTCAAATTGATTGACTATAAATAAAACCTATATGTTCAATAATCTCCATAACACCTCTTTACAGACCTTTTTCGCCATACTTTGCCTGATGAAAAAATCTCTTGTCAATAGCTGTAACTTAGGTTATTGAACAGGTCTAATGTCTGTTATTTATGTCGGAGGAAAATGTTTTTTTACTGTACTTACTCCGGTTATATAATTCATATCTACATTATAGAATTTTGCGAGTTCTATAAGTATGTCTATTGGGATACGGACTTTACCTTTTTCATAATCTGAATAGGTTGTCTGCGCTACATTTATTATTTTCGCGATTTGAGTTTGGGTTAAATCATTATCTTCTCGCAAGCCTTTAATTCTTTCTAAATATGTCAAGTAAATTTACACCCCTTTTTTATTAACAAACTTAAAAATAAACAGGTCTATTATAAAAGACCCGCTTAGACACTGGTGTTTACAGCAATTTGCAGAATTTTTACTACTAAGCAATATAAGAATTCTTTGATATACCTGTTTAATAACCTAAGTGGCACTACGGAGGTTATTAAACAGGTCTGATATATCAGGTTTTATTAAATTATTGTTTCGCTGTAAAAATAAACAATTCCGGCAGATAAAATTTATTTTCGCTGTATTAGTGTCTTATGGCTATGGTTCAGACTATGGACCTTGCTTTTTTTATTCATTTTCAAGTTGATTGACTATAATATAACCTCAGATAAAATGCAGTCATAAATATTTTCTGTTGATTTTATTTAACAAATTGTTATGTTAATTTTACTGCCTTGATTTTATAGATTGCTATAATTTGGAATTGGCTTAGAAACGCTGATTATAAGGAAATAAAAATAATTTCTGCGGCAATTCGCAAAGTTTTTATTGTTATGCTATAGAATTACCAGAAATTAAATAATATTTCCTTTTATTTATGATTTTATATTGATATAAAAATAAACTTGACTTTTAACGGAATAACCGTTAAAATGAATTTGGGGGATATATTTTTTCAATTCCATACATACGGTCATTTGTACACTATGAATATACTGATTAAAATTACTTTTATACTGCTGCAACAGTGTTTTCATAAATCGGTTTTGAGAAAATTGGGAGTATGCTATATCTTGCCCCGATTAATATTTAATTAATCGGGGTAAAAATCCATAGTATATAAGGGGAAAGAAAAAAATTTTGCCTTTTTTTAGTGATTTATATGAAACTTTTCAAATTGAATCAAAAAACTTAGGAAAGCACGTGTTTTATAGTATAGCCAATCAACTTAAAAATAAGTAAGTTCGGCGGCTAAAAATCCTTTTTGACGTGTTGCCGGCGTAGGCATTCGGCTACGCTCTACCTCCGCCGTCTTGCAAAAATAATTTTTAGCTCGCCTCATTTTCAAGTTGATTGACTATATAAAGTTCAGGATTAAATCCTTTTAAAAGGGGTATGGGTGCGGGGAGAGCCGGTGGTTTTGAAAAATTGATTTATGTGTCTTTTAAAAAAAAAGGTATTGACAAAAATTGTATCGTATAATATAATAATATATAAGAAACAAGGGCGTTTCAATGACTTAGTGTTATTGAAACGCTTTTGCTGTTTATATATCAAATTTAAAGTATTTTATTTCGGAAGGAGAAATTTTGAATGGCAAAGTATAGTAAGGAAGATATTTTACGAATTGTTAAAGAAGAGGATATTAAATTTATAAGATTGCAGTTTACTGATGTTCTTGGTTCTTTGAAGAATGTTGCTGTTACAGCGTCTCAACTCCCTAAAATTCTTGAGGATGGAATGATGTTTGACGGGTCTTCAATTCAAGGATTTGCCAGAATTGAGGAATCGGATATGTATTTAAAACCTGACCTTGACACATTCGTGGTTTTGCCATGGAGACCTCATCCGGGCAGAGTAGCGAGATTTATCTGTGACATATATACTCCTCAGAATGAGCCTTTTGAGGGAGACCCAAGATATATACTTAAAAAGACAATGAAAGAAGCAAAAGATATGGGGTATGATTTCAATGTTGGAAATGAATGTGAGTTTTTCTTATTCCATACTGATGAAAACGGAGCGCCTACAACAATTACAACCGATGAGGCCGGTTATTTTGACCTTGCGCCCGTTGACAACGGAGAGGATGCAAGACGTGAGATTTGCCTTACTCTTGAGGAAATGGGCTACGAGATTGAGGCGTCTCATCACGAGGTTGCCGCGGGTCAGCATGAGGTTGACTTTAAATATGACAACGCTCTTACTACAGCGGATAATGTTATGACATTTAAGCTTGTTGTTAAAACTATAGCTAAAAAATATGGTTTGCACGCTACATTTATGCCTAAACCTATTTTTGGTATAAACGGTTCCGGTATGCACACGAATATGTCTTTATTTAAAGGCAGTGAGAACGTTTTCTTTGATGAGAACGATCCATTGCAGCTCAGTAAAACGGCTTACAGCTATATCGCCGGTGTACTTGAACATGTGGCAGGTATTACGGCTATAACAAATCCTCTTGTGAATTCTTATAAAAGACTTGTACCCGGATATGAGGCTCCTTGCTACATAGCATGGAGTGCCTCAAACCGTTCCGACATTATAAGAATTCCCGCGTCAAGAGGAGCTGGTACAAGAGTAGAGCTTAGAAGTCCTGACCCTTCAACTAATCCTTATCTTTGCCTGGCTGTTTGTTTGGCTGCTGGTCTTGATGGTATTAAAAAAGGTCTTGCCGCTCCTGAAAGCGTTGATGACAATATGTTTGAAATGACTCAGGAAGAAAGAAACAAAAGAGGTATTAAAAATTTACCGGGCAATCTTAAAGAGGCTTTAAGGGTTATGGAGGCTGACGGTATTGCCAAAGCTACTTTAGGAAATCACGTTTATGATTCGTTTGTAAACTGTAAAAAAGCTGAATGGGATAGTTTCAGGACTTATGTAAGTCAATGGGAGATTGACGAATACCTTTGCCAGTATTAATAAATGATTTATATTGTCATATATCTTTAGTAATATAAACGGAGGCTATTGACAAGAGATTTTTTGTCAGACTATGGCGAAACAATAGGCCTGTTCAATAACTCTCGTAATATAGTCAATCAACTTGAAAATGAGAAAAAGGAGGCAAGCAAAAAATTATTTTTGCAAGGCGGCGGAGGAAGAGCATAACTTGGAAAGTTTCCGCGAAAATCAGACTTCGTCTGACAAAATAGTGAAAGGGTTTTTTTATGGCGGATTACAATATTTTAGTTGCTTTTGAAAGTGAAAAGGTTTCAGGCACAGTCGCAAAAATACTCACAAGCGAGGCGATGAAGCCGGTTTATATTTGTTCCAGCGCGTCAGAGCTTAAAAAAAGAGTTCATTATTATCAAAGAGGAATTATTGTATGTGGATATAAGCTTAAAGACAGTTCTGTTATTCAATTTGCTGAAGATATTCCAAAAGATTTCGGCATTATTCTAATCGCCAATAAAACCCAAATTGAATTATGCGGAAACGACAGGGTTTTTAAACTTGCGGTTCCTTTGAAAAAACAAGACCTTATATGTTCTGTTTCTATGCTAGCTAATATGTATGAAAGGCCTGCGTTTAAATCCGTCGCTATTAGGTCGGAGGAAGAAAAAAAACTTATATATAAAGCTAAAGAACTTCTTATTGACAGATATGGTATGACAGAACAGCAGGCGCATAAATATATGCAGAAAAAAAGTATGGATACGGGAAATAAAATTTTGGAGGTCGCTAAAATTATACTTAGTTTTTAAGAATTTAAACAGAGTACTTTATTTAAACGTTGTGGTATTGTTAAAAATAATTTTTAACAACATCGCAACGTTTTTTGATTAGATATGTTCGGTAACCTGAGTGATAGCGACTGGCAAGAAATTTTTTTGTCAGACAAAGCATAATTTTTGTGGTAATACTTGCGGCGGTATTTCAAAAAATTTATGCAAAGTATGACGGAAAAAGGTCTGCCAAGCGGTATTGGGTAGGTTGTTAAACAGGTCTATTTAATTTCAGACTTATTTGATACCTGAATGCAAGTGATTGAAATATATTTTTTTGTAAATCGAAGTTTGACTGTCGGTAAAATATGAAAGTATAAAAAGTTTTTTACAATATTATTATTTTTTTAAATTTAATTTGTTATTATCAAAATAAAATGGTATAATGTTAATATTGAATATAATATTACATCAATTCTAAAAAGACTATGAAAATAAAAAGATATTTTATTCAATATTTTTTAATGTTTTCGGCATTTAAAATGCAAAACGTTTTTCACTGAAATTTTGAAAAAATATTTTTTTATGTCTTTACAGAAATTGCTGTAGATTTATTTTTATCTATAACAAAACGAAAAAATAATAACGATGTGATGATTAAAAATGTTTTGTTGTTTTAATACTGTCAGTTTTATATATTGATGTAAAATTGATGGCAAATAATTTATTAATGGTTGGAGGTTTAACATGAAGAAAGCTTTTTTTGTAAAATCGGTCTTTAATAAAGTTATTTCTATTGTGTTGTCGTGCGTTATGCTTCCATTTGGCGGTGTAAACGTATTCGCACTGACAGACACAAAGGTTTTTACAGACCCTGTTGAGAATATTTATGTAGGACGTTCGGAAGGCTGGGATATTATTGATAATTTGAATTTCAGTGACGTGGCTACCAGTCACTGGGCTAAGGAGGCGGTTACACGCGCCGGAGCTTACGATATGGTAAAGGGTTACAGCGGTAAATTCAGCCCTAATGATACAGTTTCAAATCAGGAGGCTATAGCTTTTGTTTTACGTGTTATGGGTCTTGAAAACGCTGCCCAGACAAGAGCGGCGGAACTTGCCGCTACAAGTCCGCAGTATAATTCCGTGCTCCCTACATGGGCTAACGGTTATTTAAGTCTTGCCCAGGAAAACGGTCTTATTACGGAACAGGAATATCTTGACACTCTTGTGGAAGACCAAAATACTCTGAACCCTCAGACGGCATTTTTTAAAGCCGCTCCCGCAAGCAGAGAGCGTGTGGCGGACTGGCTTGTAAAAGGCATCTCAACTATGAACGCAAATGTCTTAAACGTTACGGGAACTTCACAGCAAAGTATGTACAAGTTTTCCGACTGGACATCTGTCGATGTTTTATACGCTCAGTCTTTAGAACTTTTATGCGCTAATGGTATTTTAAGCGGTTCAGACGGAAAAATAAACCCAAAGGGCAGGCTTACAAGAGCGGAAATGGCTCAAATTCTCTCAAAGCTTGACAACGTATATTTCCAGTCGGCTAATCTTGAAAGAAAAACCGGCACTGTAGGCGGTGTACAGGACGCTCAGCTTTCACAGACAGGAGCGGCGAGCTTATGGAGAAATATTTACATAAGAAATATGGACGGAAAAATAGACGTATTGCAGTTTCAGATGAGAGACAGCGGCTCTCCTCAGGATAAAGCCGCGGACACTGTTGTTTATAACAACGGAAGTATTTCAAGCCTTACATCTTTACATGAGGGTGACCAAATAGAATATATTGTTCAGAAAAATCAGACAGGAGGAAATACCGCTCAGATAACAACGGCTGACCTTACGACAAATCCTGTCCCTGATGAAAGTGAAAGTACAGGAGGAGCGGGTCAGAACGCTAATCAAAATTCGCAAAATCAAAGACCTAAAATTATTTTTGTAAAGAAAACAGGAGGTCTTACAAGAAAAGATGTTGCCGGAAAGCTTATGGAAATTGACTATGAAAACGGTCAGATTCATATTATTGACAATCTTGGAAAAAGATTTTCTTATCCTATAGTAAACGGTCTTTACGGAACTGATGAAAATAGTGAAAATTATATTATAATGGGTGAGAAAAGATATTTAAATTCGGCTCTTCCTTATGGCAGTACAGTAAAACTTACACTAGTAAACGATACTGTGGACGATGTACAGTATGTTGGAGATATGAATTTAAGAAACGAGATAAGAGGTATTGTTGTTGAAAATAATACAGCGTATGGTTATCTTACAGTTATTGACAATAACAGAAACGAGGTTACTAAAAATTATTATGCCGACCAGACGGAGGTTGAAAAACAGGAATATTATGATCTTGATGATGAAACAGGCTATCTTGACCAGATGTTTCCGACAGGAGCCTATGACCCAAGAGATTCTCATATATCAAGCATTGAGCCGGGTGACATTGTATTTATAAGAACATCTCAAGATGACCCTGATGTAATTGAGAGTATAAGTGCTTCTCCTAATTACATAATGAAATACGGAAAAGTAAACAGCTATGTAAACGATGGTACAGGCGTAAACCAGCTTATGCTTCAGTATGAAAATGGCCAGACGGCATGGTTTGACGTGGCTGACGACGTATTCGCTTCCAAGGCGGGAAAGCCTATAGAGCAAAGTGAGCTTCAGGCCGGTGACTGGGTTAAAATACTTGTAAACCAGGCAATTTTATCTCCGGGATATGTTATGGAATCAGTCAAGGAAATTACTGTTGAGGGAACAGGTCACGAAATTAACACAATTATAAAAGGCCAGCTTGGGGCTATAAACAATATTCAAAATAAAATATCAATTCAGGACGCCTATACTCTTACTAAAAAAGGCTGGACTGACTATATGAATGTAAAAGATATAAGCATAGCTAACAATGATATTGAGTTTTACTACGAGGGCAAGCAAATTTCTTTGGATTATGCTATGAGGTATTTAAAACACGCTGACAATGACGTATACGTTGCCCTTGAGAATAATTACAGCGGTGAAAAAGTTGCTATGGTTTCTTTCAGAACAAGCAGAGATGACATACTTGACGCTGATACAATTATTAATGCCGACGGAGCCGGAAACTTTAACATATCATCAAAAGAGGGACTTATTTCCACTGACAGCGGTACTATCGTAAGACGTCACGGCAGACTTGTGACAGGTCAGAATATTATGATTCCTGATTATGCCAGAGTTGTTTTAAACGGAAACAATAAAGCGGCTGTTGTGGATATTTATGACCAACCTGACGTTTCCGGTGTATTGATAGGACGAGGAAGAATTTTAAGTGTTGACGAGGGCAAGAGTTTCAGTCTTAAATCAACTGGTATTCTTACAGGAAATAAATGGGTTTATTCTCCTGTGGAAAGAACTTTCCAGATTGACAGCAGTACTATGTATATAGATGAGAACGGTATATCAAATATGGATAACTTTATTGGATATACAACGTCAGGCTCGGCAATAAGCAAGGTTTACAATATTGTTTCTGATGGAACAAGAGCAACCCACGTTGTTGATTCGCCTTATGCTAAGGACTCTGTAAGAGGAGAAGTCGTATCTATCGGAACGGCTGTCAACGGGGACGAAAACGGCGGAGAAAACGAAGGAGAAAATGTAACTACGACTCCTAATATTGTCATTAAAAACAGCACATATCTCAGAAACAAAGGTTATAACTGGGATGATGTGAGTTATGCGGACAGCAGTGCGAATATTACTGTACCTGTAAACGCTATTATAATTAAAAACAACAAAGTTATCGGTGCTTCCGAAATTGAAAAAGGCGATAAGATTAGGGTACTTACTGATAACCTGCCTTCAAGAATTGACGGAGGAATGACAGTTACAGGTTATATTATACTTGTTGAAGGATAATTTATACATGTTTAAAGATAAAACCGTGGGCGCTGCCCACACCCGCCCGCTTTTTTGAAAAAAAGCGGGACAAAAAACTTTAAAATTGAAAATATAAAAAGGTGATAAGAATTAAATTTAATCGTACTTTAAATTTTAAAAAATTAAAAAAATCGCAAAAGTCAAATTTGTTGACAATTCAAATCCTCTATAGCAAAACGAATGCTTTGCGTTAGGGGTCAAGGGACTTTGTCCCTTGCAGGGGGTGGAACAACGTTCCGCGGTTTTAAATTATTTTAGTATAAGAAAGCCGGTATATAATTGAGTTAAGCGTGAAGAAAGAAGGGATTATATGAAAAAATTTAAGCTGTCAGCTTTTTTGGGGGTTTTCGGCATAATGATAATTATTATGAGTTTCCCTGTTTTTGCTGATGTGGGTGATTTTGGTTTTTTCGGCGGAATTTCAGCTGGAAGAAAGCTTCCCAAAACAACAGAGCTTGTGCTTGAACAGCAGGGCAGCAAAAAAAGTGATGATGAGTTTGAGGCGGTATATAAAGAAAAAATGTTTCTGACGGGTATTCCGACAACTTTCGAAGGTCTTATGACTGTCGAGAGCAAACAAAAATCCGGCGGAAACTCAAAAGCAGGTGAAGAAAAAAAGGCTGATACATTTGATGTTGAGTATACTATTAAATCAACAGACGCTACGACACCCGGAAACGTTATTGACAGAAAAATAAAATATACGGTAAATTATCGTAAAGAGGGCAATCAAGTAATAAAGGATTACGAAATAGACGAACCTAATGACTGGAAAGAAACTATGACTATAAATGAAGTTGCCTATACTATTGACAACAGACAGTCCGAGTCAAATATTTCCGTTATTGAGTCACATACTCCCGGAGTAACTTACTACAAAGGGGATATTTCTCATAAGGCTGTTTATACAAATGAGGGAAATAAGGTAGTATGGGAGCTTTCCGGAACTTTCTACGGATATGACAGTGCGTGGTCTTCTACGGAAACTCACAGAATTGACGGAACAGTCACTACGGATTCATGGCAGATGCAGTATCAGATAAGACCGAGTGTTTCTGTGGGAAAAACCTTACAGTATTCGGAAAACGAGCCTACGGCTATTAGTTTTTCAGGAAACTACAGAGAGGTTATGCAGAACAGAAGCGGTTTAAGCTATAATATTTACTCAATGCCTATGGGCAATACATATACCGTTCCTACGGAAGGAAACGAGTCTATTGACACATTTAATACTTTTGAACAGCTTATAGCTCCTGATTTGGGATTTTTAAAAGGGCATTTCGCCGAGGGTGATATTAAAAAATTATTCGCTATGCAAATACTTGACGGAGAGCCTAAATTTTATCAGCCGAGTCAGTCCATAACAAGGGGTCAGTTTGTAAGTATGCTTGTGAAAGCCGTAAAATTGCCTGTTGAGGACGATTCAAAAACCAAAAAGAAAACAAGCAAGAAAAAGTCGGAGGTTGTTAATATTGTATTCCCTGACGTCACAGAGGACAGACCGGAGTATAAATATATTATGGCGGCATATAAAAACGGTTTGGCCGTAGGAAGGGATAATGGTCACTTTTATACGGACTCACCTATTGAAAGGCAAGAGGCGATTGTTATTTTACTAAGAACTTTAGGTCTTGAGAATCTTGGTCTTGAGCCTACTTCCATTACGCCTTTTACCGATAATCAGTATATTGCCGACTGGGCAGCCAAAGAGGTTTACGCGGCGGCAAGGCTTGGAATTATAGCCGGCGACTCTGATGGAAATTTCAGACCCAAAAGCTTTGTTTCAAAGGCGGAAGCGGCGGCTTTTGTAAACAGACTTGTTACATATATGAGAAGTGACCTCCTGATTGATTATACAGAGCATATTGTAAATTACGCTAATTAAAAGGCAACTATAAAACAAGGAAGTCTTTTTAGGAATGGATTATTACAGTGAGATAATATAGTCAATCACTTTGAAAATGAGCAAAAGGAAGCGAGATAGGAATTATTTTCGCAAGGCAGTGGAAGGTAGCCTATGCCGACTTACTGGGACGCATAAGCAAGCAGCAAAGCGTAGCTTTGCGACCAGCCACTAACAAAGCGAAAATGATTTTTATCCGCTGAACTTGTTAAATTTTTAAGTTGATTGACTATATAAAGAATAGACCTGTTTAATAATTTAAGTGATAACGGCTGACAAAAGATTTTTTTGACAGACAAAGCCTGATTTTCGCAGGAACTTTCCAAATATTTCAAAAAAACAGGCAAGTCTTAATAAATATGATATATCAAGGGATTTTTTGTTGTTAGTCAATGTTGTGACTCTTTAAAATAAGGCTGCTAAAAACTTTGCGAATGATATGGATTACATTTATTAACGCTGGGGGGAATAATTATATTATGAAAATGTTTATAAAAAGAAACATTAGCAAATTCAAAAAAAATATTTTTTGTTTTGCCGTAGCATCATTAGTATTAATATCATCGGTGACTTACGCGGAGTCTGTTCCGGAAAAAAGTGCCGAAGAAGTTGAGATTACCACTGATGAGGAAATTGAATATGCCGGAGAATATCTTAAATATATTATGGCTCTTATAAACGATTATTATGTGGAGGAAGTTTCCATAGACGAACTTGTAAAAGGCGCTATAGCCGGTATGGCAGGAAAACTTGACCAATACAGTATGTTTCTTGATGATGATGGACTTAATAAAATTGTGAATGAGTCAAGAAATGAATTTGTGGGAATGGGTATCTCTTATTACGAGAAATATAAAGACGGATATCCTCTTATCTCAGGTGTTTATGAGGACGGACCGGCTTATAAGGCAGGTATAGAGAAAAATGATATTTTAATTTCCGTTGACGGAATTAATGTAAAAGATATGGCATCGGCAGATATTACTTCTATTGTTTCAGGCAAAAAGGGTAAAACTATAAAGGTTGTTGTAAAAAGAGATGAAGAAGATAAAGAAATATCTGTTAAAATTGACGAGTTTATTACTCCTACTGTTTTTGTATCGAAACTTGATGAGATTTTAGACAGTGTTGATAGAAGCAAAGGGGAAAAAGTAAGGTATATCCAAATTACGGAATTCGCTGATGGAACAGGTAAGGAATTTAAAAAAGCCGTTGAAAAGATTAAGAAACAAAATGTGGAAAACGTTATTATAGATTTGAGGTTTAACGGCGGCGGAGTTACGCAGGCCGCTTATGAAATATGTGAAATTCTTATTAAGGAAGGTCCTTTTCTTAATATAAAGAGAAAAGACGGCAAATATAATGTTAATTCCGAAGACGATAACGCTCCTTTTAAAAACATAGCCATACTTACAAATGAGGCTACGGCTTCCGCCTCAGAACTTGTGGCGGCTGTTCTTAAAGACAACGGCGCTGTTATCGTAGGAAGCAAAACTTACGGAAAGGGCGTTACACAGGCTATTATTGAACTTAAAAACATAGGCGCTCTTAAAATGACCACGGAAGAGTTTTTCCCTATGAGCGGAAGAAAAATCAACGGTGTTGGGATTGTTCCTGACTATGAGGTACAGCAGATTAAGGTTATTACAAGCGAGTCCACAGATATTGACAAAGATGTTGAGAATGCTCTTAAAGCCCTTGGATATGATATTGAAACAAATGAGAAAAAAGTAAGCGTTATTAAAGAACTGCAAAAAAAATACGGTATAAGCGAAACGGGAAAAATAAACATAGATACGGTTTCAGTTTTAAACAACGAAATTGTAAATAAAAATTATACAGATGACAAAGTTTTTGAAAAAGCTACAGAGATTATTTTTTCAAAAATACAAGGCTAATTTTAGAGAGGAGAAATAGATAGATGCAGACAAAATACATTTTTGTTACGGGCGGAGTTGTTTCCGGTCTTGGAAAGGGAATTACCGCCGCTTCTCTTGGTCGTCTTCTTAAAGCGAGGGGATACAGGGTCACAATTCAAAAATTTGACCCATATATTAATATTGACCCGGGAACTATGAGTCCTTATCAGCATGGTGAGGTGTTTGTGACAGAGGACGGCGGAGAAACTGACCTTGATTTGGGTCATTATGAGAGATTTGTTGATGAAAATCTTACCATAAACAACAATATAACTACAGGCAAAATTTATTGGTCAGTCCTTAACAAAGAACGCAAGGGAGAATATTTAGGAGCTACGGTTCAGGTTATTCCACATATTACAAACGCTATTAAAGACAGGGTTTTCCGCGCGGGAAAATCAACTCAGTCGGATATTGTTATTACCGAAATAGGCGGTACTGTCGGAGATATTGAAAGCGAGCCTTTTTTGGAGGCTATAAGACAAGTGTCAAGCGATGTCGGAAAAAAGAACGTCTTATATATACATGTGACTTTAATTCCTTATCTCGCTAAATCAGGAGAAATGAAAACAAAGCCTACTCAGCATTCGGTAAAACAGCTTTTAGCTATTGGTATACAGCCAGATATTATTGTCTGCAGGACAGAACATAAAATGAATCAGGATATGAAAGATAAACTCTCTTTATTCTGTAATGTTGAAAAAGACTGTGTTATGGAAAATATTGACTGTGAGTCACTCTATGAAATACCTTTGCTTCTTGAAAAAGAGAGATTCGCGGAGATTGTATGCGAAAAACTTAATATCCCTGATAAAGAGCCTGATTTAGAGGATTGGAGTCAGGTTGTTTTAAAACAAAAAAATTTAGAAAATAAGATTACAGTTGGTCTTGTGGGAAAATACGTGGAGCTTCACGACGCTTACATATCTATTGTGGAATCCCTTAAACACGCGGGAATCCATTCTTCCGCTTATGTGGATATAAAATGGATTAACGCCGAGGACGTTGAAAAAACAAGCGCCGAGGAATGTCTTGACGGTGTTGACGCGATACTTGTGCCTGGAGGTTTCGGCGAAAGAGGTATAGAGGGAAAGATAAACGCTGTAAGATATGCCAGGGAAAACAAAATTCCTTTTCTTGGAATATGTCTTGGTATGCATTGTACGGTTATTGAGTTTGCCAGAAATGTAATGGGATTTAAAGACGCTCACAGTTCTGAAATTAAAAATGAGACTCCTTATCCTGTAATTGACCTTATGCCGGAGCAAAAAGATATTGACGGACTTGGCGGAACTATGCGTCTTGGAGCGTATCCATGCAAGCTGGCAAAAGATTCTATAGCTTTTGAGAGCTACGGTGAGGAACTCATTTATGAAAGACACCGGCACAGATATGAATTTAATAACGAGTTCAGGAATAAAATGATTGATAAAGGTCTTGTTATCGCGGGACTCTCACCTGACGATAAACTTGTTGAGATTGTGGAACTAAAAAAGGACGTTCATCCATGGTTTGTAAGCGTACAGTTTCATCCGGAGTTTAAGTCAAGACCAAACAGACCTCATCCTTTATTTTTTGGTTTTGTAAATGCTGCTTTAAAAATACACTGATTATGGTGTTTTAATGAATTTGATAAATAATTTACAAAAAACTTACGTTTATTCTGTATTTTGCTGTAAATTATTGTGTTAAATAAGTTTACTCAGGCTAACAGTTTATATATTTAATTTAAAAGTAACCGTAGTGTAACATAACTGTAACATTAATGAGGTATAATAACATTGTGTAGAGGTATAAGTTTGTATCACCGATATTCAGAGAATAAAAACAGTGCGTGAAAATCTACATATCACCATAAAAAAAGAACTTTAGGAGTTCTTGGAAAGGAGGCTGCCATGAAAAGGTTATTATCATTTATATCTGTCTTAATATTTGTAATAGCTACGTCTACGATATGCGTTCTTGCGGCTTCCGGCTCTCAGGCTGTTGAAAAGTTCGGGATTACCGGCGGTATAAATTTACAAAAGGGTACAGAAACCACTTTTGACAGCTCACGGATTGTATCGGGAACCGCAGAAATAGATACAGACGTGGAGATTATTGTCTACAGAGTGGCTGAAGATGCCGAAGAAACAAAGTTGATTGAATTAGACAGGTATAAGACTACTGTTGGACTTTCGGAAATATTTATTGAGAATATTGACCTTAACATTGGAAAAAATCTTATTGTTGTAAAGGCATATAACGGGGAAAAATATTCCGAGGTTTCAGCGGTTGTTAAACGTAAAAAAAGTGAAATAAAAATTGAACTCCGTCAAGGTATTATTCTTCCGGGGCAAAGGTGATTTTAATGAAATTAAATATTACTAAAAATTTTATAATTACTTTTTTTGTTATACTGGCTATTTATCAAACTTCAGAGTTATGGTTTGAAGGTTTTTCAAACCATAACTTTTTTTACTCTTTTTTCAATAATCAGGGAAATCTAAATGACGATGGTATGTTGTATGCTCTTGACAATATTATTATAAATAAGGGCAGCGACAGATTTATCTGCATTAAAAACAATATTTACAAAAATGAGTATAAAAATATTTTTGATAACGCTGTTAAAATTACTATGCAAAACGGCGGGGCGCTTTCAGAAACAGAGTTTGACTGGAATGAGATACTTTCCTCAAGGTCTGTTGTCTATAGGTACAATGTTCAGCTTGATAAAAACAGTATAGCCAATATGTTTGGCTTTGACGGAGAGCTTTTAGGAGGAACTTTGGAAAATATAGATACTATTGTTATCGTTCCTCATATAGCCGCTAATCCTGAAAATATAGTCGTGGGTTTTGGAAACAGGCTTTCCGGAAAAGGATGTTTTTATTCTGTTGAGAAAAATCAGTATATTTATACAGTGTATGACGCTATAGGCTATGTATCCTCAGACAAGGATATATATTATACATCAAGCGTTAAAAACGGACTTGACATTTTTCAGGGCAACGCTTTTATACCTCAATGGAACGGAGGTAAATTCAACTATTATCCCGTTAAGGCGGAAGACCCTTTTTATGATAACGGCGAATTTCAAAAAGCGAAGCTTGAGCGTTCTACAGATGTTTTTTTTGACAATCCTTTCTCAAAATGGACATCTGTTTCTGATGGAGTATATACTTACAGTGATGAAAATATTGTCGTAAAATATTACAATAATGGTATTATGGAATATTATAATTACAGCACTGACAAAAATACCGGAGGAAATGATTTTTACTCAAAATATAAAAACGCCGTATCCGTTATAAAAAGAGATTCCGGCATAAATAACGAGTATTATCTTAGCGGATACTCATTGGATAATGAAAAAACGGTTTTTTACTTTGATTATAAAATAAATGATTTTTCTATTAAGCTGAGTGACAATGTTAAAAAAAATACAGGAATGAACTCCGTTATTGAGGTTACAATAAATGGCGGAAGAGTGGCTAAATACCGACGCTATGCGAGGGATTTTTATCTTGATACTTCTGAAAAAATGAGCGTGAAAAAAGGGTTTTTGAAAGCGGTGGAAGAGGTATTTGCCGATATTCAGAATAAAAACGGCGGTCAAAAAGATTCTGTGGAAAATACAGACCTTGTTTATATAATGAATACAGATGGAGAGGCTTTTTTAAGCTGGGTTATAAAAATCAGCGGAGAAGAGTATATAAAAGAGGCTTTATGATTGGGGGACTTTTATGGATTGGGGGAAAGCTAAAGATTATACTATTATTTTCCTTGTTTTTTTAAACATTACTTTGTTTTTATGTAATTTGTGGCTTAACAAGAGATATGTTATTACAGATGAGCAAATCAGAGCTGTTAAAACAATTCTTGACAAAAAAAATATAAAAACCGATTTATGCGATGATATGCCTGTTGAGTATGAGCCTATGGCTCAGCTTAGATTTGACAAATACTCTTATGATGAAATTAACATTCAAAATATTTTTTTTGGAAAGGGCAAGACCGTAAAAAGAACATCTGATTTTGATAAAATAATTCTTTCCTGCGAAGATAAGACAATTTCTATTATAGGGGATACTATAGAGTATAAGGGTTTTTCAGCCGGTCTTTCAGATGGATTTAACAGAGAGTATGTCTTAAAGGTATGCGGAGAGTACATGGATAGTATCTCTGAAATTTTCGATGGATTTAATCTTTACAGTGTAAATTCATATGATAATTATTTTATTATCGAATATGTTCAGGAATACAAGGGTACTTATGTTTTTAACAATTATGTTAAATTCAAGATTTTTGAGAATGGAGAAATGTATGTGAGTCTTAAATATTTTCCCGTTAAAGGTTTTTACGGAGAAAAAGTTGATATTTGTCCGGCAGACGAGGCCCTTTTTATTTTTTCGGGAAATGTAAAAGAAATACTGAACCTTGATGAGATAAATATTTTAAAAATTGAAAGAGGCTGGTATTTCAATGATTTTGAAAAAGATGACAGCATTATTTCAATGCCTTATTATCGTATTGAAATAAAGGAAACAGAAGAACCTTTTTTTATTAACGCTTATGACAGAACTTTTGAAAATGAGATAAACGAAGATTATATTAGACCTGTTCGATAACCTCTGCAATGTTGTCTGACAGAATTTTTTTCGTCATACTTTGTATAATTTTTTTGAAATTCGGGTATTCCCGCAAAAATTATGTTTTGTCTGACAAAAAAATCTCTTGTCAATCACAATCGCTAAGGTTACTGAACAGGTCTGTTTTTTTGGTATTTATAGTCAATCAAAATGAAAAATTATTGGATAAGCGTGGGTCCTGACGGTTTTTGAGAGATTTGAATGAGCGGTGAAAATTGATTTAAGTTGATTGACTATATACAGTGTTTAAAAAATACTTGACATATTTCATTTAAGTAATTATAATTATCAGGAACTTATAACGATATATAAACTTTTAATTAAGGCGATATATTAGTCAATTAACTTTGATTATATATAAATCGGTTTTTTGAATGTGTTATACCGCTATATTACAGCAATTTCGGTATAAATAGAAAAAATATTTTATTATTACTTTAACAAAAGGACGGTTTGTTCTTTAAACGCTAGTTTAAGAAATATTGAATAAAATAGTTTTTCTTTTCTCCATCTGTTCCGGAATTGATGTAAGTAAGGAAATATTTTAAGGGGTGTTTATCTATGCGGCAGTCAAATGTAAAAAGTATATGTATGACAGGTCTTTTTATCGCTATTGTATGTATCGGCACAGTTGTTCTGAAGCTTCCGATACCTACTACTACAGACGGATACATAAATTTTGGTGATGGATTTATTATTATAATTTCCGTAATGTTCGGAGGAAAATATGGAGCTGTTTCAGGAGCTTTGGGGTCGGCTTTAGCTGATATTATTTTAGGTTCTCCCCACTGGGCAGTGTTTACTTTTATTATAAAGGGACTTATGGGATTGACGGCTGGAGCTATAAAAAATTATATGAATGAAAAATCATATTTTTTTTCTGTGAGAAATATATCCGCCGCTTTTCTAAGCGAGATTATTATGGTAGTCGGCTATTTTATGTGCGGAGTTTTGCTTAAAGGGTATTTTATGACTCCCGATTCCGGAAAATTCGCAGAGTCAGGCGCTATAAATATGTTTGAATACGGCGTTATTCAGGCCTCGTCATCAGCTTTGCAGAATTTAATTCAGGCGGCGGGAAGCATTATTATTTTTATTTTTATTGGTTTTGCCCTGCATAACGCAAAAATCTCAAGGCTTGCCGAGTGATGAAAATTTTATTTATGGCAATTCGCAGAATTTTTAGCGCGAAACAATAAGATATATCAGGGGTTATTAAAGTTTGTTTATTTTTTTATTGATTTGCTATACAATAATTATTTTTTGTAAGGAAATTATGGAATTAAAAAAAAAGTCTTTATTGTTTATTAAAAAAATGTTATAATTAAATAAGCGTTTTAATTATAACAAATCGTAAAATTTTAAAGGCAAAACAATAAAATGATTTCTTCTTAAATAGGGGTTTATTAAATATTGCCTGTATTCTTTTATTGTTTTGTCATAAATAAGTATTGATTAATTTAAGATGTAAATATAAAAGACTAATGAATGTTAAGAAAGGTGTACGCGGACACATGGAACAGTTGGTTATTACAGGACAAAAAACGCTTTCGGGCGAGGTTTTTATAAGCGGTGCAAAAAACGCGGTTGTCGCAGTTATACCCGCGGCTATTATGGCTAAAGGAAAGAGTGTTATTGAAAATTTACCGTCTATAGAGGACGTGACAAGTCTTGTTGATACTTTAAAAAATATTGGAGCAAAATGTGAATTTACAAAAGACAACGCTCTTATTATTGACAGTTCGGAAGTAAATAAGTATTGCGCTACTTATGAATCGGTAAAAAAAATACGTGCCTCATATTATCTTATGGGAGCGTTTCTTGGAAGATTTAAAAGGGCGGAAGTGGCTATGCCTGGAGGCTGTAATTTCGGTACAAGACCTATAGACCAGCATTTGAGAGGATTTAAGGCTCTTGGCGCTGATTATACAATTCAGCATGGGGTAGTGAAGCTTTTCGCTGAAAAACTTGTAGGATGTCATATATATCTTGATATGCCAAGTGTCGGCGCGACTATTAACATTATGCTTGCCGCATCTATGGCGGAGGGTACGACTATTATTGAAAATGCCGCTAAAGAACCGCATATTGTTGATACGGCTAATTTTTTGAATATGCTTGGGGCTAAGGTGAAAGGCGCCGGTACGGATGTTATTAAAATTACGGGAGTCGATGAACTTCACGGCGCGGAATATATGATTATTCCCGACCAAATTGAGGCCGGTACATATATGATTGCCGCCGCTATGACAGGGGGAGATGTTGTTGTGAAAAATGTTATACCAAAGCATATGGATCCCCTTTCAGCCAAACTTCAGGAAATGGGTTGTATGATTTATGAGGGGGACGACTCGATACGTGTTGTGTCTACTGGAAATCTTAATCCCACAACTGTTAAAACTATGGCTTATCCCGGTTTTCCAACAGATTTGCAGCCTCAGATGACTGCTCTTTTATGTGCCGCTAACGGTACAAGTATTCTTACGGAAAATGTATGGGATAACAGATTTCAGTATATAAACGAGCTTAAAAGACTTGGAGGGCATATTACTGTTGAGGGAAGAGTCGCCGTTGTCGAGGGTGTAAAACAGCTTATGGGCGCCGAGGTCAACGCCACTGATTTAAGAGCGGGAGCGGCTTTGGTAATCGCTGGGCTTGCCGCCAAAGGTGTTACAACAATCGGCAATGTGAAATATATTGACCGAGGCTATGAAAAAATTGAACATAAGTTTCAGGCTATAGGAGCGGACATCAGAAGGGTAAAAACAATTAGCTGATTGCTGATGATTCAAATTTTTAATAGCAAAGGGAATGCTTTGTCTTATAAAGTTCAGAGTAACCCTTTTTCAAAGGATTTACAGGTGGGGCGAAATCCACGGTTTTTAAAAATCGTGTTATATGCTATAAATTGGAGTTGTTATAATGGCGGTAAAATTCGCGACAATCGCGAGCGGAAGCAGCGGAAACAGTATTTTCGCAGGTACAAAATCTACAAAGATTTTAATTGATGCGGGTCTTAGCGGGAAAAAAATTCAAAAGGGACTTTCGGATATAGGAGTAAAGGGAGAAGAAATTGACGGCATTTTTATTACTCACGAGCATATTGACCATATTCATGGCGCGGGCATTTTATCAAGAAGATTTGATATCCCTATATACGCTACAGAGGGAACATGGAAAGGTATGCTGTCTTCTATAGGGAAAATAAAGCCTGAAAATATGAGAATTATATCAAAAAATAAAAGTTTCGGGTTTAAGGATTTGATTATAAAGCCTTATTCTATTCCTCATGACGCTATAGAGCCTGTGGGGTACAGTGTTATGGCGGACAGATTTAAAATATCCGTGGCTACCGATATAGGTCACGTTACGGAGGAAATTATGGAAAATATCAAAGACTGTGATTTGCTTCTCCTTGAAAGCAATCACGATATTGATATGCTTAAAAATGGTACATACCCTTATCCTCTTAAAAAACGCATTTTAGGTGAAAATGGACATCTCTCTAACGACACAGCGGGAAAGCTTTTAGCTTGGGTTATTTGCCAAAATTCAAGGCTTAGAAATGTTTTTTTAGGGCATCTTAGTAAGGAAAATAATACTCCTGTCACCGCTTTTGAAACTGTCAAAGGAATACTTGACGAGTACAACATTGAAACGGGAAAAGAAGTTAATTTATATCTGGCGTCGAGGGACAAGGTTGAAAGGCTTATTGAGCTTGTATAGTACGCTTATTACGGAATTTGAAAAAATATCAGACTTATTTTGAAACTTTATGTTTGGGATTTGCTGAATTTTACCGGTAATATCTCTTGGCGGTATTTCAGGAAAACCTGACAAGGTGTATTGAACAGGTCTTTTTTATGAAATATGTATAAAGAGGTTATTGTGAAAATAGATATTATTTGCGTAGGTAAAATTAAAGAGAAATATTTTAAGGACGCTTTGCATGAATATTCAAAAAGGCTTTCGAGATATCTGACTGTTAATATAACGGAAGTTCCTGATGAAAAAGCTCCTGAAAGTCTGAATGCATCTGAACAGCTCATTGTGAAAAATAAAGAGGGAGAAAGAATTATAAAAGCTTTAAAAACGTCTTTTACAGTAGCTCTTGATATTAAGGGCAAAAAAATATCAAGCGAGGATTTTGCTGATTTTTTTAAAAACAGAATGGTTTTTGGAACGGAGGATATTTCTTTTATTATAGGCGGGTCTTTAGGACTTTCAGATGTGGTTTTAAAAATGGCTGATATGAGGTTTAGTTTTTCGGATATGACGTTTCCACATCAGCTTATGAGGGTTATTTTGATGGAACAAATTTACAGGGCATTTCGTATTATAAGAAATGAGCCTTATCACAAATAAATTATATAAATCATTTGACAAATACCCTTGTTTAATGGTATGATAATAATATATATATGAATATGGAAATAATAGACCTGTTTAACCCAACCGTGATGACGATTGACAAAAGATTTTTTTGTCAATCGAAATCTGATTTTCGCAATAGCTTTTTGGTTATTTCAGGAAAGTCAGACAAGGATAAGCGGAAAATGAATTGTCAAACGGTGTTACGGTGGTTTTGAACAGGTCTAATAATTAAGCAGATATAATTTTTATTTATAAGTCAGTGGGTTATTGATTTTATTATTATAAAGTATGATGGTGAAAATTCGGCGGTCGGATTTTACTATTAGTTTTAAAATAAATTTATAAAAGTTTAAATATAAGTTTTTTATAATGCTGGCTTTTAAAGTAAAGGAGTGGCAAAATGGATAATTGGGGTTTTGAAAATATAGATACTGATACGCTTAGGGAAATTGCCAATATTGGTTCCGGTACTGCCGCTGGCAGCCTTGCCAGTCTTTTAAAGGATAAAATTACTATGACTGTTCCGGAGGTTACAACTCCTGAGTTTAAAAATCTTCCGGATATTTTAAACGGAGCGGATAAGGTTGTCGCCAGTGTTTTTGTTAAAATTGACGGCGATATTAAAGGAACAATGATGTATGTAATGGACGAACATTCGGCCTGTACTCTTACTAACAGGCTTCTTAACAAAAGAAACAGAAGCCTTTATGATTTTGGTGAAATGGAATTATCTGTTATCACGGAAATAGGAAATATACTTACAAGTTCTTATCTTATGAGTATGTCAAGTCTTTTGAAATTTAAAATAACAAAATCAGTGCCGTATCTTTCCATTGATATGGCCGGCGCTGTATTGAGTGTTCCCGCTACGGAATTTGCTAAGGTCGCAGATACGGTTTTACTTATTAAATCTACTCTTAAAGATAATAAATACAATATGTTTGGTTTCTTTATTTTAATTCCTGATTTTGGTGAAAATTAAAAAATAGTGATTATTATAATGAAAATTAAAGGTACTTTATGTACCTTTTTATTATATTTTACGGGTTGGGATTACCGATGTCCAAAATGGCAGGATAGCCTGACAAAGTTAGTTTCTGTTCCGCTGATATACGTTTATTAAACATATTAAAGTTTTTGTGAGGTGACAGGCTTTGAAATCGCTTGGCTTATGGTTTGTATTTAAAATTAACGGCAATTCTTATGCTATAGACTGTGCTTATGTTGATTATATAGGATTTATAGAAAAAAAAGACCTTACTCATATCGCAGATGCAAATGAGTCGGTTAAAGGTATTTTTAAATTTAACGGGAAAATAGTAACTCTCTTAAATCTTAGAGAAGTTCTTGGATTTTCAACTGTTTCGGAAGAAAGAGAAATTTTTATGGATTTACTTGAAAATATAAAAAATGATTGCCGTACGGTAGGAGAAACTCTTAAAAGCGCTATTGAGAAAAGAGAAAAATTTACACTCTCAATAAATTCTTTTAAACAAAAATTTGATGAGTGGTATGATGATACGGAATCAAAACAGTCTTCTATTATTTTTCAGCTTTTGAAAATCGATGAGCTTTACGTGAAGTTTGAGGATTTTTCGGAAAAGTATAACAAAATTTATGAAAAAAATGATGAGGATTATTCACAGAAATTAAGTGAAATTTTGGAAGATGTAAATAATATATGTATGACGGAAGTTGAAAATGTTTTTGAGGAAACAAAAAATATTTTCAACAATATGATAAGAGAAAATTATATATGCATAAACGAAAAAACAGTTTCAATCGCTTTTGCTATTGACGAAATAATTGGTATAGAAAAGCTTGAGATAATATCCGACTCTAAAGAAACAGATTATATATGCGGAGTTGCGAAAGATAAAAAAGATTCTATTATTATGATAATTGATGTGCTGCAAGTGCTTAAATTTGCTGAAGGAACAACTAAAAACGAAGCTTTGAAAATATCTGAAAGATGTGATTTGAACGCGATTGGAATGGAAATGAAAAGAATATCTGAAATGGAAATGACAAAAGCAGCTGAAAGCATAGAGGAAAAAGTGTCTGAAAATCCGGAGACAGCCGGCATTCAGGCGGAGTCTTAATAATTTTTTTGTAAAAAAAATAAAATATTTTGAAAAAATTTTACGGATATATTGACAGGTTTTTTAGTTTATGGTAAAATAAAATTTGTTTAGCCGCACGGAGAGGTTTAAAGCGTTTTACGCTGCCATATCCGGCGAGTTCTTGTTTAAGGAGGTGTACTTAATGTACGCTATTATTGAAACCGGAGGAAAACAGTACAAGGTATCTGAAGGCGATGTTATTAAGGTTGAAAAGCTTAATGCCGATGGTAAATATGTTTTTGACAATGTACTTGCCGTAGGAAAAGATGGAGATTTTAAAGTCGGTACTCCAAAAGTTGAGGGTGCAAGTGTTGAGGCTTCTGTTATCGGCAATGGCAAGGCTAAGAAAGTTATTATTTACAAGTACAAGCCTAAAAAGACTTTTCACAAGAAAAAAGGTCACAGACAGCCTTTTACAGAGCTTAAAATTGATAAAATCAACGGTTGATTATGATTAAAGCCGAGTTTTTCCGCAATGAAAAGGGTTATATATACGGATTCTCTGTTAAAGACCATGGTGAAAGTATTGTATGCGCGGGTGTTTCAGCTCTCGTTCTAAATTGTATTAATTGTATTGATGAGTTTACCGGCTGTGATTTTGATTTTAGTCATAATCAGGACGGAGGATTTATCAATATTGAAATTCCTCTTATCAGAGAGGGAGGTTCTGACCATGATGCCGATTTGATTTTTAATTGTCTTTTACATGGACTTAAAGGCATCAGGGAAGGAGCCAAAAATGATATAACTATTTTTGACAAGGAGGTGTAATCCTTATGTTTATAAAAATTAATCTTCAATTTTTTGCTCATAAAAAAGGTGTTGGTTCTACTAAAAACGGACGTGATTCAGAGTCTAAAAGATTAGGACCTAAACGCGCTGACGGACAGTTTGTTAAAGCGGGCAACATTCTTTATACTCAAAGAGGTACTAAAATTCATCCGGGTACTAATGTTGGTATCGGGGGAAATGATACTTTATTTGCTCTTGTTGACGGTACTGTTAAATATGAAAGAAAAGGCAGAGATAAAAAACAGCTTTCTGTTTATCCTGTAGCTGAATAATATTATTGAAATCGTGAGGTTGTCATCTCACGATTTTGTTTGTACTAAAAGATTACTAGTGTTTGTTTTTTTTATTTTGCTTGAGAGGTGATTATACAATGGTAGATTATTCTGACTCGTCAACATATTCTATGGCATCTGGAGAAGATTTGCATTATGTTGTATTACAAGTAACTTTAAAAGAAAAATTTTTAGGAACCGGTTCCGGAAATTTAACCGAACTTGAAGCTGTTATAAATGATCAGGCTAAAAAGGGATACCGTTTACATACAATTACTACATCTAACGGTGGAAGTAAAGGATTTATGGGTGGAGACCGTATTCAGGCTACTATGGTTTTTGAAAAAATTATGTAAGTCTTACCAGTAATAAACTGTTTTTGTGATTTGTGGGTTTTTAAAATTGTTTTCAAAAAAAACATATTGACAAGACGTTCAGTGTATGTTATTATTATAAAGGCGATGAACGTCTTTTTTTTATGTGCGTAAGTGGGAATAAAAGTTTGCTAAAAAGTTTTGCCCGCAGGCGCGTGTGAAGACTAAGGTCTTCTGTTTGGCTGTTATGAATTTTGAGATTATGCAAAAGAGGTGGAAGTTTTGAGAACTAAAATTACTTTGGCGTGTACTGACTGTAAACAAAGAAATTACAACACTATGAAAGATAAAAGAGTACATCCCGACAGAATGGAAACTAAAAAATATTGCAAGTTCTGCAATAAACACACATTGCACAGAGAAACAAAATAATTCTTTGTGAAAGGGGTAAGTTTATGGAAGAAAATACTTCAAACGAAAGTGACAAGATTGTTTCTAAAGAAAGCACAGCGTCACCAAAAGACAAAAAAAATAAAGGCGAAAAAAAAGGTCCCGGTTTTTTCGCTAAACACAAAGCCGAATTTAAAAAAATTAAATGGCCTACACGTCAGGAACTGTTGAAAGAAACTGTTGTCGTAATTATTATATCATTGGCTGTCGGCGTTGTTATATATGGCATAGATACCATATTGCAGTTTGGCTTTGGCAAGCTTATCAACATTCTGTAGCCTTTGGTTAATTGTATTGTGAGGTTTGATATATATGTCTGAACAGGAAAACGCTAAATGGTATGTTGTTCATACTTATTCAGGATATGAAAATAAGGTCAAAGCGAACATAGAAAAGCTTGTCGATAACAGAAATATGCACGACAGAATTCAAGAGGTCATTGTCCCTCTTGAGGATGAGGTCGAAATAAAAGACGGCAAAAAGAAAGTTGTTCAGCGAAAGGTCTTTCCGGGGTATGTTCTTTTGAAAATGATTATGGATGATGATACATGGTATGTTGTCCGCAATACAAGAGGCGTCACAAGTTTTGTCGGACCCGGCTCGAAGCCAGTTGCCCTTACTGAAGACGAAGTGTACGATATGGGTATAGAGTCCTATGTACAAACGATTGATATTGGTGAAGGCGATGCTGTTTCTGTTGTTTCCGGTCCTTTCGCGGAGTCTACGGGTATTGTGAAAGAAGTAAATATCAATAAGCGGACAGTGGTTGTCATGCTCTCTATTTTTGGACGTGAGACGCCTGTAGAGCTTGATTTTACTCAGGTTCGTCTTTTGGCGTAAGCTCGCTGTGGGAGGGAAAATCCCGCTAATTACCACATTTTATTTAGGAGGTGCCTTTAAATGGCAAAGAAAATTACAGGTTATATTAAATTACAGATTGCGGCAGGAAAAGCTACCCCTGCTCCTCCGGTTGGTCCCGCTTTAGGTCAGCACGGTGTAAATATTATGGGATTCTGCAAGGAGTTTAATGAAAGAACTTCTAAGGATGCAGGTCTTGTTATTCCTGTCGTTATTACTGTTTATCAGGATAAAAGCTTTACTTTTGTTACTAAAACTCCGCCGGCCGCGGTTCTTTTGAAAAAAGCCTGCAAAATAGAGTCCGGTTCGGGTGTTCCCAACAAAACAAAGGTTGCTAAAATTTCTATTGACGAGGTTAAGAAAATCGCGGAGCAGAAAATGCCTGACCTTACCGCGGCTACTTTAGACGCCGCTGTCAGTATGATAAAAGGTACAGCAAGAAGTATGGGTATCGTTGTTGAGGAATAATTAATATATTTGTTTTTGAAATTTGAAAAGGTGTTTATCGTTATTATCAGTTAAAATTTTGTTCAGGCGAAACAGTAATATTCTGGTATGGAATTATTTTATTGTTTTGCTGTAAGTGGGAGGGAACATTCTCCCGATACTACCACATAAGGAGGAAATATTTTGAAAAGAGGAAAGAAATATCTCGAAAAAGAAAAGCTTATTGATAAATCTGTTTTGTATGACACGAAAGAGGCTGTTGAACTTGTGACAAAAACAAGTGTGGCTAAATTTGACGAAACTGTTGAGGCACATATCAGACTTGGCGTAGACAGCAGACACGCTGACCAGCAGGTCAGAGGTGCCGTTGTTCTTCCTCATGGGACAGGCAAGACTGTTCGTGTTCTTGTTTTTGCTAAAGGCGATAAGGCTGATGAGGCTGAAAAGGCCGGAGCTGATTTTGTCGGAGCTGAGGATATGGTTTCAAAAATCCAAGGCGAAAACTGGTTTGATTTTGATATAATTGTTGCTACCCCTGATATGATGGGTCTTGTGGGCCGTCTTGGACGTGTTCTTGGGCCTAAAGGTCTTATGCCTAATCCTAAGGCAGGTACTGTTACTATGGATGTCGCTAAAGCCGTGGCTGAAATTAAAGCTGGTAAAATTGAGTACCGCCTTGACAAAACTAATATTATACATGTTCCTGTCGGAAAAGTTTCTTTTGGCGCTGAAAAATTATCAGATAACTTCCAAACTCTTATGAGCGCTGTTATAAAGGCTAAGCCTGCAGCTACTAAGGGTCAGTACATTAAAAGCGTTGTTCTGTCAACGACTATGGGACCCGGAATTAAAGTAAATCAGGCTAAAATTTCTGAGTAATATTTTTTGAAACTGTCGCAATATTAAAAAAAAGTCCATATGGCGTTTTTTATATTGCGACGGTTTTTTTAATATATAGCGAAACAATAAAAAACTTGTCTTATTATTTTGCTTTTAAAATTTTGTGAATTTCTGTAAGTATAGTCAATCAACTTGAAAATGAGAAAAAGGAGGCGAGTTAAAAAATTATTTTTGCAAGTCGGCGGAGGGAGAGCATAGACGAATGCTTATGCCAACCGACGGCAACACGGCAAAAAGGATTTTTAGCCGCCGAACTTACTTATTTTTAAGTTAATTGACTATATATACTTGATTTTTAAGGAGGTAAGATTTTTATGAAACAGAGTATTAAAAGATTTTTTGCTTTGGCAACGGCTGTGTTTTGTCTTTGTCCTTATATGAATATATCAAATGTATTAGCCGAAAGTTCTGGTGTTGTTTATTTTGATGAAAATGGGGACTCATCAGAGGTCAGCGGGGCAAGAGATAGTGCTGTAACTATTTCCGTAGTTCCGTCAAAAGATTCTGTTAATGTGGGCGATGATTTTTACGTTGATTTTATTATTAAAAATAATACAGGGTTTGCTGCTTTTGGCTTTACTGTTGGATTTGATACTAATATAATTTTGCCTGTAAAGGGAAATGAAAGTGAAATGGACAGCGTAGCCCAGGTTACATATGCAGGGGGAAGAGCCGCTGTTGACACCAACGGTATTAATTCGGCAATAGATATAAGTGAATATAAAAAGCCTTTTTTTTACACGAATTTTTTGCTTGAGGCAGGAGATATAGCTACAACTGATGATAACGGAATACTTTTTAGGGTTAATTTTAAGGCTGTGGGAAAAGGCACAGCGAATATTGAACTTTATGACAGATTGGGAACTATTTTATGTGACAACTATGGCGAAAATATTCCGACTTATGTTGAAAACGCTTCTATAAGTGTAACAGCGGGTTCGTCGGATACTGATGAAAATGAAGATAATACAGTTACAACAGAAACTGCCGATAAAGAAAGCACAATTTCTGATGATGACATAAATAATATGAAAACAACTGAAGATGACACTGACAGCGAAGATGTTACGGAATCTACATCTAATGAAGTGCAAACAAACAAAATTGATGATGAAAATGGATTTAAAATAAATCTTCCAAAAGATATGTTACAGGTTAAAAGTTTTTATGATACCGAAGATGTGCCGTGGGCAGAGGGTTCTATTAACAAATTATCATCTTTAGGAATTATTAACGGTGTTGCTGATGGTATTTTTAATTCTAAAGCTTATACTTACAGAGCGGATTTTGTTATTGTAATATCAAGGCTTTTAGGTCTTGACGCTGATTTTGACAATACTTTCTCTGATGTTGAAAATTCTGCTTATTACGCGAAGGCTGTTTCTATGGCTAGCGGTATCGGTATTGTAAAAGGCTCAGACGGAATGTTTATGCCAAAAAACAATATTACACGGCAAGATGTTATGGTTATTCTTTCAAGGGTCCTTGATATGGCAGGAAAAAATAGCAAAGCAAGCGAGTCAGTACTGCGTGGTTTTGCCGATAAGGAAGATATTTCGCCTTATGCTGTATCAGCAGTGTCAGACCTTGTAAATTTGGGTATTGTAAACGGTGACGACAATGGCAGACTTAACCCAAAAGGATTTATTAACCGTGCGGAAATGGCTGTTATTATTGATAAAGTTTATGATGTGTTAAATAATTAAGGAGGTTTTTTTATGATACGAAAAATGCTGAAAATGAAAAAATGTTTTTCGGCATTTTTTGCCGGCGTTTTATTTATGTCCTGTGTAAATGTATTTGCCGGAACAGTAGATACTGTTTTTTATGATAAGGAATACAAAAAAAGTGTTGTTTCCGAAACTCTTAAAAACAGTCCTCAGCTTGTTGTAAAGGTCGGCAAGGATACTTTTAAAAAAGGTGAGATTATCTCTGTGGATTTTAAAATTATAAACAATCCCGGATTTTCTTCTTACAGTTTTAAAATAGATTATGATAAAAATATTATTAAGCCTGTTTCGGCGTCATCTGAAAGCAGCGAAGTAGAATATGAGTATAATTCAAAGGTTTTTAATAAGGCTGTGAAAAGGGACGAGCTTAAAAACGAATTGCCCGCAAATAAAAACAGCGATGGTTTTTCTGTTACGGGACTTTGCACAAACAGCTCGGGAGAACTTGCGGAGGCAAAGGGCGACGGTACTTTATTTAGCGTAAAGTTCAAAGCTATTGAGACAGGTAAATCGGATATAGCTATTTCCGGTTATAATAATTTTATTTTAGCGGATTCCAGTGAAAATAATATTCCTGTGTATGTAAAAAATTTTGTTATAAATGTCCGTGACGATAGTAAAGGCAATAATTCTTATACGGAAAGTTCTCCAAAAACGGAAAACGCCTCTGAAGCTACAGAGATATCTACTGAAACATCTACAGAGTTTCAAAGTAAGGAAGAAACTACAGAAACACAAACAGAAAATACAATAGAAAAAAATTTGAGTTCTTTCATTTATGATAATACAGAGGAAAATTCTGAAGATGTGACAGAGGCTGATACTGAGGAAATTACTTATCCTGATTTTGAGATTAATCCTCCAAAGCCGTCGGGAGATAATATTGAATTTAAAGATATGGCTGATTTTCCATGGGCTAAAGAGGCTGTGGGATTTTTAGCTGACATTGGTGTGGTAAAAGGCGTTGACTGGAGAATATTTAAACCAGCGGATTTTACATCAAAAGCGGATTTTATGATTATGGTAAAACGTTTTACGGGAATAGAAGGCCAGCCGGAAACAAATATTTACTCAGATATTAAACCATCGGATTATTATGCCGACGCTGTGGGAACTGTATCTAAATATGGGCTTGTAAAAGGAACTTCCGGTACGGAATTTAAGCCTAAGGACAATATTACAAGACAAGAAGTTATATCAGTTTTAGCAGGTATTCTTGAAAGACTTGGAAAGCTTGAGAAAAGTAATTTGAGTATTTTGGATTCTTTCATTGACGAGGATTTTGTTTCGCCTTACGCAAGAGAGTATATGGCTGATTTTATAGGTATGGGAATTGTAAGCGGTGATGACAGAAAAAAACTTAATCCTGTCGAGCCGATTACAAGAGCGGAAGTATGCGTTCTTATAAAAAAGGTTTATGATTTATTATAGTAAAACATCAGACCTGTTTAATAACCTTTGTGACGGTTTTTAAACAGGTCTGTTACCCCTGCCTGAAAATTTTATAAATTGATATAAAAGTAATTGAAATATTATAATAAAAGTTGTATAATAAAAACATAGAGGAAGGTTATGGAAACGTCAGGTTGTTTTTATAAGCTTTTAAGCCATATTATAAAAAATTTTTGTGATTTTTATTTTGATTTTGTACAAAATAAATATGATATTATTTATTTTTTATAGGTGAGGTATTTTATGATTAGAAAATTTTTCCCAGAAAAATATGTTGAATCTGTCTATGCTATAGACCTTGAAAAGCTTAAAAATGACAAAATTGAAGCGGTTATTTTTGATATTGACAATACTCTGGTGCCTTATTTTGTACCTAACGCTAACGCCAGAATTAAAAAACTTTTTTTGAAAATAAAGGAAAAAGGTTTTAAAGTTGGTATTTTATCAAACAACAAGGAAAGACGGGTTTCTTTATTTTGCAGAGATTTAAACATTGAATATGTCCACAAGGCGGGAAAGCCCGGTGTGAAAGGACTTGGCAGGCTTATTAAAAAACTTGGTGTGAAAAATCATAAAAACACTGTTATTATAGGCGACCAAGTCTTTACTGATGTCCTCTGCGGAAACAGAATGGGTATTCATACTATTTTGGTTAAGCCTGTATCTAAAAAAGATGATTTTGGTACATGGCTTAAAAGGGGTATTGAATCTTTTGTCATAAGTCTGTATTTAAAGAAACGCTGACGGTTTTACAACATAACTTAAAATCACAGGGCGTAAGTCCTATGTTCAATAAGTTAAAACCGCGGGACTCTGTCATACACCCTGCAAGAAACGAAAGGTCACTGCCCCTGAACGCAAAGCATTTGCTTTGATATTGAGAATTTGAATTGCTGACAATTTTGATTTTGCGTTTTTTAGTCTTTCAAAACTAAAATTACGTTCAAATTCAATTTTATCGGATTTTTCATATTTCAATTTTAAAGTTTTTGCCTTGCTTTTTAGGGGAAAAACCGGTGGGGTTGGGCAGAGTCTGAGGTCTTAAACATTTTTTTATTTATCGGAAACTTACAGTACAAATAAATTTTTGAGAGGTTTTTTATGGAGGTTAATACTAAAGTTAGTGGGAAAACAAATGTATATGGTATTATCGGTGACCCTGTTGAACATTCTTTTTCTCCTGTTATTCACAATACTATAGCAAAGGTATTGGAAATGGATTTTGTATATGTTCCTTTTCATGTGAATGACGGTGACGTCTATGAGGCTGTTAAAGGCGCGTATTCTTTGAATATAAGGGGAATGAACGTTACTGTGCCTCACAAAGAAGCGGTTATTCCGGCTCTTTGCGGAATTGACAAACGAGCGGAAGCTATCGGAGCCGTCAATACTCTTAAATATACTGAAAATGGCTATTTTGGCTATAACACGGATATTATCGGAATTTTATATTCATTAAACAGCAGAGGTATTTACATAAAAGGTAAAAAAGTTCTTATTATAGGCGCCGGAGGGAGCGCCCGTGCAGCTTTGGTTTTGGCAGCGTCAGAAGGGGCCGATGAAATTTTTATAGCTAACCGCACGTTGTTAAACGCTCAAAAGCTTAAAGACAATATTTTAAAACACTATAATGTAAATATCAAAGTTTGCGAAATCGGTGATATTTACAGTATTCAGAAATGTGATATTGTAATTCAGACGACTACTCTTGGATTTGGAGATAAAGTCGGTATCTCTCCTATATCTGATAAAAAATTTTTTGAGGACAAAAATGTTTCGGCGGTTTTTGACACAATTTATATTCCCGCCAAAACTAAATTTCTAGAGGATGCGGAAAGCCTTGGGATAACGGCTATTAACGGTTTTGATATGCTTATTTATCAAGGCGTTGCGGCTTCTGAAATTTGGCTTGAAAGAAAATTTGATAATCAATTTAAAGAAAATCTGAAAAAAACCTTATCAGAGGTTTAATTTTATTAAGAGGTGTAGTCTATGAAACTTAGAAATTGTATGGAAGAATATGTAGGCAGGTATGTTGACGGAGTTATGAGTGAAGTTGGTATGTGCTGTTGTGATAAATGCAGATATGACGTTATGGCAATAGCGCTCAATAATCTGCCTCCTCAGTACACGGTTACAAATGAAGGCGCTTTGTTTAACAAAGTAAAGGCTATGGACAATCATTTCAGAATGCATATTATCGCGGAAATTACAAAAGCCGCTGAAATTGTAAACAGGGACGCGAAACATTATGAGAAAGAAGAAAAGTAATATTGTACTTATAGGATTTATGGGGTGCGGAAAGTCCAGCGTGGGAAAAAGAATAGCTGTGAATTATAATAAAAAATTTATTGATACTGATTCTGAAATTCAATGTATGTGCGGTATGTCTGTTAACGATATTTTTAAAAAATACGGAGAATCTTATTTTAGAAAGCTTGAAAGAAATTACTGTAAGCTCGCCGCTTTAAACAGTGGTTATATTATCGCTACAGGCGGGGGAATTATTAAAGACGACAATAATATTGAAAATCTTAAATTAAACGGTACTATTGTTTATTTGAGATGCAGCGCTGAAAAAATTTACAGAAATATTAAAAACGACAATACAAGACCTCTTCTTAACGGGGCTGATGATAAACTGGCTCTTATTTGTTCGCTGCTTGAAGAAAGAGAACCTCTTTACAGCAAATATTCTGATTTTACAATAGACATAAGCAGTATGAGGCTTGAGGAGAGCGCATGGCAGGTAGGGAGAGAACTTAGGAGGTTTGGATTTATATGAAAAAGGTCAGTATTATTAACGGGCCAAACATAAATTTTACAGGAATACGGGAAAAAGGAGTCTATGGAAGTCTTAGCTATGACGAGATTATTAACGTTATAAAAAAAGAGGCATCGGGAATGGATTTTGCAACTCACTGTTTTCAATCCAATCACGAGGGTGAGATAATAGACTATATTCAAAAATGTTTTATTGATAAGGCGGACGGAATTATTATAAATCCCGGCGCGCTTACACATTACAGCTATGCCGTGAGAGATGCTTTGGCATCTGTCGATATTCCTGTGATTGAGGTGCATATGTCAAATATCCACAAGCGGGAAGAATTCAGACATACCTCTGTTACAGCCCCTGTATGTGTCGGTCAGATATGCGGATTTGGATATTTTGGCTATATTATGGCGCTTTCCGCTTTGAGGGACATTTTTAAAAATTGTTGATTTTTTTTTGAAAACTATTGAATTTATGTGTCATTTTTTGGTATAATAAATATGCTGTTATACAGTTAATTTTAAGGAGGATTTTTTTTTATGATTTCAGCCAGTGAATTTAGAAATGGTGTTACTATTGAATACGAAGGCGATATTTATACTATCCTTGAGTTTCAGCACGTAAAGCCGGGAAAAGGCGCCGCTTTTGTACGTACAAAAATTAAAAATATCAAAACCGGAAGCGTTGTTGAAAAAACTTTCAGACCTACTGAAAAAATGGGCAAAGCTTTTATTGACAGAAAAGATATGCAGTATTTATATACCGACGGCGAGCTTTTCCATTTTATGGATAATGAGACTTTTGAACAGATTGCGGTAAATTCAAGCGATGTTGGAGACGCTCTTAAATTTGTCAAAGAAAATGAAATGGTTAAAATTCTTTCTTATAACGGCGAAATTTTTGGGATTGAACCGCCTTTGTTTGTTGAACTTGAAATTACAGAAACCGAACCTGGATTTAAAGGCGATACAGCTACAGGAGCTACTAAACCGGCTACTGTTGAAACAGGAGCTAATGTAAATGTTCCTTTATTTGTAAATCAAGGTGATGTTATTAAAATTGATACACGTACAGGCGAATATTTAAGCAGAGCTTAAAATAAAATTTAAATTTATTTAAAAAAACGGCTGAATTTTAATTCGGCTGTTTTTTTATGGATTTAGGTTTTAGGATATTCTGTTTTTTATGGTTACAGCAATTTTAAAGTGGACGGAAAAAGAAAAATTATCTATTTTTTCTTTTTTACCGAAATTGATATAAAAGTATTGTTTTTTGAGCGAAAAATGATTTATACGGATTTGTAAAAAGTTGGTCTAATAAATGTAAATTATTTTGCCGATATAATTTATATAAGGTAAAATAAAAATCATTGAATTAAATATTTTTTTGGGCGATGCGATATCTGTGCAAGTGTGAAGTTTTGAAAGAAGTCTGATTGACTATAAAATAAAAAATTATTTGAGAAAGGAGTATTTTTATGAGGATTGCTAATAATATGGAAGTAAACGAAAAACAAACCTACGATATTTTTGAGAAACAGGTGGAAAATTCAGACGCTAAAATGTTAAACTCTGATGAAAATCAGCAAAAAACAAAAGATAAATTTAAAAACAGTGATTCTTTTATGATATCTGACGAGGCTAAAAGAATGTTTTTAGAACAACTGGAAGATTCTAAAAAGGAAAATCCTTATGAAGACCTCATTAAGCTCATTGAAATTGCCAACAGAATATCAAAAGGTGATAAGGTTCCGCCGTCTGATGAAAAAAAGCTTTTGGAAAAAGAACCTGATATGTACCTCTCAGCAAAAATGGCGGCGGAAATGAGCAAAAATAAAAAGCGAAAAAATCATAAGGCTTTATTTGAGGAAGAAAACAATGAAACTAAAGAACAACTTAACCAACTTAAAGTTGAAGATGATTTCTCTGATTATGAAAGCTCCGTTTCTGTATCAGAAAGTGAAGCTTCGGCAGAGATGACGGAAGGTCAGGAATGATTTCGTGAAAAAAATTAATAATGATATTTTTGAAATAAGTATACCCGAAAAAGAAGGTGTTTCATCAAAAAGTATTTTGGATTTTTTATCCGCTCTTTACAAGCATGATATTAATATGCACTCGGTTTTGATTTTTCGCAATTTTAAACTCATTTTTGACGGATACTACAAACCTTTTGATGAGAATACCTTTCATCGTATGTTTTCTATAACAAAAAGTTTTGTTTCCGCAGGAATTGGTATTTTAGCAGGTAAAGGAAAAATTAATCCTGACGAGCCTGTTATTAATTATTTTCCTGAATATGCCGCTTATAATATTTCTGATATTACAAAAAAGGCTACCGTAAGAAATTTGCTTGAAATGAAATCTCCTCACGAAAAAACGGCCTTTAAACAAATTAACGATGATGATTATGTAAAGTCTTTCTTTTTACTTAAACCGTCAAAGATTCCGGGTACCGCTTTTTCTTATGATACGTCAGCAAGCCATACCCTTTGCGCTTTGGTTGAAAAAATATCGGGAAAAAGTCTTTTGGATTTTCTTAGAGATGAGTTTTTAAATGAGCTTGGTTTTTCTAAAGACGCTTATTGTCTTAAAGACCCTTTAGGGATAAGTTTAGGCGGTTCGGGGATTATGGCTCGTCCTCTGGATATAGCTGTTTTTGCTCACGTATTTTTAAACGGAGGAAAATTTTGGGGAAAATTCGGAAACAAACAGGTAATTCCTATGAATTATGTTAATGAGGCTGTTTCAAAACGCTCTGAAACTTTTGTAAAAGGCGTTTCAATGGAGGAAAAACAGGGATACGGATACCAGTTTTGGAGAATTTCACATAATGGATATATATGTTATGGAATTGCCGGTCAGCTAGCGGTTATTCTACCTGATTTTAATTTTGTTATGATTACCACCGCAGATACTTTGGAAATCCCAAATGGTGTGGGCAGAATTTTTGAGTTGTTTTGGGATACTGTATATAAGGGGTTATCAGACGGTTATTTGCCTGAAAATAAGAACGCGTTTTTAAAGTTATTGGAAATGAAAAACAAACTGGCTATAAAACCTATTGAAGCTGTTAATTTTAAAAGAACAGAAAAAAATATTTTATGGAATTTTTCTGTATCTGAAAATGATTTTGGTATAAAAAATTTGACTGTCAATGCTAACGAAGATGAGGGAAATATTTCATTTTTATCAAGCAAGGGTGAATTTAATTTAAAGTTTGGATTTGGCAGGCAAGTGGAGAATGTATTTCCTTTTTATAAATACAGATGCATAGTTTCTGGAGCTTTTTTTTCTGAAAGATGTATTGTTATTAAATGTCATATTATTGACGAGGAAATAGGAGCGGTATACATTCAGGTTGATTTTAATGATAAAGGCTACGGTACTATGCTGACTAAAAAAAATGTCGGAACAGGATTTGACGAGTTTAACAGGTGCTATTTAATAAAAATTACGACATTGGATTTTTTACCCCATATGCGCTAAGTTATAGTCAATCAACTTGAAAATGGATAATTTGAATTGTCGGCAAATTTGATTTTTGTTTTTTCTGGTTTTTAAAATAAAAAGTATGATTAAATTTAATTTTTACCGCTTTTTTCATATTTTCAATGTTAATGTTTTTTGCCTTGCTTTTTTACAAAAAAGCGGGTGGGTATGGGCGAGCCTATGGTTTTAAAAATCAGTTTTCATAAATGTTTTCCTCTCTGAATAATATTTAATATTAATATTGTCGGAGAGGTTTTTTTATGATAATCCACACTGTAAAAGAAGGCGAAACTATATTTTCTATCGCGGAAATGTATGGAGTATCGCCTATTATGTTAAGCCAGAACAATGATATTTTATCTGAAAGGCTTGTTGTCGGGCAAGATATTGTCGTACAAATTCCTGAAATTACACATACTGTAAGAGAGGGGGAAACTTTATATTCTATTGCTACGGAATATGGGGTTACCGCTGTAAATTTATTGCAGAATAATCCTGTTATAGTAAAAAATGGTCTTATATATCCGGGTGAAACTATTGTTATTAAATATAATGATGAAAAAAGAGGAGTAATTTCTACTAACGGCTATACCTATCCTTTTATAAGCAAAAGCGTACTTATCAGAAGTCTGCCTTATTTAAGTTTTCTCACGATTTTTACTTATGGTTTTACTCCGGAGGGAGAACTTGTAGACATTGACGACGAAGAAATTATAAGAATTGCCACGGATTATGGGGTCGCTCCTGTTATGCTTATTTCTACTTTAGCTATTGACGGAACTTTTTCCAACAAACTTGCTAATCAAATCCTTAATAATCCAGACGCTCAAAATGTTCTGATTGAAAATATTTTGGCGAATATGAAAGAAAAGGGGTATAAAGCCCTTGATATTGATTTTGAGTATGTATTTCCTGATGACAGACAGAATTATATTGATTTTGTGAGAAAGCTAAGCCAAAGATTAAACAGTGAGGGCTTTTTTGTTATGACGGCTTTAGCTCCAAAAACTTCTGCTACTCAAAGCGGTCTTTTGTATGAGGCTCATGATTATGCCGGTCTGGGAGCGGCGTCTAATGCTGTATTGATTATGACGTATGAATGGGGGTATACATATGGACCTCCTATGGCGGTAGCTCCTATCAACAATGTAAGGCGTGTTGTTGAATATGCTATAACGGAAATACCAAATTATAAAATTTTTATGGGTATTCCTTTTTATGGGTATGACTGGACTTTACCTTATGTGAAAGGGTCCAGAGCAAGGTCTTTGGGAACTGTGGGCGCTCTTGATTTAGCAAGACAGTACGGGGCTGAAATACAATTTGACGAGGAGGCTCAGACACCATATTTTTATTATACAGACATTGCGGTGAACCGTGAACATGTGGTATGGTTTGAAAACGCAAGAAGCATTAAAGCAAAGGTTGACCTTATTACAGAATTTGATTTAATTGGTACGGGTATATGGAATATTATGAGATATTTTCCCGAAGGGTGGCTTATTATAAACGGACTGTATGATATTTACAAGGCTTTATAAGAATACCTAACAGACTTTTTTTGAAATTCTACAATAATTTTATATTATAGCAATTCGCAAAATTTTTAGTGCGAAACAATAAAAGAATTGCTTAATATATTGGGTTTTATTAAAGATTTACTGTTCATTCTTTTATTGTTTCGCTATAAAACTGTTCGATAACATCTGCAATGTCGCTTGGCGGACTTTTTTTCGTTATACTTTGTATAATTTTTTTGAAATACTGCTCTGGTATTACTGCAAAAATTATTCTTTGTCTGACAAAAAATCTTTTGTCAATCATCATTGCTGAGGCTGCCAAACAGGTCCGGTTTTGAAATAAATCATATAAAAGGTTTTTGTGACTTTTTATGACCTTTTGTGATTTTTTGTGATTTTTTGTTACTTGAAATTATGATATTATTATCAGGAAATAAAAGATTTGCGATTATTTTTTAAAATCAGGGGGTATTTTTGTGGGTAAAATTATTTGTATTGACGCAGGACATGGTGGTACAGATTCAGGAGCTGTTGGAAACGGAATTAAAGAAAAAGATATTACTCTTAAAACTGCGCTTAAAGCGGGAGAGGTCTTAAAAAAACAGGGTTTTGATATTGTTTTTACAAGGGTTTCGGATAATTATATAAATCTTGGGGAAAGATGCCGTATAGCTAATTCTAAAAACGCTGATTTATTTATAAGTTTTCACGTAAATTCAGCAGGAAACTCTCAGGCATCAGGGACTGAAACTCTATGTTTTGAAAAAAATTATTTTGCCGAGCTTGTACAGAAATCACTTATTGATAATTTGGGTACAAAAAACAGAGGTATTAAGGAAAGAAAAGATTTAGCTGTTTTAAACGGCACCAGAATGAATGCCGTATTAATTGAAATGGCTTTTATAAGCAATTTTGACGATGCTAAGCTTCTTAAAAGTGATTTATTTATTGATGACTGCGTTGTATCGGTCGCTATGGCTGTCTGTGGGTATTTTGGAATAAAGTATAAAAGTGATGGAGAAAAAGGAGATTCTGAAATGAAAAAAAGTATTAACGTTATTTTAAACGGAAGAAAAGAAACTGTTGACGGATATTTTGCTGATGGAAAAAATTTATTTACGACAGATTTTTTAAGACGGCTTGGTTTCTCTGTTGAATATGACGAGAATACAAAAGAGGTTATTGTGGATAACGAGGTCAAAAATATTGAGGTAATTGCCGACGGAAAAAAAGAAACCGTTGAAGCGGTTTTTAAAAATAATTTTAACTATGTTTCTTTAAGAGCGCTTGAAAGGATAGGAATTATTAAAGTTGATTATAAAGACGGGGTTGTTTATGTAAATTCAATTTGAGGTGAATAATCCGAAAAGAAGTCCTACAGTTTAACAGATTTATCGCAACAAGAAAGGAGGCTTTTTAGCCTCCCTCTTTATTAAACAGGTAAATATACTTTATATTATTTTAAAGTAACTTTAGCTCCTACTTCTTCAAGTTTAGCTTTGCAGTTTTCAGCATCGTCTTTAGCTACGCTCTCTTTAACAAGTTTAGGCGCGCCGTCAACGATTTCTTTAGCTTCTTTAAGACCAAGTCCTGTAAGTTCTCTTACAACTTTAATAACTTTAATCTTTTCAGAACCTACTTCTGTAAGCTCAACATTAAATTCTGTTTTTTCCTCACCAGCGTCAGCAGCACCTGCCGCAGCGCCTGCTGCAACTACCATACCGGCAGCGGCTGATACGCCAAATTCTTCCTCAGCGGCTTTTACCAAATCGTTAAGTTCTAAAACAGAAAGTTCTTTAACTGCCGCAATAATTTCTTCAATAGATAATTTTGCCATTTTTATATCCTCCGTAAATAATTTTATTTTTTTGCCGTAACAAATTTATAGACTGTAACAAGTTTTTAAGCCTCTTCGCTTTGTTTTTCCGCATAAGCTTTGATAACACGAGCGAAAGAACCCATAGGAGATTTGAAACTTCCAAGAAGTTTTGAAAGAAGCACTTCTCTTGACGGAATATCCGCAACAGCTTCCATTCCCTTAGCGTCATAGCAAGTACCCTCAATAACGCCCGCTTTAAACTCAAGCGCTTTAGCGTCTTTCCTGAATTTATTAAGGATTCCGGCTGCAACCGTAGGGTCATCGTAGCAAATAGCGATAGCGCTTGGACCTTTGAAGTAATCTTTAAGACCTTCAAACTGAGTTCCCTCAACGGCGAAGTTCATCATAGTATTTTTATATACTTTATAGTCAACGCCGGCTTCTCTTAATGTTTTTCTAAGTCTTGTATCTTCCTCAACAGTAAGACCTCTGGCATCAACCAAAACAACGGAAGCTGCCTTTTCAAGTTTTTCTTTGATAGAATTTACAATGACTTGCTTTTCCTCAACTTTAGCCATTATTACACCTCCTGTTTCATTTTTTAAAACGTTTATAATTAAAAAATAAACGTTTTTAGCCGTCAATCTAACCGGGCGGAGGTTTGTTTTCAGGTTTCCGCCTATGTGTATTAAAAAAACCTCTTCTGACGGACAGCCGCAAAAGAGGTATATATTACATCGATTATCCTCGGCAGGTAAGCATACTGCTTTTATGTGAAACACACCTGCTGTCTGCGGCACTTTTTAAAGTATATAATATTTCTCATTTATTGTCAAGAGTTTTTTATGATTTTTCATAAAAAACACTTTTTTAAAACCGTGGGCTCTGCCCACACCTGTAAACCCTTTGAAAAGGATTTAATTCTAAACTTTATAACGCAAAGTGTATGCTTTGCTAAGTTTTTTTACAGTTAATTTCGGGGGATAGATTCTCTTATCAACTTAAATATATTATACTGAAAAATAGCAGAATTGTTTGGCAGACTTTTTTTTAAAACAGGTCTATTGTAATTTATTTTAAATTGATTGACTATATATTGGTATTTTTACGGTATTTGTCAAGAATATAATTTTTTGAGCTTTTGAGTGTCTTTATTTTTTGGGAAAGAACAGCCGGACGTACTTGTATCCCTTGTTTTGCCCGATGTTCTTTCGCCCGTATTTTAAAATCTATGTCGGAAACTTCTCTTATTTTATTTTGCATTTGTTTTATTTCGCTTTTGAATTTATCCTGATTTTTATTTAAAGCACCTTTGAACTCACCGAAGGTTTTCATAAAAATATTGTCCGCGGCTATTACTTCCTCTATTATTTTTTGTTTTTCTTTTACAGCTTCTTTTACAAGTATATCATAATCATCACCTGTCAGTGTACGTTCAAAAAGTTCCTGATTTTCAGTTATATTATATATTTGTTTTAAAAGCCCAGCTTTTTTTTCAAGAACGCTTGTAAGAAATTTCATTTTAAGGGATATTTCGTGAATATTGTTATTATCCAAAATTTTCACCTCTTTTATTGAATCGGATTTTCCTTTATGATATAATTCATTATAACACAGCTATAGTGTTCAGGCAATTATATAGTCAATCAACTTGAAAAATGAATAAGTTCGGCGGCTAAAAATTATTTTTCACGCGTTATTGTCAGTCGGCATAGGACGGAGGCTATACTTTTATTATTCTGCTTTGTAAAAATAATTTTTATCTCGCTTCCCTTTTCTCATTTTCAAGTTGATTGACTATAAATTAACGGGCGGAGGTTTTTGATGTTTGATTCTGAGAAAATAAACAAAATAATTAAGAATACTGAAATTGGAAATGGTTTTGCTTTATCACAGGGAAAAGACGGGGGTATGGTTTTAAAGGCTTTTTTTGGAGGATGCTCTTTTTTTATAAACAGCAAATACAATTCCGAAAATGAGGCGATTGATTTCGCGAAAGAATATTATACTCCAGATAAGGATTTATTTGTTTACGGACTGGGTATGGGTTTTCATATAAAAGCTCTCGCTGATATGCTATCACCAAAACAGCGTATGTATGTTATTGAGCTTAATTGTGAGCTTTTGAAAGCGGCTTTTGAGAATACGGATATTTCGGATACTCTGAAAAAAGACAATATTATATTTGACGTGCCTACAGAGTTTAACGAGGGAGTACTTAGAATTAAAGATTATTTTAATAAAAACACATCTTTTATTTGCCACGAACCGTCTTTAAGAGTTATGCCGGAAGAATTTGGGGAAATTAAAGAATTATTTGAAACATATATTCTTAAAAGGCGGTCGTTTTCTATTTTGGGAACACTCCTTTCTGACAATGAGAAAATTAATCTTACCAAAAATTATGAAAACGGAGGAAAAGTTTTTAAAGACCGCTTTAAGGGAAAAAGAGCCGTTGTTGTTTCAGCGGGACCATCTCTTGAATTGAATGGTGAAAAGATTAAATATTTAAAAGACGCTACTGTTATATGTGTGGGAAGAGCTTTTAAATATCTTAAAAAGATAGGTGTAAAGCCTGATTTTATAATTGTTACCGAAGCTAAAGAAGAAGTTATTTTACAGCTTGATATGGAAGAAACCGAAATTCCTCTGTTTTTTTTATCTACCTCATGTGTGGGTCTGGAAAAGTACAAGGGTAAAAAATATATTCTGTTTGAAAAGTATTCGGACAAAGTTATGCCGAAAGAAAAACAATTTACTGTAGAAACAGGCGGCTCAGTGGCTACAACTGCTCTCAGTCTTGCTTATATTATGGGATTTTCGGAGATTATTCTTATAGGTCAGGATTTATGTTATCATTCTGATAAAATGCACGCTGGTGAGGGCGAAGGGTACATTTCTGTGAAAACAAGAAAAAAAGTTACAGGAATTGACGGAAATATTTATTATTCTCCGCAGAATTTATATGAATATCTTAAATGGTTTAGAAAATTCGCTGCAAAACACACCGATGTGAAACTTATAAATTGTACAGCGAAAGGCGCTTTTATTGATGGATTTGAGCATAGAAACATTGAGGATTTTATAAAAGGCGGACGACTGTAAAAGGAAAAAGGTATTTTATCACACTTTTTCCGTGGTTATTATTACAGTAATTTTATTAAACGGGTATATTAAAAAGGCGGAAATCAATTTTTAAAATTTTAAGCGAAAAGTTTTTGTGTTTCCGCCTTTTTGATATTGAACAGGTCTGTTTATAAAAAAGTTTTTAAGCGGCAGGCTCTACGTCAAAAAACAATTTGTTTACAAGGCTTCTTGTTTCATTTTCATAGTGTCTGTAAGGCGTATTGTCATCACCGGGAAGAGTTTCCATTATTATTTTATCGGCAGACATATCTTTTATATATGAAGCGTAATTAACAGCGTCTTTAAGCGTCATATTTGTATTTACATTGTCTAAAAAAACTGAAATAAGCTCTGAAAGATTTGAAAGAATTGTATCGGAGCTTGTTATTTTTTTCAAAAAAGCTTTTAAAAAAAGTTTTTGTGATTCTATTCTTTCTATATCTCCTTTTACAAAACGTCTGAAACGAACAAATTCCTGCGCCTTTTTCCCGTCAAGAGTCTGTCTGCCTTTTTTTATATTTATATATAAATCCTGGGTGGGGTCACTGTAGCGCATATTTGTCGGAACATCTATTTCAACTCCGCCTATCAAATCTACTATTTCCACAAAGCCGTCTAAATCTATTTCAAAATAATAGTCTATATGAATATTAAGCATTTCCTCAATTTGTCTTGAAAGATATTCGTTTCCGTACTCTCCGCAAAGGCTGTGCACAGCGTTTATTTTCATTCCCCCCGAAGGGATTTTTTTACCGTATTCTCTTAATTCCTCCCGATTTTTTGCGGACATTTCAACATATGTGTCACGAGGTATTGAAATTGAGTTTATTGTATTTTTTACCCTGTCAAAAGATGCTACTATTATTACATCTGAAAGCGCTTTTCCTTTATCAACGCCATATACGGCGAATACTGTTTTTGAGGGAACAGAAGAGTCTGTAAAAAAATTTTCGTCAGTATCAGCGGAAGTAATTTCGCTATGTTCAGAAGAATTTGTATCAGCGGTATCTGTACGTCTACCTGAAGGCATTGACGACGCTATTATAAATATAAATGCTCCTGTCACAATAAATATCATTACTATAAGTATCATTATTATCGTTATTATAGTTTTTTTGCTTTTCTGATTATTTTGGCTGTCTATAATAATCTCTCCTTAATTGAGAAACAACAAATCTGTTTTGCGCTGAATTTTGCAAATTATTTGTAGGTAGATTGTTTCTCTGATTTTATTTATGTATTGACGAAACAGTCAGTTACAAACTTTTATAATACTAGTATAATATATTCACAAATGATTGTAAACAGTATTTTAAACAAGGAATACGAAAATTAATTTTTAAAAACCGGTGGATTTACCCACACATATAAACCCTTTGAAAAGGCTTTATAGTCAATCAATTTGTTTTTTTCTCATTTTTAAATTGACTGACTATAAAGTTTTTAGCTCTGTTTTTTTCAAAACAGCGGGAGGGTTCGGCGACACCCAATGTTTTGATTTTCATCAAACAGGAACGGGAAAATTGGTCTTGTGAAATGGGGTATACAACTTCTTGTGAAAGAGCGTTATACATATAAATAAATATAAACTCTTTGGGGGTGAATTTCTATGAAAAAATTTTTAATTGTTATACTTTTTTGTATAATTTGTGTTACGCAGGGCTGTTCAGGTGAAAGCGCGGTTTCTGAAAAAAAAGATTTTAAAGAAATGGTTGTTTCTATGAAAAGTTATTCCTGTGACGCAAAAGTGACAGTTGTTTCTAATAAGAACGAGGATGTGTACGAGGTTTCTATTATATGGGAAAACGGCGGAAGATACAGAATAAAAACAAATAAACCTGATATTCTGACTGGAAATATTATTTTATTTGACGGAAAAGGATTATGGCAGTATAATCCTAATGTACAAAGCAAAATTTCTTTCGCAGGAGTCGGAGGAGATTTTGACGGAAAAAGCAAAATATTTATTTCTGAGTTTATGAAAACGTACCTGAACTCACAAGGCGACGCTGAAAAAGAGGTTTTTTTAAACGGTAAAAACTATTATGTCTATGAGACGGACGTGGACGGAGGAAAATATTTGTCAAGGCAAAAGCTTTGGGTGGATGAGGAAAAGGCTGTCCCTTTTAAACTTGAAACTTTTGACAGCCAAGGAAATGTTATTTTTACGGCGGAATTCTCGGAATTTAAATATGATGTTGAAATTTCGGAAAAAGAATTCAGCGAGTTTTAAGGAGGGTTTTTAGTGGCTGAATATCAAAGGGTTGTAGCGGAAATTAATCTTGACAACATAGCGAACAATGTAAGAGAAGTAAAAAAGCGGGTCGGAGAAAATACTAAAGTGCTTGCCGTAGTCAAGGCGGACGCTTATGGACACGGAGCTGTTGAGGTGAGTAAAGTGGCTTTATATAACGGAGCGGACTGGCTTGGGGTAGCAACATGCGAAGAAGGCATACAGCTAAGAAGGCACAGTATTTTTGTGCCTGTTCTTCTACTTGGATATACACCCGCGGCAAGGGTTGACGAAGTTATATTGAACGGACTTACACAAACTGTTTTTTCATATGATATGGCACTAGATTTCTCAGACGCCGCTGTTAAACTTAAAAAAAGTGTCGATGTACATATTAAAATTGATACGGGTATGGGAAGGATAGGTTTTTTGCCAAATGAGGAAAATCTGCGCAGAATATGTGAGATTTCAAAGCTTCCCAATATTAATATTACGGGAATTTACACCCATTTCGCTACGGCTGACGAAGAGGATAAATCTTTTACGATAAATCAATATGAGAGATTTATGTATATGGCAGAAAATACGGAGAAAATGCTCGGCAGAAAAATTATAAAGCATACCGCCAACAGCGGAGCTATTATTGATTTGCCAGAGTTTAAACTAGATATGGTAAGAGAGGGGATTATTTTATACGGTCTTTACCCGTCTGATAAGGTTTTAAAAAATATTAACATACTGCCGTGTATGACGATAAGGTCAAACGTAAGCTATGTCAAGGAAATGCCTGAGGGGGCAAGTATTGGATACGGCAGAACATTTTTTACAAAAAGAAAATCATATATCGCTACAATTCCCGTGGGATATGCTGACGGATACGCCAGAGCGATGAGCAACAGCGCTTTTGTAATTATAAACGGGAAAAAGGCTCCTGTTGTGGGGAATGTGTGTATGGACCAGTTTATGGCTGACGTTACGGATATTGGAGATGTGAAAACGGGAGATAGTGTTATTCTTATGGGAGAGGAAAACGGCATTAAAATAAGCGCCGATGATATAGCAAAAATACAAAAAACCATAAGCTATGAAGTTCTTTGCAGTGTCGGAAAAAGAGTGCCCAGAGTATATATAAGAAATGGCGAGTTTCTTAAAACCATTAATCTTATATCTTAGAAAAATATAAAATTTGCTCATTTTCAAGCGGATTGACTATATCAGACTTGTTCTATAATCTCCCAGTACCGCTTAACGAACCTTTTTACACCTGTCTTGCCTGATAAAAAGTTTTTTGTGAATTGCCATATACCAAAATTATTATAAGGTTATTGAGCCGGTCTGATAAAATTGACTTGACTTTCTTTGTTTAAAATTTAATATGACAGGTATAATTTTACGTCTTACTGATGATACTAGATATGAGGAGACTTAAAGCAATTCCGTAAGAACTCCCTGAAGAAAAAAATTATTTTATTCAATATTTCTTTACGCGCTACAGCAATTAGCAGAATTTTGAGTTTGAAACAACAAAAGGGTTCCTTAAAATATCAAATTTATTAAATATTATTTGTGTATTCTTTTGTTGTTTCACTATAAATATTAAAAATCAGAACGGCTTTTGCCGGAATTATGAATAAAGTATTTTTTCTGACTCTGGCGGAATTGCCTCAGAGAAACGCCGTTTGCGGCGTCTTAAATTGTATATGGAGTGTGAGGCGAAATGACAGTAAAAAGGGGCGATATATTTTATGCTGATTTAAGTCCCGTTGTCGGTTCGGAACAGGGAGGAATACGGCCTGTTCTGATTATACAAAATGATGTTGGAAACAGATATTCACCGACCGTTATATGTGCGGCGGTTACATCTCAGATTAACAAGGCAAAGCTGCCTACACATATTGAGATAGACTGCTGCAAATATTCTCTTGTTAAAGATTCTGTCGTACTTCTTGAGCAGATAAGGACTATTGATAAAAAAAGACTTCGTGAGAAAATCGGTCACCTTGATATGGGACTTATGAAGAAAATAGATAAGGCACTTCTTATAAGCATCGGATTATGATACATATATAACTATGAAAGAAGTGTATGACAGCTTGTTTTAAAAAATATTTTATTTTTTGTCAAAAAATTGTTGTAAATTATTTTATAATCTGATATAATTCTAAATGCGGTTTATTTATAAGAACGCTTTAAACATTGTTGGTAATCACAATTTTTTGATAAGGGTATGAAAATATGAACGAAAAATCAAAAGACAATACGTCAAAAGGCAGGTCTCTGAAAAAATATTTTCTTGTTTTTGGTATAACTATGTCTATATTTTTAATATTTTACGGAGGGGCTTTGGGAGCGTATTTTTATTTAAAAGATGATACTCCGGCTTATATAAAAGAAAATCAGGAAAAAGAGTGGGAAAGAGCTATAATAAATTCAAAAGAGGAAGTTCAAAAAGAAAAGCTGGGGCTTTCTGTTCCTTTAAGGACAAATTTCCTGCTTGTGGGCAGAGATAAAATAGCCGGTCTTACGGATACTATCATAGCGGCGACTTTTAAGGCCGATACCGGAGAAATATCAATGATTTCAATTCCAAGAGATTTATATACTGTTTTAGAAAGAGATAAATTAAATGAGCTTAGAAAATATGACAGACATCCGCCAAGCTATTTTAAAATTAATTCTCTGTACAATTATGTCGGAGGCGGGGATTTAGGTATTAAATATCTTAAAGAAGAAGTTTCGGAGATAATAGGCGTTAATTTTGATTTTTATATAATGATTGATACGGCAGGTTTCAGAGATGTTGTGGACACTATAGGCGGAATTGATTTTGATGTACCTAAAAGGCTTTATTACAGCGACCCCGAACAAAATCTCTATATAGATTTATATCCCGGTATGCAGCACCTTAACGGAAAACAGGCGGAAGGGCTTGTACGTTTCAGAAAAGGTTATGCTGACCAAGATATAACAAGAATGAAAATGCAGCAGGAATTTCTCAAAGTATTCCTTAAAACAGTTTTAAGTCAGGAAAATCTTAAAGATAACCTTAATGGTTTAGCAAACAGTTTTATGCAGTATGTTGAAACAGATATTACTATTGGTGATATATCAAAGTATATCACATTTGTGCCTCTTATTAATCCGGATAATGTAAAGTCGGCGGTGCTGCCGTCTGAGGGCGGTCTTATAGACGGAGCTTATTATTTTAAAACCGATGAGGAAGAGGCGAAAAAAGTCATTAACGAATATTTCTTTGATATGTCTGAAGAAGAAACTACCGAAAAAGACGATTTGGATTTGGAAGATAACGGGGAAAATCAGTAGAATTGTTATAAAACCACCGGGATATTAATTGGCAGGAAATTTTTGCTGATTAATATTCCGGTGGTTTTAGTAATAAGACTGTTTGGTAACCTGATTGACTATAATGGCGATTGACAAAAAAATTTATATCAGGCAACATTTTAGAGGCTATCGGACAGTTTTAGTGAAACAATAAATTGCCCCAAAATGAATTTTTCGAATCCACTTGAGGCAATTTACTGTACAAAATTAAAAAAAAGAATTTTAAAAAATACTTTTATTAGGTAGGCTGCGGACAATGGGACTTGAACCCACAAGAGGAATTCCCTCACAGGAATCTGAATCCTGCGCGTCTGCCAATTCCGCCATATCCGCTCATTAAAATTATTTTATAACAAATAATCGGATATGTCAAGATACAAATGAAAAAAACAAAACTACGGAAATAAATTTTTGAAAACCGTGGACTTTGTTCTACCACCCTGCAAGAGAGAAAAGCCTTTTGACCCGTAACGCAAAGCATATGCTTTGCTATTGAGAAAGGATTTGAATTATCAGCAAATTTGACTTTTGCGGTTTTACAGATTTCAGTTTTTTTAAATTTATGTTACATATATGTTACATAAAAAAATAAGTGTTGATTTTGTGGCCCCTATGATATATAATATAATTGTCTATAAAGTATTTTTACATATATCAAATTTTAGTAATTTTTATAACTTTGAAGAGAGCGGGTTATTTTGAATTGTAAATTTTGATGTTATTTTGTTTTGTAAATGTATCTTTATTTAGGCAAAAAATTTTTTTAAAAAGGAGGAAGACTTTATGAAGAAAAAGATTATTGCATCTTTACTTGCTGTGTCTATGATTTTCAGCTCTATGTCTTTTACGGTTTTAGCTGAAGAAACTGAAGTTTTGGAAACAGAAGTTTCTGAGGTATCAGATGCCGCTGCCGAAGTTTTGCCGACGGATTCTGATGATTCCGAAAAAACAGAAGATGTTTTGCCGGAAGAAGATTCTGTGATTTTATCTGCCGATGAGCTTACTACATCAACAGCTTTGGCGGCAGATGTTACCGATGGCTGGAAAAGCGGAAAGACAGGCGGAAGTTCGGAAGTTATAGGCGACCTTGAAAGCGGCGTGACTATAAGGGCTACAGACGGTCAGAGCGGTAAATGGTCAGGCAGTGACGACCAGTATTCATATTTTGCCGCTGAGGTGGATAAGTCCAAAGACTTTACTCTTACAGCGGATATGACTGTAAATAATACTAACAATCTGCCCAAAAAGTCTAACGGTCAGTCAGAAAGCAATCCACATCAGACAACCGCCGGAATTGCTGTATTTGATAAGCTTGAGAAAACAGCAAACAGTGTTGCGGGTTCTCTTTGGGCGGCATCAAAAAACGACACTAATATGAGCATTAAAGGAAGTTACAGAGATAATGCCAAAAGCAGAACATGGAGCGATATTTTAGCTAAGGATGTTGTTAAACTCTCGGGTGGTTCTACTGATACTCCTATAAGTCTTAAAATTACAAAGGTCAGCAATATTTATACTGTGTATTGTGGAGATAATTCTTATATAGTAAGAGATACGGGAAATATCTTTACGGGAGATACAGTACATCCAGCTTTAATGCAGGCGAGAAACGCAGACGTTACTTTTACAAATATTAAACTTAACGTGGACGACAGAAAAATAAAAAATCTCACTATAACAAACAATCCTGAAACTAACGAATTTGTTGTGGGAACTCAGCCTTTACTCCCCGGACTTATCGTTTCAGCCACTTACGAGGACGGAACAACAGAAGTTCTTCAAAGAGAAGATTACGCTATTGACGCTGACATTAACTCTTTGGGAGTTCAGAATGCGTCTATTACAAAAGGCGGGGTATCAATTCCCATTCAGCTTAATTGTGTAATTAACAGAGCTACTAAAGTTAATGTTATAAGTCAGCCGCTTAAAAACGAGTATTTTATTGGTCAGGTATTTAACCCGGAAAGTCTTAAAGTTGAGGCTGAATTCCTCGATGGAACGAAAAAAACTCTTGAGGAAGATCAATATGTACTCTCTCTTGGCGGAAAAGACGTTAAAACTTTCAAGACAGTTACTGATGATGAAGGTAACAGCGTAGAAGAAATCAATTACGAGTTTATCGACGCCAATATGGCTAATGATAAATCAGTTAAAGTAAAATTCAGAGCTACAGAAACTACAGAGGCGGGAAGCGCTGTTGCTGAAATTCCTGTAACTGTATACAAGGATTTTGCTTTAAGCTCTCTTAAAGTTACAAGCAAGCCTGTAACTATGGTTTACTATAACGGTGAAAATTTTAATCCTACAGGATTAAGAATAAAAGCCGAATATAAAAACGCAGACGGCAGTACAAAGTCAGATGTTCTTTCAGAAAAAGAATATATATTGGATTCCTCAGCGTTTGACAACACTAAAGCCGGCAATTATACCATTGTCGCTAAATATGCTAAAAACGAGAATATTAAAACATCTTTTGATGTTGAATTAAGAATTAAAGAAGTAAGACAAGTAAGAATAACAGGATATCCTATTACGACTTATAATCTTGACGCGTCAAAATCAAACAAAGAGGCGTTTGATTCTACAGGACTTCAGGTATGCTATTACTACTCATCAGGAGATCTTGAACCTCTTAAAGTAAGAAAGATGATTTATGGTGCGGGAGATGAAGAAATAGTAAACGCTGACGGTTTATTCGACATTGATTTGACTAAATTCACTGTAAAAGAAAAATCAGACGCTGAAAATCCTGTATCAATAATTTCAATTATCCCTGTAAATACTAATTTTGATAAAACAGATTTGCCTGTTACAGTAAAAACTTTGGATAAACATTACTGGAAATGGACCCGTCAGGGTGAATCCGCAAGCGACGGTAATAAAAATTACTGTACTATAGAGGGCGGAAGCGGTTCCGGAGCGTATAATGAGATTGAAAATCCGGGCGTGAAAGCTACTGTAGCGTCTACAGGCGGCGGCGGAAAAATTTCTACCGACCAGGACGGTATATCATTCCTTTACACAAGACTGAATGCTGATGAAAACTTCAGAATTCAGGCAGATATAACAATCAAAGAATATCTTACAAAACCTTTTGATGATGAATCAAGAGCCGGACAGGAAGCTTTCGGTATTATGGCCAGAGATAATATTCTCTTACAGGCCAACGACCAATTTAAAGCAGACAACGGCGGAGAAACAAAATCAAGTAAAATGACTGACGCTGTATTAGATGAAAACGGCGAGCCTAAACCTGCTAACTCAGGAGATGTATACTGCGGTAACTTCGTTTTGGTAGGCGGATGTTCTTTCACAGGATATCCTAAAGACCCTAAAGCAAGTTCTTTTGAAAAGAACAGAGATATTAACCGTATTAATCTTGGTGTAAGATACGGCTGTGAGTCATTCAGAACTACAGAAGTTGGTTCTCCTACAAGAGAAATACCTACTCCTACAATGACAAATCATTTCTTTGATGAAAATGACAAATATACTCTTACACTTGAAAAAATTAACGGAGGATACAAAGCTACTTGCTACGACCACCAGACAGGTACTACAGAAGTAAGGTCATGGTATCCTGAATATGGCGAAACTTTGACAAATATTGACCCTGATAATATTTATGTTGGATTCTTCTGTGCCCGTTATGCTAAAATGGAAGTTGAAAATGTTAAATTATGGGTAACAGACAAAGGTACAGACCTTACATCAAAAGAGGTTGGAGCTACATCTATAGCACCTAAGATTTCTGTTACTTCACCTGCTGTTTCAGCTAAAACAGACTACAATCTTACAATAAAACCAAGTAATAAATCAGGTGGATACCTTACAATCAAACAAGATAACAAGGTTATTATAAACCAAGCTGTTATATCAAAAAAGAACAATGTTTTCGCTGTAAAACTCAACGAAAACTCCAGTACTAATTTTGAGTTCCTTTATACGCCAAGAATTGTTGACGAGGCTTCAGACCAATATGAAATTCTTACGTCAACCGCGGATTATAAAGACTCATTTGTTGTAACTCACAACTCAAACTACGACGCTAGTCTTGAAACGATTTATGTGGCGCCTGACGGTTCTGCTTCAGGCGTGGGTACAAAAGAAGACCCTCTTGACCTTGATACAGCTTTAGGATTTGTAAAAGCTGGTCAGACTATCATAATGATGGACGGTGTTTATCTGAGAGATAAAACAATTACTGTTCCTGAAACAAAATCAGGTCTTTCCAAAAAGCGCATCCGTCTTATAGCAGACGAGGGCGCTGAGCCTGTAATTGATGCTCAGTACGAGGTACTGGGAATGACATTGGAGGCAAGCTACTGGGATGTAAAAGGAATTGATTTCAGACATTCCGGAAACAATTTAAGAGGTTTCCAGCTTTCTGGAAATAATTGTGTTATTGAGGACTGTAAATTCTATGATAACAATGATACAGGATTCCAGCTCTCAAGAACAAACGGAGATTATATAAAAATGAGCCAGTGGCCTCATGACAATTTAATTAAAAACTGTGAGGTATGGAACAGCGCAGACCCTGCGGGTATTAACGCGGACGGTTTTGGCTGTAAGCTTACCGTAGGATACAACAATGTATTTGAAGGCTGTGTATCTCACCACAATCTTGATGATGGTTGGGACTTATATACTAAATCAGGTACAGGTCCTATCGCTCCTGTAACTCTGATTAACTGTATTTCTTACCGTCAGGGTTATGAACTTAAAGCTGACGGAACAAGCAAGAAGAGATCCAAAGGCGGTCACAACGGTCTTAAACTCGGCGGTGAATCCGTTCCTGTACAGCATTATATTAAAGGCTGTAAAACATTCTTAAACGACGCTACAGGTATTTCATCAAACTCCAATCCTCAGCTTACAGCAAGAGATTGTGTATCTTGGAAAAATACAGGTTCTAATGTAGGATTATACACAAGCGGCGCAAGTACAAGGCATTATAATTATGACATTAAAGGTATAGTGTCTTATCAGCCGGGAGGAAGTGACAGAGTAGGAAATTATCCTACTAAAACAGAAACTGACGGAACTGTTGTTGAACATCCTAATTATAAAGATTACAACTATATTAATGGTAAAAACCCGTCAGGCGAGGAAGTTACAGAAGCTTTCTTCAAGAGTCTTGATATGGATGCTGTTATTAAAAACGGTCACTTTGCACAGGATGAAGACGGTAACTTTATTACAGGGGATTTCCTTGAACTTACCGATTTGGCTAAAGCTAAGATTGCCGGTGTTGAGGGATATGAAGACCCTATAGAGGTATCTACTGATGAACTTACTACTTCAAGAAATGATGAAGATGATTCTGTAGGTGGAAGAGGCGGCGGTTCTGCTAAAAAGAACAATTCCTCAAATACAGTTTCATCATCAAATAACAAGGATGAGTCTTCGAAGGATGAGTCTTCAAAAACTGATTCTTCTAATGATAAGACAAATTCTGATAAAGATGATAACACAGCAGGCGATAATACTACAGGCGATAACGCAACAAGTGATAATACAACAGGTGATAACGCTCCGATAGTGTCTGCTCCTGTTGACAACGGCAGCGCCGATAAATTCGCAGACCTTTCAGGTAGTTGGGCAAAACCTTATGTTGCCGCTTTAGTAAACGAGGGTATTGTAAACGGTATTACTGAAAATTCATTTGCTCCTGACGCTAAAATTACAAGAGGTGACTTTACCGTAATGCTTGTAAAAGCTCTTGGAATTACGTCAAGTGAAGCTCACGGCTTTACAGATGTTTTGGCAAGCGATTACTATACTACACAGATTGCCGCAGCTAAAGCTTATGGTATTATCAACGGAACATCAGCAACTACTTTTGCTCCTAAAAATAATATTACAAGACAGGACGCTGTATCGATAATTGCAAGAACTCTTGACGCTATAGGATACACAAGCGACAAAACAGGCGATTTAAGCAAATTCGCGGACGCTTCGTTAATAGCTTCTTATGCTAAAGCTCCTTTTGAAAAGCTTGTTGGTCTTGGTTTTATAAACGGAAGCAATGGTATGGTTAATCCTACAATGAATATTTCACGTGGGGAGGCCGCTAAGCTTATATATGATGTTCTCCAAACCAAAAAGTCTGTAGAGGAAAAAGCGAAAGCTGAAAAATCAAAGGAAGAGTCTTCAGAAGAAACTACAGAAGTTTCAGAGGAAACCAGTGAGTCTTCAGAAGAAACCACTTTGGAAGAAACTACAGAAAAATAATCTGTATATAATTATACGGTTGACGGCACAAGGGTTCTTGTGCCGTCTTTTTTATAGTAGATTTGTATTTATTATCATATATAAAAGATACTGAATGCCTGAAATACAAAATCCAGCTTTCTGCCAATGTATACGAAAGTGTTTTTACAGTAATTTTATAATGACAGAGTATATAAAAATTTTCATTTTAATTTATGACAACCTCCTTATGAATAATTTTTGGTGGTTTTATTACAGCAGATTTTTTTACTGTATTATTTTTATTTACCAGACTTCTCTCGAAACTTTATACTTGCACAGATTTTGTATATTTTTTTATTGTTTTACTATAACTAAGTTTATTATATATCTGTTTATGGATAATATCGATAGTTTTATATTATGTTTTGAATATTTTTTGCTTTTGGGGTATCATATAAAGGGGGTTTTTAAAGAGTGGAATCAATAGGTGACAGAATAAAATCTTTCAGAAATGAACTAGGGTTAACACAAAATGAATTTTGCATTATGACAGGAATAAATCAAGGAAGATTAAGCGATATGGAGGGAAACAAGACAAAACCCTCATTCGGTGCACTGGAAGCTATAAAAAAAGCGTATCCTGATATTTCTTTAGATTGGCTTATATCAGGAAATGATATGAAAAATGATAATATCCAAAACAGGATAACTATAAAAGAAAATCCGATTTCATTAACTATAGATGAAAGTAACCTTTTAAATTTTTATAGAAAAACGACAGATAACGGAAAAATATTAATACAAGAAACAGTTACAGAAATTTGGGCGGAAAATAAACGCTGTAAAAGCAAATTATCTTCTTCCCCAACAGATGAAATATCCGTTGATGAATAAGTTTATTTTTTTTATTTGCTGGTATTAAAAAGATAGTACGCTCATATACTTGTACAAAGAAAAAGGGTGATTTTTATGAGGACAAAAAGGCTTGCGAAAAGAAAAAGAAACTTTTTTGGTATGGTTATGGGATTTAACAATCTTATTTTTATTATTACAGCGGCTGTATTTGCTCTTGGGGTTATTTTTGGAACGTTTATGTTGAATGGCATTGAAAGTTCTGAATTTGAGCGTTTATCGGGAGTATGGACAGTATTTGGTGAAGGTGGTTTAAACAATGGATTTGATTTTTTTGACAGGTTTTTGAAATGCGGCAGTATGGTTTTTTTTATATGGTTATGCGGATTTATTAAATTTGGTTTTATAGGAGTATTTTTTTTAATTCTGGTGAAAGGTCTGAGCGTTGGATTTACTTCCGCTTTTGTTATAAAGTGTATGGGAGCAGAGGGGATTTTAGAAATTTTCAGGCTTTATTCATTATGGAATTTTGCTTTAATCAGCTTGTGTTTTATTATAGGAGTATTTGCTGTCAGAAAATGTATTGTAAAAAACAGTTATGATGAAAAAAGAAAATATTATGCTGTGGGAGCATTTATGTTTGCGGGAGTAATGATAATAATGTTACTATAAAAATCAAGAGAGATGATTTAAAGGTAAAACATTGGGCGCTACCCAAACCCGCCCGCTTTTTTGTAAAAAAGCGGGGCAAAAAACTTTAAAATTAAAAATATAAAGAAAGTGGCAGAACATAAGATTACAGTCGATTTTAAAATTGAAATAAAAAATGCAGCAATAATCAAATTTTCTGATAATTTAAATTATTAATAGCAAAGCGAATATTTTGCGTTTAGGGTCAAGGGACTTTTGTCCCTTGCAGGGTGTGGGACAGGGTCTATGGTTTTTAAAAATTGACTTCTGTGGATTTAATTGGTTTCTTTTTGAATGTTATCATATATTTTCTGAAGATATTCACAGTCACTGTGAAAACGCTCTTCATTTGAGTTTTCAACTAACATTGTAATATGTGGCTTTTTAAATTTAAGATGATGGAACAGATTCTCATAGTTAAAAAGTCCTTCGCCTACCTGAGCATATTTTACCTTTCCATCTTCAAGGGCGAAATCTTTTATATGAATTACGGATATTCTGTCACCATAAAATTCAAATGCTCTGTCTATTACTTTTTCCTGCTCTTTATAATTATTTTCATCTATTAAATTTACAGGGTCAAGAATTACTTCTACATTAGGTGAATTTATATCCTCAAGAAATCTTTTCATCATTTCAGGACTATAAAGAGTATGCGTGGCAACTCCTTCCACACCTACTATTACTCCAAGTTTTTCCGCTGCCTGAACAATTTCTCTCATACTTTTCAGCAGAAGCTGATAGCACCCTTCCGTATATGTGAAAGGAACTATTTTAAGGTCAGGGTCATATCTGCCTGTTTCTGTACCTACCATATCCGCCCCTATCATACGGGCATATTTAAGATGTTCTATAAATGTTTTAACAGCTTCCTGACGTTTTGCCTCAATAGGATTTGCAGGGTTTATATAACAGCCTAAAACTGCCACGTGTATGTCATTTTTATCAAGTCCTTTTTTTATATAGCTGGCAAATCCCGGGTTGTAATTTCCCAAAGAAAAATCCTCGTCAGATATAGATTTTTTAAAGGCAAGCTGTACAAAGTTTATATTATTTTTTTTTACTTTTTCCAAAAAATCAGAGAAATTTTGTTTTCCTCCTAAGTCGTGTCCTCTCATACCAAACGCCATCTGAAATCACCTCTTTTATAAATATAAACCGAACAGGAGGTTGCTTTTTAAACTCCTGTTTTTACGCTCTGCGGTATTGTATAGACCTCCTCAGAAACATAAAAAATGCCATCTAAGCACATTTTTTCTCGATATGCCTTACTAAATTTTCTTGAAATACCACCGCGAGTATTACGGCGAAAATTTAATTTCGCCTATCAGCAAAATCTGCACTTATCTGTCAATTTGCCAGTTTCCGAAGAGATCTTATATTTTTGGAACTATGATGCCAAATACACATAAAAAAGCTATCGCAAAAGCGACAGCTTTTTTATATATGGGAACAATAGGGCTCGAACCTATGACCCTCTGCTTGTAAGGCAGATGCTCTCCCAGCTGAGCTATGCTCCCACAAAAAAAATCTATTAATTAATTACAAATATTATTTTACCATATAGGGAGAGATATGTCAAGGGTAAAATTTATAATTTATATTTTAATTTTTACAGGAAATTTATTGAACAGGTCTAGTCAATCAACTTAAAAATAAGTAAGTTCGGCGGCTAAAAATCCTTTTTTAGCTCTCCTCCTTTTTCTCGTTTTCAAGTTGATTTACTATATAAAATCTCAAAATATAGTATTATTTTTTTATGTATATAAAAACTCTTGATTATATATATGTAAAGGTGTATACTTAAATAAGCCTATTTTTAAATTTACAGCAAGTTGGAAAATTTTCAGCGGGAAATAATGAAATACTTCTTTATATGTCAGATTTATTAAAGTTGTAATTGTTTTATTCTGTTATCGTTTTGTTGTAATTGATTTGATAATAGGTCTGTAAACATCTTCGGGGCAGGGTGAAATTCCCTACCGGCAGTTATAGCCTGCGAGCTTTTTAAAATGCCTCTTCGGCATTTTAAGGGCATGATTTGGTGAAATTCCAAAGCCGACGGTATAGTCCGGATGAAAGGAGATTTTAATTAATATTGTTATTGATTTGTCTTTTTGTCCCCAAAATTGGTGTTTTGGGTTTTTTTGCGTATAAAAAATAATACAAGGGGGTTTTATATGGAAAAATATATGAAGATGGCTATTGAGCTTGCGAAAAAAGGAGAAGGCTATGTAAATCCAAATCCTATGGTCGGGGCGGTAATTGTAAAGAACGGAAAAGTTATAAGCACGGGTTTTCATGAGAGATATGGCGGTTTTCACGCTGAAAGAAACGCTATACTAAACTGCGGTGAGGATATGACAGGGGCGGAGATGTATGTTAATCTTGAACCTTGCTGTCATTACGGAAAAACTCCTCCATGCACGGAAATAATAATTAAAAGCGGTATTAAAAAAGTTATTGTTGGTTGTACCGACGATAATCCTATTGTTGAAAATAAAGGCATAAAAATTCTTAATGAAAACAAAATAGAGGTTATAACAGGCGTTCTTGAAAAAGAATGCAGAAAACTAAACGAAGTGTTTTTTCATTATATAAAAAATAAAACGCCTTTCGTTATTATGAAATACGCTATGACCGCCGATGGAAAAATATCGACATACACAGGTCATTCGAAATGGATAACAGGTGAAAAAGCAAGAGAACATGTTCATAAAACGAGAAACCGTTTAAGCGGTATAATGGTCGGTATAGGAACCGTTATATCAGACAATCCTTTGCTTTCCTGCCGTATTGAAAATGGAGTCAACCCGACAAGAATAATATGCGATTCTTATCTTAGAATTCCTATTGAGAGCAATATAGTAAAAACAGCGGGAAACATTCCAACAATTATAGCTACAGGGAAAAATTATGACAGTGAAAAGAAAAAATATCTGGAGGGTCTGGGCATAACTGTAATAAACACAGATTCTGAAAAAACAGACTTAAAGGGACTTATTAAAATTATTGGTGAAAAAGGCATTGACAGCGTGCTTTTAGAGGGTGGGGGAGAACTTAATTATTCTGCCCTGAAGGCAGGTATAGTTAATAAAGTACACGCGTATATCGCTCCTAAAATTTTCGGCGGATTAAAATCCAAAACTCCTGTAGGAGGATTGGGAACGGATACAGCTGATAAATGTTTTTCCCTAAGGACTGAGGATATTCAAAATATAGGAAGTGATATTTTTATTGAATATGATGTTTTATATTAGTCAATCAACTTAAAAATAAGTAAGTTTGGCACCAAAAAATCCTTTTTGATAAGTTGCCGTTGGTTGGCACAGGCATTCGGCTATGTTCTCCCGACCTTGCCTTGTAAAAATAATTTTTAGCGGAAAACAATAAAAGGATTTCCTGTATATAAGATTTATTAATGTTCATTATTTTATTATGCTGTTATAGTTGGGGGTGTTTGTTTATGTTTACAGGTATAATTGAGGAAACAGGAAGGGTAAGAAATATTAAAAACGGTGCGTCTTCTTCTGTAATAACTATTGAGGCGAAAACTGTCCTTGATGAAACCAAACTGGGCGACAGTATTGCCGTAAACGGCGCGTGCCTTACGGTTGTTAAAATATCAGACGGGTATTTTGACGCTGATGTCATGGCGGAAACTTTAAGGCGCAGTAATCTTAAAAGACTTAAAAAAGGCGATTTTGTAAATCTTGAAAGAGCTATGAAAGCCGGAGGACGTTTTGGCGGACATATTGTGTCGGGGCATATTGACACAGAGGGTATAATCTCTGGTCTAAAAAAAGAGGATAATGCCGTGTGGGTGACTCTAGCCTGCCCCAGAGAAATTATGAAATATGTTGTTATGAAAGGGTCGGCGGCTATTGACGGAATAAGTCTTACTGTTGCCGATGTTACAGAAACTGGTTTTTCTGTTTCAGTAATTCCGCACACAAACAGGGAAACAACTTTACTTAGTAAAAAAACAGGCGATTTTGTGAATGTTGAGTGTGACGTATTAAGCAAATATGTTGAGACGATTCTGACATTTAAAGAAAATTACAAACCGGAAGATACAAGGATAGATATGAATTTTCTTACGAAAAACGGTTTTATATAATAGAACTGTTTAATACAGTTATCTGAAAGGAAATGATTTGATGAGTAAATTCAATACAATCCCCGAGGCTGTCGAGGATATAAAAAACGGTAAAATGATAATAGTTGTAGATGATGAAAACAGAGAAAACGAGGGAGATTTAATCGCGGCCGCTCAATTCGCAACTCCGGAGGTTATAAATTTTATGGCGAAAAACGCTAAGGGTCTTATATGTATGCCTGCCGAACAGGAAATACTTGACAGACTAAATATTGAGCAAATGGTAGAAAACAATACAGATAACCACGAAACGGCTTTTACGGTTTCTATTGATTATAAGGACACAACTACGGGAATTTCAGCCTTTGAACGTTCAAAAACCGTTACAATGGCAGTGGACGACAATGTTAAAGGTTCTGATTTCCGACGTCCCGGACATATTTTCCCTTTAGCAGCGAAAAAAGGCGGAGTTCTTAAAAGAACGGGTCACACGGAGGCCGCTGTAGATATGGCAAAGCTTGCAGGACTTAAACCCGCAGGAGTGATATGTGAAATAATGAACGATGACGGAACAATGGCACGTGTTCCCGAGCTTATGGAATTTTCGAAAAAACACAACATAAAAATTATTACAATCGAGGATTTAATAGCATATAGAATGCAGTCGGAAAAATTTGTGGAATGTGCTGCTAAAGCTAAAATGCCTACACGCTACGGTGATTTTACAATTTACGGATATGTGAATAAGTTAAACGGAGAACATCATGTAGCTCTTGTAAAAGGCGATATCGGAAACGGAGAGCCTGTACTTTGCAGAGTACATTCGGAATGTCTTACAGGCGATGCTTTAGGTTCTTCAAGGTGCGACTGCGGCGAGCAGTACGATGCCGCTATGAAACAGATAGCTAAAGAGGGCAGAGGAATTTTAGTGTATATGCGTCAGGAAGGCAGGGGCATAGGTCTTATAAATAAGCTTAAAGCCTATGAACTTCAAGACAAGGGTTATGACACTGTAGAGGCTAATGTGAAGCTTGGATTCGCTCCCGATTTAAGAGATTATGGTATAGGCGCTCAGATTTTAGCTGATATGGGAATAAAAAAATTAAAGCTTATGACTAACAATCCTAAAAAAATATCAGGTCTTAAAGGCTATGGGATTGAGATAGTTGAAAGAGTTCCTATTGAAATGCCACCTAAGCCTACCGATGAGTTTTATTTAAGAACAAAAAAAGAAAAAATGGAACATATTCTGAATTTATAAGGAGGAACAATAATTATGAGAATTTTAGAAGGAAATATGGTTGCGGACGGCGCCAAAATAGCTATTGTGGCGGCAAGATTTAATGAGTTTATTACGTCAAAGTTAATATCCGGCGCTGTAGACGGACTTAAAAGGCACGGCGTGAATGACGATGATATATCTCTCGCTTGGGTTCCGGGGGCGTTTGAAATTCCGTTTATAGCTAAAAAACTTGCTTTTTCAAAAAAATATGACGCTGTTATATGTTTGGGAGCTGTTATCAGGGGGGCAACCACTCATTATGATTATGTATGTAACGAGGTATCTAAGGGTATCGCCCATATATCCCTTGAGTCCGGTATTCCTGTTCTTTTTGGGGTACTTACTACGGAGAATATAGAGCAGGCTATAGAAAGAGCCGGAACAAAGGCGGGAAACAAAGGATACGACTGTGCTTTGTCAGCTATAGAAATGATAAATCTTTCAAAAAATATTTAGAAAATTTTAAGAAAAGGAATTTTGAGTATGGAAAATACTTTTTGTGAGGTTAAATTATTTTAGGTAAAACCGAATAAATTAGAAAAATTGATTGCTATTGTCGCGGAAGAACAAAAAACAAAAGGGCTGTATTGATATTAAGTATTTAAAAAGATTTTATATATTTGATGATATTAAAGAACAACCAAGAGAGCTGACGAAAATTGTTAAATGTGTGAAATATTTTTCTTACTGGGATTTTGACAATATGGAAAACTATTCAAACGCGACCTATTGGTTTTTTGAAAAATATTCAAAGGAAATATTCAAACTGTTGATTATGCCTTTTGATATAAATTGTGGGTATTCAATCTGTTGACTATATAAGTATTTTTTCACAAGATATAAATATTTTTTTGTTTTATGACGATATATTTTAAAAGAAAGTTATTATTTTTTGCGAAAGGAGGAAAGAATTATGGAAGTAAAAGCGCGGGGAATTTACGATAACTACAAATATACGTCGGAAAAACAAAATGTGAAAAAAACAGATGATAATTCTTCAGGTGAAAATTCAGGCAGTAATGAAAGTGAGATTAAAATTTTAATTGCTCAGCTTCAAGCGGCGAAAAGCTCCTTTGAGGCATCTTTATATCTTACAAAAATAAAAGCGGCTTTAAGCAAGATACAAGGGTCTGATGAAAATTTGCCTTTAATAAACAAGGTAAAGAAAATAATACAAAGCGGAAACAAAAAGGTAGAGCAATTAAAAGAAGAAGAGGCACTTGCGGCGGAAAAGAAAAAGGCTGAAATTAACAACGACAGAGAAGAGGTATCTGAAATTGATGCTGATATTCAGAAAAAAAGAAGACGACATATGGTAAAGGAAAATGATATTTTGCCTAAAACGGAAAGTTTTGGAGGAATACATTTTGAGGATATATCTATAAACCTTGGGGCAAACTTTGATGTATCAGTATAAAATTATTCGGTAATCCGAAAAGTTTTTAAAACTGAGGGAGGATGTTTTAACTTAGTGCATATGAGGCAGAGTCCCAAGGATTTTGCAAAAAGGCGGAACGTTATAGACTAACGTCCGCCCTTTTACGTTTATCAGTATTTGTTCTCAATCTCAAAAACAGCGTCTGTAAATTTTATAAAGTTAATTTTTGTAGCACAACTTTCATCGTAATATAAATCGCCGAATGCCTTTTTTAAGATTTTGACGTTTTTAAATATTTTAATAACTGTACCCATAAATTTTGATATAATTAATTTTTTATTTAGGCTTTTGGCTATTGTTTCCGCTATGAAGTCTGTAGATACGTAATCACTGTCCATAGGAAGAAATATACCGCTTTTTTTTTCATCATCTTTACCTATAGCCAAAGAATATATAAATACAGCCAGATTTTTTACATATATAATACTTTTTTTGTTTCCTGATTTTGGAAATAGAGGAAATGTTTTTACAATTTTTCTTAGTTTTACATAATTTCCCGGACAGTTTTTGCCATATACCATAGGCGGACGCAAAACTGTAACAATGAAATTTTCATCGGCAAGATTAAAAATTTTTTTTTCGGCGTCAAGTTTGGATTTTCCGTATAAACTTACAGGGTTTGGTTTTGTGTCTTTTGAGATTTTTGAGATTTTATCACCGTATACGCTCATAGAACTTAAAAATATAAAATGTTTTACTCCGGCGCATTTAGCTTTTTTAGCTGTATCAACCGCTAAAATGGTATTTATTTTTTTATATAAGTCTTTATGAGCTTTTTCTTTCTTATGCACCGCGGCTACACAGTGTACAACAGCGTCATATCCTGTAAAGTCAATACCGTCTAAACCGTTTCTTAAAGAAACAGTTTTGCAAAGATGTCCTTTTGACTCAAAGAATTTTTTTACATTTGTGCCGATATAACTGTTTTTTCCTGTTACAATAATTTTCATAATTATTCGCCTAAAACACCGTTTACAATTTTCATAACACCGTCAAGAGCGTTTTCGATGTTTTTCTCAGCACTCTCCATAGAATCGCCTTTTGAGCCGAAATAAATTTTAATTTTAGGCTCTGTGCCGGACGGTCTTACACAGAACCATGTTCCGTTTTCAAGTACATAATAAAGAACGTTTGATTTTGGAAGATTAACGTTTCCGCTTTCTCCTGTAGCAAGGTTTTTGAATGTTCCCGCATTGTAATCTCTTGCCTCAACTACTTTTGAGCCTCCTATTTCAGAAGGAGTGTCAGCTCTGAAGGTATCCATAATTTTTTTCATATTCTCTATACCCTCAATGCCTTTTAAGGTAATTGATTTAATGGATTCTTTATAGAAACCGTATTTTTTATAAACTTCCTGAAGTCCGTCGTAAAGAGTCATTCCTTTTGATTTGTAGTATGCGGCGAGTTCACATATAAGCATTGTAGCCACAACAGCGTCTTTATCTCTCGCGTAAGTACCCGCAAGGCATCCATAGCTTTCCTCAAAGCCGAAAAGATATGTGTGAGAGTTGTCTTTCTCAAATTCTTTGATTTTCTCACCGATATATTTAAAGCCTGTAAGAACCTCAAAGTATGTTACGCCGTAATTTTTGGCAATAGCTTTTGTAAGGTCGGTGGAAACAATAGTAGAAACAACGGCTCCGTTTTCAGGCAAAGCGCCGCTTTCTTTTTTACTTGAAAGAATATACTCAGTCAAAAGAACGCCTGTCATATTTCCTGTAAGAATTACGTATTCACCGCTGCTGTTTTTTACAACGGCGCCTACTCTGTCAGCATCGGGGTCTGTACCAACTACAATGTCGGCATCAATTTTATCGGCGAGTTTCATAGCGAGTGTAAAGGCTTTCGGGTCCTCAGGATTTGGATAGCCTACAGTTGAAAACTCGGAATCGGGAAGCTCCTGCTCAGGTACAACGTTTACATTTTCAAATCCTACTTCTTTAAGAACTCGTCTTACAGGAATATTGCCTGTTCCGTGCAGAGGAGTATAAACGATTTTAAGGTCGGAGTATTTTTTTATGATGTCGGGATTTATAAGCTGTGCTTTAACATTTTCAACATAAGCGTCGTCAACTTCTTTTCCTACAATATTAAATAAGCCTTCTTTTTTAGCGGTTTCTTTATCTGCTTTTTTTATTTCTTTAAAGTCGGAAACAGCTTCTACTTCTTTGATTATTTCCATATCACGCGGGAAAGGAACCTGACCGCCGTCAGCCCAGTAAACTTTATAGCCGTTGTATTCAGGCGGATTATGACTTGCTGTAACTACTATACCGCCTGTAGCGCCTAAATGTCTTACGGCAAAAGATAAAACAGGAGTAGGTCTGAGAGATTCAAACAAATAAGCTTTTATTCCGTTGCCGTTTAAAACGAGCGCCGCTGTTTCAGCAAATTCAGGGGACATTCTTCTTGAGTCATACGCTATAGCCACTCCCATTTTAACAGCTTCATCGCCTTGTTTTTTTATATAGTTGGCAAAACCCTGAGTGGCTTTGCTTACGGTATAAATATTCATTCGGTTTGTACCGGCTCCTATAATACCGCGAAGTCCTCCTGTCCCAAATTCAAGGCTTTTGTAAAAGCGTTCCTGAATTTCTTTGTCGTCATCAGCTATTGATTTTAACTCGGCTCTTGTTTTCTCGTCAAAATAGTCATCGTTAACCCACTGCTCGTATGTTTTTTTGTAATCCATAATAAACCTCCTTAAATTTTTTATAAACAGCCGATACTGTTAACCGGCGGTTTTTCATAAAAATCAATCAGTGTTTATAGCAATCCGCAAAATTTTTAATGTGGAACAATAAAAGAATTCTTTGATATATCAGGTTTTGGGGTTTAATTTATTATCAGAACTGTTTTAAACCGCCATAACATTGTCTGATTTTCCTGAAATATTTTCCGTAGTATTTTAAGAAAATCAAACTTTTGAAATACTATTGCGGGTATTACCGCAAAAATCAGGCTTCGTCTGACGGAAAAATCTCTCGTCAATCGATATAACTTAGGTTATTAAACAGGTCTGATAGCGGATTTATAATACAGTAAATAATAAATTTATTTTACTGTTTGCCACGATAATTTTGCTTATTGCTATAATTATTATATAATTTTTATGTAAATTATACAAGAGGAATTTGAAAAACAAGAAAAATTTTTACATTTTTTTAATGTAAAATAATCAAATGCGTGATATAATTAAGAAAAGCCTTTTGCAAACAGAACGCTGCTTTAATGACCCAGCGTTTTTAAATATTATTTTAGGAGGTACAGATATGGACTATAAAAAAACAGCCATGGAAAAACATGAACAATGGAAAGGTAAAATTGAGGTGGTATCACGGGCTAAGCTTGATACCCTTGAGGATTTGGCTATCGCTTATACTCCGGGAGTAGCGGAACCGTGTATTGCTATAAAAAAAGATCCTGAGCTCTCTTTCAAACTTACAAGGCGCTGGAATACGGTCGCAGTTGTTACTGACGGTACGGCGGTTCTGGGACTTGGGGATATAGGTCCTGAAGCCGGAATGCCTGTTATGGAGGGAAAATGCGTTTTATTTAAAAAATTCGGCGGAGTGGACGCTGTTCCTATTTGTATACGTTCAAAAAAACCTGATGAGATTGTAAACGCAATAAGTCTTATAGCGGGAAGTTTTGGAGGAATAAATATTGAGGATATAGCGGCGCCGCGCTGTTTTGAAATAGAGGAAAAGCTAAAAGCGGCGTGTGATATTCCTGTTTTTCATGATGACCAGCATGGAACCGCTGTTGTTGTTTTATCAGGAATCAGAAACGCACTTAAAATTACAGGTAAAAAACCCGAAGATGTAAAAATTGCTATGTCAGGGGCGGGAGCCGCGGGTACCGCTACGGCTAAGCTGCTTCTCAATGCCGGATTTAAAAATGTAAGTCTTGCTGATATAAACGGGGTAATAGCATCTGATATTGAATATAAGGACCAATCTCTTACAGAGCTTTCAAAAATTACAAATGTTGATAAAATTCATGGTACTATAAAAGATATTTTAGTCGGAGCCGATATTTTTATAGGCGTGTCAGCACCTAATCTCCTTACAGAAGAAATGGTAAAATCAATGGCTAAAGACCCTGTTATTTTCGCTATGGCTAATCCTGTGCCTGAAATTATGCCTGAAGCAGCCAAAAAAGCGGGTGCTAGAATAGTGGCAACGGGACGGTCGGATTATCCTAATCAGATAAATAATGTTTTGGCTTTCCCCGGAATATTCAGGGGGGCTCTTGATGTAAGAGCTAAAGATATAAACATTGAGATGAAGCTTGCCGCTGCTAATGCTATAGCATCTCTTGTTACTGACGATGACAGGGAAAAGGGTATTATTATTCCTTCTCCTCTTAGCAGAAATATTGCCGATGTAGTGTCAAAAGCCGTAGCGGAAGCGGCTGTAAAATCAGGAGTCGCTAAATATGAATAAGGAAAATTTAAAGTTAAGGGAAAACTACGGATTTGATGATTTAAAAAAAATAATGGAGATTTTGATAAGCGAGGACGGATGCCCATGGGATAAAATTCAGACTCACGAAACTTTAAAGCCTTATATTATTGAGGAATGCTATGAGGTAATTGACGCTATTAACAAAAAAAATGTCAGTAATCTTTGCGAAGAACTTGGAGATGTACTTTTACAAGTTGTGTTTCATTCCATAATAGGAGAAAAAAACGGAGAGTTTTCTTTAAATGAGGTAATTGACGGGATATCAAAAAAAATGATTTACCGCCATCCTAATGTGTTTTCGGACGGAAAGGCGAAAACAGCGGAAGATGTACTTATAGACTGGGAAAAGCTTAAACAAAAGGAAAAAGGATATAAAAGCCCTCTGGAGGCTATGAAAAATATTCCGGAGGCTTTGCCGGCCCTTATACGGGCGGAAAAGGTTCTTAAAAAGGCACACGGTGCGGAAGAAAATTTCTCACCCGAAAAAGCCATAGATGCTCTGAAAGAAACAGTTAATTCCATTACTGTGGAAAATATACAAAATTCAGGTGATTCCGCTAACATAATTGGAGAAATTTTACTCCTTATAGTAAATATATCGAAAATTTTAAAAATAAATCCCGAATTTGCCTTGACAAATGCTACAGAAAAGTTTATAAATAAGTTTGAGTGCAATGCCTGATGTACAAAAGCGGAAAACCAAAGTATAAAACACGGATGTAAAAGCCGCGGCTTTATATTTTGACGTTTGCCGCATGGTATTAAATTATTAAAAAAAGTAAATTCATAAAGTTTCCTATTGACGAACTTAACAAAATGTGGCATAATTTAATAAATAAAAAGGCATTGCTTTATAACTTTTTAGGAGGATACAAAAATGAACAAAACAGAATTGGTAAGCGCTATCGCAGAAAAATCAGGTCTTAAAAAAACTGATACTGAAAAAGCTTTAAAAGCTTTTGAAGATGTTGTTACTGAGGAACTTGTTAAAGGTAATGAAGTAAGACTTGTTGGTTTTGGAACATTTGATGTTCTTGAAAGAGCGGCTCATACGGGAAGAAATCCACAGACTAAAGAGCCTATGGAAATTCCGGCGTCAAAGGCACCAAGATTTAAAGCGGGAAAAGTATTGAAGGATGCTGTAAACGGCAGATAATAAAATTTTATTTTTATCTGAAACGGAATTTGTAAAATGTTATATTGAATTTAATAAAGGGACTGTATAAACAGTCCTTTTAATGTTGTAATGAGAGAGGTTGTTTATGCGGCTTGACAAATATTTAAAAGTTTCGAGAATTATAAAAAGAAGAACTATCGCCAACGAGGCTTGTGACGCGGGAAGGGTATTGGTAAACGGAAAAACGGCGAAAGCGGGGCTTGAGGTTAAAGAAGGCGATGTTATTGAGATAAAATTTGGAAACAACACGACAAAAGTTCAGGTTTTATCCGTTAAAGAACAAGTGAGAAAGGAAGAGGCACAGGCTTTATATAAAAGTATGTAATAATAATTTAAACTCCCTTATATAATATAAATATGATAAGCTGTAGGAAACAATATAGCAGACCTGTTATAAACCACAGCAACATCGCTTGACAAATCTTTTGTTAATTGCTGTCACGTGCTTTAGAACAGGTTTGGTCAGAGTCAGACAATTTTAAAATGAGCAAAGATGTGAGATAAAATTTATTTTTGCTTTAAAAAGAAAAAAGGGCATAGCTGAGCCTACGCCGATTGACACCAACACAGTGAAAATAAATTTTAGACGCTGAACTTATTTATTTTTAAGTTGTTTGACTATAAACATATTGTTTTTTTATGGTTACTTGCTGTAAGGGGGTATACATAATGCAGGAAGAAAAAAATTTCAGGCATAATATAATACTTGAGAACAGAGAAAAAGTTGTGGTTACAGGCGTTACTGACGTAATATCCTTTGATGAGGACGTAGTTGTTTCGGAAACGGAAATGGGTATTCTGATTATAAAAGGCGAAAATCTTCATGTAAACACTTTAAGTCTTGAAAAGGGAGAGCTTAATATAGACGGAATGGTTTACTGTTTAAATTATGAGGAAAAAGGTCATTCTGAAAGAGGTTCTCTATTCGGCAGAATATTCAGATAAGGTACAGCTATGATTTTATCTATAAGCAATCAATTTACCATTTTTCTGCTTTCTGTAATTTTTGGATTCTGCGCCGCCTTTTTCTATGATTTTCTTGTGATTTTCAGAAAAATAATAAAGCATTACAAATTTTTTGTACATATTGAGGATTTTTTATATTGGACAGTTCTTGCACTATTGATGTTTTTTATTATGCTGGAGGAAAATTACGGTGAAATCAGGGGTTTTTTGATTTTAGGAGTATTTCTGGGCATGATAATCTATTACTTTTCACTAAGCGAGTATTTTTTAAGTATTTCTGATAAAGTACTTCGCCTGATTAAAAAAATTTTGATGTTTTTGTTCAAATTGGTTTTCACTCCTATTGAGTATGTTTTTAAATTTTTTAGAAAAATATTTTTCTTTTTCTTTGGCGGTATTTTAAAAAAGTTTTGCCGTAAAAATAAGAAATGAAAATATCAATACACATTTATTTTATATTTTACCACAAAAAGGCTTGTTATAAATTACCATAATACCGATTGACAAATGTTTTCCGTCCGTCTTTGTCTGATTTTCTTTAAATATTTGGAAAGTTTATGGGAAAGCCAAACTATGATTGACGAAAAAATCTGTTGGCAACCGTTATCACGGTGGTTTTAAACAGGTCTGAAAAAAAATCTGGATGTGAAAAAATGAAAAATGAATCTCAAAAAAAAGATAATATAGAAACAAATAATTCTGAAAATACAGTATCAAAAACAAGTGAAAAAAAGAAAAAAAGAAAAAGTCACAACTTTTTATATTTATTGATAGTGTCGGCAATCCTTTTTGCGGGTGTTTCCGCTATTTACATAGAGTATGGCAAAACCATTGAGCTTAATAAAAGGGATGCTGAAATTCTTAAAGAGATAGAAAACCAAAATAAAATTACGGAAAAAATAAATAATCAGCAAAATTATTATGACAGTGACGAGTATGTGGAAAAAATCGCCAGAGAGCAGCTATCTCTTGTAAAACCTAACGAAATACTTTTTATTGACCTTGATAAATAGATTTCTTTTGAAACTTTAAATTAATTATGCATAGGCAGGAAGATATATTTTATGTAATTGCTGTAATGATGCGGTTTTTAAAGAGGTTTATTAAACAGGTCTATTACAAAGAAACGCCGCCGGATTTAATTATTTTAATCCGGCGGCATTTTTTTGTATAAACGGATTTTAAATCAATTTTGAAACAGTTTTTCTATATACCCAAATTGATTTAAAGGATTTATTAAACGACTATTTTTTTTCTGATTCAGCAAGGTAGCTGTTTATTTCCGATACAATCTCATCAGCGTCTAAACCATGTACGATACTTGCCTCTTCAAGAGTTTCTCCTTGTGCGGAAGGACAGCCTACACAATGCATTCCCGAATTCATAAGAATCGCGATTATTCCTCTGTCTATGCTTATCATATCCGCTATTATCATATCTTTTGTAACTTGTGCCATTTTTTATTCCTCCTAAAATATTATAGTATCAAAATTTTAAGGGCGAAACAATAAAATAATTTCTTATCACATATTACGCAAAAAGTTTGCCGCGGTATTATTTTATTATTCCGCTATAATAAAACATTGACCGCTCTTTATGGTTTTGAATAAGTCTGTATAAAGTTTAAGCCAGAACTATAAAGAGTGTATTAATCAAAGTTTATTTTATTATTTTGTTTTTTTGTTTTTTTATGTACAGGGCGATGACAGAATTTATACATACAATTTTGTGACGCCTCTGTATAATAGGAAAAATGTTTAAATGCTGTATCTTGCCAATTATAATGAATATAGTCAATCAACTTAAAAATAAGTAAGTTTGGCGGTTAAAAATCCTTTTTGCCGCGTTGCCGTCGGTCGGCTATGCTTTCCCTCCGCCGCCTTGCAAAAATAATTTTTATATCGCCTCCTTTTTCTCATTTTCAAGTTGATTGACTATAACATAAATTATTTTTATTTTTCTGAATTGTAAGAAGCGTCAATCCATTCTATTGAAGGATAATATTTAAACAATGCTTTTCCTAAAATTTTATCTCTTTCCACAAATTGTTTTTCCCAGAAACGGGAATCCTTTGAGTTGTTTCTGTTGTCGCCAAGCATAAAGTAATGACCTTCGGGAACAATATACTCAAGCTCCTCATTTTCGGTATATCTGCCGTCTTCATTATTGCCTTTTAATATCATAGGCTCTCTTATAAATTCATCGTAAAGAGGAACGTCGCTGTCGTTTACATAAACTTTTGTATTGCCGTTATTGTCGGGTTTTATTGTTATTTTTTCTCCGGGCAGCCCGATTATTCTTTTTATATAAAGAATTTCCTCATCATCAGGATATTTGAAAACAACTATATCGTATCTTTCAGGTTCGTCAAAGAGATATGAAAGACGAAGCGCTATAAGACGGTCTCCCGCTTTTATTGTATTTTCCATTGATTCTGTCGGAACAACGGCGTTTACTATTATAAAGGTTGTTATTACAAATGCGAGAATGACAGCTCCCGCTATTGTATATACCCAGCTTAGAATTTCTTTTAATATGGTTTTTTCTTTCTTTGCTGTGTTAGGCTGTCGGTCTGTTTGCAATGACGACTCGGTTGTTTTGCTCTCTTGAAGATTATCTGTAATATTGTTTTTTTCATTATCTGTCATTATTTCTACCTCGCTTTAAAATTTCTAAAGGAAACACTGATAAATTAAAAAATGATTTTGGAGCAAACGGCAAAAAAACAGTTTCATCAGACTTATTTGGAAATCTTTCCAAAATTGCTGTAATGACACACATTTTCGAAAGAAGTCTGTTGTTTACCTCAAATAAACATTTCTCAAAATACAGTATACCATAAAAAATAAAAAAATAATATATTTTTTTTTATTTTTTAGATTTTTTTTCATTGAAAGGAAATTTTTGTACAATCTTTCTTAAAAATATGGTATACTGTAGATTATAGCAATTCCACAAAATTTAGTGTGAACCAATAAAAGAATTAATTATAGTCAATCAACTTAAAAATTGAACAAGTTCATCGGATAAAAATCCTTTTCGTTTCCTTTTGCTCATTTTCAAGTTGATTGACTATACATTAAAAAAGCAAGTTTATAAACGGGAGGATTATTATGCCTTTAAAAAGACAATCTAAAATAAGAAATTTCAGTATAATTGCACATATAGACCACGGCAAGTCTACTTTGGCGGACAGACTTATTCAAAAATCCGGTCTTCTTACGGAAAGAGAAATGCAGGAACAGGTTCTTGACAATATGGAGCTTGAAAGAGAAAGAGGGATTACAATAAAAGCTCAGGCGGTAAGGCTTATTTATAAGGCTGACGACGGGGACGAATACACCTTAAATCTTATTGACACTCCGGGACACGTGGATTTTAATTACGAGGTGTCAAGAAGTCTTGCGGCCTGCGATGGGGCAGTGCTGGTGGTTGACGCCGCGCAGGGGGTTGAGGCGCAGACTTTAGCCAATGTGTATCTCGCTCTTGACAATGACCTTGAGGTTATTCCTGTTATTAATAAAATTGACTTGCCAAGCGCCAATCCAGACAGGGTAAAACAGGAAATTGAGGATATTATTGGGCTTCCGGCAGATGATGCACCCCTTATATCAGCTAAAACAGATATTAACATAAAAGGCGTGTTTGATAAAATTATATCGGATATTCCCGCTCCATCGGGAGATGAAACGGCTCCTTTAAAGGCTTTGATTTTTGACAGCTTTTATGACGCTTATAAAGGAGTTATCGTATTTATGAGGGTTTTTGACGGTACGGTGAAAAAGGGCACAAAAGTGAAATTTATGGCAACCGGCAAGGAATTTGAAGTCGTTGAGGTGGGTGTGTTCGGACCCGGAAGATTTATACCGGCTGAAGAATTATCCGCCGGAGATGTAGGATACCTTACGGCAAGCATTAAAAATGTTTCGGATACAAGAATAGGTGACACCATTACGGAAAGCTCACGCCCAACAGACGAGGCTTTACCTGGATACAAAAAAGTTAATCCTATGGTTTACTGCGGTATTTTTCCGGCTGACGGCTCCAGATATCAGGATCTTAGAGATGCTCTTGAAAAACTTCAGCTTAACGATGCCTCATTACAGTTTGAGGCGGAAACGTCCGTAGCTCTTGGTTTTGGATTCAGATGCGGTTTTTTAGGACTTCTGCACCTTGAGATTATTCAGGAAAGGCTTGAAAGAGAATATAATCTTGACCTTGTGACAACAGCTCCAAGTGTTATTTATAGGCTTTATCTCACAAATGGAGATAAACTTGAAATATCAAATCCAAGCGATATGCCTGATACTACTGTAATTGAAAAAATGGAAGAGCCTATTGTCAAAGCGGAAATTATTTTACCAAGCGAATACATTGGTACTGTTATGGAACTTTGCCAGCAAAGACGGGGCGAGTATATAGGTATGGAGTATATAGAGGAAACAAGAGCGGTGGTTACTTACAATTTGCCTCTTAATGAAATTATTTATGATTTTTTTGACGTTTTAAAATCACGCACAAGAGGATACGCCTCTTTTGACTATGAGCTTACAGGATATAAAGAGTCTAAGCTTGTCAAACTTGATATGATGGTAAACAGAGAGGTTGTGGACGCTCTCTCATTTATTGTACACGAGTCTTCCGCCGCGGAAAGAGGCAGAAAAATAGCTGAAAAACTTAAAAAGGAAATTCCGAGACACTTATTTGAAATCCCAATACAGGCCGCAATCGGAAATAAAATTATCGCAAGGGAAACTGTAAGCGCTATGAGAAAGGACGTTCTCGCAAAGTGCTACGGAGGAGATATAACCAGAAAAAGAAAGCTGCTTGAAAAACAAAAAGAAGGCAAAAAGCGTATGCGTCAGATAGGAAGTGTGGAAGTACCCCAATCGGCTTTTATGAGTGTTCTTAAACTTGACGAGGAATGATAATATGAAAGATATAAGCATATACATTCACATTCCTTTTTGCGTGAAAAAATGTCTGTACTGTGATTTTAATTCTTTTTCTGACAAAAGCGGGTATTTTACGGAATATAAAAATTCTCTTATACAGGAAATAAACTCTTTTGAAAAAGCCAACGATTTTACAGTCAGAACAATATTTATAGGCGGAGGAACTCCTTCTGTACTTCCGTCTTTATTTATAGACGAAATTTTAAACGCCGTGGGAAGAAAGTTTTATATTGACAAAAACGCTGAAATTTCAATTGAGGCAAATCCCGGTACTGTTGATTATGATAAATTTTCTGATTACAAAAAAAGCGGTGTAAACAGAGTGAGTATCGGTATGCAGGCTATTCAGGACAGACTTTTACGTATTCTCGGAAGAGCGCACAACAAAGATGGCTTTTTAAAAAGCGTTGAGTCTGTGAGAAAGGCGGGATTTGAAAATATAAATTTTGATATTATGTTCGCTTTGCCAAATCAGAGTTTTTATGATTTGGAAGAAACCATTAAAACTGCCGTTTCACTTTCTCCAACTCATTTATCTCTTTACAGTCTTATTATTGAGGAGAGAACTCCATTTTTTGATATGTATGAAAAAGGTGAGTTTTTACCTGTTTCTGACGAGGACGACAGAAAAATGTATTATCTGGCGAAAGATATTTTAAAAGAAAATGGTTTTTTACAATATGAAATATCAAATTTTGCCCAAAAAGGTTTTAAATGCCGTCACAATATTGTATATTGGGAAAGAAAAGAATATATTGGTTTTGGTCTTGGAGCCTGCTCTTTTTTCGGGGGAAAAAGATTTCACAATAATTACAGTATTGATGAATATATTAAAGGTGAAAGATTTGGCGGATTTGAGGATTTTACAGAAAAAGACGCTCTGGCTGAGTTTATGTTTCTGGGGCTCCGTATGAACAAAGGTATTTCCCGCAAAGAGTTTTTTGATTATTTTAATACTCCCATTAATAATGTTTTTGGAGATGTTATTAAAAGAAATATAAAAAAAGGACTGCTTTTTGAAAAAGACGGAAGAATTTGTCTTACAGAAAAGGGTTTTGATTTGGCCAATATTGTTTTTGAGGAATTTTTATAGCAGAACTGCCGCAGCAGACTTTTTAAAAAACCCTATAGATGTTCTGATGTTTTAAAAAAGCCTGTTTGTTTTCTGAAAAATAATTTAAAAAAATTTTCAAATACCACTTGACATATTTAATCAATAGTGATATTTTATATTATATGTTAGCACTCGTTATTGATGAGTGCTAACAGAGAAGTTTGGTTCTTGTAAAGGACGTGATTTAATGATTTTAAATGAAAGAAAAATAAAAATTCTTGAGGCGATTATTAATGATTACATCGCTACCGCCGAGCCTATCGGCTCAAGGACTATAGCTAAAAAGTATGACCTTGGTATAAGCAGTGCCACCATAAGAAACGAAATGAGCGATTTAGAAGAACTTGGATTTATTATTCAGCCTCATACATCCTCCGGAAGAGTTCCCTCTGACAGAGGATACAGGCTTTATGTAGACAGACTTCTTCATTTCAGAAAACTTACACAGCAAGAAACGGATTTTTTGAGAAACACTGTCGCTGAAAATATAAATCACATTGAGTACCTTATGAGGCAGACGGCAAAGGCGCTTTCCGTGCTTACAAATTACGCTACGGTTGTGAGCGAGCCTAAGCCGCAGGAGGTTAAAATAAAACACGTTCAGGTGATTCCTTTTGACGAAACTTCTGTTATTATAGTGGTTGTTATGGACAACAAGTCGGTTAAAAACAACGTTATTAAAGTTGAGCGCGCTCCTGATTTTGATATTCTAAATCAGATTTCAAATATTGTAAATCAGACTCTGAGGGAATTTTCCCTTGAGCAGATAATATCAAAAGAAGCATACGCAGATTTCTTGAACTCTCCTTACGGAAAGCTTATTGACGATGTTTTTATATCTGTTATAAAAACCGTCAGAGATGAAAGAGAAATGAGGGTGTACACAAGCGGAGTAAACAATATACTTGATTTTCCGGAATTCAGCGATATTGACAAAGCCAAAAATGTTTTCAAGATTCTGGAAGAAAAGGATATGCTTATTGATATTCTTGATGACAGTAATGGTTTTCGCGGGAATTTAGGAGATATTAAAATTTTAATCGGCAACGAAAACTCTTTTGAGCAGCTTAAAGATTGCAGTATTATTAAAACCGACTACAAATATGGTGATAATTCTTACGGAAGTATTGGCATAATCGGCCCTACAAGAATGAATTACGCACAGGTTATACCGGTTTTGAACAGTATTGTTAATAATATAAATGATGTAATAAAAGCTCTTTCCGATGGAAAAGGATAGGTGTTTGAAAGAAGGGAGAATGACATTTTGATGGAAGAAAAAGAAACTGATGAAACTATGGATTTGGAAAACGATACTGATGAAGTTGTTTCTGATAATAAAGAAACTGACGAAAAGGAAGTTAAAGAGGCTGAAGAGCCTAAGGAAGAAGTTATTGACGAAAAAGCGGAGCTTGAAAAAAAGGTCGCTGATTATCTTGACAAATATCAAAGAACTCTTGCCGAATTTGACAATTTCAGAAAACGCACCTCAAAGGAAAAGGCGAGTATGTACGATGATGGAGTAAGGGATTGTGTACTTAAACTTATTCCTGTTATTGATAATTTTGAAAGAGCTGTTTTATCCGTTTCCGATGAAGAAAAGTCAATGGGTCTTTACAAAGGCATTGAAATGGTTTTAAAACAGTTTACAGAGATATTAAGCTCTCTTGGAGTTGAGGAGATTGAGGCACAAGGCCAGCCCTTTGACCCTAACCTACACAATGCCGTAATGCATATTGAAGATGACAAATTTGACGAAAACGTAGTTGCCTCTGTTTTACAGAAAGGCTATATATGCCGTGAAAAGGTAATAAGGCCAAGTATGGTACAGGTGGCTAATTAATTTTATATATTATTCTATTTTTTGGGAGGAAATAATAATGGGAAAAATTATTGGTATTGACTTAGGAACTACAAATTCTTGCGTTGCTGTTATGGAGGGCGGTCAGCCTGTTGTTATCGCTAACAGCGAGGGTATGCGTACTACTCCGTCTATTGTTGGATTTACCAAAACAGGCGAAAGGCTTATTGGTGAAACGGCTAAACGTCAGGCGGTTACAAACGTTGACGGTACTGTTATTTCCATTAAACGTCATATGGGCTCTGACTACAAGTTTAGCTATGACGATAAAAAATATTCTCCGCAGGAAATTTCAGCTATGATTTTACAGAAACTTAAAAAAGACGCAGAGGGATATATCGGAGAGGACGTAAAGGAGGCTGTAATAACTGTTCCGGCGTATTTTACGGACAGTCAGAGACAGGCGACAAAGGACGCTGGAAAAATCGCAGGTCTTGACGTAAAGCGTATTATAAATGAGCCTACGGCGGCGGCTTTGGCTTATGGTCTTGACAATGAGAAAGAACAAAAAATTATGGTATACGACTTAGGCGGAGGTACTTTTGACGTTTCTATTATAGAAATAGGCGACGGCGTTATTGAAGTTTTGGCTACAAGCGGAAACAATCATTTAGGCGGAGATGATTTTGACCAAAGAATTATTGATTATCTTGTGGCTGAATTTAAAAAAGCCGAAAATATGGATTTAAGCGCTGATAAAATGGCTATGCAGCGTCTTAAAGAGGCCGCTGAAAAGGCTAAAAAAGAACTCTCTACAACAACTACTACAAATGTTAATCTTCCTTTCATTACGATGAATCAGGACGGTCCAAAGCATCTTGATGTGACTATTTCAAGAGCTAAATTCGATGAGCTTACACACGACCTTGTTGAGGCTACTTTAGGCCCTGTAAGAAGTGCTTTGGAAGACGCTGAGCTTTCAGCCTCTGAGCTTGACAAGGTACTTTTGGTGGGCGGTTCTACAAGAATACCCGCTGTTCAGGACGAGGTAGCTAAAATTACGGGAAAAGAGCCGTTTAAAGGTATTAATCCTGATGAGTGCGTTGCTTTAGGCGCATCTATTCAGGGAGGAAAACTCGCCGGAGATGAGGGCGCGGGAAGTATTCTCTTACTTGACGTTACTCCTCTTTCTCTGGGTATTGAAACTGCCGGAGGAGTATCTACTGTACTTATTCCGAGAAATACTACTATACCTACAAACAAAAAACAGATTTTCTCAACTTATGCCGATAATCAGACGGCGGTTGATATAAACATTGTTCAGGGTGAAAGACCTTTAGCCAAAGACAATAAATCATTAGGACAGTTCAGACTTGACGGTATCGCTCCGGCTCCAAGAGGAATTCCTCAGATTGAGGTTTCTTTTGATATTGACGCTAATGGTATTACAAAAGTTTCCGCTAAGGATTTAGGTACGGGAAAAGAACAAAATATTACTATTACATCAAGCACAAATCTTAGCGATGAGGAAATTGACAGAGCTGTTAAAGAGGCGGAACAATATGCTGAACAGGATAAAAAACGCAAAGAGGCTATTGATGTTAAAAATGAAGCGGACAGCTTAATATTCCAGTCTGAAAAATTATTGAATGACGAAAATCTTAAAGACAAAATTACAGATGAGGATAAAAACAAAATTCAGGGAGAGGTTGAAAACCTTAAAAAAGTAAACGACGGACTTAATTCTGATACTATGTCTGACGCTGACGTGGCTACTTTAAAAACAGCTACGGAAGCTTTGTCAAAAGTTGTAAATGATTTTACAACAAGGCTTTATCAGCAGGCAGGTCCTCAGGCGGGAGCTGGTCCTGATATGAGCGGCGGAGCGCAGAATAATCAAAACGGAAACGACGACGTAATAGATATGTAATATTGACGCTGTAGGGAAACGCTTGTTAAAAAAGCGTTTCCCAAGACTTGTCCGAGACAGGTCTGCGAAAAAGGGGGCGACTATGTGGCGGATAAACGAGATTATTACGATGTTTTAGGCGTTGATAAAGGAGCAAGCGACGCTGATATAAAAAAGGCGTACAGAAAGCTTGCGAAAAAGTATCATCCTGACGCTAATCCCAACAATAAAGAGGCGGAGGCTAAATTTAAAGAAGCTGGAGAGGCTTACGAGGTATTAAGCGATTCCCAGAAAAGAGCGGCTTATGACAGATATGGTCATTCAGCTTTTGAAAACGGCGGAGCCGGCGCAGGAGGGTTCGGTGGATTCTCAGGCGGAATGGATATGGGTGATATTTTTGAAAATTTCTTCGGCGAGGGATTTGGCAATATTTTTGGCGGCGGAAGCTCCAGAAGAAGAAACGGACCAAGAAGAGGTGCCGATGTTCAGACTAATATTCAAATTTCTTTTGAAGAGGCTATGTTTGGTACGGAAAAGGAAATTTCTTTGAACGTTACCGAAAAATGCGACGCCTGCAAAGGTACGGGCGCAAAGGTGGGTACAGTTGCTGAAAACTGTCGTAAATGTGGCGGCTCTGGGCAAGAAAGCGTTGTTCAGCAAACTATGTTTGGTTCTATGAGGACAACAAGAACTTGTTCCGCCTGCCACGGCGAGGGTAAAATTATTAAAGACCCTTGTCCTAAATGCAAGGGTAAAGGTAAAGTTAAAGTAAACAAAGATATTAAAATATCTATTCCTAAAGGAATTGACAATGGTCAAAGCATAAGAAAAAGCGGTTTTGGCGAGGCGGGAGACAAAGGCGGTTCTAACGGTGATTTATATGTAAATATTTACGTAAGGCCACACAAAAGCTTTGTCAGACGTGAAAATAACATATATATTGATATACCTATTTCTTTTGTACAGGCGGCTCTTGGAGATGAAATTGATATTCCTACCATTGACGGCTATGAAAAATATACTGTCAGAGCAGGAACTCAGCCCGGCGATACCGCCGTACTCAGAGGAAAAGGCGCTTTTAATGTAAGAAACAGCAAGTCAAGAGGAGACCAGATTGTTACTTTTAAAGTACAAGTGCCTACCAAACTTACCGAAAGGCAGAAAGAGCTTTTACGTGAATTCTCAGGAGAAAGCTCAGGTGGAAAAAAAAGCAAAAGTTTTGGTGAAAAGGTAAAGGACTTTTTTAATGAGTAATTTATAATCAATCAACTTGAAGATGGATAAAAGGAAGCGATATAAAAGTTATTTTTACAAGGCAGAGGAATAAAAGCATAGCCGTTCTCCTATGCCGACTGGCGATAACGCAGGAAAAATAATTTTTAACCGCCGAACTTATTCATTTTTCAAGTTGATTGACTATATGATTACGGCAGATATTTTTTAATGCCGTGAAATAAAAGAGGCTGACGCACTAAAATTTAAAGCGTCAGCCTCTTTTATTTAAGGGTTTAGTCAGGTTTAACAGAAGGTTCTTTGGAAAACAAATTTTCTTTAAACATTAATTTATTACCACCTGTATAGGCATATGTGAACTGTAGTATTTCATTTGCTCCGGGTATTATTGTGTTTGGATTAAAGAAAAATACTATTCCATCAGGCGATAAATACCAGTTCAAATTACTCATATTTTTATTTATATCATCTTCAGTAAAGTCAGTTTTATCTTTAAATATTTCTTTATTATCAGCTGCTTCTGTCTTAAATCCGTTTACAAGAATTTTTTTAAGTGTCTGGTCGGTAGCACCGAATATATCGGAAAGCTCATACTTATTTCCCGTTTCAAGATTAAATGTTATTCCCTCGGAATAGTGAATCCGGTTTGTTCCTCCGGTATAATCCTCGTGAGCTTTTAAAAATGACACTATATTATTTTTGTTATATTGCATAATATAATTTACTGTTGATGAATGAGTATAAAATTCTTTTCCGGCTGACTTTGCAAGCTCATATATATTTTTCGCGTTTTTTACATCATCACTTGTTTTTTTAGCGTTTACATAATCCGATGCTTCTTTTTTCAGGGCTTCGTTTATTACGCTTATAGTTTTGTCATCTTTTGCCGTAGTGGTTATTACAGGATATGTGTAGGATATTGTGTATACAGGGTCATCATCTGATGGTATTTTTTCCGTTATTGTTTCTGTGGTTATTGAATAAGCGGGAGTTTCCGCCTGCGGCTGAATGGTATTTTGACTGTCTTTACATCCTGTAAATGAGAATATTATTGCCGTTATGAGGGGGAGCAGTTTTGATTTATTCATAATGTACCTCCTTATATATCCGGGTTTATGATAATTATAGAAATTGGAAACCGAGGTTTTTATTCTATGGCGTATAGTTTATACAACGCCATTGACCGAACCTTTCAGTACCGCCTGTTTTTCGGTAAAATATTTATTCAGAGTATTTAATACAAGCTTTTTATTTTCAGACCATTTTGGCTCTATAAGTATTTTTTTAGGCCCGTCACCCGTTATTCTATGGACAACAATATTTTCAGGAAGAGCCGATACCGCTGAAACAACAAGCTCACAGTATTCTTCAAGAGTCAGTATTTTAAAAGGGTCATTTTTATATATTTCAGCAAGTCTTGTATTTTTAAGTATATGAAGCAATTGTATTTTTATTCCTTTTATACCGCAGTCCACCGCATAGTTTACTGAATTAAGCATATCATCTTTTGTTTCATGGGGAAGCCCGAATATTATATGGGCAATAACGTCAATTCCTACGGAATTTAACATTTTTACGGCTTTTTTAAATTCTTCGTTTTTATATTGACGATTTATAAAAAAGGCGCTTTTCTCATTTGATGTCTGAAGTCCAAGTTCCACTGTTATATATGTTTTTTCTGACAGCTCTTTTAAAAGCGCTAATACAGATTGGTTTATACAGTCAGGACGTGTTCCTATGGATAATCCTACAACATTATTAAATGAAAGCGCGTTTGTATAAAGTTTTCGAAGTTTTTCAACAGGGGCATAGGTATTAGTAAATGACTGGAAATATATCATATATTTTCCGTTTTTCCATTTTTTATGCATTATTGACTTCATTTTCTCGAACTGTATTTTTATCGGCATATCCGCTGAACAAAGAAAATCACCTGAGCCTTTCTCAGAGCAGAATATACATCCTCCCGTTCCTTTGCTGCCATCGCGGTTGGGACAGGTAAAGCCGCCGTTTACAGGAATTTTGATTATTTTACAGCCGAATTTCTTCTTAAAGAAATCATTTGAGGTTATATATGGTATCATTCTATATTTTCCTTGAATAAGATTTGTCCGTTAAGTGCATTATAGTCAATCAACTTGAAAATGAGAAAAAGGATTTTTAGCCGCCGAACTTACTTATTTTTAAGTTGATTGACTATAAATTATAAAAGGCATTTTAATTTTCCTGACGCTGTACCGAACAGGTTTATTATAATATATAACAGAGATTTTTGCAAATACTTTATAGGGGTTATTGAAATTTTAATTTACGGCAAAGAAATAGACTTTCTCGGAAATACAGAAAATGCTATCTAAGCACATCTTTTTCCGATATGCTTTATTAAATTTTCTTGAAATACCACCGCGAGTATTACGGCGAAAATTTAATTGTTTTTTGACGAAAGAAAATGGTTGACATTTTTTATTTAAAGGGTTATACTTAATAAAGATAATTTTTGTTATAAAGTTTCTCGTGATAGCCGGGGAGGTAGCGGCGCCCTGTACTCTCAATCCGCTATAGGGAGGGTGACGTCTGCTTTAGGCTTCTTTATTTCATAGTCTGCCCTTTGAAAGGGGTGTTGACGGCTGAGTCTTACGCAACAGGAATTCGTGAACCGTGTCAGGTCCTGACGGAAGCAGCACTAAGCGGACACTCTTGTGTGCCGTAAGGGCGCTTGGTCCGAGCTTTCTTTCTTTGGTTACGTATGGGGTAAAGCTGACGACAGCAGATTCACGGGATTTATTTTATAAAAGCTTTTAGACAGGCGCTAAAAGCCTTTTTTATGTGCGGAGTACTTATATACCGATAATTTAAGGCAAAAAACTTTAAAATTGAAAATATAAAAAAGAGATAATAATTAAATTTAATCATACTTTTAATTTTAAAAAACTAAAAAAATGCAAAAGTCAAATTTGCCGATAATTCAAATCTCAATGGCAAAGTGAATGCTTTGTGTTATGTGTCAAGGGACAGAGTCCCGCGGTTTTAAGGTTTTAATTAATAATTTTGTGGATTTTGAAACGAGGTGTCTTTTTTGAGATACATTGCTCTTTACAGAAAAATGCGTCCGAAAAATTTTGATAAGCTTGTGGGTCAGGAGCATATTGTAAAAACTTTGCGAAATCAAATTAATTCGGACAGAATAAATCACGCTTATTTGTTTTGCGGAACAAGAGGTACGGGAAAAACCTCAACGGCTAAAATTTTTGCCAAGGCTATTAATTGTAAATCGCCGGAAAACGGACAGCCTTGCGGAAAATGCGATTCATGCAAAAGTATTGAGGACGGCTCTGATATGAATGTTATTGAGATAGACGCGGCAAGCAACAATGGAGTCGACAATATAAGGGAAATTAGGGACGAGGTGAAATATCCGCCTACAAACGCCAGATTTAAAGTGTATATTATAGACGAGGTGCATATGCTTTCTATCGGTGCTTTCAACGCTTTATTAAAAACTCTTGAAGAACCTCCGGCACACGTTGTTTTTATACTTTCCACTACAGACCCTCAGAAAATACCTGTTACTATTCTTTCAAGATGCCAAAGATTTGATTTTAAAAGAATTTCGGCGGTTAAAATTGAGGAAACTTTGAAAAAATATATGAAAGAAGAGGGGGTTTCTGTTTCTGACGATGCTCTTTTTTACATAGCGTCTGTGTCAGACGGGGCTATGCGTGACGCTTTAAGTATTATAGACCAATGCGTATCATTTTATTTCGGTGAGGAAATTACACTTGACAAGGTTCTGGAAGTGTGCGGAGCGGTTGATACAGGCGTGTTTTTTGATATGACAGACGCTCTGTATGAACAAAATGGTGAAAAGTGTCTTGAAATTATTGAAAAAATTACGTCTGACGGACGTGATATTGTTCAGTTCGCAAATGACCTTACAGCACATTTCAGAAATGTGATTATTTCAGTGTCTGTTTCGGAAGAATCTTCCGCTCTTGAGTTTTCAAAGGAAAATATTGAAAGGTACAAAAAGCAGGGTAAAAAAGTCGGCAGGAGCTTTTTAATTGAGCTTATAAATGAGTTGTCAAATTTACAAACAACTTTAAAATATTCCGCAAATCCAAGGGTTGTTTTTGAGGTGGAATGTATTAAATTATGTAATCCTATAGACGGTGAAAACATTGAGCAGCTTAAATCGGAAATGCGAAGCTTGCGTAAAAAGATTGAACAGGGTTCTTTTGTTTCAGTAAAAACGGAGGAGGCTAAAATATATCCTGAACAAAAAAAAGAGCAGGATATATTTAAGCCTAAGCCTAAAGCCGTATCAGAGAACATAAAAACGGTTATAGGACAGTGGAGAAATTTTACGGAGGCGTTTAAAATCGCCGACAGGAGTTTTCTGCTGAAAGCCAAGCCAAAGACACTTGACGACAAGCTATATATAGTATGCGGTACAAAAGGTGTTTTTGAAAGAATCTCAAGAATTAAAGAGGACATATCGGAAAGGCTTTTGGAAAAGTACAAAAGAAAATTTGAGCTGAATATTGTGACCGAGGATATGTTTAATAAAAAGTGCAATGAGTTTGATATGACAGACGTCCAGACGGAATTTGACATTGAGGAGGAAATAAACTCAAAGCTTGACGGTGTTATATGGGATTAGAAAGGATGATGATTTTGAAAAAAGCATTGACTATAGCGGGGTCTGACTGTAGCGGAGGTGCCGGAGTTCAGGCTGACCTTAAAACTTTTTCCGCTCACGGTGTGTTTGGTATGAGTGTTATTGTTTCTGTTGTCGCTGAAAATACCTGCCGTGTTATAGGCATTCAGAATATTACTCCCGATATGATAAAAAAACAGATTGACGCTGTATTTGAGGATATTGAGCCGGACGCTGTGAAAGTCGGTATGCTGTCAAGTCCTGAATGTATGGCGACGGTTTCTGAAAAGCTTAAACAGTATAAGCCTGAAAATGTCGTAATTGACCCGGTTATGTACGCTAAAAACGGTTGCCCGCTTATGGAAGAGGACTCTGTCGGATTTTTTATTAAAGAGGTTTTGCCACTTGCTTTTCTGCTTACTCCCAATATTCCTGAGGCGGAAAAAATATCTGGTATGGAAATTAAAAATACTAACGATATGAAAACAGCCTGCCGTATTATCAGTGAAAAGGGTTCAAAAAATATTCTTATAAAAGGCGGTCACTCAATCGGTGACGCTGAGGATATTTTATTCGACGGAAAGGATTTTTTCAGTTTTAAGTCAAAAAGAATAAATACAAAAAATACTCATGGTACAGGCTGTACGTTATCTTCCGCTATTGCCTCGAATTTAGCTTTATCAATTAATATGGCGGATTCAGTATCTTTGGCTAAAGAATATATTACCGGAGCTATTGAACATTCCCTTGAAATAGGAAAAGGTCACGGCCCTACAAATCATTTTTACAAGTTTTACGGCAACAAATAAAGAACTTGGGCATTGCCCAGACTTGTTCGCTTTTTGAAAAAAGCGGGATAAAATCCCGCGGTTTTACAAGGAGAATATTTATGGATAAAAAAAATGTTGACTATAGTTTATACCTTGTTACAGACAGGGAGCTTATGTATGGCGGAAGTATTGAGGAAACTGTTAAAAACGCTGTTATAGGCGGGTGTGGAATTGTTCAGCTTAGAGAAAAAAATTGCCCAGCCAGAGAATTTTATGATATTGCCATAAAACTGAAAAAAATTTGCGGAGAATTAAATGTTCCTCTTATTATAAACGACAGAGTTGATATAGCTATAGCCACCGACTGCGATGGAGTACATATCGGACAGAAAGATTTGCCGGCGGAGATTGTAAGAAAAATTATTGGGAAAGACAAAATTATGGGAGTTTCCGCATCAAACATGGAGAAGGCTTTGGAGGCTGAAAAAAACGGAGCCGACTATATAGGTGTGGGAGCTGTATTTTCTACAGGGACAAAATCGGATACGAACCCTGTAAGCAAAGAACTCCTTGGTCAAATTAAAAAAAGTGTGAAAATACCTGTTGTGGCTATAGGCGGTATTAAAAAAGAAAATATAGAAAAACTTTATGGTACAGGAATAGACGGAGTCGCAGTTGTTTCCGCTATAGTATCAGAACCTGACACGGCTTTGGCGGCGGAGAAAATGAAAAAAGCGGTTCAGCTGATTTTGTGAGTGAACAGGTCGATATAAAAAGCCGATTGATTTAAAAATTATTTTTGATTTTTAGATTAATCGGCTTTTTTGCATTTATTTTTTCAGCTCTTCCGCAAGCATAATTAATATTTCAATTTGTCTGTTGTTTAGTATTTTTGCAGCTTGTGTAAGCTTATTTAATTTTACTGGGTTTGAGGAGTTTATATCAAAAAATTCCATTGGTGACATTTCAAGATAATCGCAAATATAAAAAAATACTAACATTGATGGTAAATTTACGCCGTTTTCAATATTATTTATATATTCGGCACTTTGACCTATTGACAAGCTCATATCCCTTAATGATATACCTTTATTTATTCTTAGCTTTGTTAATCTTTCTATAAATTGTTCAATTAACTAATAAGATATAATTAAAAAAAGCGATACCGGCAGTGTTGAACAAATTACAGCGGTTTAAAAGATTTGATGTTGGATTATTGATTTACGAGCTGAAATATTTTATAATTGTTTTATCGGACTTACAGAATTTCCGTAAAGTTTTGAAAATAGTCTGATAAAATAATTAAGCAAAGGTTGGTTTTTATGTTTGATTTTGAGGCGGCGATTTTTGACCTTGACGGTACTATCGCTGATTCCAATTATGTATGGAAAAAGGTAGACGCTGATTTTTTCGGGAAAAGAGGATTTGAAGTTCCTAAAGATTATTGGGAAAAGATAAACTCTTTAAGCTTTAACGAGGCGGCGGTTTTTACTAAAAATGAATACGGTTTTCCTGAAACCATAGACGAAATTAAGGAAGAATGGTGTTCTATGGCAGTTGAGGAATACAGTTTTTATGTAAAGCCTAAAAAATATGCTGAAAAATATATTCGTCATATTAAAAAAAACGGAGTGAAAACAGCTCTTTGTACGGCTTCTCCAAAAGAATTGTACGAACCTTTTCTTAAAAATAACGGTATGTTTTCTTATTTTGATGCTTTTGTAAGCGGTACAGAGGTAAAAAGGGGAAAGGGTTTTCCTGACATTTATTTGCTCGCGGCGAAAAGGCTTGACGTTTTACCTGAAAAATGCGTTGTGTTTGAGGATATTTTAAGCGCTGTTTTAGGAGCGAAAAGCGCCGGTATGAAAACATTCGGCGTATATGACCAGGCATCTTCAGCTGATATAAAGAAAATTATGGAAAAAGCGGACGGATTTATTAATGATTTTTCTGAAATTATGTGATGTATCCTTTGTCAGACAGGCTTTTAGTGTTTTTTTACAATTTTGTTACGTTTGTTAAAAAAGCCTTCTTTACCTTTGACTTTTATTGTCGCAGGTTATATAATATACATAATGACATTAATTAAAGTTTTAAATATTATTCATAGGAGGTATGTTATGAAAATTTTTACGGCGAAATTTCTCACTTTGATTTTTCTTATAAACGCTTTGTTTTTTGGCGTTTCTTTTCAGAATGTTTTTGCCGCCGATTCCTTTAATTTTGAGTGGAACAAGGAAAACATTCTTGACGACACTCTTAATGTTGTCGAAAAGGGAGAGAAAAACGACAATGTATTTTTATGGTGGGATTTTGGAAAAAGAAACGGCGCGTCCTTTGACCAGGGCGAATATAAATTAAGTTATCACATACAAGACGGCAAGCGTGTTGACTTTACCGTTACAAAAAAAGGCAACAGTGCAACGGTCGTTTACAAAGTGTTCGATTACGCTAAGGGCGACTACATAGATATAAAAGATACCCTTTTTCAAGTGTACAGAGATACACAGGGTATTTATATAGCTCCGACAGCTGAAAGTTTCCCAAATCCGACAGAAGGATTCGGTATAAACTATGGAGCCGACGGAAATCCGACAGAGGCAAGTTTTAATATTGTGCCAAGCAGCGGATTTGCTTTTAAATATGATAACAAAACTGTTAAATTTCAATGGGTCAAAGGTACTGAAAACGATGTGTTTTATTTCGTGACAGACGGAGTTACCCAAGGAAACGTATTTGATTTTAATCTTGACCTTGATATTCCGGGAGAAACTAAGATTTCTGAGAATATTCAGCTTTTTACAGGTATAAACGCTAATACTTTCAAGTCTACTCCTTATGCTAACGACAGAAAATTTGAGGTTGGTCATACTCAAAGACCTTTTGAGGACGACGACCCTGGTACAGAGCCTGAAATTGTCCTTGATATTGAAATGCCGAAGGTATGGGACGATAACACTAAAAAATATATAACTATCGACCCGTCTTTAATGGGAAATGATGATAAAACATCCCTTATTGTAAACCTTGGAAACAGCGATGATACAAAAAAAATTCAAATAAGTATCGACAATATATACGCTAATGATGTAAACGGTGTGACAAGATACTCCACAGCCGGCGGAGGAGTGGCTACAGCCTCCAGAAGTTCGGACAACAAAACAATTTCTATTGATATTACAAATCTTCAGCCGGGAGTTATTTATAATCCTGTTGAGATTTCTTTGTATAAACCAAATAACGCTAATTTTCTTGCCGATGTGACAACAATTCAGCACGGAAAGGTATATACTTATCCCGTATATACTGTAGAGGCTTTATCGGCAGACCAGTTTTATTTGAAAATTCAGCCTTTTGAGGGATATAAAGGTTATTATACCGTTAAATCGGGAACAACAGCGGCTACTGTAAGTCCATGGGCGCAGGTGGAAGACTCTAAAGGCGGTACGGAGCCTATTTACGTGCCTATAAACATTAACGCCATTAACAAACAAACTCAATTTTTCCAGATTGAGTTTGTGTTTACCCCTCCTGACCAGACGCCGGGTACAAGTCAGATAACTCTTATTTCTCAGATTCTTAAATATACTCCTGACGACTCGGACGTTGTAATAAGTACTCCCTCAAATTTTGAGGTTATATCAGCGGAAATTGTTCCTGCAGGAGCGGAATCTTCGACTGAAAATGAACTTCTTATGGATATAAGATGGGATATGGGATATGAGGCTGTAATTAAAAACATATTGAAGAAAAACGGAGGTTCTCTTGACGTATTTTACGAGTTTAACAGAGGTGAGGTTCCTTATGATGAAAACGAACAGCAGTTTGCTAAAGTTAAACTTCATCTTACTTTAAACGGTGACGAAATCAATATAGAAGCATCAAAGGAGGACGGAAACGCTGAAATTGATAAATTTGAGTGGGATACATATGAGGTTCTTATTGGTACGACAAGGTACACCATAATAAGACCTAAAATTACATTCAGACTGCCTACCGCGCCTAAAGCGGACAAAAACCAACTGTTTTTATATCCAAATATTTATTTCCTTAATTTAGAGGGATATTATAATGATAATACTACTTATGTAAAAATACCTCCGTCACTTTATGATGATATAACTCTTGACGATGTTGTCGATTATGATGTGCCGGAGCCTCAGAACGTAAAGGTTGTTACAGAGGGTGACAAGGCTGTAGGACAGACATCTTTTACTGTAAGATGGGATACTTTTGATATTGACGATATCAACAGTCTTATTTACAAATACAGAGAAAAAATGCTTCTGACAAGAAATTTTGACTTTAACGATGAGTCGCTGAAGTTTAACGCTTATATTACTCAGGATAAAGCTAATTTTGACAAGCTATCAGAGTACAATGAAAACAAAGATGAAATTCCTGACAGTATTAAAAATATTATAAAGACTCACAATTTTGAAAACAAAACAGCGGCGGCAGGTATTGATATGTCAACGGCTACAGATTCCGCGGGAACTGTTCTGCGAGAGGATTTAAGAAACGGACAGATAGTAAAAATAGAGAATATTATGCACGATAAGAGTTTGGAAGAACAAAGTCTTTCTTTTAGCGGTCTTGACAAAAACCAGCCCTACTATGTTGTTTTGGAAACGGTTGTTATTCCTTATGATACGGTAAATGAAACTTATTTGCCTGATGAGGAGGATGTATCGGGTTACTCCAGTATCGTTACGGCAACAACTTTGCCTGACGAAGATGTACCGGGTCCTGAGGATAATTATCCGGAAGCGCCTGAGAACTTTACGAAAGACGATATTACTTTAAACAGTGTAAAACTTATTTGGGATAAAGTTATTGACGCTATAGATTATCCGGGAAGCTCAATAGAATATCAGCTTATAAGAATCAACGGGGAGCAGATGGACAACGCTTTAAGAGCAAGCAGAAAAGACTATGCCGAAACCTGGGACAAAGTAAAAAGCGATGTTGATATAGCAGGATGGCAGACTATAAACGACAGTATTTTTGAATTTAACGGAACCGAGTTTTCAGACACTCCTATATCTTCTGAAAGAGTCAGCTTTGACCCCAAAGACCCTGAAAAGAATTTTATATATGACAGAACATTAAGTCCTAATCAGCTTTATTTCTATTATTTAAGAACAGTAAGAATGGTTGACGGAAAGCCCGCCGCTTATTCTATATGGGTTCCTCTTTCTGTAACTACAACCCCTGTTGAAAGTCCTTTTAACCTTAAAATAGAAAAAAGCGTAAAACACGATAAGGAAAGTCAGGTTGTTATAAGTTTTGACACGCCTTACTTTGATAAAACACTTTTAGGTTCTGAATATGATATTCAGTACTCAATTAAAAAAGATGCTGATTTATGGGAAAATCCAGTTACTATGAATCCATCCACTTTACTTTCAAGCGTAACTGAAAATCCTGACGGAACTTTGCACTTTGTATATAAAATAACAGGTCTTGAACAGGGAAAACTTTATTTTATTAAAGTAAGAATTTTAAACAAAGTGTTAAACGAGGCATCTATTTATTCCAATACCGAAAAGGTAAGAACAGATGTAGATCAGGTAGACCAGGACAGACAAGATGAAATTGACGGATGGATTGACAGGTATAAAGAACTTCTTGAGGAAGAACTTGACGACCCTTACTGGATTTTAGAGGATACTACCGCTAACACTATTGTATACTACAGACCTCAGCATTTCCAAAATGTTATAAACGAGGCTGTTACGGGAGTTATTAATCTTCCTGTTGGTGAATTCGGTGAAAAGAAAGTATATTATATTCCGGCAAGCGCTATTAAACAGGCATACGACGCTAACAAAGGATTTAAGGTGAGCTGGAAAGATGCTGACGTAATTATAGGGGCGGGAGCTATAGACCCGGCACTTAATACCGCTGTGCGGGAAGTGCTTGACAGAATGGACCACGACCACGTGGAGGATTATTTTATACGTATAACAACTTATTTTAACGAAGTGTCTTATACCGTAGACGGAGTTGAGCCGTTAAGTCCCGTTATTGATGTTGAAGTTGACGCTGTAGGCGTTGAGGACGATATACAGGAATGGGACGATGAAAGAGTAGAGGACATTTTTGAATGGATTGCCGACCAGATTGAGGACGATTATGACGATATTGTAGATGAGATTGATGACTCTGACAAAGACGAGGAAATGGTGAAGTACATAAAAGACCTTGTTATTGATTTTAATGAGGATACTCACGAGGAATTTCTTGACGACCTTGAGGATATAATCGAAAGAAGTTTTGAAACGGAAGAGCTTGAGTCAAACATTATAATCGCTTACCCAGCGGCACAGGGAACCACTGTTTCAGGCAGACGAATGGTAAACGGTGTATGGACGGGAGCAGACGTTTCTGAATATATGGGCAAAAAGGCTATATACACAAGATACCCCGGAATATACGTGTTTATTGGGAAAGCTGTTATTATTCCTGATATAGCAAATATTCCAAACGGTCAGCTTATTACAAACATTGTCGCTAAATATGGTCTTGAGGATTTCCTTGGAAAAGGTACAGCTCTTAATATAAACGCTCCTTTGACAAGAAGCGCCGCTTTAGGCTGTTCTGCCAGAATATCAGGCGCTGAAAAGACGGCTGAGCCTATAGCTTTCTTTACATCAAAAGGCGTAAACTTACTTGTCAAGAGCAAAGAGGGCAACTCAACCAATCAGGAGGCCGTTTATCTTACAATGATGGCTTATCAGGTAAGAAAAAATGTGAAAATAGATACAATTCAAATAAGAAATTTCACTGTCACAAGCGGTATAACAGGTATACAGCCTTTATATAAAAAGAGTATTCAGGCTGCTTTTGAAACAGGCGTATATACTAACAAAGGTATGAATCCTAACGGAATTATGACCATAAAGGATTATTTGCAGATGCTCGCAAATATTTCCACAAAGATTAATCTTTAAGGAGGAATTTTTTAATGAGGAAAAATAGATTAAAAAGAATTTTTGCCTTATTGCTCTCCTGTATTATTTCTTTCTCAGCGGTTACGTTTAACTTTGAAACGGTTTTCGCTAACCTCCAAAGTCACGTAAGAGATGTTGTTATAAGGGTAATGCCCAAAACAGGCAACGGCGACAGTATTAACTTTTCGTGGACTAATCCTGAGTGGTCGCCTGTAAATGACCCTGACGCCGAACAGGGAGATGTTATTCATCCTCCTGACGGCTACAGAATTCAGGAAAGAAATATTACAGGCGGAGAAGGAGCTTTTAACACTATTTCGGAAGAAACAGGAAACGCTCTTACCACCGCCACAATTACAAGAATGCTTACTACCGGAAGTCTTTATATGTACAGAATTTTACCTTATCACAGGCACAGATATCCTCAGGACGACGGTACATATATTACAAGAGATGCGGCGTATGACTCAAGCGTTCCAGAGGACGTACTCTTTATGAGCGACCTTGAGGTGGAGGCAAGCGGTTCCGGAAGCAATCTTACAGTTACGTGGGATAACCCCCTTTACAACAACAAGGATATTTTTGACGGATACAGAATTTACTATCAAAGAGGTGGGGCGACCGTTACAAATTTTAACAATTACAAAGACGTGAGTATTGACAATGAGGAGCTTATAAGAATTACAGACAGCACAAGAAACGGAGTTTCAAGATTTCAGTTCAGTATATATGATACGTCTTTATCTCAAGGTGAGGTTTATGCTGTAAAGGTAGAGCCTCTATACAATGGTTCTGAAATAAGAAAGCTTACTAATTTAAGCTACGCTGATATCAGAATAAATAATATTGTTTATAAAATGGCATTTAACTCATATAACACAACAGAATACAGAACAAATAACGCTTATATTTCAGTTCCTCTTGAAATACTTGAAAACGGAAAAAATTATCTCAATCTTCATTGGTGGGGGCTTTCAAACACTATAGGCGATATTGACAGGGTAGAGGTGTATAAAGGTCCTGCTGAAAACGATATTGGTGTGAAAATCGGTACAATTTACAATGCTCAGGCTATTTATGTAAATTACTGGCAGATTGATAAGCCTACAGAAACTACTTATTATCAACTCAGAATTTTTGTAAAAGGAATGGACGTTCCTCTTACATCTGAAATCGCCGTGTATGACCCTAACGCTGTGAATATTACTCCAAACAAGCCTAAGATTTTCCTTGAGGTAAGTCAGACGGCAAGTGTAAATACTATTGACGCTTATTGGTCGGTGTTTTTACGATACCCTTACAACGAATCCGAAGAGGAATTTGTAGATGCCAACGGTATGTATATTGATAAAAACGTTGTTTATGATTTATGGATTACAGACAATGTGGAAGACCTACAAGACCCTAATCTTCCGAAAACTCTTGATTCCGTAAAAGCGTCGGAACTTGAGGAAACAACTTTACAGGATTATGAAAATCCTGTTTATCACAGGGCTCTTACTACTTATACAGGCAAAAACGACGATGGAACTTTTGTTTCTAAAAATATTGAGCAGAACAAAGTATATTATGTAAAACTTGTTGTGTCAAAACCCGTAGCTATAGGAAATCCTCTTAAAGCGGATCCGGCATACGCTTCTCAGTATTTTCCCGCAAAAGGAGATATAGCTACTCCTCAATCCCTTAATAAGCCTCCTCTTAAAATTAAAGAGGATTCTGAGGGAAATGAAATGGTTACAAACAATTCCATTGAAGTTGAATGGAAAACAAAATGGTACGAGATTTATGACAGCAATACCGATTCATGGTATTCAAGCGCTTCTGTCGGAGAGGGCGGCGTAATATACTATGGTGATGAAAAGGGTACATCCGGAAGTGCTATAAGTTTTTCAAACGCTGACAGCGAGGAAAGAGTAAAATCTCTCTTTGAGAGCGCCGGTCTTAACGAAGACCAGCTGAATCTCCTTCCTGTAAGACAGGTAGACCTTACCGCTCCCGATATTAAATATGAAATGCTTTATATTCCTTATGATGAAATTGCTGATGCCGACGGAGGGTATGAAGCGTATCTTGAAAGAATTATGAAAGACGAAAATGCTCCGTGGACGGCTATAAATCCCGCGTTCTCATCGGATATTACGGCATCTTACAATGTTACGGGACTTGAGAAAAACACTACTTATGCTATTATTATAAGACCTTACAGGATTCTTCCCGACGGGAAAAAAGATGCTTATCCAGCTTATATCATGGGTACAACTTTACCTGATGATATAGTTGTGGATATTACGCCTACTGTTCCTATACTTGAGGAGGACAGCCATGATGATATGTCAATTACTGTAAAATGGCAGGAATATATGCCAAATCTTGAGTATGAACTTGCTTACAGCACAATTTTACAGGCTGACCCTACTCAGGGCGGAGCTACAATTATTACTATGGAACAAATAAATGAATTCGGCGAGATTAAAACAGAGGATGATATCAGACGAATTTATTACAGAATAAGAGGTCTTATGCCTGAAACAGGCTATTATATATGGATAAGGGCGCACGCACCGAATAACGGAGACCCTAAATATTCTGCGTGGTCAAGTCCTCTTTACGTAATTACAGACGCTTTGGGAAAACCTGATATTCCTGACGGTCTTGGTCTTGTGGCAAAAGATACTCTTAATATTTACAATACGGCAAGCGGTACGGATTATCAGCAGCGTACAGATAAATATATTATTCTTGAATGGAACAGAAATGAGGACGATTTAGGTCCATCTCCCGCTGCCGCCGCTGAGGGTGAAAATTATCAGGTTCTTGTGAACGAGGGTATTCAGAATACTATTGTTTCAAAAATGAACAATCTTACAGCTAATACTGATTACTATGCAAGAGTAAAAGCCAGATGTACTGTGAGTATCGGAAGTGACGGGTCAAGACAAAAAAGTTTTACATATATTCTCCAGTTTGCCGACAACAAGGATTTTAAAGACCCTATTACTGTGGTAATTCCGGACGGTCCGGCTGAAATAGAGGAAACCTCTTATACAAAAGAGTCTGATTGGAGCAGTGTGGTAAGATTTAAGGCAGGCAAAACAGACGATGAATATGACGGTGATATAAATGATGCTCATTATCCTTTGCCTGATGATGATTTTGAATATATTTATGACGGTTTTACAAATACTCTGACTTATCGTTTTCGTTCAAATAAAGAAGACAAAGATGGTCTTGACGATAATTATGTAGACCAAAGATTTATTTCAACTATTCTTCAGAAAAAGCTTTACGAATTTGATGTTGATTTGACTTATTACAATAATTATCAGATTAAAAACAGAGTTATTGAAATACCTTATTCTGTTATGGAAGCTTTTGGGGAACATGATATTACGTTATACGTAAAAGCTGACAATGTGAAATTTGGATTTTCTCCTGATTTTATAAGAACAAATGAGGTTAATTCCCTAGCGGGATACGGACAGGGCGCAGATGTAAGGATAACTATCTCCTCAAGTCCGGCTGACGCTCCTTTACTTGGCTTTGGAGAAACGTTTATTTCTCCTCCACAGAAATTATCGGTAGATATTATTACTCCTATGGGCATTCATAATATGAAGCAGTTTTATAAAGATGTAGGGGTGGCTATTAAGCTTAATGATAAATATACTTTACAGGAAACAAATGTAGGCGCATACTATGATACTGATTTAACAGTAAACTGGGAAAGATACACAAGTATATATCACGACCCTACGGGTACTTTTATTGGAAACACAAAAATTCCCGCTACTTTTTCCGCTATAAGGAAAAACGCTCCGTCAATATCTACAAACGACGGAAACGCTGTCAATGCTTTAGTGGGTGTGAACAGCAGAATAGCTATTACCGATATGCAGTATGTTAAACCTAACGCTGTTGTTTCTACAGTTCAGTTTAACAACATTATTGCCGCTGTTGCAAACGGAAGAAAGGATGTAGCTATAAACGGCGCTTTGCCTGATGAGGATTATACAGCTCTTTCAAGAAAAGGTATGATTTTATCGTCGGCTACAGTGTCCAGAGAAGAGGGAATAAACGCTCTTATTAAGCTTTATGAGGTGAAAACAGGACGGCAGGCTGCCTATACTCCTATTGAGACTACTCAGTATAAAGATGTGGTAAACGCCGCTCCTCAATACAGAACAGCTCTTCTTAAAGCGGGTGATTTAGGATTTTATGGCAATACATATGGGGCAAGACCTAAAGATACTATGAGTCTTACGGACTTGCTTTATATGGTTGATATTATCATAAGAGATGCTAATATATAAAAATAATATATTTATTTACAGCAATTTCGTTACAGATGGAAAATTTGTTTTTCTGCCACTGGCTTTTGCTGGAATTGCTGTAATAAACTGAAAATCGGCGGATAAGTACAGGTTTTGTTGTAATATCAGTTCCGAAAGTATTTTGAAAAGAAAAAATATTTTTTGAAATCTTTCCGAAATTGATTCAGGCTAAATTTATTGAATACAATGGGGTATTTCAATAAATCAGCATAATGGCAGAACACGTGCGTATCCGCTGTTTTATATTATAGTAAATCAACTTAAAAATTGAATAAGTTGATTTACTATAAATATTATCTGCTACTTTTTGTTTATTACAGCAATTCTTTTATTGTTTTACTGTAATTATATTCATATTTGAAAGGTGATGTGTTTTTATGTTTGAAATGAAAGAGGCAATTAATAAAGTTGTAAAGGGTGGAAATTTAACTGTTGACGAGTCAAAAGACGTTATGCGTCAGCTCTTGGACGGGGGTGCTACACAGGCGCAAATAGGAAGTTTTTTGACTGCACTTAGAATGAAAGGCGAAACTCTTGATGAAATTATTGGATGTGCCTCAATTTTGAGAGAAAAAGCGGAAAGTCTTGATTTGACCTCAAATGATTATATTGATTTTGTTGGTACGGGAGGAGATGGTACAAATACTTTTAATATTTCAACAACTGCCGTTTTTGTCGCTTCCGGTGCGGGAGTAAAAATAGCTAAACATGGAAACCGGGCTATTTCAAGTAAAAGCGGCTCTATAGACGTACTTGAAAGTCTTGGCATAAACGTTATGCTTGAGGCTGAACAGGTTAAAGAGTGTTTTGAAAAAACAGGTATTGGTTTTATGTCAGCTCAGGTTTTTCACAAGAGTATGACAAATGTAGGACGAGCAAGACGTGAGCTTGGTATGAGGTCTATATTTAATATTATCGGTCCGCTTTCAAATCCATCGGGTGCAAAAGCACAGGTTATCGGGGTTTTTAGCAAAGAACTGACGAAAACCTTTGCCGAGGCAATGAAAGTTATGGGAGTAAAACGTGCGTTGGTTGTATACGGCGAGGACGGTATGGACGAAATTACTACAACAGGAAAGACGTTTATAGCTGAAATTAAAGGCGGAGAAATTAAGGAATATACTATTTCTCCTGAGCGGTTTGGAATAAAAATAGCGAAAAAAGAAAATATTACAGGAGGAAACTCAGAAGAAAACTCAAAAATTGCGGTAAGTATTCTTAAAGGTGAGGAAAAAGGCGCTAAAAGAGATATTGTTTGTTTTAATGCGGGAGCGGCCATTTATATTGCGGGGCTTGCTGATTCTATCGTGGATGGTATTAAACTTGCGGAAAAATCTATTGATGAGGGAAAAGCTTACAACAAGCTTTTAGAAGTAGCTAGGGTTACTAACAGTTTGGCTTTGAAGTAAACAACGGCATATTAATCTATTTTTAAAAAATCAGACTTCTTTTGAAACTTTACAACAACTTTGTTGTTTCAAAAGAAGTCTATTGAGTAAAATTTAAGGATTTTATAAGGGGTTTAATATATAGTCAATCAACTTAAAAATAAGTAAGTTAGGCGGCTAAAAATCCTTTTTCTCATTTTCAAGTTGATTGACTATAAATGATAAAAATATCTTGATTTTATTGTTTAGTTATAGCTATTTGATTTAAAACAGGTCTATTGGTATAAAATATTTTGTTGACCAGAATTTTAATATGTTTTTGAAATAATCATAAAAGGTTTTTCTTTCGGCTGATTTGGCTGTTATTATCGGTATTTCACTTATTAATGAATTGTTTATGTATACTTCTGCCGTCCCTATTTCCTGTCCAGCTTTTATTGGCGCTGTAACGTATTTTGGAATTTTTTTTATTATATTTATTTTTTCACTTCCGTCCTTTTTTATACAAACTTTTAAGCCGTTTTTAAGCAAAAGCCGTATTGTTGTGTCATTACTTTTTTCTACGGGGATTTCTCCAATTTGCTGATTTTTATAAAGGGGAACTTTGTATTCATAATTTTCAAAGCCATAATTTAATATTTTTTTTGTGTCTATCCATTTTTGCTCTTTTCCTTTATTTCCCCAGCCACTTGCGAGTACAACGCTTATAAGCTCTAAATCGCCTCGTTTACAAGAACCTACAAAACAATGCCCAGCTTTTCCTGTAAAGCCTGTTTTTACTCCAGTAGCGCCGTTAAGTTCTGATAAAAGGCGGTTTTTATTTATTACGGAATAACTTTTTTTGTCGCTTTTAAATGTGATTACACGGGTTGTTATTATTTTTCTGAAAGTTTCATTATTTAAAGCGTATCGTGTAATTATTGCCATATCTTCCGCCGTGGAATGATGATTGCCTGCGTCAAGACCGTTGGGGGTTATAAAAACTGTATCTTTCGCTCCGATAAATTTCGCTTTTTCTGTCATTTCATTACAAAAATTTTCTACCGTTCCGCCTATGTGTTCAGCTATCGCTACGGCGGCGTCGTTTGAGGACTGCATCATTAAAGCGTACAGCAGATTTCGGAGAGTTATTTTTTCACCTTTTACCAGTTTCATTTTTGTTGGTGGAGCGGACGCCGCTTTTTGAGAAACTGTTACAATATCGTCAAGATTTCCTTTTTCAATAGCCGTTATCGCAGTCATTATTTTGGTTGTGCTTGCCATAGCAAGCGGAGAGGAACTGTTTTTCTCCCATAATATTCTGCCTGTTTCAAAATCTATTAATACTGCTCCTTTTGCCTGTATGTCATTTTGCTTAAACGTAGTTTCCGCAAAAGTTTTTGGGGGCATAATAAAAAAGAATAATAATGTTAATATGAATATTTCTATTTTTTTTAAAGGCATTTTTACATTTTTCATTTTCATTACCCCTTTTATAGTATTTTTGTTTTTTACTATTATGGCAAAACAATAAAAAATTAACAGACAATCTTACAGAAATTCCGGTATAAATAGAAAAAATATTTTTTAGCTGCCGAAATTATTCATTTTTAAAGTTGATTGCCTATACATAAAGTAACTATTTTATTGTTTCGTTATAATCGACATAAACAAGTTTTAAAGATTATTGTTTTGTGGTATAATAAATATAATTTCAGTATTATTATATTATATTTCAATCGGAGGGAGTTTATGATTTTAAGGCTTCAAAAATATATGGCAGAATGTGGTGTGGCGTCAAGAAGAAAATCAGAAGAACTTATTTTAGACGGTAAAGTCTTTGTAAACGGAAAAGCTGTTATGGAATTGGGTATGAAAATTGATGATGAAAAAGATGTTGTTGAATTTGAGGGAAAAAGGGTTGTTAAAAACAAAAAATATATTTACATTATTTTAAATAAACCGGAGGGCTGCATTACAACGGTCAAAGACCAATTTGGAAGAAAAACCGTACTTGATTATATAAAAAACATAAACTCAAGGGTATATCCTATTGGCCGTCTTGATTATGATACGTCAGGGCTTCTTATTCTTACAAACGATGGTGAAATTACATATACTCTTACTCACCCTAAGCACAACATTCCTAAAACTTATATAGCGGAAGTCGATAAAATTCCATCAGGAGGAGATATTTTAAAATTTAATAAAGGTCTTGTTATTGATGGATACAAAACCGCTCCGGCAAAGCTTTATATTATCGAAAAATACGAAAAAGGAGCGAAGCTTAAAATTATTATTCACGAGGGCCGAAACCGGCAGGTAAGAAAAATGTGTAAGAAAATAGGCTGTAACGTTTTAAAGCTGAAAAGGATTTCTATAGGAAAAATTGAAATTGGAAAACTAAAAAAAGGTGAGTACAGATTTCTTTCCGATAAAGAAATTAATTATTTGAAAGGATTGTGAAATAATATTTTATAAAATTGTTATTATTTTGTTGTTTTTCTATAATTAAAAAAATTTTTTACGTATAACAAACGCTTTTTTAGGGGAAATTAATTATTGTAAACGGCATATTATAAAAACTTTTAATAATTTCAAAATTTGTTAAATTAAAGAAGTTTTCAGAATGTACAAAATAATGAAAGAATGAAAAGGCAAACTTTAATAAGAACTATTATATTAATAAATTCTTTTATTGTTTTGAACCAAAAATTTTGTAGGTTTCTATAATATGTATTTACAATACCGGTGTTATCAGGAAGTGACTGTTATGCGTTTTTTTCGCGGATTATTCAAGTCCGGAAAGTTTTATTTATGCCTTTTCGCGGTGACTTTTTCTTTTGTTTTCGGAAAAGGTATTTTTGATTTTATTATGTTTCCCGATGAGCTGAGAGTTATTGCCGGTGAGGAACAGAGCTTTGAGTTTAATGTTCCTGTAGCCGCTACTATTTCCACAAAAGACGACGCTTCGGTCAATATAAACCAGAAAAGGCTTACAGAGTCTGTTTCTGTAGAGCTTGACAAGCCTTTATACGTATGGTCTGACAGTGAGTGCACTATGGATATGAAACTGTCTTTTATGGGAATACCTATGAAAGACGTTAAAGTATCAGTACTGCCTCATATTAAGCTTATTCCATGCGGAAAAACAGTCGGAGTCAAAATAGAAACCGATGGTATTCTTGTTTTGGCTCAGGGCGAGGTGAAAGACGCTCAGGGCGGCGAATATGTACCTTGCGACGGTAAAATTTATGAGGGAGATATTCTCCTTAAAGCAAACGGCAAAGAACTTGGCAGTAAAGAAGATTTAATTGATATTGTTGAAAATTCAAGCGGAACAGTCCATTTTGATGGGCTAAGAGATAAAAAAAGTTTTTCCGCGGATGTTTCTCCAATTATAGATGGAGAATCGGAAAAACGAAAAATCGGCGTATGGGTAAGAGATAGTACCCAGGGCATAGGCACGGTTACATTTATAGATAAAAATACAGGCAAATTCGCGGCTTTAGGTCATGGCATAACAGACGTTGATACAAAACAGATTATGAAGGTGAAAACAGGAGAGATTATGTCATCTGCCATTTCCGCTGTAAAAAAAGGCGAGTCCGGTACGCCGGGAGAGCTTTTGGGCGATATTGACAGAGAAAATGTTATTGGACAGATTTTATCAAATAACGAATATGGTATTTTTGGAAAATGTCAAAAACAGTTTTTTGATGGTGAGGAAATGCCTGTCGGACTTCAAAACGAGGTTGTTGAGGGAAGCGCGTATATTCTTTCTAATATTGACGGTGATAAGGTGGAAAAATTTGAAATTAATATTGACAGTGTAAACAGGTACAACACCGACAACTCCAAAGGTATGGTTATAAGAATTACCGATAAAAGACTTCTTGAGAAAACAAACGGAATTGTTCAGGGTATGAGCGGAAGTCCTATTATTCAAAACGGTAAAATTATTGGAGCTGTTACTCACGTCTTTGTAAGAAATCCGGCTAAAGGATATGGAATTTTTATTGAGAATATGCTTTCAAAATGTCAATAGACCGGCATGATTTTAACAGATTGGGAAAGTTTTAATAAGTTTTTTTGCCGTCAGAAAGTCATTAAAATATGACGGCGAAAGAACTTTTTTTCGGCATTTCATAAAAATTATAAAAGGAATTATTTTGCTTTAGGATTATAAAAAAGGTCAGAGGAAATAAAATTTATTTTTAAAGTTTTTATTTCCTCTGACTTTTTTACAGGCTAATGATTATATTTAAGTATAAAAGCAGGAACAGGCTGTACAAATTTACCTAACTCTTTTACAGCTTCCTCATAACTGTTTATATAGTTACAACTGAAGTTTCCGTCTTTTTTAGCTCCGCCTGCCAGCTTTTTACCGGAGGCTAATTCCATATAAAGAACGTGCTGTGTTCCGCAGCAATAGGTTATTGTGTCGGAGGTATCTATTATATTTTGTTTTATAAGCATATCTATAATATCTTTATAATGTTCAGTTGTACGTACTTCTTTTCTATATATATATAAAGTATAGGGAGGAAGAAGTCCTAAATCAAAGTCAGAATAGTTTGTGTTTAAAAATAATTTTACATTTTCTTGATTTTCAAGAGCTTTCTCTACGACTTCCCAGCCTTTTTCTCCTTTTTTAAGCAGATATTCAGTTGTGTCTGTTACATCGTCTGTACCTGAAAGTATTACAACGGCATATAAATCATTATTGGCGGCATAACGGACTATATATTCAGGAACCGTGCTTTCATGAGGTTTTTTATCTCCTCTGAAATCTCCTATTGACGACATAATGGAATTATACTCATTACTTCCTGTTTTCGGATTTGTTATTAAGCCGTTATCTATATTATATTTCATAAGTATTTTTCTGAATTCATCGGAGGGTATTGTTTTTTCATCATAGCCTACACCGATTACTTTAAATCCTTCTGTGGTTTCATACGCTGTAAAAATGTCAAGGCTTGTTTTTTTCGCTGACGGATCAATATCTTTAGGTTTCATATAAAGAATTACTGCGTTATCCAAAACATCGGGAGCTTTTAAATATCCTGATGTCTTGAGAGTTTCCACAGAAACTTCAGTGGGAACGTTTTCCTCATAATAAGCGAGAAATCCCGCCCATGAAAAAAACTCTTTTGTATCTTTTGTCTTTGAATGATATTTTTCTGCCGAAAAACTTATCTTTTTTAATTTGTCTGAAAGTTCCGCTGACGGGGCGGGGAGGGTTTTATTTTCAGAGACAGACGGAGCTTGAGATTTTTCATAGGTTTCCTCCTCTGATATTAATTCGCTTCCTGTATCCGGTTCTGGAATTTCGGAAGAATCACCGCATCCCGTAAAAAGTCCTAATGAAATTACCGCTGTCATAAAAAAAGGAGCGTATTTTTTATTTTTTTTCATCATATTCACTTTCCTTATCTTTTATTATATCATAAACTTCCGTTAGTTCTTTTCTATGAATTTTTAATATTTCGGTTATTATTTCCTCAAGTTCTGATATATTATCAGTATAATTAAATATTATTTCCCAAGTAGGGTTATAATAATCCTCTTCCTCAATTATATTTTCAGCATATTCTTTTAAAATATCCAAGTCATAATAATCGAATATCGCTGAATATTCCCAATCATCAACATCTCTGTCGGTGGAAAGCTTTATATGGATTTTTCGCTCTCCTTTATCATCTTTTATCACAAAAAGATTTACTATTAAATTTTCATTTTCGGAAAGAGTAAGGCTTGCAAGTTCTTTATCAAGAAAGCCTGTATTTTTGTCTTTCTCCATAATTACTATTACTGTATCTTCCATTTAAATTCTCCTATATTTTTATTTTATTCGACTGTTTCTATTTCGCAGTCAAATTCAAGACAACACTCGAAAAGTCTTCCCCATGGGAAATTATATTTGGAAATATCAAAATCCCTGACGGTGTATTCTTTTCCGCCTATAGTATATTTTCCGCCATTGAAAGCGTCTTTTACTTCATTATATCCAATAAAATTCAAAAGCTTATCACTTTTTAAGGTATCTTCATAAACAGGTAAAAATCCTTCGTTTGTCAAATCTCTTTTTCCTTTGACTGTATAAAATCCATCTTCGGCACAATGTATCGCCAATATGTTTAAGTGATTTTTAAGAAACTCGCTTTTATTTTCGGAAGTTTGTTTCATTATTCCAAATACCTGAGCGTGAGCTACTCCAAGACCTATGGCATTAGCGTTGGTATTCCACGCGCTGTAGCAGGCAAGCTCATTTATACCGAGTTTTCCGTTTTTTTCTCTCGCGTTAAAAAGAAGTTTTTTGAATAACGAGTTTCCTCCGGCTGAAAGAACATCACTGCTGAAAATTTCAATAAGTCCGACATTTTTTCCGTTTTTTCTGCTTTCTTCCATTTTATCGGAAATATATGCTGATGAAATGTTTTTATTATTATAATCAAACAGGTACAAATCAATTTTTTCATAAGTTTTTTTCTTTCCCGCAGAAACAAAATTAACGCTGTTTTTAAGCAGAGAATTTGTTTTGATAACATCAAATGTTGCTACGTCAGAGCCTGTACTTGTACTTACTAAATTAAAATCGGAAGAAAGATTTTTTCTTTTTGATAAATCCCTTGCGTAAATAAGCTGTGAAAGCTCGTCTGTCCCAAAAATGAAATTGATATTTTCTCCTTTTCCGTCTAAAGCTCTTTGCGCTTCATAAACACCTTTTTCATCTTTTAGAAGTTTATATATACATCTTGGACCGTTTGTAATATAATTTCTGGCAAAACTGAATTTAATAGGACTTCCGGATTCTTTTGGAATCCAATCGGCGTTTTTTGTATTGAAATACGTTATAAAGTTTGGAATCTGAAAATCATCGTTGCTTATAACAATTTCATCAATTAATCCTTTTTTCTGCATTTTCATAAGTCTTGAGAATGTTTCGGAAACTGCCGAGAACGGCATAATATATTTTGATAAATAGGATTTATAAGGCTCGCATTTTTTATACACTTTATCAAAATAATTTATAAATTCTTTTTCCCATACCTCAAGAGAATTTTCTCCAAGCTCATATCTTTTGTTTGTGACATAACTCCATTCCATAATAAGCTGAACAGGATTTATATTTGAAAATTCGGAGCTTATATAATTTTTATCTTCACAGCCAGGATTATTTTTAATATAATAATATCCCATACCTCTGTATGTTTTATTATCTCTCCATATATTGTTCATTCTTGTTTCCGGCAGAGTGCGGGGCATAGATAAATTTACATAATAGGTTGGTTTATCATAAAGTTCAGCAAGTTTCTCAAGTTCGTCAAGTTTTTTGTCAAAATCATCGTAATTATCACCGCATCTGCTTCCAACAAGTCCCGCTGTCATATAAGAGGATATATTTATAATAACGGTTGTATCTTCATTGTTTGATTTTGAAACATAATCTTTTATTTGTTTCCTTACATTATCGCTTTCGGCAAATCTGCTGTAATTGGCATTAGCCGGAAACATATCCAAAATATCTTTATCGGGAGCAAAAAAAGCCTCATTATTAAGTCTTACAAGATTTTCAAGGTAATCAAAGCTTACAGGTCTGCTGTCTATGGGGGCGGTAATTATATCCCCCAAAACGGCATTTACTCCCAATACAACGCAAAAAAAACATATCGCCGTGATTTTTTTGACTATACAAAATTTCTTCATAAAATAACAGCCTTTCATTAATTTTTTCTGTTTTTCTCAACAAGTTCTTTAATTTTTTCAAATGATTCAACACTAATAATATGTTCTATTTTACACGCATCTTTTGAGGCGATTTCCTCATCGACTCCCAACGATACAAGATATTCCGTAAGAATGAGATGTCTTTCATAAATTTTTTCAGCTATTTCACGGCCGGTTTCCGTAAGTAAAATCTGATTAAGTCTATCTACCTTTACGTGACCTGCCTCTTTAAGCACAGACATAGCCTTACTCACACTTGGTTTTGAAAAATTAAGCTCATTTGCTATATCTACTGCCCGTACACAGCCGTTTCTTTCTTTTAGTACCAGAATTGTTTCGAGATAATTTTCTCCCGATTCCTGAATTTTCATAAAACAAACCTCCAACTATAAAAATACCGAAAAACCAATTTTTATTAAAACCGTGGGCGCTGCCCACACCCGCCCGCTTTTTTGTAAAAAAGCGGGGCAAAAAACTTTAAAATTGAAAATATAAAAAAATGGCAGAAATTAAATTTAATCATATTTTTTATTTTGAAAAGCTAAAAAAGCTACAAAAGTCCCGCGGTTTTAAATTTCCGAAAATACCTTTTGAGCGTATTCAACAGAGGCTAAAGCGTCTTTGCCATAAAAATCCGCACCGATTTCGTCCGCGTATTCCTGATTAAGAACTGCCCCTCCAACCATAATTTTACAGTCCGGACAAACCTTTTTTACTTCTTTAATTGTTCTTTCCATATTAATAACTGTAGTCGTCATCAGCGCGCTTAAGCCAAGAAGTTTAATATCATCTGTGAAAACTCTGTCAACTATAATGGAAACAGGTACGTCTTTTCCCAAATCAATAACGTCAAACCCATAATTTTCAAGGAGCGCTCTTACAATATTTTTTCCGATGTCGTGAATGTCACCCTCTACGGTGGCTATAACAATTTTTCCTTTCTTTTCCTGAATTTCTCCGCTTTCATCAAGAAATTCCTGAATAGCTGAAAAGGCATTTTTTGCCGTATCCGCACTCATAATAAGCTGCGGAAGAAAATATTTGCCTTTTTCATATCCATCGCCGACAACATCAAGAGCGGAAACAATATATTCATTTATAATTTCAACAGGCTGTTTATTCTCTTCTTTAAGAAGTCTTTTTGTTTCCTCAAAAGCTCCCTCTTTGACTCCCTTTATAATGAGCTCTTTAAGAGAAGTTCTTTTTTCAGCCGTTTTTACAGGAATATCGGGAAGAGCTGTTTTATCATCGCCGCTTTGCATAGCGATATATTCACCGCACCCTTTATCAATTCCATAAAGTATATTATACGCACTTATGGTATCAATCATTGGTCTTGACAATGGATTTATGATACAGGCATTAAGACCCGACTGAAGAGCCAATGCCAAAAATGTGGTATTTACTAGACTTCTGTTGGGAAGTCCGAAAGATATATTAGATACTCCAAGTACTGTTTTTACCCCAAGTTTATCCCTTACAAGGCTTAACGCTTTTAATGTTTCTCTTGATTCTTCCTGCTGTGCGCTTACGGTTAAGGTAAGGGTGTCAATAATAATATCTTTTTTATCAATTCCATAACTTTCCGCCGTTTTTACAATTTTTTCAGCGATTTTAAATCTTCCTTCGGCACAGGGCGGGATTCCGTTTTCATCAATACATAAGCCTACAACGACTCCTCCGTATTTTTTTACCGCCGAAAATACTTTTTCCATAATTTCTGATTTCCCGTTTACCGAATTGACAAGAGGTTTTCCATTATATATACGCAAAGCCTCCTCAATGACCTCCGGCGTGGAACTGTCAATTTGCAGAGGCAGACTGACAGACGCTTGAATTGTTTTAACAGCAGATATCATCATCGCTTTTTCATCAATTTCCGGAAGTCCCACATTTACGTCAAGTACATCGGCATAATTTTCAGCCTGCGCCAATGCCTCGTTAAGAATATATTCCATATTATTATCTTTAAGAGCCTGCTTGAATTTCTTTTTGCCTGTGGGATTAATTCTCTCTCCGATGACAACAGGCTTTTTATCAATGATTACTGATTTTGAGTAAGATGATACAACAGTAAAATTCTTTTTTGTGACAGAAGGAGGAACAATATTTTTACATTTCTCAACGGTTTTTTGTATATGGGCGGGAGTTGTTCCGCAACAGCCTCCGATAAGCCACGCTCCCTCTTTAGCGAAATCCGCCATATGACAGGCGAACTCCTCCGCCGAAATATCATAAACAGTCTGACCGTTTTCTACTTTTGGCAAGCCCGCGTTTGGCTGTACAAGAACAGGAACTGACGAGTATTTAATGAGTTTGTCAAAAATCCCTTTAATCTGAACAGGACCAAGTCCGCAGTTTATACCCAAAGCGTCTACACCAAGCCCCTCTAAAAGAGCCGTCATTGTCAAAGCGTCCGCTCCTGTAAGGGCATATCCTTTTTCATCAAAAGTCATAGTACATATAACAGGCAGAGAGGTATTTTCCTTAACAGCCAATACCGCCGCTTTTGCCTCATAAGTATCTGAAAGAGTTTCAAGAATAACAATGTCCGCACCCGCTTTTTCACCCGATACCGCAGAGCGTTTAAATATATTATAACATTCCTCAAACTCAAGTTCTCCCAAAGGTTTCAGAAGTTTTCCGACCGAACCCATATCAAGGGCTGTAAATTTATTTTTATATCCCGAAAGTCTAATCGCCTCTTTAGCGTTATTTATACCGGCATTAATAATTTCCCCGACATTATCAAACTTTGTTGAAAAAGCGCCGAATGTATTCGCCGTTATTATATCCGCTCCCGCGTCAAGATACTGGGTATGAATATCAATTATGGCGTCAGGATTTGTAATATTAAGGCTTTCAGGCAGTTCGCCCGTTTTTAGTCCCTTTTTTTGGAGCATAGAACCCATAGCGCCGTCAAAAAACAAAATTTTTTTTCCTATCAAAGTTTTTAAGTCCATATTTTCAATCCTTTTTGTAAAATTATATATCAGCGTTCTTATTTAGATTATAACTCCAAATGATTAAAAAATCCAACTTTTTTTACAAATTGTTATATAAATTTTGGAAAGGACGGGTTATACTTTATTTATAAAAGGAAAAATTTTTATATGAATGGATTTTAATTAAATTTTAAAGAAATAAATTGACTTATAAATTTTTATATTGTATAATATTAGCAGAACCAAAGAAAACATTGATTTAAAAGGATTTTTCTCATTTGTTTTTTACGGGTTTAAGAGATATCTATATGGGTTGTTACAGGAAATAAAAGGAAGCGGAAGAAATTAGAAGAAATATACAGAAAAAGTAAGCAATTTTTATGAATTTAAAAATTTTTTCAAAAATTTCAAAAAAAACGTTAAGTTTTAATTTCCTGCTGCCGATATATTTATCATAAAGGATTCAACACGGACTTAACGGATTAAGTCTATTGTTTCCGGAATGTGAAAGGAGGACAGACGATGGCAGAAAATGATAAAACACCGAGTAAGCCGTCTGAAAAATCCAATAAAAAGCTGATTATCATTATCTCGGTTATTGCCGTTGTTATTATCGCTATACTTGTGGGGGTAATAATATGGCTTATGTCAGGCGAGGAAAGCTCAAGACCCCAGGCACTTGAAAATACCGGGGGAAGAGGTACCGTCATAACAGACGAGAACGCCGACGAGATTATAAACGAGCCAAGCGATGACAGCTCTTATACTACAGAACAAAGAAGCAGCTGGTATTTCCCGTCAGGGGCTGAGGCTTCTCCAAATTCTTATGTCAGAAACAATGAAAGAAACACAAATCCTGTGTATTTTAACATTAACCTAAGAGATGATGCTCAATCGGTGGAAGAAAAAGACCTTGTATACGAATCCCCTATTATGGAGGTTGGTCAAAGCGTAACAAACGTCAAATTGAACAAGCGTCTGGAACCCGGTGATTACAACGCTATTCTGACTTATCATATCATTCAGTTTACAGATGACAGCAAAGAAAATTATGAGGAGCTTAGAACAGTGTCTACAGGAATTACACTTCACATTCAAAGCTAAGAAACCATTATACGGTTTCTAAAAAATAATTTCATAAATTTATTTAAGGAGGAATTTAGTATGAAAAGAAAAATTATGGCATTAAGTCTTAGCCTTGCAATGGCTTTGACTTCTGCAAACGCTGTTTTCGCTGATGTTCAGATAAAAGACGAAAACGGCACAGTTATAGGTACAGAACTTCCATTCAGCTACTCTCAGGGTTCTGAAGGAGACGGTGAATTTGAGGGAGGAGTACCTGCTGACAGCGATATTACTATTGTAACATTACCTACAGCTACACTTGACTTTTCAATGGACCCTAACGGTATCGGCGGAGCAAAAACAGCTATGAGAGAGCTTGTAGGAACAACTTTCGCTGACCTTAAAGACAGCGGTAAACTTTTAGACTCTACCGGAGCAGCTGCAGGTACAGGCGCATCAGGTGATGTATATTTATTCTGCGGAACTTTTGGTGGAGCTACAGAGGGTGTTGACAAAGTAACAGTTGCTTGGGATGACCTAGAGGTTGATGCCGCAAATGGTAACAAGACAAAGTTTAAGAGCGAATTTAAACAGCAGGAAGTATATGACAATCTTTGCAAATACTACAAAGGTACAGTTAAAGGAAAGAGTGTACTTGTTTTCTCTAACAACGGTATGAACAATGTACAGATTGACATTACAGCTCAGACAGTTGTGAAAAAAGGTGATAAAACAGTATTTCTTGATGCAGTTACAACTGTAGGAGATGACACAAATAAAGAGGATGGTACTGAAAAAAATCTTAGAAATGAATTAAAACTTAACTTCAATGTAGACGCAGACCAAATACAGGTAGACGAAGAAAACCTGATAAATACACCAACCGGAGCTGCTACTGATATTATGGATTCAACCAGCACTGACACCAACTTTGGCAAGAAAGGTGAGGTTAAATACTTTAAAGATTCAACTACCGCTTCTGCTGAAGCTGCAGCAGATAAAGCAAAACAAAAACAAGTTGTATATGCAGCTGACTCAACAGGTCAGGTATTTGACAACGACGGAGCTTTAATACAAATGACAATGGCTGGAGATTATTCTTACGGCGTTCCTTTTGACCTTAATGCTACTAAAGACGAGTACAAAGCAGGAACTACTAATCTTTCAACAGCCGCAAAAGCCGCAGTTGACGCAGCAACTGATAAAGCTACAGCAAAACAAAACTTAGTAAAAACAAAAGCAACTCATACTGCTTTTATGATTACAGGTGAAATGAATGATGACGCTGACTGGAAAGATTATATAGGTACTAACGCAACTGAAGCTGTAGGATGTAAAGCAGTATATACTGTAACTAAATTAGATCCTACTCCTGCTGATGTAAACGGCGGTACAGGTAATGGTACAGGTTTTGTTCAGAACCTTAATGGAACAACTCCAGGTACAGACGACTATATAGCAGCAGGTTCTATTAAATCAGCAGCTGCTACAAAAGGTGCATTTACAGCAGCCGGAACCTTTGGTACAGCAGATCTTGTACTTACACTTACACCAGGTTCTGTATCAAAAGAAAAATTGTCTGACGCTTATCTTGTAATCGGCGGTAAAGATGTAACTACTCTTAAATCAGGTACAATATGGTACAATAAATCATGGGGTGCATTTGATACAGCAGCAGGTACTGTAACTATTAAAGCAGCATTCTTGAAAGGCACTGATTTAGGTATTGACACTGCTTCAGGCAAGAAGTTCACAGTAGATGTAAAAGATACTAACGGCAAGACTTGGTCTGTTGAGGTAACTTGCGCATAATAATATTATAATACATAATATGTTATAATAGTATTTTGTAATCTATACTAAAGATAAAGAGGTTTCAGCAAGGTTTTCCTTGCTGAAATCTCAATTTTTAGTATAAGGGAGAGAAATAATTTAGATTACTGAGGGATTATCTGAACGAAAATTAATATATTTATTTCAGATACGCTTTGAGTAATTTAGATTACGGATATGTCTGAATTTTATGAAAGGAGGTCGTTTAAGTGAAAAACAATATTTTGAGAAGAATTACAGGATTGTGTATGTCCCTGATTGTAAGTATGTCTATGAGCGCAATACCCGTGTTTTCCAGTGAAAAGGAAATAGCTGAAAAAATGGACGAGGATATTTTATCAGTGACTATACCTTATGACATTTCTTTTAAGGTTTATTTATCGGAAAAAGCAAAATCAAGCGCGGTTATTTCAAAGAATTTTAATATTGAAAATCACAGCAAAAAAGATGTTGTAGTAATAATGAAAACAATTCACTACACATTTAATGATAAAGAAAACTCTGAATCGTCAGAAGTGCCTATTACGGTGGAAATGATGGAAAAAAGCGGCAAAAAGCTTTTATATATGCAGGCACTGTGCAGTGAAAATGCCTCTAAACAGGAATTTGTAATTACAGATAAGCCAAATGAAAATGCCGTAGTATTTAATCTTGAAGCAGAGGGCGGAAATGACACGGCTGTATTTAAGTTTATAGGCTCGGCTAACGCTGCACCTGATGTGGAATGGAACGAAAATGATTTAAAAATAAACGCTTACTTTATAACATACAGCAAGGCTGATTATGAGAGATTATTGGAAGAGGGACTTGAAACGGAAGAAAATTCAGAAGCTACTTCTTTCGGACAGGATTATTATGAGCCTGATACGGAAAACGAAACGGAAGATGAAACAGAGAGCGAAACGGATACAGAATCAGAGTCCGAGTCTGAAACAGAGAGTGAAACGGATACAGAATCAGAGTCTGAGTCTGAAACAGATGTTTATGAAGAAGAAACTGAAGAAACTACAGAAGATATACTAAACGATGAGTATTTTGAAATGCTTGACGAGGCTTTGGAGGAAATGGCTGATGATGGAGAGTCTTCCGGCGGCGGCGCGGGAGGAGTTTCATCGGGAAGCGCTATTGATGTGGTTTTGACGGAAGAAAATACAACCGAAGAGTTTTCATATAATGAAAATGATGAAAACCAACAGGGCGGAAATTCCGGCGGCGGGTCTTCGGGCAGTGATATTTCCGCTGGAGAAACAAATGTAAATACCGATGAGGAAGAGTCAGCCGAAGAAAGTACAGAAGAAACATCGGAAGAAAGTACAGAAGAAACATCAGAAGAAAGTACAGAGGAAACTTCAGAAGAAAGTACAGAGGAAACTTCAGAAGAAAGTACAGAGGAAACTTCAGAAGAAAGTACAGAGGAAACTTCTGAAAGTGTAGATATAGATGAACCTGAAACGGAAAAAGAGTCTTCTGAAAACGGCAAACTTACAGGAGATATAACAGAGTCAGAGGCTATTCTTAATGAAAAGTCAGAGCTTGTGGTTGAAGAACCTGAAAAGAATAAGGAAAAAAATACTTCTTTTGACCCTCCTGAAATTGACGAAAAAGCCATTGTTAATGAAAAAGACGATAACAGCGGTGACACTGTTTTTGATGAAGAGTCCGGCGGCGGGGACGAACCTCCGGAAGACGAGGAAAATATTGAGGCAGATATTATAGAAGAAACACTCGAAGAAGATTCTGAGATTTATGACGAGTTATCCGAGGAAATTTATGAAGAGGAAATTGAAGAATTTTTTGATGATGAAGTTTTCTCAGAAGAAACTGAAGAAATTTTCGAGGACGATGAGGAAAATAGTACAGAAGAATAAATTTTAAAAAACCGATTGATTTTTGACAATGTAAAAATTAATCGGTTTTTTGTTTATTAAGACCTTGGGCGCTGCCTAAACCCGCCCGCTTTTTTGTAAAAATCGGGGTAAAAAATTTTAAAGTTGATAATATGAAATAAGTGGTAAAAATTAAAAAAATTGCAAAGTCAAAATTGCCGATAACTTGAATTATTAACAGCAAAGCGAATGCTTTGCGTTGTAAAGTTTAGGATTAAACCCTTTTCAAAGGGTTTACGGGTGTGGGCAGAGCCCACGGTTTTTAAAAATTGATTTCCGTATTTTTATTTTGGGTATTGATATTTACAGTTATTTAAGATATTATTAAAAGGAATAACGATTTATGACAATCTATAAAATTTTATTGCCTTTTTTGTAAAAGATTTGCGGTTTAAGGAGGTTTTTATTTATGGAAGAAACAGTGACAGAGGTTTTTGGATTTGGCAGTGAACTGATGAAATATATTTCTGTTGAGTCTATTGTGTCGGTTTTGATTAAAATAGCTCTGTGCGTACTTGTAATTGTTGTTTCTTCGGCACTTATAGGCGTTTTTAACAGAATTATAAAAAAACTTATTTACTCACGAAAAGGATTTAGTGAAAGAAAAACAAAAACGTTGACAACGGTATGCAAAAGTACTATTAAATATGTTATTTACTTTTTTGCTTTTTGCCAGATTCTGAGTATTTTTGGCGTTAATGTTATGTCATTTATAGCTGTTGCCGGAGTTGGAAGTATTGCTATAGCTTTTGGCGCGCAAAGCCTTGTTCAGGATATAATTATGGGTATGTTTATTTTGATTGAAGACCAATTCGCTGTAGGCGATGTGATTGCTCTTGACGGATACAGCGGTACTGTCGAGGGTATTGGCATAAGAACAACAAGAATAAGAAGTACGGACGGAAACTTATTTATTATACCAAACGGACAGATTAAAATTGTAACCAATATGTCCAAAGGTTTTAACAGGGCAGTTGTTGATATTTCCGTGGCTTATGAGGAAGATGTTGATTATGTGATTGGAGTGATGAAAGAAGAGCTTAACAAGGCATTTGACCAAAAAAGTATTAACGGACTTCTTAAAGCTCCTGAGGTGCTTGGAGTCGTGGATTTGGCTGATTCGGCGGTTGTGATAAGAGTGAGCGCTGATTCGGCTATTGGTGAAAACTGGGCTATTGAAAGAGAAATAAGGCGCATTATTAAAATAAGATTTGATAAGGAAGGTATTTCTATACCTTATCCCCAGATTGTTATTCACAAAGGCACGGAAAAAAAGGAGGAAGATTATGGATTTTAATGTGAACGATGTGGTTGTAATGAAAAAAGGTCACCCCTGCGGAGAAAATAAATGGCTTATTTTAAGAACAGGAGCGGATTTTAAAATAAAATGCCTTAATTGCGGTCATATTATTATGCTGTCACGGGTAAAGTTTGAAAAGGCTGTAAAAACAAAGATAGATTGATGTAACACCGATTGACAAAGGTTTTTCCACTATAGGGAAAAATCCTTGTCAATCATCAAGTTATAAGATAAGTCTGATGTTTCGCTGTATGATATTTTAACGCAGAAATGTGGGAGGAAAACTCCACGGCTTTTCCTCATTTATACGTCTTAGAACTTTATTATGTATACGAAAACACTGCATACGGCTTTTATGAACTATATCGGGAATGTAATCCCAACTCAATCCATCACAATAACGCAAAGTAAGTATCTTTTGCTCATCATACTCCAAAAACGAAACCCAGCTGTCTATATCAGCTTTTATACACAATATCTCTGTAATATCTCTCTCAAGCCTGCGGATTGTATTTTCATATATGTCAATAGTTTTTATTACTGAGTTTTCTATGTGTGAAAACATATTTTTTGAACACGGAAGCCCGTTCAGCTCTTTACTTTGTATATCGCCTGTTTCTTTACACAATTTTTTCAACTCAAAAACACGCTCTGTTTTCTCACGGCAAATTTTGTCCGCTTTTCCCCAAATACTCAAAAGCTGTTTGATTTTATCGGTGGATATTTTTATTTCATTCATTTCTTTACCTCCCGGCGCTTATTTTCATATTCTATCAATTCTATTTTTATATTATCTATTTCTTTTCTTAAAAAACTCCGAAGTTTATATGTATTTTGGAAATTGTTTTTTTCTGTACAGTTTTCTGTTAAAAATCTTATTTGTTTTTCAATGAGCTCTCTTTCATCTTCGCTTGAAATATTGTTTTTGAGTTTTTTACGAAGATTTGATATTTTTGATTTAGAAATTAACTCATCATAAGTTATAAGTCTACCGTTTAATATTTCCATTTCGGCGATGTTGAGTTTTTTCTGAAAAAAAATTAATTTTTTTTTTAATAATAAAATTTTTTTGTCCATACAATATTCACCTCTTTTTTTACACACTATTTTTTATGTTTCTTATAATTTTTAGCGTATTTTTAATATTATACTAAAAAAATTTCTTAATGTACTCATATTAGTTTCATATATGATACACAAAATTATATACTTATCTGATATTCTTGTCAACATATTTTTAGTATTATTTAATCTAAATGAAACAAGTTTGTTTACAAAACGATATTTTATATTATAATAATTATATATAAATTTACATTTATGAGAAATTATTTGTTTTGTATTAAAAAATTTGTGTATTGTTATATGTATAGTCAATCAACTTAAAAATAAGTAAGTTCGGCGGCTAAAAATCCTTTTTGCCGTGTTGCCGTCGGTCGGCATAGGCATTCGGCTATGCTCTCCCTCCGTCGCCTTGCAAAAATAATTTTTAGCTCGCCTCCTTTTCTCATTTTCAAGTTGATTGACTATAAACGCTATATGAAGTTGACAACGGTAAAAAAATAAATATTTTTTAGATGTAATTATTTTTTTGTTTTGTTATACTTAAAAGGTTATGACATTACTTTAATTTAATCAAGGAGGCTGTAAGTATGAACACATTTGGAGATAAAATAAATTATCTCAGAAAACGCAAACAAAAAACACAGGATGAAATAGCTGCTGCTGTGGGGACTACTAAGTCTACCATATCAAAGTATGAAAGAAATTTAGTAGAACCAACTTTAGAGTCAGCTAAAAATCTCGCGGATTATTTTATGGTAAGTCTTGACTGGCTTGCTGAGGGCGATTTATATGAGCCGATAAGACAAAATATTCCTAATAATATTTTTGAGGGATATATGGAAGTAATTAAAAAGGCGGTTAGTCAGGAAATAACCGCCGATACTCTTAACGATGCCCTTGTGTTTATTTCAAAGGTGAAAGGTGTGAGAAAAGGAGATAATTGATTATTAAGGTTTTGAAATAAAAAAATTTCGGCTACATAGCTTAGCTATGTAGCCGAAATAAAACAATAAACGGAGAAAGAGGGATTTGAACCCTCGCGCCGCGTGAACGACCTACTCCCTTAGCAGGGGAGCCTCTTCAGCCACTTGAGTATTTCTCCAAACAACAATATTATTATAACACATTTAAAATAAAATGCAATACTTTTTTTAAAAAAAATTAAAAAAATTTTATTTTTTTCTATATTGTAGAATATTGGATAAGGTGATATAATAATATTGTAAACTTTGGTTATGCGATTTATAAAATTGATACTTGGAAATAATGGACAATAATGTCGAGAGTTGATATAATTTTATTAACATGCTTATTTTTAAATCGTTATAACGCTATATAAACATATGATAAAAAGTTTTTTTATATGACAATTCTACAGTTTACGGACAAGTCTAATATTATTCTTATTTTTTCCCGTAATTTAAAGTTTCTTATTTTTTATGGCTTGCGTACAGATTCGAAAGCTTTGATTATTTTTATTTTCACAAATATTCTGCGGCGCATTTGTTTTGCCGAAAGGAGTGTTATGATGACAAGGTTACGATACAAGTTCTATTTTGTACTGTTTTTTATATTACTGATTATTTTCATTTCTTTTTCCGTTATAATTATACTTACGGCAAATTACAATAGAAACGATGTAAAAAAAGCGTATCAGGATATGATATTAAATTCTCTTAACAAAGATATAGTTAATTACGCTAACAGTGTCTACAATATAGCTAATGCCCTTGATAAAACAGACGCTTATCTTGATAAGGGGGAAAAAGAAGAATATATGTTTGAGGTTTTAGATGGCTTTAATTCAGGAAAAATGGGATTTGAGATTTATGTACAAAATGTTTTTATATATGATGATGAAAGTGTTTCCGTACATACTATATTTAATTCTGAGTACTCGTCTGAAAATAATTCTGAAAACAGATACGATGCCACGCGTTTAGCCAATGATATATTTTATCCTTCATACGGACTTATAAAAAAACTTGAAATGAAAAATTCCGCTTTAGAAGTGGAAAATTTTTATTCTGAAAAATACAAGAATACAGAAAAAAGAACATTTTATTGTGTATATAATGATAAAACTGATTTAATTGTGACGTGTTGTTTTTACAATAGTAAAGTAGAAAAGTTGGCTTCTGTATATTCTGAAAAATCAAGCGCGGGGGATAAAGGAAAGGTTACATTATTTTTAATAGTTATGATTCTGATAATAATTATTATGTTTGTATTATTATGCTATATAGAATCTCTTTATTATAAAAACCTTGAAAAACAATTTTTAACAGAAAAACTTAAAACCGATGAAAAATATAAAGAACTTAAAAAAATGGCACAGATAGACCCTCTTACAAAGTGCTTTAACAGAAAGTATCTTAATGAGAAAATGACTTTCGCTTTTAAAAATTTTAAGGCGGGTCAGCTTGTAAGTTCTGCTATACTTTTTGATATTGATAATTTTAAAAAAATAAATGATACATATGGTCACGCCGCTGGAGATGAGGTTTTAAAAAAGGTTTCGGAAACTGTCAGAAATTCTATTCGTCAGGATGACATTCTTGCAAGGTGGGGCGGTGAGGAATTTGTTGTTTTTTTTAAGTATACTTATATAAGACCCGCTGTTATAATAGCTGAAAAAATCAGAGCGGCTATTGAGGAACTTGTTGTTTCTGTTCCCGGAAATGATATAAGGGTTACAGTATCTGTGGGAGTTTCGCATTTTAAACTCGTGGACTCATCACCTGACGAATGTATTGAACGTGCTGATGATGCTATGTATCAAAGTAAACACACAGGAAAAAATAAAGTTACTTTATATGACAAAATTGAATAGACCTGTTTAATAAAAATGATGTTTTATATTTTATTAAATATAATTATTTATAGCAGACCAATAAAATAATGATAGACAAATTTTAATAAAACTGATATATTAAGAAATTATTTTCTTGGCTCGCACTAAAAACTTTGTGAATTACTATGAAAAAGGTCTGCCGTGTTTTGAAAGCATAGCAGACCTTTTTTATCAAGGTTTTAATTAACCATATCCATTACGTCTTCAGCTTTTCCAATCATTTTTTTCCCGCCGTGAACAAGTTTTTGACGAGTCTTTTTATCACTTAACGCGCAGGTAAGCCCTATCGCTCCTATTATACTTCCCGCAATTAAACCTGTTGTAAATTTTGTCATATATAAAACTCCTTTTTCTATATTTTTTATGTTTGGAAACACTTTTAATTTAATATTTAAAAATTAGTTCTAATATATTAAATTTAGTATTTCTTTCAAAAATATTATTTGCATTAAATAAATTGTTATTCAGAAAATTTAAAATTTGCATTTTTTTATTTTGTGTTGTATAATAAAAAGAATATTATTACAGGAGGTTATTAATATGGCAAAAGAAAAGTTTTATATTACAACACCTATTTATTATCCAAGTGATAAACTGCATATTGGTCATTCTTACTGTACTGTCGCTACGGATACAATGGCAAGATACAAAAGAATGAGAGGTTTTGACGTGAAATTTCTTACCGGAACAGATGAGCACGGTCAAAAAATTGAAAGAATCGCAAAAGAAAAAGGAATTTCACCAAAAGAATATGTCGATAAAATTGTTGAATGGGTAAAAGAACTTTGGAAAACTCTTGATATAAGCTATGATTATTATATAAGAACTACTGATGAAAAACACGTTAAAGCTGTTCAGAAAATTTTTAAAAAGCTATATGAAAACGGTGATATTTATAAAAGTTCTTACGAGGGTTGGTATTGCACTCCTTGTGAAACTTTTTTTACTGAAAGACAGCTTGTTGACGGAAAATGCCCTGACTGCGGAAGAGATGTCGAAAAACTTAAAGAGGAAAGCTATTTTTTTAAACTTTCAAAATATCAGGACAGAATTATTAAACACATTGAGGAACACCCTGATTTTATTCAGCCGCCAACCAGAAAAAATGAAATGATTAATAATTTTCTTAAACCCGGACTTGAGGATTTGTGTGTGTCGAGGACATCTTTTAAATGGGGTATTCCTGTAGATTTTGACCCAGGTCACGTTGTTTATGTATGGGTGGACGCTCTTTCAAACTATATCTCTGCATTAGGATATGGTTCTGACGATACATCTGATTTTGAAAAGTACTGGCCTGCTGACGTACACGTTGTTGGAAAGGAAATAGTACGTTTTCACACTATAATATGGCCTGCTATGCTTATGGCTCTTGATTTGCCGTTGCCTGAAAAAATATTCGGTCATGGCTGGCTTATTATTGACGGTGGTAAAATGTCTAAATCAAAAGGAAACGTTGTCGACCCTAAAGTCCTTGTTGACAAATACGGCACGGACGCTGTAAGGTATTTCTTACTGCGTGAAATAGCTTTCGGACAAGACGGGAATTTTACAAATGAAGCCCTTATAAACAGAATAAACTCTGATTTAGCCAACGACCTTGGAAATTTGCTCTCAAGAACTGTTGGTATGATTGATAAATATTTTGGAGGAGTTTTGCCCAAAGAGCAAAAAGGAAACGATTTTGACAAAGAAGTTATCAAAACAGCGGAAAATACTGTTTTAAAGGTTGAAGAGTGTATGGAGAAAATGCTTTTTAGCGATGCTTATTCCGAAATATGGGTCCTTGTAAGAAGGTGCAACAAATATATTGATGAAACGGCTCCGTGGATTATTGCCAAAGATGAAAGCCGCAAAGCGGAGCTTGCCGGAATTATGTATACTCTTTCAGAAGCACTCAGAATTACGGCAATACTTATAACTCCTGGTATGCCTAATACCCCTGATGAAATTTACAAACAGCTTTGCATAGAGGACGAAGAACTTAAAAAATGGGAGTCCGCAAAGGAATTTGGAAAATTGCCTGAAGAAGTCAAAATTCAAAAAGGTAATGTGGTTTTTCCAAGAATTGACATAAAAAAAGAATTGGAAGAACTTGAAACGGCTATGAAAAAAGCTCAGGATGAAAGTGCTGCTAAAAAAGAAAACAATGGAAAAAAAGAAAATCAAGATGAGATTATTACTATAGACGACTTCTCAAAGGTTAAGCTTAAAGTAGGAGAGGTTATTAAGTGTGAAAAAGTGGAAAAGGCGGACAAGCTTTTAAAATCCCAAATTAAAATAGGAAGTGAGGTAAGGCAGATTGTTTCCGGTATCGCTAAATTTTATTCGCCTGAGGAGATGGTCGGTAAAAAGGTTGTTGTTGTAACAAATCTTAAACCTGTAAAGCTTAGAGGAATTTTATCGGAAGGTATGATTTTGGCGGCGTCAGATGAAAACGGTAATTTAAAAACCATTACTGTTGACGGAGATATAGAAAGCGGTTCTGAAGTAAGGTAAAATGTTTTAAGATAACTTTATTCAAATAAATTTAACAGACCTGTTTGGAAATCTGAATGATGACGTCTGACAAGAAATTTTTTGTCAGACGTCATTGGGAAGATTTTTGAACAGGTTTATTAAAAACTTTACAAAGTTTTTGAGTTTTGAGTCTTTTGTAATTTTTGTAAGAAAATCAAAAAAAGCCGTAGGAGATATTATCAATATAATTTTTTATTACAGCAAAAAAATAAAAGAATGAACAAGTGAGCGATAAAATCTGGTATGCTAAGGATTTTTTTTATTGTTTTGCGCTAAAAATTTTGAGAAAGGGTGAATTATAATGAAACTTACAAGACCAAGTTTTTTTGATGAGTTTGAGTGTATCGCTGATAAATGTAATTATAACTGCTGTCATACATGGTGTATTACATTAGATGATAAAACTGTTGAAAAATATAAGACTTTTGAGGGAAGCTTTGGTGATAAGATAAGGTCGTTTATGAAATTGTCGGATTCCGGAAAATATGTAATAAAATTTGACGAAAATGGAAAATGTCCTATGCTGACAGAAAATGGATTATGCGAAATAGTTTTAAAAAAAGGTCCGGAATATATTTCAGAGGTTTGCAAAGTATTTCCTAAAATGTTTACAATGTATACAGGGATTGCGGAGATTGCTCTTTCCAACGCCTGCCCTGCTGTTGTGGAATTTATGTACAGAGAAAAAAAGCTGTCTTTTGAAACATATGAAATAGATGATGTCCTTAATTATGATTTTGATGATGAAATGGGAGGAAATACAGCTTTTTGCAGAGAGATAAGGCAGAACATTATTAATTTGCTTCAGCTTGAGGAATTTCCTCTTTGGGGTAAAGAGTACATCGTTTCAAAATCATTAAAAAAAATCGAAGAACTTTATAAAAAGAATGATTTTGAAGCCATAAGGTTTGAAATGAAAATATATGGTAATTCAGACTATCTGAAAAAATATATTGAAAGTCTTGAAAATCTTGAACCGAATTATGAACTGAAAATCAGCTTTTTGCAAAATTTATACGCAATTACAGGCGGTATAAAAGAAAATGTTTTAATGAAGTACTATAATAAGATTATAAGCGGAGCCGATAATCTTACTATAGAGGAAATAATTGATATTTATAAAAGATTTGACGGTGAGATATTAAAGGATATTGAGTATGTTTTTGAAAATTGTCTGGTTAATGATTTATTTTACAAATTTTTAATCAGAACAGAAAAAACAAAAGGATTAAATATTTATGAAAGATGTATGTCTATTTTTATGATACAAGAGCTTATTAAATTTGTTATGTGTATGTATTGGTACGCAAATGATAAGAGCATAAACAAATCAGAGCAGATAGAAATTATTTCCATTTTATCAAGAAAACTATTGCATAATGACAAAGAGGTTTTACGTTTTTGCAGGTATTGCGAAGAAAAAGGATTTTTTAGTCCGGCTTATTTATTTATTATTTTAAGGTAATTTAAAAATACTATATGTACTATAGCAATTAGCAAAATTATTAGTGCAAACCAACAAAAAAATTCTTTGATATATCAAGTTTTTTGAAGTTTACTTGTTTATTTTTTTATTGGTTTGCTAATAAAAGAATTATATTTACCGGAATTGCTGTAAAAAAGGAGGAGTATTATGTATTTTGATTCTCACGCTCATTATGATGATAAAAAATTTGATAATGATAGATATGAGCTTATCAGGGAAATGCACAAAAACGGAGTGGATTATATTGTAAACGCAGCTTCTGATATGAAGTCATCTCTTACAGGAATAAAACTTTCGTCGGAATTTCCTTTTTTTTATGCCTCTGTGGGGGTACACCCTCACGAGGTAAGTGATATGTCTGAAAATGATATAGAGATTTTACGAAATTATTCTAAAAATGACAAAATTGTTGCGATAGGTGAAATAGGGCTTGATTTTCATTACGACTTCTCACCGAGAGATTTACAAAAAAAGTGGTTTATCCGTCAGCTTGAGCTTGCAAAAGAGCTTGATATGCCTGTTATTATCCATTCAAGAGAAGCGGCAGGCGAGTGCTTTGACATTATTGCGAAAAGTGGTGTAAATAAGGGTGTAATTCACAGTTATTCAGGCTCATGGCAAATGGCTCTTGATTATATTAAGCTTGGTTTTTATATAGGGGTGGGTGGAATTATTACTTTTAAAAATGCCCGTAAATCAATAGAAACTGTTGAAAAAGTACCTCTTGAGAAAATATTGGCAGAAACAGATTCACCATATCTTGCCCCTGTTCCTGTAAGGGGCACTCGTAATAATTCACAAAATCTATCTTATATTTGCGATAAGATTGCACAGATTAAACAAATAACATCAGAGGAGGTTGCCAGAGTTACCTCTGAAAACTCTAAAATTTTATTTTCCTTAAAATAATTGTTGCATAATTGTTACATTTGTGTTAATATATTTATTGTCAAGTGTTAATGAAGAATATAAATTTTATGAATATATTTTTAAATTTAGCGTAATATATTATTAAGATGTTTTACGCACAGGGGCTGAAAGAAATTTTATTGTAAATATTGTAAAATATATTTTGCCCAACACTTATGGTACAGGTTGAATTATTAAAAACATCTGTATATCCAATAAATATATTCAGCGCAGATAGTCGGCGGAGTATCTTTCCCGACGGCTGATTTTAAGGAGGATCTTTAAAATGTTAAAGAATATTAAACTGACCAAACATGTTAAAACTATCGCTATACTTGGTTCTTTTTTAGTTGTTTTTACAGGAATGGCCAAAGCTTATGATGTTTCCGCGACAAATGTAAAGATTAGCGACAACGATAACTCTTACAGCGTTAAAACAAATGCTTCTACCGTTTCGGAGCTTCTTACAGAAGAAGAAGTTTCTCTTAATGAACTTGATACTATTAATGTAAATACTGACGATAAACTTAAAGATAATATGGAGATTATTATAAAAAGAGCTTTTTCTGTTAATGTTTCTATTGACGGAAAAGATCCTGTTAAAGTAAAAACAAATCAGGAAACTGTCGGAAAGATTATAGCAGACCTGAGAAAAGAGCATGGTACCGAATATATTCTTGAAAGCGGAAGCTCTTCTTTTAAGGCGGAACCTAATATGAATATTAAAATTAATTCCGTAAAAGAAACAAATGAAACAAAAAAGGAAGAAATTCCTTTTGAAACGCGCATAGTTGAAACAGACGACCTTGAAATAGGCGAGGAAGAAGTATCTGTTCAGGGTGAAAACGGACTTAGCGAAACAGAAGTAAAAACATTGTATGTCGGCGGAAAAGTTTCTTCTATTGAGGATGGGGAAACAAAAGTGGTAAAAGAGCCTGTTCATAAGGTTATTTTAAAAGGAACAAGAGAGCCTGAACCTGTTGTGCCTACAATAAGCACAAACAAAGGTGAATTTGAAATTGTGAAAGAATATTCAATGAAAGCTACGGCTTATACCGAAATAGGCAACAATATTACAGCAAGCGGTATGAGAGCCGCTGTGGGAGTGGTTGCTGTTGACCCCAGAGTTATTCCTCTTGGAACAAAGCTTTATGTAGAGGGTTATGGCTATGCTATCGCAGGAGATACAGGCGGAGCTATTAAAAACAACAGAATTGACCTTTATTTTAATACTGAACGTGAATGTGTAAACTATGGTGTTAAAAACAATATTAAAGTGTACGTACTTGGAAATGAAATGTAATTATATATTCAATCAACTTGAAAATGAGAAAAAGGAGGCGAGCAAAAAATTATTTTTGCAAGACGGCGGAGGGAGAGCATAGCCGAATGCCTATGCCGACCGACGGCAACACGGCAAAAAGGATTTTTTGCCGCCGAACTTACTTATATTTAAGTTGATTGACTATAAGACAAGTAAAAAAGCAGTTTCCCAATAATTGGCGGAACTGCTTTTTTAAACTTCTTTAAAAGTCGGCATTTTTTACTGTTCTGGGGTAAGGGATTACATCTCTTATATTTGACATTCCTGTTATATACATTACACAGCGTTCAAACCCAAGCCCGAAACCGGCATGTTTGGCTCCTCCGTATTTTCTTAAATCAAGATACCAGTTATACGCTTCTTTATCAAGTTCTAAATCTTCCATACGGTTTAAAAGAACATCGTATCTTTCTTCCCTCTGACTTCCTCCTATTATTTCCCCAACACCCGGAACAAGCAAATCCATTGCCGCTACGGTTTGTTTATCATCATTAAGCCGCATATAAAAGGCTTTTATATCTTTAGGATAATCTGTTACAAAAACAGGCTTTTTAAAAACTTTTTCGGTTAAATATCTTTCGTGTTCTGTCTGAAGGTCTATTCCCCACTCGACAGGATACTCAAATTTTTCATCTGACTTTTTTAAAATATTTATAGCCTCAGTATAGGTAATATGTCCGAAATCAGAGTTTATTATATTATTGAGTCTGTCTAAAAGGGTTTTATCAACAAATTTGTTGAAAAATTCCATTTCACAGGGAGCGTTTTCCATTACATATTTTATAACATATTTTAACATATCCTCAGCAAGAGCCATATCATCATTTAATTCAGCAAAGGCTATTTCAGGTTCTATCATCCAGAATTCAGCGGCGTGACGGGGAGTGTTTGAGTTTTCCGCACGAAAAGTAGGTCCAAAGGTATACACATTTTTAAAGGCAAGGGCATAGGTTTCCGCTGAAAGCTGTCCGCTTACCGTAAGATTTGTTTGTTTGCCGAAAAAATCTTTTGTGTAGTCTATTGTTCCGTATTCATTTCTTGGCGGATTGGCCGGATTTATTGTTGTAACCTGAAACATTTCTCCCGCTCCCTCACAGTCGCTGGAGGTTATTATTGGAGTATGAACATATATAAAGTCACGTTCTCTGAAAAATTTGTGTATGGCAAAGCTTGCCAGACTTCTTACTCTGAATACCGCTGAAAATGTGTTTGTGCGAGGTCTTAAATGGGCTATTGTGCGAAGATACTCAAATGAGTGTCTTTTTTTCTGCAAGGGGTAGTTGGAGGGACATTCTCCCTCTATTTTTATTTTCACAGCTTTTATTTCAAATGGCTGTTTGTTTTCGGGAGTGGGGATTAATGTCCCTTTTACGGTAAGGCTTGTGCCTACGCCTTGTTTTGATATCTTTGTAAAATTATCCAGAGTATCATCAAAGACTATTTGTATGTTTTTAAAAAATGTTCCATCGTTAAGCTCTATAAAGCCAAAATTTTTTGAGCCTCTTAATGTTTTTATCCAGCCGGAAACATTTATTTCTTTATTTATATAAGTTTCGGGAGTTTTATATATTTCCTTTATGACTTCCACAAAATTCACCTCATTAATTATTATTTTGTTAAATTGTTTTTCTATGCAAAAATGTTGGGAAGATATGTATTTATTATAACAGATTTTCAAGATAAGCTCAAACAAAAACAAATTTTTTTTGAAATTCTATAGTTGCTGTAATGACGCAGTTTTGAAAGAAGTATGTTTGAAAACAGGAATAAGTACAAGTTTCAAAAAAAAATCTGGTGTTTAGGTAAAATAAGGAAATGATGTACGTATATATTGCACAAATAGGGAAAAAGGAAAATGTGAAAAAAGCATACAAAAATTGGGGGAGGGATGGGAGTTAATGTATATATATTGCATAAAATTTATTTCCGAAATATGTTATTATTAGCAAAAAAGACGATAAAATTAAAGTTTTTTTGTTGGCCCCCTGAAAATAATCGCAAATTGGCCCTTTATTTTTTTAAGATTTTGATTTATAATTTACCTATATATAATTACTGATTATAAAAAGGTAAAAAATTATTTATTAAGGAGGAATTTGTATGAACAAGACATTAAAAAGGCTTATAAGCAATGCCGTAGCAATTTGTCTGTTTTTTACAAGCGTATTTTCGGGTGTAGCGTTTACTTACGCCGACGAAGTATCTCTCGCTGAAGAAACCGTTACGGGAGCTCCCGAAGACGCTGTTTATGACGGCTATGACATTGTGGTTGACGGAAGAATTTCCGCCTCTAATCCATCAAGAGAAGGTCAGCCTATCTATAAAACGGTACGTGAGGCTGTAACGGCAGCGGGAGAGGGCGGTACAGAGGAAAAGCCTTTTGTAATAGGTATTGTACCGGGTGTTTACCGTGAGCATATACGTGTGAACGCACCGTGGATTACATTTAAAAAAATTACCAATTCAACCTCAGCAGAGGAAGACGCAAAGTTAACATGGTACTGGGGTACAAATTATACATATGACAATGTAGGGGCAGACGGAGATGTGGATACGTCAAACCCTAATACGCAGGAAAAAGGAAACCCATATGCGGACAAAATGCCCGGTTGGGGACGCTCTACATGGATTCAGAAAGGAGCAACAGGGTTCAGGGCAGAGGATATTTATTTTGAAAACTCATTTAACCTTTATGTGACAGAGGAAGAGCTTGCCGTAAACGTAAGAGTTAATCAAAATACAGGCGACGTGGCAAAAGGCTATACTTATCCTGAAAGAAATGTTCTTAGTCCAGGAACAGGCGACGGCAGTCAAATAGAGGTTACATATTCTCCCGGCGGAAAAACCGCGAAATTAAGAAACGACGTAAGAGCAAAAGCATGGAGAGAAAGATGCTGCGCTTTATTTACAGAGGCTGACAAGGCTGTATTTGTAAACTGTAAGGTGGTAGCTACTCAGGATACTATAGGCACAGGCGGAAGAGCTTATTTTAAAGACTGTTATTTAGCGGGTACTGTAGATTTTATATGCGGCGGCGGTCAAATGCTTTTTGACAACTGCAATATTCACTGGGAATCATCTCCTTACACAGGCGACGGCGATGGCGGCGGAGCTTTGACAGCGGCCTCTACAGCGGCGTATCCTGCTAACGGGTATTTATTCTACAACTGTAGAGTAACAGGAAACGACACGACCGAGCAGGTGAATTTCGGACGTCCATGGGGCGCTCAAAATACTGAAACCGTATGGGTAAATACAATTTCTGAAATAAGCAAAGTAAACAACAAAGCTCACTTGGAAGGCTCAGGCTGGGGCGGAATGGGTTGTGAACCTGAAGACGCCAGAGGCTATTTTGAATACAACACTAAAGATATAAACGGTAAAGCTATTGATACAAGCACAAGAAGAGGAACTACAAACGAAAGATTTAAAAGAGGGCTTCTTGACGAGTATACTGTAGTAAAATACAATCCTTACAGATATACGGCGTTTAAAAACGCTCTTGCTGAAAGCTTTGACGGCTGGGACCCTGCGGGGGTTGTTGATAAATGGAAAACAATCGAGCAGGAAGCTGTTGTTACAATAAATGATTCATATACTGAAAACTTTAAACTTCCCGACGCTCCCGCCGGATATGAGGTAAGTTATTATGTTGATAGTAAGTACGCTGAAATCGCTGAAGACGGAAAAACAGTAAACGTAACAAGACCTATTTACGGTCAAGGAGATAAAGAGGTTAAATTTACAGCGTATATTAAAAAGGCTGGAACTATAGACGGTGTTGAAAGAGAACTTTCAACTGTTATTAAACAAGTGGAAACACCTGCGGGTACATTTGACCTTAAAGGAAAAATAACAACAAATATCGCCCCGTCAGAAGATATAACAGTTTCTCTTGAACCTGTACAGACAAGCGGATTCAAACCTTTGACAGAGCCTGTTACGGCGGTAATTAAAGCTAATTCGGAAGAAACCGAATATACAATTCCTTATTTGCCGGCGGCTGAATACAATCTCCAAATTAAGCTTGACAGTGATAAATTCGCTGTGAAAAACGGGGACGTTAAAAAATTTACAGGCGAGGTAGATACTCCTTATACTTTGGATATTGAGATAGGAAAGCTGACCACGGTATCTAAAAAAGCAAACGACGCTATAGGAACTCCCGCAAGCGGATACACCTTTGAAAAAATAAACGATGCTGAAAAGGGAGAGGTTTATCATTATAAACGTCCCCAAAGCGGTACGAATACAAAACAGCAATTTTACTGGGATTTCGCTTCTATTGCAAAGGCAAGTAATTTAGAAGGTATTGAAGAAGCAGACCAGGTAAGAGTATCTTTCAGTATGAAAGCTAATGCTATGGGAAAAGAAACAAACGTAATTGACCTTATCGGAGCAGAACCAAAAGCATACGCTAACGCAGGCGATGAGGAAAGATATCTCCGTATGCAGATTGACAGCTGGCAGCAGCTTAATATTTTAAAATATACTGTAGGCAACAGAAGCGGCGCATCTAATAATGAAACTCAATTCCTTAACCTTTTTGAGGGAGAGGGAGGCGGAAAATTCACTAACAGCGGTAACACAGGCTGGAATGATGTGACGGTAATTATCAACTTTAAGGATAATAAAGTGACTATAGACAGTCCTCAGGGCAAAAAGGGAAACGTACCTTACACATTTACGGGACTTCCCTCAAAAGCTGATATTACAAAGCTTAAAATGATGTTCTACCCTCAGGGTAAAAATACAGATTCAGATACAGATGAAATTTATATTTCAGCACCTACTATTGCTTTTGAGAAATTTATTGAGGCAGAGGACACTGCTAACGGTGTAAACGTAGCAGGTAAGGTTTCAAAGGGAATTACAGGCATTGAGCTTATAAACGTTGATATGCCTGAGTATACACATAAAGCTACTATTGTTAATGTATACGACGACAGAGGCGATGTAGACGGAAACGGTGTTTTTGATATGAACGACGCATCTGTTCTTCTGGATTATGTTCTCAACAAAGAAAACTATTCAGGAACACTTGAGTCACCTGAAAGGATTAAGTATATGGGTGATGTTGACGGCGATGATATTTTAACAGCAAAAGACGTTTCTGAAATTGTCGCTAAGGTATTGAACTCAAGCTATGAGTTTTCCGGAGTAAAACCGGGAGAACCTGAACCGGGAGCAGGCAGTACATTTACATTTAAAAACAAAATTAATCCGGGAAAATATGAAATCTCATATACTACAGACGGCATAGCACAGCTTAAAGAAATAAAAGGAGCAAGCGTTTCTTTTGAGGACGGAAAGTATTATCTTACAGTAAGCGAAAAAACAGATATAAGCGATATTGAGGTTATCGCTGAGTATACTGCAGGTTCTTCTGCCGGAGAAACGGCTGTTAAGTCAATGTTTGACAAATATGCCGAGTATAAAAAAGATGTTACGGTAACTTTAGACGGTCAGGAAAAGACTATAGGCGTATATCAGCTTAAAGAGGCTCTTTATCCTGTAAATGTGACAGGATTTGAGATTTCTATTGACTCTTCCGAAAACGGCTGTGTAAATACTGATGGGTCTTTGATTATACTTAAAAAGAACAGCGACGAGCATAAAGCCTTTATGGCAAGCCACCCTGACGGATATGGATTTGTAAATTATAAAATTAAAAATTTAGCAGAGGACAAAGAATATACAGTTACTTATGGAGTATATCCGATAGTTGTTGATAATGTATTGAAATATGAAAACTTTGAGGATAAAGCTATAGGTTCTACAATATCAAATAACGGTTTTACAGCTAATATCGTTAAATATGCCGGAAAAGGAAACGTGTTTGAATTTGCTAATAATTCAGGCGGTTTTAATGACAAAATAGACGTTTCTGTATTTGAAGGTATGACAGCGGGTAAAACTTATGCTATAAGCTATGATTTTATGAAAGACAATGTTTCTGACAATGGCTGGAGATTACAGCTTGGATTATTTGCCGATTTCCTTTATGACGGAAATAATATGAATATTTCTTCAACTGGAAATGTACAGGGTTGTGGACCTGTTGAGGGCAGCAAGCCTTTAATTGAAAACGGCGAAGCCGGAAAATGGTATAGAGCAACATATGTATGCGATACAGAAACAGGAAATATCGACGCTTATATAAACGGTACTTATGTATCGTCATATAAAGGAGTGGAGGGTACACTCCCTGACAAATTATTAATTAATACTTATTACGCTCCAACGGCTAAAATATATATAGACGATATAGTTGTGGAGGAATTCCCATCTAAAGCGGACATTGAGGCTGATTTCAACGAAACAATGATTGATGTTGAAATTCCGGAAAGCATTACTTTGGCTGTAAGCAAAGAGGTTCCTACTGTTACAGCTAATGGTCTTGATATAAAATGGACTACTGACAGCGCTAATCTTGTGACTATTACAGAGGGTATAGGAAAAGCAACTATAGATTTTTCAAAGGCTACGGCGGAATTATCTGTAAAACTTATAGCAACCGTTAAAAAGTCTATGCCTTTTGAGGGGCACGCCAGACAAGGATATGATATTACCTTTGTAAAAGAATATACTATAGCGTATGTTCCGTCAGGAGATACTCCTGTTGCTAAATTTGACCTTACTATTAACAGTTCTTCAGCGGACGCGGGTCTTAAAGCAACCATTCTGAAAGGTACTGACGAGGTTGTTCCGGAAACGGCTGTTGGTACAACTTTGACAAGCAACATTGACGGCGGAGCTTATACGGTTAAATTTACAGTAAACAGCGGATATACCATTTCAAGCGTTAAAATCGGTGAAAATGAATTAACAGCTAATACAGATGGTTCTTATACTATTAATTTAGGAGCTGATACCATAATTACAGTAACAGCAAAAGCGGCTACTGATTTTACAGCGGCAGAAAAGGCTATAGCTGATACACTTAAAGGCGTAGGCAGCTATGACGATGCTACAAAGGTATATACTATTGACAAAGCATTTGATATGCCTACAGAAGAAGGATATACTTTTGCTATAAACACAAACGACGCTGTAAATGCCAACGGTACTCTTAAAAGAGGAGCTTACGGCAGTACGGCTACCGCAAAAGACGTAACTTTTGTAATTACTCATACAGATACAGGCGATACTGAAAATTATGAAGTGAAAATACTTGTTCCTGAAAAGAAATCTGACGTGATTGAAGAAGATTTTGAGGGTCTTGCAAAAGATTCCGCTTTCAAGGGTGGAACGATTGTTTCATCAGCGGACAGAGGCAGATATGTTAAATTTGATCAGGCTAAGAACGGAAAGGACATAGATGTTGTTGTTATTGACAAGTATAGTTTGGAAGAGGGAAAAGTTTATGAAATAAGCTTTGATATGATGAGAATTGCTGATACGACAGCAAATCCAAATACACTTGCGTCTAACAGTTCTGTCGGCTGGAATATATCATTTACAGGCGATAATCATTCACAGCATTTCGGTTATATAGCTAATAAATTTAAAGTACGTAACGGAAAGTACTCCTCAGACCCAAATTACGGTACGACTAAAGAAGATATTATTACAGATTGTGCATCCGAAAATTGGTATAATGTGAAATTTATTGTAGATACTATAAATAAAAACATTGATGTAGTTACAGAGGACGGATATAAGACTTCTACAAAGTACAATGACGCACTTCCTAAGCTTTTAAAATTGCAAAGTGAATATGCCTCAAGAGGAGATAAAGATTATCTTTGTCTTGACAATATTCGTATAAAAACAATTAACACTGATTTTTCAAGTGATTTGGATACGGCTATGGCAGGGGTAAATATTCCGACAACAGAAATTGACAGTGATACTACTCTTACTCTGCCGACTACAGCGGACGGAAAGACAATCGAATGGGCTACTGACAAAGCAAACGCTATTGAAATAGGAACAAACGGAAACGTAACTCTTAAAAAACAAGATATAGGTACTACGGCTAAGCTTATCGCTACAGTAAAGAGCAGTGAATATACAGATATTTATAACGGAAGTACCGTACCTTATCCCGTTATTTACAAGAAAGAATATACAGTTAAGTTTGCTACAACAAAGACTGATTTCTTTACCGTAAGCGGAAATATTACATTTGATTTCGCTCCTGAAACCGATGTTGACGTTAAGGTGGAAATAAATAAAGGCGAAAACGTTGTTAAAGAAGAAATTGTAACTATCGGCTCAGGAAATACAACAGGTAACTACAGTATTGAGGGAATTCCGTCAGGAGAAACTTATGACGTGAATATTTCCACAAACAATGAGAGCTATAAACCTAAAAACGCTGACGCTCTTACTGTTACAGGCAATACAGGAGATACTAAGAGTTTAAATATAGCTGTGGGTCAGCTTATTGATAAGGTATACAAAATTAATTTTGACAACGCAAGTGATATAGGTACTATTATCAATAATGGCAGCAACGTATTTAAGGCTGAACTTGCGACAGACCCTGCCGACAGCAGTCAGAATGTATTAAAATTGACTTCTACGGGAGATTCAGGAAATGCCGGTATTTATTGGAATTTGGGAGAACTTGTTTCTGATTTGGCAGACAGCGACCAAGTTACCGTTTCTTATAAGATGAAAGCTAATGTTTCCAGCTATGAAAAACCTATTGTGGATATAGCGTCAGGACTTACAAATGAAGTTAAAAGCCAACCAGGAACTTCTACTAACGATAATATCTTTGTAAGGGCAAATTATGGCGACCAGCATCAACAGATAAATTATAGAGATAAAAATGCAAACTTCTATCTTGGGTATGGTGATGGAAAGTTTAATGCCAGTGATAATAATGTTAATGGATATACAAAATGGTATACAAGTGATTTGACTATTGATTATGCTAATAAGAATATGAAAGGTCAGGTGCAGCTGGAAGGAAGTAAGGCATCTACTATTGATACAGAAACAGATGCGTATCCAAACGCATGGAACTGGGGCGGAACTCATCACCCATTCCCAACAGAAGCTGACAGAAGCAATCTTACACTTGCGTTCTATCCATATCAAAAAGCTATAGAATATTATATGGACGATATTACTGTAAGTTATAAAAAATTCAGAACAGCAGACGACGATGTACAAACATACAGCGTAAGAGGAAGTATTGACAACAATGGAGCTTTATCAAGGCTTAAAATTGTAAATACTGATGATAACAGTGAATATTCTTGCGCTATAGCGTCAACTTCTTTCAGTGTAAGTGATGTGCCTGTAGGAAATTATAAGGTTGTGGCGACTACAAATGATGGATACAGCATAAAAGCTATAAATGGCACAAGCGGAAATGATTATTCTTTTGCGGTGTCAGCCGATATAACAGACCTTAATATTACTACAGAATATGAAGCTGAAGGTGGCGGCGGTATTATAATGTCATTAAATTCTATTGATGATGAAAATACAAGCGCTGATAAGGAAAATGAAAATATTACTGAAAACGCTGATACAGATGAAAATTCAGACACTGTTGATTTGGATGATTCTGACAATGAACCAAAAGAGGAAATTGTGGAAACCGACAACTCAGATGTAAATGAATCAAATGCTGACGAGCAAATTACAGATGATGCAAATGCAGATGACACAAATACAGATGAGTCAGTAGCTGACGAACAGGAAAACGAACCTGCGGTTGAATAATTAAAAGCAGACCGCCCTAATAAAAAGGGCGGTCTTTTCAAATTTAATCAAAAAAATTCATCAAAGAAATTTAATTTTTACCACTTTTTTTTATATTTTCAATTTTAAAGTTTTTTGCCCCGCTTTTTTACAAAAAGCGGGCGGGTGTGGGCAGAGTCCACGGTTTTTAAAATTGATTTTTGTGATTTTTGCTATTTGGGGGTTTACAATGTAAGAAAAATGATGTATAATATAAAAGGTGGTTTTTATAATCTATTTTCGGGGTGTGGCTCAGCTTGGTAGAGCGCTGCGTTCGGGACGCAGAGGCCGCAGGTTCAAGTCCTGTCACCCCGATTTTTTTTATTTATAAATTATTTTTATTTTTTTGCTGTCATAACAAAAATACATATTATTTTTTTTTATTGTAATAATAATTATGAAAAGTTTTATAGCTTTTTATACTTATTTCAGATATTGTTTTTTTTGAAATAAGTATTATACAAGTAATAAGGAGGTATTTTTGTTATGAAGATTTTTGTTTTATGCGGAATCCTTATGCTTGTTTCCGGAATTTTTGTGGGATGCGGAAACGGTGATTCGGCGGCAAACGATATAAACAGATTATTTAAGGACGCTATGCCGGACGGTATGGAAATAACATCGGAAGATTTTACGTCCGATTATTCAGATGACGCTTATGGAATGTACGGAAACTACGGCGGAAACACTACAGGATATGATTACAACAACAATTTTAACAATATATACGGCACAGCGCCGGGGGACTTTAACAGAGCCGGATACAATGATAGCGGTATAGGAAATATGGATTTTGATATTACTCCTGCTAATTTTGCTTCCGAAACAATTACAGAATAAGCAATTACAGCAATTCTAAAATAAATTGAGAAAAGTAAAACTATTTTATTCAATATTTCTTAACGCTTTCGGCGTTTAAAGAACAAAACGCCTTTCGCTAAAATATATAATAAAATATTTTTTATATTTATACAAGAATTGTTGTAATGTAAATATTTCTAGCAAAACAATAAAATAAAATGTTTGGATAATTATTTTATTGTTTTGCTGTTTATTACATAGTCATTATAAAAAATTTTTGATTTTTCTACTGTTATGTGATATTATATAGGTATATATAGACTTTGATTTTTTGATTATTTACGGAGGAAGCCTTTATGAGAGGTTTTAAATTATATGCTTTTTTATGGACGTTTATATTTTTATTTTTAACCGGCTGTACTAAAAATGAGGTTGGGCAGACAGATGAGTCCAAGCTACAAGTATACACCAGTTTTTACTGTATATATGATTTTGTAAATAAAATAGGCGGTGATAAAATTCAGCTTTACAATATTGTACCTACAGGTACAGAACCTCATAATTGGGAGCCTACGGCAGGGGATATGCGTAAGCTTTCAAACGCCGATTTGCTTTTTTACAACGGAGCAGGTATGGAGAATTTTGTGGATTCTGTAAAACAGTCTGTTGAAAACGACAAAATAAAATATATTGAACTTTCTGAGGGTATAGAACTTATTAAAAAGAATGAAGAAAGCAATATTTACGACCCACATATATGGCTTAATCCCATTAACGCTGAAAAAGAGGCTTTGAAAATTAAAAACGCTTTATCAGAAGCAGACCCTCAAAATGCTGATTTTTATAATAAAAATTATGAGGATTTCTCTAAAAAAGCAAAAGAGCTTGATAAGAGTTTTTCAGATATGGTAAATAACAATGAAAACAAAACTATTGTAGTCGCTCATGAGGCATACGGGTATTTATGCCAGGCTTACGGACTTAAACAACTGGCTATAGAGGGGCTTTCGGCGGATTCTGAGCCTTCTCCCGCTAAAATGGCTGAAGTGTCTGAATTTATTAAAAATAACAAAATTAAATTTATCTTCTTTGAGGAACTCCTTGCGGTAAAAGCGGCGGACGTTATATCAGAGGAAACAGGCGCAAAACTCCTTGTACTTAATCCTTTCGAGGGGCTTTCACAAGAGGACATTGACAATGGCGAGGATTATTTCTCTGTTATGTATAAAAATCTTGAAAATATTGACAAAGCTTTAAAAAATGACTGAAATATCGGTTTGTATAATAAAATGAAATCAATTAAAAAATAATATAAAAAATTTTAAAATTGAAAATATAAAAAAATGGCAAGAATTAAATTTAATTATACTTTTAATTTTGAAAAACTAAAAAAGCTACAAAAATCAAAATTGTCGACAATTCAAATTATCAATAGCAAAGCAAATATTTTGCGTTTATGGTCAAGGGACTTTTTGTCCTTTGCAGGGGGTGGGACGGTGTTCCCAAATTTTAAAAAATTTGACGTTACGTGATTGTAAGGTGGTTTTATTTATGGCTATACTTAAAGTTGACAATGTTTCTTTTAATTATCCTGACAAAAATATAATAAAAGATTTCAGCTTTGAAGTTGAAAAAGGAGATTTTGTTTGTATTGTCGGTACTAACGGTACGGGAAAAAGTACACTCCTTAAATTGATTCTGAATTTGCTTAAACCGGACAAAGGAAACATCTATATTGACGGAGAAAATTCGAAAAATTTTAAAAGTTTTAATAAAATATCATATGTTTCACAAAAGGCTACGGATTTTAACTCCGGATTTCCTGCTACTGTAACAGAGGTTGTTTCCGCAGGCCTTTACCCTAAGTATGGTTTTTTTAAATTTATAAGTAAAAAAGAGCGGGAGAAAAAAGTATTAAATGCTCTTAAAACTGTAGGTATGGCGGAATACTCAGACAGAATAATAGGACGATTATCAGGAGGCCAGCAACAGAGAGTTTTTATAGCAAAGGCTCTTGTAAATAATCCAAGTATTATTTTCCTTGATGAACCCACAGTCGGAATTGATGTAAAGGCTGTGGATTCTATTTGTTGTCTTTTGGGAGACCTTAACAAGAAATTTGGTATTACTATAATTATGGTAACTCATGATATTTCATCAATTATTTATCATTCAAATAAAATATTACAGATTAGTGACGACGGAAATGTGAGAGTTGTAAGTTCGGAAGAGTTCGGCAAAGAAACTATAGGAAAACACGTGCATCATCACAATTAATTATTGTGGAAAAATTCCTAGCTTTAAAATAAAAAATAATTTACAGTAATTTAAATTTATTTTTAAATTATATCAATCCACAAAATTAAAATAAAATTTTGCGGTAAATTTCAGGTGATTTTTATGGATATTTTAATTGATATTTTTTCTCAAGGGTATATGCAGAGAGCGTTTTTTGTGGCTCTGCTTATTTCTATTATTACACCTTTAATCGGAAATGTTATTGTACTTAAAAGACTTTCGTCAATAGGAGATGCTTTGTCACATTCAAGTCTGGCTGGAGTCGCCGTTGGTCTATGCTTTGGATTTAATCCCATTATATCGGCTATAATTTTATCGGTTATTGCGGCGCTTATTATTGAATACATAAGAGGAGCTTTTCCTAATTACTCGGAAATGGCTACCGCTGTTGTTTTATCTTTTGGTGTGGGAATAGCCGCTATATTTTCAGGGTTTACAGGCAATGCCGCTAATTTTGATAATTTTCTTTTTGGAAGTATTATTGCTACAAGCATTTTTGATTTGTATACTGTAATTATTATGAGCGTTATTGTTATTGTTACTGTTTTGATATTGTTCAGAGAATTATTTTATATTACTTTTGATGAGGAAGGGGCAAAATTATCAGGAGTTTCTGTCAAAAGAATAAATCTGGTTTTTACGATAGTTACGGCTGTAGTTGTTTCTATAGCAGCTAAAACGGTGGGAGCTTTAGTAATATCTTCTCTTATGATTATACCTGTCGCCTGTGCTATGACAGTTTCTAAAAGCTATAAATCAAATGTGATGCTGTCAGTTTTATTCGCTATGTTTTTTACTGTTTCAGGTCTTGTTGTTTCATCTGTATATGACCTTAAACCTGGCGGTACGATTGTTCTTATAGGAATTATAGTACTTTTGATTTTATTGTGTATAAGTAAAAGAAGGTGATTTTTTTGAATTCTCAGACAGATAAATTTCTTCAGCTTTACAAAGAGCTTGAATTTGAGGGAAGAAGAATTTATTTTCCTGACGCTAAAGAAAATGAAACGATAATAGGAAGGTTATTTACTGTTCCACAGCTTAAAAAATATAAGGAAGACCTTGATTATTGCAGGATTGTACGGAATTTTCTCACACATAATCCAAAGGTGGGAGGCGTATACCCTATTATTCCGTCAATTGAAATGATTAATCTTTTAAAGCGTTGTCTTAATATTATTGTCAATCCTCCCAAGGCTATTGATTTCGCTATACCTATTGAAAGAATTTATACGGCGGCTTTGGATTCCAAGCTTTCAGAGGTTATCAGAGTTATGAATTCATTTACTTACACCCATATTCCTATTATGGAGAACGGCAAGCTTGTTGGAATTTTCAGTGAAAATACTGTTTTTACATATATGTGCTATGAAAACTCAATTAATATTAATGAGGATACTTGTATTTCGCGGTTTGAAAAATATTTGCCATTAGACGAGCATTTAAACGAGTATTTTATGTTTTTACCTGAAACAGCTTTTCTTTATGAGGTTCAGGAACTTTTTAAATATACTCCCGTGAGAAAAAAGCTTCTTACAGTTATTTATATCACAAAGACGGGAAAAAGAGATGAACCACTTATAGGAATGGTTACGCCATGGGATTTACTGTAAAAAACAGATACTTTGGAGGTTATCCAAAGTATCTGTTTTTTTGTGGTTTTGTTCGGTTAAACATTTTCTTAAAAATTCATGGAGGAAAAGCAGAAACTATATATAGTCAAACAAATTTAAAAATAATTATATTATTTGACTATAAAAACACTGATGTAAAAGTTTTAAAAATATTATAAAAGTTTTATTTTTAAAACTTTTATAAGTGTTTATTTGTTGTCTGCGTTATTATTATTAGCCTATATAAGGTAAAATATACATAAGAACCAGAATATATTTTAATCTTGTTTAATAAAATAATATAAATATTATACGTTTCCGAACATTGATTGAATGCTCGGCGGCTGTCTTACAGGAGGAATATATGTGAGAAAGTACATAATTTCTTTTTTTCTTATTTTTTTTATTATAACAAACTCGATATTTTACACTTTTGGCACGGAAGAAAATAACACAAATAAAAACGCTGTTAATCTTGAGGTTGACGCTAAATCCGCTGTAATTATGGAGACTATTACAGGAAAAATACTCTTTCAGAAAAATCAAGATGAGATGCTCGCTCCTGCCAGTGTTACTAAAATTATGACTTTACTTCTTATTTATGAGGCTGTCGCTCAAAAGAAAATAAGCTGGGATGACCTCGTAACTGTAAGTGAACACGCTTCAAGTATGGGAGGCTCTCAAATTTTTCTTGAGCCTAATGAAAAACAAAAGGTATCGGAACTTACTAAATCCATAGCTATAGCGTCGGCTAATGACGCCGCTGTCGCTATGGCAGAGTTTATCGGCGGAAGCGAGGACGGTTTTGTTGATATGATGAACAGAAGAGCAAAAGAGCTTGGTATGAACAACACAGTATTTAAAAATGCCTGCGGTCTTGATACAGACGGGCATCTTATGTCTGCTAAAGATATAGCCATTATGAGCAGAGAACTTATACATAATTATCCTGATGTGAAGAAATACACAACTACGTGGCAGGACACAATTACTCATTCTACGAGAAAGGGAGATACGGAATTTGGTCTTACAAACACTAACAAACTTATTAAATGGTATAACGGCGCTACAGGACTTAAAACAGGTTCTACAGGAAACGCTATGTATTGTCTGTCAGGTACAGCGGAAAGAAATGGTATGGAACTTATTGCCGTTGTTATGGCGGCTCCCGACCCTAAGGTAAGATTTAAAGAGGTTATGAAAATGCTTGATTATGGGTTTGCTAATTATATGGTTGTAAAAGGCAATGAGCAAAACTCAAAGGTGGGGGATATTCCTGTATACAAAGGAAAAGAGAATACTGTATGCGGTATTGTCAAAGACGAGATTAAAATTGTTGTTCCTAAAGGCTCATCTACAAAAATTGAGGCTAAGCCTGAACTTTTATCAGGTATTATGGCGCCTTTTCCGGCAGGTGAAAAGGTAGGAGAGGTAGTATATTTTTATGAGGGAAAAGAAGTTGGAAAAAGTGATGTGGTTACAGAAAAAAATGTTGAAAAGGCAGGACTTAATGATATTTTAAAGAGACTTGCCATTATGTGGTTTTCATAACAGACCTGCTTTATGTTTCCAAAAAACGTATCAACGGAATATTTGCCATAAGACAAATATTATTTTTCCTGAAATATTTTAGTTTCAAGAAAAATTATCAGATTGTGGAGGAAAAAGAAATGTTAATACAGATGTTTTGAAAGTATAAGAACAGGTCTGCCAAACTTATTCAATAACTTATGGAGAAATACAGATTAATCTGTATTTCTCCATAAGTTATGCCATAAAGATTATGGTGTGCTTTAAAGCTTTAAGGTATATTTGTAGGTTAAAATATATAATATATACCACTATTGCTTGTTTTCTAAATCTGTCGGTAAGATGTTTTCAGCGGAGTCCTTGGCGGGCTATTCTTTTTTAGTATTGATTGCATCCTCGACAGTATTTTTATTTTGTATATTTTGGGATAAATTGTCCAATATTTCAGTAAGCTGAATTATTGTATCAATTTTGTTGTTTTCTTCCGGTTTAGAAATATCTTCCTCGCTTATATTAACATAAGGAATTTTATTGTTTTTTGCAAAGTTCTCAGCACAGGAATTTTTTATACAGCCTATTTTTATGTTATCTAATTTTCTAAAAGCATTTTCTTTTATTTAAGTAACACTTTTTGGAATATTTACTTTCTCAAGTTCTATGCAGTTTACAAATGCTAATTTACCTATGCTTTTTACGCTTTCAGGTATAGTAACACTTTTAAGTTTTATACACCCATTGAAAGCGCCGTAGTCTATTTTTTCAACTCCTATGGGAATAGTTACATCTTCCAAGTAAGAGCATCCGTCAAAAGCGTTTACTCCTATAGTTTTTATTTTTGTACCGTCCGGCATTACATTTGGGATAACGGCTTTGGTAATTCCTTTGTCGCTTCCCATTATGGTACCGTCAGAGGTGTTATAATAAATTCTTCCGCCCTCTACATTAAATACAGCGACTTTATCAGAAGATTTATCACCTATGCCGACTATTCTGGTTCCGTCAATTAAAGCGGGAATGTCGGCGGATTTAAAGTTTTTATCACTGCCTATTATAGAACCTTCTATAGTATAATAATAAATATCCCCGTTTTCTGTTTTGTATATGCCGACTAAGTCGCCGTCTATCATACATCCTGTTTCAGTATCAACATAAAGGAGTCCTCCTGATGTATTTTCAACTGATATTAAATCAAGAGCCGGACCAGACGTTATATCATCATGAGGGAGTGTTAATTTTTCACCTTCTTTAACAGGCAGAAGTTTGGCAAAGCTGCTGTTTGCGCTCATTACCGTCAGGCAGTCAAGGCTATACATATAATTTTTTTTGTTTCATAAAAAATATCCTTTCTTAATATGGAATTTAATTTTACCGGTACCACATATGATTTGTTCTAAACAATTCCAAAACAGAAAGAGAAAAGAAAAATTATTTTATTTAATATTTCTTAACGTTTCCCTCATTTATTGTTTTTTAGAAAATTAAATTTCGTTTAAAAACAAAATTATACTTATCTGTGATTTTTAGATTTTAGAACAAATCTAATTTTGCTAAGGAATTCCTTAGAATTAGTATATTTCTTTTGGAGATAATTGTCAATATTTAAGGCGTTCATATAAGTATTTGTTGTAATTATGTTATAAAAGAGTTATAATTTTGTTATAATATTGTTATAATGTCACAATAATGATATAATATTGTAATAAACTTATTTATATTAAATTCGTATGTATAAATTTTCAGTCCTTGTCTTTTATATAAGCTTATGATATACTTTTATAACAATATCAGCACAGGCTATAATTTTTTTATGGTGCTGTAAAAATAAAGGGGGTATTTTTTATGTATGATACCGAAAAAGAAATTGAAAAGGTTGTACTTATTGGGATAGATTATAATAATGAATATGATGCTGAAAGCTGTCTTGACGAATTATATGACCTTGCCAAAACAGCGGGAGCGGTGTGTGTTGGAAGAATGTTACAAAAAAGAGAGGGAGTGCATCACGGGCATTATTTCGGAAAAGGCAAGCTTGAGGAATTAAAAGCGTATATAAAAGAAGTAAATGCTACGGGAATAATATGTGATGATGAGCTTACGGCAAATCAAATAAAAAATATGGAAAAAATTTTAGAAACAAAGGTGATGAACAGAACCCTCCTTATACTTGATATATTTGCCTCAAGGGCTCATTCGGCAGAGGGAAAGGTACAAGTAGAGCTTGCACAGCTCAGATATAATTTATCCCATCTTACAGGGCAGGGACGAAGTTTAAGCCGTCTTGGCGGAGGAATAGGCACAAGAGGCCCCGGCGAAAAAAAATTGGAAACAGACCGCCGGCGTATAGCGGACAGAATTTCTGAACTTAATAAAGAACTTAAAGAGATAGAGCGTCACAGACAAGTTTTAAGGGAAAAGAGAATAAAGAATAAAATTCCCGTAATAGCTCTTGCCGGTTATACAAACGCCGGTAAGTCAACGCTTATGAACACTCTTACACACGCGGGAGTGCTTGCTGAGGACAAGCTTTTTGCTACTCTTGATACAACTACACGAAAAATAAAACTTCCGTCAGGCGCACAGTACCTTTTTACTGATACGGTTGGGTTTATACAAAAACTTCCTCACAGCCTTATAAAAGCGTTTAAATCAACTCTTGAAGAGGTTAAATACGCTGATATAATACTTCATATAGTCGATTCATCAAATTCATCACGGGAGCAACATATAAAAGTTGTATATGAAACCCTTGAAGAACTTGGTTGTAATGAAAAACCTGTAATAACTGTATTTAATAAAATTGACAAGGACGAAACGGTTATGCCACTGCCAAGTGATATAAGAGCTATTACAACACAGCCTGTTTCGGCTAAAAAAGAAACGGGAATATCAGAACTTCTTGAAAAAATTGAAGAAACGGTAAAAAGTTTTAAAAAATCAATAAAAATATTAATTCCATATTCAAAAGGAAATATGGTGAGTTTTGTCCATGGAAATTGTGAGATAATAAATTCCGATAACAGAGAAGATGGTTTTTTCTTTGATATATACGCTGATAATGAAACATATAAAAGATTAGAAGAATTTATATTAAAGGAAACCGTTTAAAATAAAAAGCGACTGCCATTTAACAATAAAATTGTTAATGTGTCAGCCGCTTTTTTATTTATTTATAGTTTGTCATAAGCCATTGAATATTCCATTTATCCATAACTCCGGCTCCAGTAAAAGGAACTACATCGTTATAAAGATTAGCAGGTTCTATTAATTTATAGTTGTATACAAGCTCACCGTTTTTAATATATTCCGGAGAGCCGGTTTCGTTCCATGAGAAATCTTTAAGAGCGCTTCCTTTTCCCTCGGGAGTAAACCCTTCTTTATTTTCCGCACTGTTTACGCTGTTGTAATCATATTTCCAACTGTCAAAACTTTTGCTGTTGTGAAGCTGGAATTTAATATTATCAGCAAGAATTTTACCGTCATAGCCTTTATCCTGTTCATAGCTCATAGGCTTTGATACATCTATCATATGCAGATTTTCAGCTTTAAGAGCGCCTGAGCAGGTTGATAGAAGCGCCTGATTTGTAACGCCGAAATGGTATTTGTTTTTTGTGGCCGAATAACCCGCACGATTTGTTTTATATGCGTCTGTACTATCTATGACTGTGTTGAATATATGGGCATTTCCACCTCTAAGACGTGGTATTCTGTCCTGAATTTCCTTATAATAGCAATTAGCGATAGTAATGGAGAGTTTATCCATATTAGCCTCAGAGTTGCCCGCGCCTATAAGGTGGGCTTTTTTCTGAGGCGCCTGAACCATAATAATCTCTTCAGGAGTATATCCTCTGTCGGTTCTTAAATGATAATATAAAGGATGTGTTATTGTACCGTTTTTAATATCTTCCTGATATGTTTTTTCAAGCTGATTGATTTGTTTTGTAACCCAGCTGTCGGAACTCGCGTCATCGCCCATTATTTTGCACCATGATACAATTACATTATTTGAAGCGCCTTTTACATCAAGTACACCATCATATGCCTTATGGAATGTACAGTGGTCTACCCATATGTTTGAACATCCGTTTTGGAAAGTCATATAATCCCAGTCGTTTCTGTCATACGCTCCGGGTTCGGCGGAATTTCCATCGCCTTCGTCCCACTCCCAGAGTTCATCAAACTCAATATTTCTTATTATAATATTGCTTGCTCCCGAAAAGCTTAAACAAGCGTGTTTTATTTTAGCTCCGTTTTTAGAGTAAATTGTAATGTCTTTGAATTTGTCATTAAGGCTTACTTTACTTACACCTGTTTCTTTAAGAATATCATTATTAAGAGCCTGATAACCCTGGTCTTTGATTAATTGAAAGCTATAGTCGGGGTGCGCTTTTTTAATTTCATATATACCTAAATTCAAATCATTTGTAATTTCAATTACTTTTACGTTTGATTTACCTTTTATTATGTTATAAAGAATAGCGTCAAATTCCATAGCGTTTGATACTTTGGCATAAAGTGAAGAATCGGTTTCTGAAACTATTCCTCCGCCTGTAATTTTATCTGCGCCAAAACCGCTTATATTAAATTTGGCTAATTCAGCCATATCTTGAGAAGTGTCTTCGGTGGCGCTTTCAGTAACGCTTTCGGAAGTGTCCTCGGTGGCGCTTTCAGTAACGCTTTCGGAAGTGTCCTCAGAGGTACTTTCGGAGGTGCTTTCGCTGTCGCCGCCTGACTGGCTTACACTATATACTTCCACATTATAGATATTTAAATCGCTTTTCTTTGAGTATAAATACAAAGTTTTTTCTGTGTCAGCGTTATAGTTAAATGTAACTTTGCTGACAGTATTTCCTACGACAACTTTTTCTTCAACAGCTCCAGTTCCATCGTTTAAAATAATGTATCTGTCCTCGGCGCCTCCCCTTAAAATAACATTTATGACTATATTTCCCTTTGCTTTAAAAGATACATTTTTAGTGGTTGTGCTTCCGCTGCCCATTTGTATTCTTTTGGTGTATGTAACTCCGTCATAAGTTTTATTTTCAGTAGAAATTTTTGCTCCTGAGCCAATAGTAAAAAAATTATTATCTCCCGCAGGTAAATTACTGTCAAGAGTTGTTCCTGTGGCAACGGTTATATCATTTACATTTAATTTACCGAGTAAAGCAGGTTTCTCTTCACTGCCTGAACCTCCGTTTTCGGTAGTGCTTTCAGAAGTACTTTCGGAGGTACTTTCAGAAGTGCTTTCGGAGGTACTTTCAGAAGTACTTTCGGAGGTACTTTCGGAGGTACTTTCAGAAGTGCTTTCAAAGGTACTTTCAGAAGTACTTTCAGAGGTACTTTCAGAAGTACTTTCGGAAGTACTTTCAGAGGTACTTTCGGAAGTGCTTTCAGAAGTACTTTCGGAAGTGCTTTCAGAGGTATCTTCTGTTTCGTCATCGCCGATGTAAGGATTAAAAGTATACTTTTTATCAAGAACATTTTTTTAAATAGCCGCCGCATCATTGGCTGTAATTATTTTGTTTCCCGTAACCCTTGCGCGTATAATTTGTTCTTCTGACATTTCAATTTTTCCTAAAACATGAGCTAAAACCAAAGCGGCGTCAGCCGCCGTAATTTCACCGTCCATAGTAACGTCGCCATAAATTCTCGTATTATCAGAATTAATATTTTCGGCAAATGAAACAAAAGAATTTGAAAAGATAAAACTAAGTGATAACAGGAAAGACGTGAATTTTCCAAATCCTTTCTTAAAATACATTATTATTCCACCTTTCTTGAAAAATAAGGAAAAACTGCAATAGCTTATAACAAAACAATAAAATAATATAGCTGTAAACTTTTATAAAATATAATATATTCAGATATTATTCTATTGTTTCATTTGTAAAATTAGCGGATTGCTATAGTTGAAATGTAAGGATTAAGGTAATCCGCAAAATTATTTTTATTACAGCTAATAAGTATATCCTTAAAAATTTATGTATTATAATTTTTATTATAGCATTAAATTGAAATATTGCAATAATCAAATGGAATTTTTAAAATTGATTTTGTGAGATATATTTGTTTTATTCTTGACAAGTTTTTATATCGGTAGTATAATTACTATAGTGTACTTAAATCAATTTTGGAAAGACTCCGAATAGAAATTGCTATAAATTAAAGTACCTTAATAAATTTTAATTGCATATTGTTCATATACTTATCAAGAGAGGTGGAGGGATAAGGGCCCTGTGAAACCCGGCAACCGGCATTAACGCATCGGTGCTAATTCCCCCGGGGTATTCCGGAAGATGAGACTTCACGCGCGACCTCGAAAGAGGTTTTTTTATTTACGAAAACGCTCAGAGAAGATTTGTAAGGGGATTTTTATACCTGATAATGGCGGATATGAAAATGAAAAAAATAGTATCTTACAGGATTTTACATGGGGAGATAAGTGAAATTTGTTTATTCTTTTATTGTTTTGCTATAATTCGGAAAAATGGAAGAAATATTAATATTTATAAGGAGGAATTTAAAATGAGAAGAATGTTTACATCAGAATCTGTTACTGAGGGACATCCTGACAAAATCTGTGACCAGATTTCAGATGCTGTATTAGACGCTATAATAGCAAAAGACCCTTACGCAAGGGTTGCCTGCGAAACTATGACTACTACCGGACTTATTATGATTGCCGGCGAGATTACAACAAATTGTTATGTTGATTTAGAGAGTATTGCCAGAGAAACTGTACGTGAGATAGGGTATGACAGAGCGAAATATGGATTTGACTGCGATTCCTGCGCTGTTGTTACATCAGTTAAGGGGCAGTCACCAGACATAGCTCAGGGGGTCAACAACGCTTTGGAGTCAAGAACGGCTGATTCTGACAAATGTGATACAGGAGCCGGAGATCAGGGAATGATGTTTGGTTTTGCCTGTGATGAAACTGAGGATTTTATGCCTATGCCTATTTATCTTGCTCACAAACTTACAAAAAGGCTTACTGAAATGCGTAAAAATGGTACACTCACTTATCTTCGTCCTGACGGAAAATCTCAGGTGACTGTAGAGTATGAGGATGATGTGCCTGTCAGGGTGGACAATGTTGTTATATCAACTCAGCACAGTCCACAGGTGACACACGCCGACATAGAGGAAGATATTATTAAACATATTATAAAAGCGGTTATTCCTGCCGAGCTTATTGACGAAAACACAAAATTTTATATTAATCCTACGGGAAGATTTGTCATCGGAGGACCACAGGGAGATTGTGGTCTTACAGGCAGAAAAATAATTGTGGATACTTACGGCGGATACGCAAGTCACGGAGGCGGCGCTTTTTCAGGAAAAGACCCAACTAAGGTAGACCGTTCAGGCGCTTATGCTGCCAGATATATTGCTAAGAATATTGTAGCCGGCGGTGCGGCTAAAAAATGTGAGATAGAGCTTGCTTACGCTATTGGCGTGGCAAAACCGTTATCTATACTTGTTAATACTTATGGTACAGGTAAAATATCTGATGATGAGATTGTTAAAATTATTGAGGAAAATTTTGATTTAAGACCTTCGGCAATAATCAAGGATTTTGATTTAAGACGTCCTATTTATAAACAAACAGCGTCTTATGGCCATTTTGGAAGGTCAGATATTGATGTGCCATGGGAAAAAACAGATAAGGTGGATATATTTAAAAACATATAAAAAATAAAAACAACAGACCTGTTCGATAAACTGAGCAGCGATTGACAAAAAATTTTTTGTCAGACGAAGCCTGATTTTTACAGTAACTTTCCAAGTCTTTCAGAAAAATCAGGCAAAGTATGACGGAAAAAGGTCTGTCAAGCGATACCACGGTGCTTTAGAACAGGTCTGTTTTATTGTTTAGCTATGATTTATTCAGTCATAGCTTTCTTTGTGCCCAAAGGTTTTATAACTTTTTTATAAACGGATATAAAGAATAGCACACTTAATACAACGCCGGATAACTCGGCTATAGGAAAGGAAAACCATATTGGTGTGACATATGAGTTTTCGCAGAAGAATGAAAGAATAAACGCTGTCGGAAGAAGTACCACAAGTTGTCTTACCACAGAAACTATAAGGCTTAATATACCTTTGCCAAACGCTTGAAAAACAGATACTATTATTATACAAAATCCTGCTGGTATAAAACAAAGACTTATTACTCTAAGAGCAGGTATACCAATAGCTATCATTTCATCTGACGCTTCAAAAAGCCGCAAAAGAGGTTCGGTAAATATCTGAAATATCAAAAAGCCTACTATCATTATTGAAATCGCATAGGTTACGGCAAGCTTTATTGTTTTCTTAATACGCTCTGGGTCCAACGACCCGTAATTATACGCAACTATTGGAATCATTCCGTTGTTAAGACCGAAAATAGGCATAAATACAAAGCTTTGAAGTTTGAAATATACTCCAAGAACAGCTACGGCAGTCGATGAAAAATCTATCAATATTTTATTTAAGCCAAACGTCATTATTGACGATATTGAAACCATAAGTATTGATGGAATTCCTACAGAGTAAATTATTTTTATTGTTTTAAAATGAAGTACAAATCGTTTAAAGCTCAGGTTTAATTCTTTATTTTTTGTTATATTGAAATAAATAGCCAAAGCCGCCGCGAAAAATTGTCCGATGACTGTAGCTAAAGCTGCTCCTGAAACTCCCATTTCAGGAAATCCCAAATATCCAAAAATAAGTATTGGGTCTAAGATTAAATTTATTACCGCTCCTAAGCCTTGTGTTATCATAGCATAAAATGTTTTACCTGTTGATTGAAGAAGTCGCTCGAAAGTAACCTGACCGAAAAGTCCCAATGAAAGTATGGAGCAAACTTCCAGGTACTCAATTCCGTATTCAACTATAGCTTGATTTTCGGCAGATTGACTCTCGAAAAACAGCCTTACAAAGAATAGTCCGAAAATAACAAATAAAAGTGAACTTAAAAAAGCGAGGACTATACCATGTGTAGCGGAACGATTGGCATTTTTTCTATTGTTTTCACCAAGACTGCGTGATAAATAAGCGTTTATACCGACTCCTGTACCAGACGCTATGGCTATCATAAGATTTTGTACCGGAAAGGCAAGAGAAACCGCCGATAAGGCATCTTCACTGATTTTTGAGACAAATATGCTATCCACTATATTATACAGTGCCTGTACAAGCATTGACGCCATCATAGGAAGCGCCATTGTCATCAAAAGTTTATTTATAGGAAGTACGCCCATTTTATTTTGGGATTGTTTTGTTTGTTCTTGTGACAAAATAATTCCTCCTTTGTACTTTAAAAATTTTGAAGCAGTGTTATTTTACCGTCAAGAGAATATTTGAAAAACAAGTTATGACGACAAAACTTTTAATATATGAAATTTAAAAAATTATAAATTTTAAGTATGAACTTATACGTTATTATCAAATTTATTTTTATTTCTTTGCCTTTTAAAAAAGTCACTCATTAACGCGCCGCATTTTTCACTCATTATTCCCTCTGTTATTTTAACATGGTGATTAAGTCCGTTACAGTTAAGTATATTTAAAACAGAGCCGGCACAGCCGGCTTTTTTATTTTTTGTGCCAAAAACAACTTCTTTTATTCGTGACTGAACAATAGCTCCGGCGCACATTGGACATGGTTCTACAGTTACAAAAAGTATACATTCTTCAAGACGCCAGTCTCCTATTATTTTGCACGCTTCATTTATAGCTTCTATTTCAGCGTGAAAAAGCGGATTCTTATAACTGTTTCTTTTATTGTATCCTTTTCCTATTATTTTTCCATTAAAGGTTATTACACAGCCTATGGGAACCTCATTTTTGTCAAAGGCTTTCAGAGCCTGTTCATAAGCTTTTTTCATATAATAATTATAATCCATTTTAACACCTTAAAAACGCTCGTTTGTATACATATTAATAGACCTGTTTAACAACCTCTGTAATACCGTTTTGACAGGATTTTTGGAAACAGGTATCGCCTTAGGTCATTAAACAGGTCTATAAAAAGCGTATTTATCATAAATATATGATTTAATACGCTTTTTATTATTTTACGTGCTTATTATTTATTAGCCTCAACAGGGAAGCTGAAGTTGCTGTCTAATACTTTTTGCAAAATCATAGCCGCGTCAGCCGCTGTATAATCGGTTTTTCCTTCGCCTCGTATCTGAGCGTTGTCAGGATTACCAAGCGGGTTATTTGCGGGGTCAAGAACGTAATCAAGAAGAGCTTTGGCATCATCAGCGTTTACAGTACCGTCGCCTGTTACGTCACCGTATTTGATTTCAGGTTTAGGGTCTGTACCGCCGCCTTCTGTAAAGCGAACTGTAGCCTGATCAGGACTTGAGATATTAGTACCGCCTATACGTACAAAATAATCAGTATCTTTTACGGCTTTGTCTGAAAGAGCAAATTCTATTGTAAAGCTTCCGTCAGCGCCTAATGTAACATCGTCCTGCTGGTCAATGTAAAGAATTTGGTCAGGGTCATAAGCTCCGTCTTTGATTCCTGTTGACATAACAGTAATGCTTTGAGATGCTGAAGCGTTAGTAATTGTTCCTGTAACTTTAACTTTTCCTGTGCTTAAATACTCAGCTTTCCCTATACGAAGTGAAGTTTCACCGTCAGCGTATACGCCGACAGAACTTACAGTAAGCATAGCGCCCGCAAGTAAAGCAGAAATTAATTTTTTCATCCTAATTAATCCTCCATTCTGAAAATTTGATAAAACACTGATTCATTTGTAAAAACCAGCGTTTGTTAAAAAATACAATATTTACGATAAATTAAAGTTCGGATAATAGCTGTTTCCTTATGAAATGATGATTAAATAACAGAGAAAATTATTTTTTATTTACATAAAACAATAAAATAATTTAAAAGCCTGTAATTAATTATTTTATTGTCTTTAAATAAAAAATTACTGTCACATATGTATAAGTAAACTTATCCGCATAACTAATCACACACTAGTATTATAACATAGTAAAAAAACTTTGTCAATTTCTATGAAGAAATAGTTTAAACTTTTCTATGGAAGTATTTAGAATAAGTTCTTCCGGAAAATTGACTTTTTCAAGAATTTTTTCAGCCTCTTTGAAATTTCCTATATTTGTATGAAAATGAGAATCACTTCCAAGGATTATAGGTACGTTTTGTTTTTTACACTCGTTTAAAAGATTTATAAGGGTATCGGGTTTGTCATAACGTCCGTTTTCAGGAGAAAGAGAGGCATTATTTAACTCAAGTATTGTGTTTGTTTCTTTAGCAGCAAGTACAACTTTTTTTATATCAAAAGGATAACGGGGGTCTCCGGGATGCCCAAGTATTTTTATATATGGGTTTTTCATTGTGTTTATAAGACATTCTGTGTTTTCTTCATAGGACATAGGCTTTATACACGGAATATGAAGACTCGCTATTATAACATCAAGCATTTTAAGAGTTTTTTCGGAAAGGTCGACTTTTCCGCTTTTATCAAGTATATTCAGTTCAACCCCGCTTAATATTTCAACCCCGTAAAGAGTTTTTGGTATACTTTTTAAATTCCAGAAATGTAAAAATGAACAGCTTCCCGGCATTTTAGGGGCATGGTCTGTTATCGCTATGAGTTTTATACCGTTTTCTGACGCTCCTTTAGCACATTCAGTTACCGTACTGTAAGCGTGGCCGCTTGAAATTGTATGACAATGAACGTCAAGTATATATTTATTACTCATTTTTTTCAAGTCCTTTCAATGATATGGAAATTATCTTTTTAAAACTTTGAGCTTTGTTTCCGCATGCTGAAAAACTTTCCGGCTGCCGCGGGTCAGCGCAATGCAGCAATGTCAGGAGGTTATTGTCTGACTGTAAGCAATAGCGGTTTATGACATAAATTTAAGTTTCATTATTTACCTATATACATATTTTATCGAATGTTGTATAATAAATATGGGTTGTTTAATAATTGCATAGGCAGGGTTGGTGATATGAAAATATATAAGGATGTTTTCGTATCTGAAAAAAAGATAGTTGACATATATTGTAATATGTGTGGCAAAAAAATTGAAAGAGTCAATGAGGATACGTTTCATGATTACTTTCACGCAATCAAAGAATGGGGTTATTTCTCTGATATGGACAATGAAAAACATTCTTTTGATTTGTGTCAGGACTGCTATAAAAAATTTATAGGTCAATTTGAAATTTCAGCTACCGAAAACAATAATGAAAAGTAACAGGCTCATAAGAAAACACAGATTAATTTAAACTATAGCAACAAGCGGAATTTTCAGCGCAAAACAATAAAATAATTAACCGGTATATTGGGTTTTATTAAAACTTTTACATTCATTTTTTATTGTTTAACTGTAAATCAGTGTTTTCTTAAAAACAAAACTTAATTTTGTTTTGTCAGGGCAGAGGGATTTCATAAAAAAGCATATCGTTTATGAATATATTATTCAGCACGATATGCTTTTTTATGCGTGTGTAAACATTAAACTTTTTTCGAAACTCCACGCTTGTACAAGTATCGGCATAAAAAAATATTGAATGAAATATTTTTTTATTGGTATTGATATAATTTAGTAGTTTCGAAAGAAGTCTATTAAAGAAATACGGCATATCCCGTTATTTTATTTTGCCACAATATTTATAATTCTGCCCGGAACGTATATTTCTTTTATAATGTTAAGTCCGTCAAGTTTTGAACCAAGTTTTTCTTTTGCCATATTTACGGCATTTTCTTTTGTTTCTTCAGGAGAAATTTGAATACTTTCTCTGAATTTACCGTTTATCTGCACGGCTATTTCTATTGTATCCTCTTTCATCTTGTCTTTGTCATACTCAGGCCATTTTTCTCTGAACACACTTTCTTTATGTCCGAGTATTTCCCACATTTCCTCAGCTATATGAGGGGTAAACGGAGCGAGAAGCGTTGTTATTGTATCAAGAGTTTCTTTATCAACACCGCCTAACTCTTTCGCTTTCGCTGTGATTTTATTGGTAAATTCCATAAAACCGCTTACTACAGTATTAAGGGTTAAAGCCTCAAGTCTGTTTGTTATTTCATATATCATTTTATGACGAAGCTGTTCAAGCTCTTTTACAGGCTCAATAATTTTATCTTTATATTCGTCTATAAATTTCCACGTTTTGTTTAAATATCTGTATACGCCGTCTATTCCGCTGTCATCCCACTCGGAGTCAACCTCGGGAGGCCCTACGAAAAGTTCGTACATACGAAGAGAGTCGCAGCCGTATTTTTCCACAAGCTCATCAGGAGAAACAACATTTCCTTTTGATTTGCTCATTTTAGCGCCGTCTTTATTTATCATACCCTGATTGAAAAGACGCATAAAAGGTTCGTCAAAATCAACAACACCTATATCGTAAAGAAATTTAGTGTAAAATCTGGCGTAAAGAAGGTGTAAAACAGCATGCTCAATTCCGCCTACATACATATCAACAGGAAGCCACTTTTTAAGAGCGTCTTTTCCCGCAAGCTCTTTATCATTGTTTACATCACAGTAGCGCAGATAATACCACGATGAACCCGCCCATTGAGGCATTGTGTTTGTTTCTCTCTTAGCAGGACCTTTACAGCATGGACACGTTGTGTTTACCCAGTCGTCAATGGCCGAAAGCGGAGATTCTCCTGTGCTTGTAGGCTGATATGAATCGACTTTTGGAAGTTCTACGGGAAGCTCATTCTCAGGTACAGGAACTATTCCGCATTTTTCACAATGAACAAGAGGAATAGGTTCTCCCCAATATCTCTGACGTGAAAATACCCAATCTCTTAGTTTATAATTTACCGTTTTTTTACCTATACTCTTTTCCTCAAGAAAAACAGGAATTTCCTTTTTCGCTTTTTCAGACGACATTGTGTCAAACTGCCCTGAATTTACCATAACACCGCTTTCTGTATAAGCTTCCGTAAGTTCTCCTAACGGTTCTCCCTCTTTTTTTATAACCTGTATAATTGGAAGATTGAATTTTTTGGCAAACTCAAAGTCACGGTCATCGTGAGCAGGAACACACATAATGGCTCCTGTTCCGTAATCGGAAAGAACATAATCAGATACCCATATCGGAACTTTTGCTCCATTTAAAGGATTTATACCATAAGAACCCGTAAAAACACCGGTTTTTTCTTTATCAGTCATACGGTCGACAGAAGATTTTGTGCTGGCATCGAAAATATATTTTTCCATTGACGCTTTGTTTTCTTCAGTTGTAATATCATTAATAACGGGGTGTTCGGGAGCAAGTACCATAAATGTAGCTCCGTAAAGGGTATCAGGTCTTGTGGTATAAACTTTTATTTCTTTGTCACTTCCATCAACCTTGAAATCTATTTCAGCGCCGTAGCTTTTACCAATCCAGTCGGACTGCATTTTTTTTACTTTTTCAGGCCAGTTTAATTTGCCTAAATCATTTAAAAGTCTTTCGGCATATTTTGTGATTCTAAGCATCCATTGACGCAGGTTTTTCTTTGTTACCGTAGAACCGCATCGGTCGCATACACCGTTTGTTGCCTCTTCATTGGCGAGAACGGCTTTACAGTTGTCACACCAGTTTAACGGCATTTCTTTTTCATAGGCAAGACCGTTTTTAAACATTTGAATGAAAATCCATTGAGTCCATTTATAATATTTTGGGTCTGTAGTGTTTATTTCTTTTGACCAGTCATATACAGCGCTTATTTCGTGAAGCTGTCTTTTTACGTTTGATATACTGTTTTTAGTGGCGTCAGATGGGTGCGTACCTGTTTTTATAGCGAAATTTTCCGCAGGAAGCCCGAACGCGTCCCAACCCATTGGATGAAGTATCTCAAATCCTTGCATTATTTTATATCGGCTTATTACATCACTTAATACATATCCTCTCCAATGTCCAACGTGGAGACCGTTTGACGATGGATATGGAAACATATCAAGGCAATAGTATTTCGGTTTATCGGTATTTGTTGGGTTTACAGAATTTATTTCCCAATTTTTACGCCATTTTTTCTCAATTTCTTTATAGTCGTAACGTGTACTCATAATTTTGTAGTTCTCCTTATAGTTAAATAATAGACCTCCTCGGAAACATAGAAAATGCCATCTAAGCACATCTTTTTCCGATATGCTTTATTAAATTTTCTTGAAATACCACTGCGGGTATTACGGCGAAAATTTAATTTCGCCTATCAGCAAAATCTGCACTTATCTGTCAATTTGCTAGTTTCCGAGGAGGTCTAATCAAAATAATTTTGCGAATTGATATATATATTTTAAACCATTAATTTCAAAAAAACAAGTTTTTTTAAAACAATTACTTTGGAAATCAGTTTTTTTAGTTTTTTAAAATTGAAAGTACGATTAAATTTACTTTTTACCACTTTCTCCATATTTTCAATTTTAAAGTTTTTTGCCCCGCTTTTTTACAAAAAAGCGGGCGGGTGTGGGCAGAGTCCACGGTTTTATCATTAAATTATCACGTATAGGACAGAGTCAAAGACCTTATAATTAAATTATTGAGATAATGCTTTTAAAACTTCTTTGGAATTTTCTACTCTTTCGGTTACATTTGAAATTCCTATATATCGTTTTTCCTGTTTAAATCCGTCGTAATCTTTTAAAGCGGTTGTGGTATTTCTCATAGATACTCCGAAGGGTCTTTTTTTACCCTCACTGTCTTCACAGTAAAGAAGAAGTCCGTTGCTCTCAAAGTCTGAAAGCTCTTCTTTGGAATATATTTTGTCAAGAGGAGCTAAAGCGCCCTGTTTGGCGAATTCTGAAAAATAATCACGTTTTGTGTCCTCATTTTTACCCGTAATAATTATATCTATTTCTTTAGCGTAAAAAAGCATCTCAAACTTTTGATGCATATCAACGGCAACGGTAGGGTCAGATTCGGATTCATAATACGATGTAAACCGTACTTCTAAATTTTCACCGTCAGGTACAAATTTTTCCGTCATAGATGACGTAAGGGTTCCTGTTATTTCAGAATTTATGTAGTTGTCATAAAACGCTATCCACGAGTAGGGCTTTGGCGCGGGATTTATAAACACATCGTTTATAAGCCAGCCGGAAACAACTACCGCAAAAAGTATAAGGAAAATCTGAACCCTATAGTATTCCCATATATGTTCAGCCTTTTTTTTAAAGGGCATTTCTTTGAATTTATCCGTCATTGTTTTTTTCCTCCACGTATGCTGAATTTATTTTTGTTATACTTCGTATAAGAGCGTCTTCCGATGTTTTCCACGGCTCGTCTTTATATTTGTAATCAAATTTATTTATAAACCATTCCAGTTCTTCTTTGAGCCTTTTTAAGTTTTCTTGCTGTACGGTAAAAATTATTTTTAAAAAATTTTTATACTCATTTTCTGAAAGATATGTTTCTCCTTTTTCTATAAGCATTGAGAAATGTTTCAGACAAAATCCTTTTGAGTTTATTACAATATCTTTTATTTCGGGGGTTTTTGACCACATATAAAAAAATGTTTCAATATAACGCTCAAAGTAAGTATCTATTCTGTTGCAAATATAGCAGGAATTTGTTATATTATTAAGATACGAGGGAATATTGCTGTTTGTTTCTTTATTTTTGCCGAAAAAAGTTTTTTTCTGTTTCACGAAAGAATAAGACGCTATCTCACTGTCAAGAAAAGAATTGATTTTATCAAGATGGGTTGAGAGCATCAGAGCTGTCCCGAGGCGGTTCTGCTTATCATACATTTGTTTTATATGCTTTTCACAAAAACCCGTTTTGTCAGTTTCAAGGCGGATTGTATCCGTCATATACGCAGGACCTAAAATGTAATCGACAGAGTCTTTTTCAAGAGTTTTCAGCATATCACAGAAAGGACATTCTCCTCCTTTGTTAAATCCATCAGTTACGGGAATTGTATATATATGTTCTTTCAAAAAAATACCTCCCATTATATAAATTTTGCGGATTACTGTAAGTTTTTACAGAATTGCTGTAAAATTAAACACACAAATATTATATCATACTTACAAAGAGAAAGGAATATAAAAATGAAATATTATGAATGTGAAAATAAATTAATTGTTACGGAATTTGACAGTTTTGATATTGAGGAAATTCTTGAGTGCGGACAGTGTTTCAGATTTGAAAGTATTGGCTTTAAGGAATACATTATTATAGCTTTCGGAAAAGTATTACATATAAAGCAAACGGATAAAACTATTGAGTTTTATCCCTGCACCGGAGAAGATTTTGAAAATATATGGATACCATATTTTGAATTTGACAGAGATTACAATGAAATTAAAAATATATTGTCGGAAAAAGACAATGTAATGAAACAGGCTGTTTCTTTTGCTCCGGGAATAAGAATTTTAAAACAGGAACCTTGGGAATGTCTTATTTCTTTTATTATATCCCAAAATAACAGAATACCTATGATAAAGCAAGTTATTAAAAATATTTCACAAAAGTATGGAACAAAAGAAAACGATTATTTTTTATTCCCGTCAATAAAACAGCTTGAGGGGATTTCTGAGGAGGAGCTTATGCTTTGTAAAACTGGATTTCGGGCTAAATATATTATCGACGCTGTCAGAAATGTATTTGAAAAAAATATCGATTTTAAAAAGCTTGAAAATGTTTCAACAGAAGATGTGAGAAAAAAGCTTATGGAAATAAAGGGCGTCGGTCAAAAGGTTTCAGATTGTGTGATGCTTTTTTCAATGAACAGAAAAGAAGTATTTCCTACAGATGTATGGATTAAAAGAGTTATGGAGCATTTTTATTTTGACGGAAAGGAAACTAAAATTTCAGATATTCATGATTTAGCTAAAGAAAAATTCGGACAATACGCGGGTTTCGCTCAGCAGTATCTTTTTCATTACGCAAGACAAATGAAAATAAATTCCTCGGCAATTAATCGCTGATATGAAATTTTTAGTAAATAAGCGAAAATAAAAGAAAATTTAAGAAAAATATAATATTATTTCAATAAATGCCCTAAAATGGCTGTTTTGTGACATTGCATAAATAAATCCATTAATCTAATATATTATTTGTAATTAGCACTCTTGTTTGGTGAGTGCTAACAAATTTAGATATGATTTGATAAAACTTGGGAGGTAATCAAAAATGAAACTTAAACCTTTAGCGGACAGAGTTGTTATAAAACAGTTGGAAGCGGAAGAAAAAACCAAATCCGGTATAGTTCTGCCTACTCAGTCAAAGGAAAAACCTCAGGAAGCGGAAATAATCGCTGTGGGCCCCGGCGCTACTGTTGACGGAAAGGTCATTCCTATGCAGGTTTCTGTAGGCGATAAGGTTATTTATTCAAAATATGCCGGAACAGAAATTAAAATTGACGGTACGGAATATATTATTGTAAAAGAAAGCGATATTTTAGCTATAGTTGAATAATTTTGTTTAGGAGGTATATTTAAAATGGCAAAGGAAATTAAATACGGCGTTGAGGCGAGATCTGCTTTGGAGGCCGGCGTAAACAAGCTCGCGGATACTGTTAAGGTTACTTTAGGCCCTAAAGGCAGAAACGTTGTTTTAGGTAAAAAATTCGGTTCTCCTTTAATTACAAACGATGGTGTTACTATCGCTAAGGACATTGAACTTGAAGACCCATTTGAAGATATGGGTGCTCAGCTTGTAAAAGAAGTCGCTACAAAAACAAATGATATAGCTGGAGATGGTACTACAACAGCGACTGTTCTTGCACAGGCTATGATTCAGGAAGGGCTTAAAAATATTACGGCAGGCGCTAATCCTATTATTTTAAGAAAAGGCATGTCTAAAGCTACAAATGCCGCTGTTGAGGCGATTGTAAATATGAGTCAGAAAGTCGATGGGAAAAATCACATTGCTAAGGTTGCCGCTATTTCAGCCGCTGACGATGAGGTTGGAGAAATGATTGCCGACGCTATGGAAAAGATTTCTAACGACGGAGTTATCACAGTTGAAGAGTCAAAAACAATGAATACAGAACTTGAACTTGTTAAAGGTATGCAGTTTGATCGTGGATATCTTTCAGCGTATATGTCAACAGATATGGAAAAAATGGTGGCTGAGCTTGATGACCCATACATTCTTATTACTGACAAGAAAATTTCAAATATTCAAGATATTCTCCCTATTCTTGAACAGATTGTTCAAGAAGGTAAAAAACTTCTTATTGTTGCTGAGGATATTGAGGGCGAGGCTCTTACTACTCTTATTGTAAATAAATTAAGAGGTACTTTTACTTGTGTAGCTGTTAAAGCTCCGGGATTTGGCGACAGAAGAAAAGAAATGCTTCAGGATATAGCTATTCTTACAGGCGGTACTGTTATTTCAGAAGAACTTGGATATGACCTTAAAGAAGCTACCGTAGACCTTTTGGGACACGCTAAAACAGTTAAAGTTTCTAAAGAAAACACTATTATTGTTGACGGAGCGGGAGATAAAGACGCTATTTCAGCAAGAGTTAATCAGATTAAAGAAAGCATAGCTGTTACTACATCTGATTTTGACAAAGAAAAACTTCAGGAAAGACTCGCTAAACTTGTGGGAGGTGTCGCTGTAGTTAAGGTCGGCGCCGCTACGGAAACAGAACTTAAAGAAAAGAAACTTCGTATGGAGGACGCTTTGGCTGCTACCCGTGCCGCTGTTGAGGAAGGTATCATAAGCGGAGGCGGTTCTGCTTATATCCACTGTATTCCTGCTGTAACTAAAGTTGTTGAAAGTCTTGATGGAGATGAGAAAACAGGCGCGGCTATAGTATGCAAGTCTTTGGAGGCTCCTCTTAATCAGATTGTAAACAACGCAGGTCTTGAAGGCGCCGTTGTTGTAAACGAGGTTAAAAACCATACTGAAAATACTTATGGATTTAACGCTCTTACAGGTGAATATGTAAATATGATTGAAAGCGGTATTCTTGACCCGTCAAAGGTTACTAAAAGCGCGTTATTAAACGCTACAAGCGTAGCTTCTATTTTCCTTACCACAGAATCAGTGGTAGCCGATATTAAAGAAAATGAACCTGCTATGCCGGCAGGAGCTCCTGGTATGGGAATGATGTAATTTCTTAAAAAATGCAAATTTTATAATGATAAGCCCGTATTCCTTGTTTTTTTGCAGGGAATACGGGTTATTTTAATTTCAAGTTGTTTGACCATGCTATAAAGAAATTTACTTTTTATGACGATGTAAATTATATGATGAAATTTATAGAAAGTTTCTGTGAAAATAAGGACTCGATTGATGAAAGGAGGATATTTGTGCAGATAGGTGCGGTAAATCAAGGTCAAGGAAATGAACAAACTCAAAACAACGGTTCTCGTATCAATAAACAGGACCCCAGAATAAAATCTATTCAAAATCAAATAGAAAATGTAAGAAAGCGTCTTAACGAACTTTCCACAAATGAAAATATGTCTGTGGAACAAAAAAAAGAACGAAGAAGACAACTTAATGAGGAAATGCAGGAGCTTAATGAACTTCTTTCTCAGATACAGATGGAAATTCAGCAGGAAAATATGAAAACGGGGGAAAGTCCTGAAAAAAATAAAAGTAAAAATAACAGCAATAAGTATAATATCAACGGAAATACAAAAAATAATGCATTTTCGGAAAATATTATTTCTTCTGATTTAGCTATTAAACAAATGCGTGAGCTTGGATCCGTTAAAGACGGTATGGAAGGCTATAAGAAAATATTAAAAACTCAGATTAAGATTGATTTGGAAAGATATGACAATCCCGATATGATGGGGAAAGCAAATACCAAATATAAAGAGAAAGCAATAATGGATATTCAAAGCGGTGTACGTAGAACTGAGAAAAAATTTAGCGAGAAAATAGAAGAGGCAAACGAAAAGTTAAGTAAGATAGAAAAAGATGAAAATAACAAAGAAGATGAAAAAAAGAAAAGTATATATTATTCAGTAGATATAAAACTATAAAAGCTATATACTTATTTCCAAGCTTTACACTTATACCGTTATTGCCAGAAGAAATATTATATTCAATATTTCTTAATGCTTTTGGTGTTAAAAAAGCAAAACACCTTTAGATTAAATGAAACATTTTTTGTTGGATTGATGTAATTTCATAGTTTCGAAAGAAGTCTTTATAAATAAAATAGTTTTAATTATTTACCGTAATTGATATGATACTGATTGAGTGTGGGAAAAAATTACTCTTACTATAAAGAAATTTATTTTTTATGACGATAAGACTATATGAGGGGGTTTATAGGAAAGTTATATTTATAGTGTTTCGTGGATATTTTCAGAGAAAAGTAATGATTGAAAGGATGATATTTATGCAGATAGGTGCGGTAAATCAAGTTCAGGGAAACGAACAAACTCAAAACAACGGTTCTCATGTTAATAAACAAGACCCAAGAATAAAGTCTATTCAAAGTCAGATTGAAAATGTAAGAAAACGTCTTAACGAACTTTCGGCAAATGATAATATGTCTGTGGAACAAAAAATAGAACGCAGAAAGCAGCTTAATGAGCAAATGAAAGAGCTTACCGAGCGTCTTTCTCAGGTGCAAATGGAAATTCAGCAGGAAAATATGAGAAAAGCCGAGAAAGGCAAAAGCGAACAAAGCAATGACAGTAAAAATCAAAGTAATAACAGTGGTGTGAAAAACGTAGGACTTTCAGAGAATATTATTTCCGCTGATTTGTCCCTTAAACAAATGCAGGAATTTGAATCGTTTAAAGCAGGTATGGAGGGTTATAAAAATATTTTAAAAAGTCAGATTAAACAGGATATTAAAAGAGGGGTAAATACAGAAAACAAAGAGAAAGAATTATCTGAAATAGAAAACGGTATACGAAATACTGAAAAAAACATTAATGAAAAAATGGGAGAGGTCAACAAAAAGGCAAGTCAAACAGAAGACGAGGATAATAACAATGAAGATGAAAAAGATAAAAACATTTATTATTCTGTTGATATAAAACTATAAATATTTTTAATAGACCTGTCTGATAACCTAAGTGATGACATCAATCCAACAAAAAAATATATAATAAAATATTTTTTCTATTTATACCGAAATTGCTATAATAATCTCCTCGGTATAGTCAATTAACTTGAAAATGAGCAAAAGGAAGCGAGATAAAAATTATTTTCGCAAGGCAGTGGAAGGAGAGCGTAGCCTTAGCTTACGCCGATTGACACTAACAAAGCGAAAAGGATTTTTAGCCGCTGAACTTATTAAATTTTTAAGTTGATTGACTATATCATTTAAGTTGCTGAACAGGTCTATTACTGTAAGATTAACGTAAAAAGGATTTTGTGAAAACTTCAAAATTGGTTTTTGCAAAGTCCTTTTTAGTATTACTGGACCTGTTCGGTAACCTGAACGATGACGATTGGCAAGAATTTTTTTGTCAGACGAAGCATAATTTTTGCAAGGCGGCGGAGGGAGAGCATAGCCGACTGAAGGCAACACGGAAAAAAGGATTTTTAGCCGCCGAACTTACTTATTTTTAAGTTGATTGACTATATTTTCAAGTTATTTGACAATTATGTAGTTTCGAAAGAATCTTGTAGATGTTCCTTAAAAAACACTTCTTGAATTTACAAGATTAAAGTGTTAAAATATAGTAGACCTGTTCGATAACCTGAGCGATGGCGATTGTTAAGAAATTTTTTTGTCAGACAAAGCATAATTTTTAGCTTGCCTCCTTTTTCTCATTTTCAAGTTGATTGACTATATCAAACAGGTCTAGTATACAAGAATTTAAAAAACGATATTATCAGGTGATTTTTATGAATGATAAATTAAAAAATTCAGAGTGTGATATGCTTTTTTCTGCTATTTTAGAGCTTCAGAATATTTCTGAATGTTATGCCTTTTTTGAGGATATATGTACTGTTAATGAAATTAAAAGTCTTGTTCAGAGATTTGAAGTCGCTAAAATGCTTAAAGATGGTGAAACATATATGAGCATTGCTAAAAAAACAGGAGCGTCTACAGCTACTATAAGCAGGGTAAATCGCGCTCTTAATTACGGAAGCGGCGGATATGAAACTATTCTTGGGCGTATTATGACAAGTTTATAAAAGACCTGCTCTAAATAATATGACAATAGTTGGCAAAAGATTTTTTCGTAAGACGAAAATAAGACAAATATGGGCTTAAAAAGATTTGTCAAGCGGGTGTACTATGGTTTAGAACAAGTCGAAGACGCTATTTATAAAATTATGCTTACGGCAATTTTGGAAAAATTCAGGAAAGAAAAAAACATTATGCTGAAATTTTGAAAAAATATTTTTTCTGACTTACCGAAGTCGCTGCAAACAGATAATTGTATTAAGGAGAATTGATTATGGCAGATTTAACGGCAGGATTAAATCCTATGCAAAAACAGGCGGTTTTGAGAACAGAAGGCCCTCTTTTACTTCTGGCGGGAGCCGGTTCAGGAAAAACAAGGGTACTTACCCACAGAATCGCTTACCTTATTGAACAGGGAATAAAACCATATAATATTATGGCTATCACTTTTACTAATAAAGCGGCAAAGGAAATGAAAGAACGTGTCGAGAAAATTACACCTTACGGAAAAGACGTATGGGTAAGCACATTTCACTCGTCGTGTGTAAGAATTTTAAGAAGAGATATTGAAAGGCTTGGATATACTTCTCAATTTACTATTTACGATTCTGATGATTCAGAAAAACTTATTAAAGATATTTTAAAAGCTCTTAATATTAATGATAAAAATTTTCCAGCGAAAATGGTTATGAGTGGAATAAGCAACCAGAAAAATGAGCTTGTTTCAGCTTCTGCCTTTAAAGAAAAGGCAGGGGACGATTTCAAGCTTAAAGTTATTTCAGACGTGTACACAGAGTATCAGAAAAGACTTAAACAAAACAATGCTCTTGATTTTGACGACCTTATTTTTAAAACAGTTCAGCTTTTCGCTCAAAATCCTGATATTCTTGACAAATACAGAGAAAAGTTTCTCTACATAATGGTTGATGAATACCAAGACACCAACACTTGTCAATATACTCTTATAAGACAGCTTTCATCAAAATACAGAAACATATGTGTTGTTGGGGACGACGACCAAAGTATTTATGGTTGGAGAGGTGCCAACATAAGAAATATACTTGATTTTGAAAAGGATTTTAAAAACGCCTGCGTTATTAAGCTTGAACAGAATTACCGCTCTACAAAAAACATTCTTGACGCGGCTAACGCTGTTATTAAAAACAATTTTAGCAGAAAAGAAAAAGAATTATGGACAGACAATGAAAAAGGCGGTCTTATTAAATATTCAAGAAACGAAAGCGATATTGAAGAGGCAATGTTTATTTGCTCACAAATTAAAAATGCCGTTGACAACGGAAAAGAATATAAAGATTTCGCTGTACTTTACAGAAACAATGCGATGTCCAGAATTATTGAGGACAGATTTGTCAAAAGCTCAGTTCCTTACAGGCTTTTAGGCGGGGTGTCTTTCTATAGCAGAAAAGAAATAAAAGATATTATGTGTTATTTAAAGGTATTATATAATCCGTCAGACGATGTGGCTCTTAAAAGAATTATTAATGTGCCTAAAAGAGGAATTGGAGATGCTACTGTGGGAAAAGCAGATGAATTTGCCGTACAAAAAGGTATTTCACTTTTTGAGGCTCTTGAAAATGCAGGTGATATTGACGAGCTTAAAAATAGAAGCAAAAAGCTTTTGGATTTTGTATCGCTTATTTCGCATCTTAAAGAGGCGGCATTTGAGCTTAATATATCAGATTTGCTTGAAGAGGTTATTGAGAAAACAAATTACAGAGGAGAACTTGAAAAGGAAAATACAGAGGAAGCCTTGGGCAGAATTGAAAATTTAAACGAACTTGTATCAAAGGCTGTCGAGTTTGAAAATACGGCGGAAAAAGCTGATTTGCCGTCATTCCTCGAAGAAGTCGCTTTGGTCGCCGATATTGATAATTATTCCGAGGACGATAATACCGTTGTGCTTATGACTTTGCACAGCTCAAAAGGTCTTGAGTTTCCAACTGTTTTTATTGCGGGATTTGAGGAGGGCATTTTCCCTAGCTACAGAAGTATTATAGACCCAAGCCCTGTTGCTGTTGAAGAGGAAAGACGCCTTTGTTATGTAGGAATAACAAGAGCTAAAAAACAACTTTACATTACTTGCGCAAAATCAAGAATTCAGCACGGAAATTATATTTCAAACGCTCCGTCAAGGTTTTTAAAGGAACTTCCGGCGGAATTTATTGAGGATATGAGTATTGGAGCTGTAAAAAAAGTCAAAGATATTTCTCCTGTGCAGCCAAAAGAAAAGTATACTCCGAATAAACGGGGAGGTTTTTTGGGGTACTCAAAAATGCCTGTTCCTAAAAATGTTACTCTTGATTTTGAGGTAGGAGATAATGTAAGGCAAATTAAATACGGCGAAGGAGTAGTCAAGGCAATCGTTCCGGCGGGGGCTGATTTTGAGGTTACCGTTGATTTTAAAGGGGTAGGAGAAAAAAAATTTATGGCTATGCTTTCAAAAAATACTCTTAAAAAGATATAAAGTCCATATGTGCTTGCATATACGCACTGATTTAAGGATAAAGCTGTGGGCACTGCCCACATCCGCTTTTTTGTAAAAAAGCGGGGTAAAAAACTTTAAAATTGAAAATATAAAAAAATGGTAATAATTAAATTTAATTGTACTTTTAATTTAAAAAAATTAAAAAGGTCAAATTTGCTGACAATTCAAATTATCAATAGCAAAGAGAATGCCTTGCAGGGTGTGAAACAGCGTCCCACGGTTTTTATAAACATATGAATAGATTGTGTAATGCCGAATAAAATTAATGTAAAGAGTTTTGCGCGGGGCGGGTTTATGAGAATTTCTGAAATTGAGAGAAAGGAAGTTATTAATGTATGCGACGGGTGCAGGCTCGGCTGTGTATGCGATGTTGAAATTGATATAAAAACAGGATTTGTGAAAAAGCTTATTATACCGGCTAAGGGTAAATTTTTCGGATTATTTGGCTGTGCTTTGGAATATCATATATGCTGGAATGATATAAAATGTATCGGTGATGACCTTATTTTGGTATGTGTAAATATTGATGATATTATAGTTGAATGTTAGGAGAAATTTTATGGAGGATTTTAACTCAATTAAAAAAAAGCTTTTGAAGTCTGTTGATTTTGAGTTTTTTGACAAGGCGATACTTAGCAATCCTTTTAAAAAGGGAAATGGCATTTGCTTTAAGGCTGTTATATCAAAAACTTTGATTAACGGAAAAGAGGGATTTCAAATTTCTTATTTTATTGATAAAAAGGTTGTGCACGAAAATATCGTATACAATGAAAGTATTTATGACAGACTTATTGAAAAGCTTCTTGAAGTTATGTCAGATAACTTTAAACAGTGTAATTTATTGGCAAACAGAATTATTACTATTCTTATGAATAAAAAAAGAGAATTTAAAATAACCGAAAATAAGGAAAATAAAAATCCTGTAAAGAATATTTTAAGCCACAATGCTGAAAAAAACTATATAATAAAAGACGGAATATATGCCGACTGGCTTTTTGAGGTAGGTCTTATTGATAAAAACGGAAACGTACATAATTCAATGCAAAAAAAGTTCAGACAAATTAACAGATTTATCGAAATGGTTTCAGATATTGAGAAATATATACCATATAATGGAGTTATTGTGGATATGGGCTGCGGAAAGTCATATTTGACTTTTGCTATGTATTATTATTTTAATATTATTAAAAAGAAAAACATAACTATAAAGGGGTTTGACCTTAAAGAAGATGTTGTTGACAAGTGTAATAATATAGCAAAAAAATCAGGATTCTCAAAGCTTGAGTTTTTTGCGGGAGATATAGCTGATATTGACGGGTCGGCGGAAAAAGCAGATATGCTTATTACTCTTCACGCATGTGATACAGCAACGGATATTGCGCTGGCTCACGGTATTAAATGGGGGTGCGGTGTTATTATGAGCGTTCCCTGCTGTCAACACGAATTATCTGGTCAGATTAAAAATGATATTATGAACGGTGTTTTTTCATATGGAATTTTAAAAGAAAGGTTTTCTGCTATACTTACGGATGGAATAAGAGCGGAAACATTAAGGCTATGGGGATATAAAACCTCTGTACTTGAATTTATAGATATGGAGCATACTCCAAAAAACATTATGATAAGAGCTGTAAAAAAAGAAAAATTTAAAACCAACAAAAAGGATATTGAGGCTTATGAAAGGCTTATTAAAGAATTTAATGTAAATCCGGCGATTAAAAGGCTTATTGGAATTCCGATTGACTCTTAGTGAGAGATATATAGTCAGGCGACTTGAAAATGAGTGGAAAGAGGTGAGCTGAAAATTATTTTTATAAGGCAACAGAGGAAGAGCATAGCCGCAGTCCTGTTAACGCAGTAAAAAGGATTTCCAGCCACCAAAATGTATATTTTTAAATTGATTGATTATATTTGTTTGATATGCGGGAGAACTGTAAGCTTTCAGGAGAAGTCTATTGAAAAGGTTTAATCTTTAGACGGATTTTTTGCCAGTTTGTCCTCAAACTCTCTTACAGGCATAGGTTTATCAAAATAAAATCCCTGAGCTAAAAAGCAGTTATTTTCTTTTAAAAATTTGATTTGGTCTATTGTTTCTATTCCCTCGACTATACATTCAAGTCCTATATCCTGTGCCATAGCTACGACATGCTTTAACATAATAAGTTTTTGAGTCGTTTTCTTATCGCTCATATCTTCGGGAAGAAAGCTTTTGTCAATTTTAAGAACATTCCATGGTAGTTCGCGTATAAGACTCAATGAGGAATATCCCATTCCGAAATCATCAACAGACGTGCTTATACCTTCTTTCTGAAGTCCAAGCACTATTTTTTTCAGTTCGTCAAAGTTTACATCTACCGCTGTTTCTGTAAGCTCTATTTCTATATATTTATGAGGAACGCTGTATTTATCTATTATTCTGAGTATATTATCCAGTAAATCCATATCTCCAAGATTGCGCCTTGAAAGATTTACGGAAACCTTTACCGCGTTAAGACCACGGTCAAGCCATTTACGTATATTCATACAAGTGTGCTCAAGCATATAAAAATCAAGAAAACAAATCGCTTTACTTTGCTCAAGTATAGGGATAAAACTGTCGGGAGGAAGTATTTTACCATTATGAAACCATCGGCAGAGAGCTTCCGCTCCGGCAAGCTGATAATTGTTTAATGAGATTTTAGGCTGAAAATACACTTGAAACTCTTCATTTTCCAAAGCTTTATAGAACATACTTTCTATTTTTTTAGCATATTCAAGTTTGTCCATTAATTTTTTATCAAAAAATATATATTCGACGGTTTTTGTGTTTTTAGCTATATTTAACGCGGCTGACACTCTGTCTGTAATATCTGTTACAGATAAGGTATCATCAGGAATCATATAATATCCGGCAGAGGCTGAAAGAAGTATCCGGTTTTCTGTTTTATCGTCATATACAATTCCCGTACCCCTGAGATAATTTATAATTTTGTCTGTTTTATGTTTTTTAAACAAAAGGCAAAAATTATCCCCGTCTATTCGTCCAACGACTTCATCCACATCTAACATATCATTAAGCTTTTGTATAAATAAAATCATTATTTTTGTTCCGTTTTTTCTGCCTATTTGATGATTTATTGAAGAGAAATGACGAAGATTGAAATAACAGGCGCAATACGATGAAAGTTCTTTTTTTTCTGACAGACGTTTAAGCTTGTTTAGAAAATAATTCAGATTATATATTCCCAATCCACTGTCTTTAAATTTTAAGTCGTCTATAAGTTTTAATATTTTTGATTTACTGTTGAATGAATGAATAAGCTTTTGAAAAACGCGTATTTTTTTTAGCTCATAGTTGCTCCATTCAGCATCATTCTTTTTTTGATAAATTTTGTATAAGACGACAGAATTTTCTCCAAAGTTTTCCTTTATTGTTTGAAAACGGTCTTTATCATAATTTTCCGATGTGTAAAAGTTTATACTTTCATCAGCGTTTTCAGACAGGATTTCAAAAGATGAATGAACGACTATATTTATTTTTCCTATACGCAGAAAGTTACATAGATTTTTACAGCATAAAGGGGTATCTGTGAGTGTTACATCATTAAAGTTTTCAATATCGATAATAAAATTATCTATAAGCTCGGAATATTTTACTGTATCAAAAGGCATTATTATTTCACTCCCCTTATTTCAAGCTGAGGCAGGCTTATTTTAAAAACCGAGCCTTTATTCGGAATACTGTCTACTGTTATTTTACCTGACATTTGTTTTATTAAAAGACCTATTACATAAAAACCAAGATTGGAATTTTCTGCATTTTCGGGATAATATATATTTCCTTTTTTCAGATGTGAAAGAATTATATCAAGCTTGTCAGAGGTCATTCCTATTCCTGTATCTGATACGACTATATTAAGCATTGACGCGTAAGAAACTTTTTCACAGAATATTTTTACTGATATATTACCGATTTTTGTATAGTGAAGACTGTTTAATATAAGTTTATTTACTATCTGTCCAATTCTTCCAGAATCTCCCATAAGATATTCGGGAACGTTTTCATCTATGTTAAGAGAAAACTCAATAGGGCGCCCTTTAGATAAGTTTTTTGCTGATTCTATAAACCGTGTGAATATATCACGGACTTTATATTTGTTTTCCGACAACTCAATTTCCCCGCCGGACATTTTTATGTATTCAATAGCGTCCTCGATTGTTGAAAGTGTATCGGTATTTGTATTAAGGTTTTCTTTTACAGCGGAAAAAAGAGAGTTATAATTATTATTCTCAAGAGCTTTTTTTGAAACGGATATACATTTTCGCAGATTTTTATGAGTGCTTGAGGTTATATCCATTATAAAAACAGACTGAGCTCTTGCTGCTTTTTCAAGCTTTATGCTTTTTTGAAGAGATGTATAATTTTTATACGCCATTTCTGATATGGCGTGAGCTATCTCGTATAAAAATTTTGCAGCCGCTTCAACTTCTTCTTTACTCATTAATATTACCGATTTGGCGGCTTTTACATATTCTTTTGGGTCAAGACCAAGCTCAATTGCCGTTTTCGCGAATTTATCCTCGTCTATATCAGACGTGCGGACTTGTCCGCCTATAAAACATCCTATTAAATGGTCTTTAATCATTATAGGCGACGCGTAATCTATAAGTCCCGCGTGACAATAATAAACAATAGGTTTACCACTGTAAAGGGTTTTAATGGCTCCCGCCCTGTCACACTCGTTACATCTTTTACAGCCAAGAACGGATTTTCTCGTAAGATTTATACAGAAATCTGTAAACCTGCTTTCTTTTGTTATCGGTATTCCGTTGGCATCAGCGGTAATCGACGCCATTTTTGTGTAAGCGGAAAATCCGTCTTGTATACGCTGTAATGTGCGAATATCTATCAAATCAGTCAAATTAGGCTGGAACATCTATAGGTTCACTCCTTCGCTATAATGATAATACGACAAATAATTATATCACAATATAAAAAATTTGTAAATTAAAAAAATATGAAAATTCACGGAAAAGATAATATTGACAAAAGGTAAAAATAATAATATGATTAAAAAAAATCGCTTAATGATTAAAAAAAAGGAGTTGTTTATTTTGGGGACTTATCAAAATCCGATAATAAGAGGATTCTATCCTGACCCGTCTGTCGTAAGGGTGGGAGAGGACTATTATATGGTAAACTCATCTTTTCAATACTTTCCAGCTATACCTATTCATCACTCAAAAGACCTTGTTCATTGGGAGCTTATAGGACATGTTATTACAGAAAATGATTATCTTGATTTGAGAGAAACGTCAGATTCTCATGGAATATGGGCTTCAGATATTTCTTACTTCGGCGGCGAATTTTATGTTTTCGCTACTTTAAGACTTAATAATCCGCCTGAAAACACATCAGGAAAACTCAGACAAACCTTATTTATGAAATCAAAAAATCCTGAGGGACCTTACTCAAAACCTGTTGTCTTAGATATTGACTGCATAGACCCGTCTCATTTTATTGATGATGATGGAACTCACTATTGTATTACGGCGCCCGGCGTTACTGTAACTAAGTTGTCCAATGACTGTGAGGCTATAGCGGAACCTACGGTTAATGTATGGAAAGGTACAGGTCTGCGATGTTCGGAAGGCCCTCATATACTTAAAAAAGACGGCTGGTACTACGCTATACTCGCCGAGGGAGGAACAGGATTTGGGCATCAGGTAAGCGTGGGACGGTCTAAAAGTATTATGGGTCCTTATGAACCTTCGCCGTATAATCCTGCCCTTAAACAAAATAATATTGGTGAAAAAATTCAAAGGTGCGGTCACTGTGATTTAGTATGTACGCAAAACGGAGAATGGTGGGCGGTTTATTTATGCGGAAGAACAAATGAGGGATTATATACAACTGTAGGCCGTGAAACAAGTCTTGACAAAGTAAAATGGACAGACGACGGTTGGTTTATTATAAACGACGGGAAAGGTCCGTCTGTTGAAAACCAAATTCCCAAAGGTCTTGAATGTACAGAGTATGAGAAAGACGATTTTGATGATTTTGACGGAGGCAAATTTAAGCTTTGGTGGGAGTTTGTGAGAAATCCTTTGTATGAAAAAATTTCACTTACAAAAAACAAGGGTTTTCTTACTATTGAAACAGGAGAATATGACCTTTGTGAAATAAAAGCGTATAACACACTTTTAAGACGCGAAACTGAACATTCATATATTTTTTCCGCAAGTCTTGAGTTTGAGCCATATGAAAAGGGCCATCAGGCAGGGATTGTATGCTATTATGGAATACATAATTATATTAAATGCTGTATGATTTACGACAACGGCGTTAAAGTACGGATATACGAAAACAGAAACGATGAGAAAAGCCTTATGGGTGAGGTTATTGTTAAAAGCGGTGTTAAGAATATTTATCTTAAAGTCAGGGTTATTGGACAGACAAGAGAATTCTTTTACAGCTATGACAATATGGAGTGGATTTTTATTGAGCGTATTGAAAAATGCGGTTTTCTAAGTGATGAGGGCGTTGCTGTCGGAAAGCACCATACAGGTACTTTAGTAGGACTTTACGCATATAGCGGAGGAAATCAAAATACCGCCGATGCTAAATTTGATTGGGTGGATTATAAAATATTGCCATAAACAGCGTTTTAAATTTGTTGAAAACAGACAAATTTTTTTTAGGATACATTGTAAAAACAAAATATATACGTATATCTTTGGGAGAGAGAGTACGTTATATTTACTGTGTTTTTATTTATATATAAGTATAGCGGTGGGTTATGGAAAGTGTATAATCAAGGGTTATAAGTACATAAAAACTGACTTTTATAATGGATTTGCCGATTTGGTTAAAACAGAGAAAAAATACAGGTTCATTGACTAAATAATTTTTTAATGATAAAATTGTACTATCTAAAAAGCGGTGTTTAATCATACGCTTTGTGAAAAATTATAAATTAATAATTTTAATTTTATTTAAAGGGAGGAAAGGAAATGAACAAGGAATTAAAACGTTTTTTAAGCTGTGTAATTACTGTAGCTATGATGTTTACAAGTGTATTTACACAGGTTTCTTTCGCCGATTTGGAAGAAATAGCAGAAGTATTGGATTCTGTTGAGGTCAATGAGGAAGAGACAGAAGCCGGCGAGGAGAATATGGAAACTGATTTGGCAGACGATTCGGAAGATGCGGCAAAAATTGATTTGGCGGACGCTTTGGAAAGTGACGCTGAGGTTGATTTGGCGGCATTTGAATGGGTTGGCGGAACTGCGCCCACAAGCCTTGACACATATATTCAATATTGGGGAAGTAATACTGTTGAAGTGGATTCCACACAAATCTATGAATTTGGAAATCCTTCAATAGGCACTATCGCTTATCAGGGTTCGGAAGGTCTAGCTGGCTATGCGTGGGTTGATACTAAAAGCGGCGGAAAACTTAATAATTCAGGAAGAACAGATAATTTGGCGCAATGCAATGATGGTACTGTTATATATGTACCAGTAAACGGAACAGCGGATATTACAGTAAATTCTTATAATGCTGACCCCACAATTACTGTTGAGGACGCTGAAGGAAGCGTAACCGAAGAAAATAAGACAGCTCCAAGAACCAATGTCATTAAGTTAAGCTTAGTGAAATTATAACATCAAGTGTAGATATTACAAAAAGTAGTATCTGCACTTCTTTTTTGCATACAAATAAGACCGTTTTAAGCGGCAAAAAATTTTTCTTTATA